>CAZUHP010000054.1:12116-19708 GCA_964620595.1 uncultured Desulfarculaceae bacterium | reverse complement strand
GATGGCGACGGGGGCGGGGGCGACGGGGGGCGACGGGGGCGGGCGGGTGTGAGGGGGCGGGCGACGGGGGCGGGCGACGGGGGCGGGCTGGCCTTGGGCCGGCTGCCGTGCCATAATGGCGGGCAGACCGGACTGGGAGGTTAGAGATGCCCGTGTGCCGTGCCAGCCTCCGCCTGTGGGCGGTGGCCCTGTTTACCACCGCTTGCCTGCTCCTGGCCGCGCCCGCCCAAAAGGCCGCTGCCGCGCCCGATGACTACTACGTGGTCTGCGTGTGCGGCCTTTCCTTTACCAAGACCTTCGGCCTCAACCTCACCGAGTCCGAGGAGCGCGACTACCTCTTGCAGTCGGTGCGTTCCCTGGGGGTGGTGGTGCCCCAGTCCAACATCGTGCTCTACTACTGGAACGGCGACGCCAAGAAGACCCCGGAACGGGTGGACGAGCTGGCCGACTTTCTGGCCCAATACGCGGCCAAGGGCAAGCTGATCGTGGTCAGCCATTCCTGGGGCACGGTGCTGGCCTTCCTGGCCCTGCGCCAGGTGGCGTCCCAGGGGATCAAGGCCGAGCTGCTCATCACCCTCAGCTCGCCGCTGTACGCCCTCAAGCTGCCGGTGCCCTGCGATTTCGACTGGGGGGTGTCCATCTACACCGCCTTTTGGCTGGACTACTACGGGTGCGGCAAGCAGGGGGTGCTCTGCCCCCTGGAGGTGCCCCGCTGGGTCAACTTCTGGTCCTGGGGCGACTTCATCTCCGGGCCCCTGGCCCCGGTGGGCCTGTGCTCCACGGTGGAGGACCACGCCGTGGACGGCAGCCGCTCCTTTTCCGGCCCCTGCCACCAGCGGCGCATCAGCACCACCGAGACCTGGCACGCCTTCACCAGCCTGGTGGAGGACTACGGCTCCTACTTCGGGGTGAGCGGCCCGCCGCCCTACAACACCGCGCTCAGGGCCCAGGTGCGCGACCTCATCGACCAGACCGCCCTGGCCGACTAGGCCCACGCCCCACGCCCCCCGTCGCCCCCCCGTCGCCCCCCCCGTCGCCCCCCCCGTCCAAACAGCGCCCGCCCCGGCCGCATCGGCCGGGGCGGTTCGGTTTCCAGGAAAAGGTCCGGGCTACTTCTTGCCCACCGGCTTGAGGTTGGCGTGGGCCAGCCACAGCCACTGGCCCTTGTCCTTGACGAACACGCTCAGCCGGGGAGCAGGCACGGTGTTGGTGCGCTTGGCGTCTATGGTCTCGGCCACGGACACGGTGTAGGTGACCACCAGCACCTGGCCCTGGCGGGTGGTCTTGAAGTCCGCCAGGCGGTAGTCGCCCAGCTTGAGCTTCTTGATCAGGGCCAGCTCCTTGGCACGGGTACGCGCCCCGTCCGAGTGCACCGACTGGAACCCCGGCGCCATTAACTTGTCCAGGGCAGGAATGTCATTGGCCTTCATGAGGGCGAACATCTTGCCTACCAGGCGCTGGCCCAGCTCCTGGTCCCCTGCCGCCGCGGGCAGCACAAGACAAGTCAACAGCAACACGCAAGCCAACACGCAAACCACTCTCTTCATCGCTATTCCCCCAATCATGATGATACCTACTCGCCAATCATGGCACAGCCCTTTTCGCCAGGCAAGCCGCCAACCCAAGGCGACGGGGGGGGGCGGAGC
Source organism: uncultured Desulfarculaceae bacterium (assembly GCA_964620595.1). Taxonomy (GTDB): domain Bacteria; phylum Desulfobacterota; class Desulfarculia; order Desulfarculales; family Desulfarculaceae; genus Desulfocarbo. The sequence continues at coordinate 18,062 of CAZUHP010000054.1, read as the reverse complement.
GACGGGGGGGCGGAGCGACGGGGGGGCGGGGGGGCGGGGGCCCTACGCCAAGGCCTGGTCCACCCGCTGGATGCCGAGCGCCCGGCCGCTGTCCGGGTCCAGCTCCACCAGGGCGCCCTGGAGCCGGACATCACCCTTGGCCACCTTGAAGCGAAGCGGCCGCTGGGTGGTGAAACGGGCGATGGCCGCGGCCGGGTCCATGCCGATCACCGAGCGGTGGGGGCCGGTCATGCCCAGGTCGGTGATGAAGGCGGTGCCCTGGGGCAGTATCCTCTGGTCCGCGGTCTGCACGTGGGTGTGGGTGCCCACCACCGCCGCCACCCGGCCGTCCGCGTACCAGGCCAGGGCCTGCTTCTCGCTGGAGGCCTCGGCGTGCATGTCCACCACCACGCAGGCCGCGCCGGCCAGCTCCCCGGCCAAGAGCCCGTCCAGGCAGCGGAAGGGGTCGTCCAGCTCGGCCATGTACACCCGGCCCTGGAGGTTGACCACGCCGATCCTGGCGCCGCCGGCCTCCACCATCACCTGGCCGCGCCCCGGGGTGCCGGGCGGAAAGTTGGCCGGCCGCAGCACCCGGTCCGTGTCTTCCAGCAGGGGCACCAAATCGCGCTGCTTCCACACGTGGTTGCCGGTGGTTATCACATCCACCCCGCAGCCCCAGAGCTCCCGGGCCAGGCGGGCGGTGAGCCCCAGGCCGCCGGCCGCGTTCTCGCCGTTGGCCACCACCAGGTCCACGGCCCACTCCTCGCGCAAACGGGGCAGCAGGCGCTCCAGGGCCCGCCGGCCGGGTTCGCCGAACACATCGCCTATGAAAAGCAGCTTGAGCATGAGTCCCCCTGGCCTGGCGCGAAAGTAACGGCCCTCCCGGCTGTATTATTATACCCCCCGGGCGGGGGCAGGGGGGCGGGGGGGCAGAGGGGCGGGGGGGCGAGACACAAAAAAGGAGGCCCACTCGGAGCCCCCTTTTTCACTTCGGTCTCCTCCGGGCGCTTTCGACCGCCCGGCCGCCCGCCCTCCGTCGCCCGCCCCCCGTCGCCCTTGGCCTCTCGGCCCGGGGTGCCTCTTCGTCGCCGGGTCAAGGCTCCGGTCGGCCCGCCGCCGCCCGCGCCGGCCTACTTGGCGTAGTCCACCGCCCGGGTCTCGCGGATCACGGTCACCCGGATCTGGCCGGGGTAGATCAGCTCCTCCTCGATCTTGCGGGCCACGTCGTGGGCCAGCATGAGGGCCTGGTCGTCGTTGGTCTTCTCCGCCTCCAGCACGATCCTGAGTTCGCGGCCCGCCTGGATGGCGTAGCTCTTGGACACGCCCTCGAAGGAGTCGGCAATGCGCTCCAGGTCCTCCAGGCGCTTGACGTAGCTCTCCAGCATCTCGCGCCGGGCGCCGGGCCGCGCCCCGGAAAGGGCGTCGGCCGCCTGCACCAGCACGTCCAGGATGCTCTCCGGCGGCACGTCCTCGTGGTGGGCCTGGATGGCGCGCACGATATAGGGCTTTTCGCCGTAGCGCTTGGCCAGGTCCGCGCCGATCAGGGCATGGGGCCCCTCGATCTCGTGGTCCACCGCCTTGCCGATGTCGTGCAGCAGCCCGGCCCGCTTGGCGTGCTTGGGGTTGAGCCCCAGCTCGGAGGCCATGATGCCGCAGAGGAAGGCCACCTCCAGGGAGTGCTGCAGGCAGTTCTGGGCATAGGAGGAGCGGTAGCGCAGGCGGCCCAGGAGCTTGACTATCTCGGGGTGGATGCCGTGCACGCCCACGTCGAAGGTAGCCTGCTCGCCGGCCTCCTTGATGGAGGCCTCCACCTCGCTGGTGACCTTCTTGACCACCTCCTCGATGCGGGCCGGGTGGATGCGGCCGTCGGAGATGAGCCGCTCCAGGCTCAGGCGGGCCACCTCCCGCCGCATGGGGTTGAAGCCCGAGAGGATCACCGCCTCGGGGGTGTCGTCGATGATCAGGTCTATGCCGGTGGCCGCCTCGATGGCGCGGATGTTGCGCCCCTCGCGGCCGATGATGCGGCCCTTCATCTCGTCGTTGGGCAGGGTGACCACGCTCACCGTCTTTTCGGTCACGTAGTCGCCGGCGTAGCGCTTGCAGGCCAGGGCCAGTATCTCCTGGGCCTTCTTCTGGGCCTGCTCCTTGGTCTCCTGCTCGATGCGCTTGATGGTCTTGGCCGCCTCGTGGCGGGCCTCGGCCTCCAGGGACTGGATCAACTGGGCCTTGGCCTCGGCCTCGGTCATGGAGGCCACCCGCTCCAAGGTCTCCTTCTGCTCGGCCACCAGCCGGTCGTACTCCGACTTTTGCTTTTCCAGCTCCTTCTCGCGCTCCAGGATCTTGGCCTCCCGGCGCAGCAGGTCCTGCTCCCGGCTGTCGAGCTGCTGGGAGCGCTTGTCCTGGGTGTCCTCTTTCTGGGCCAGCCGCTTTTCCAACTGGTTCAGCTCGGCCCGGCGCTCCTTGGTCTCGGCCTCGAAATCCAGCTTCATCTGGTAGAGCTGGTCCTTGGCCTGGATCAAGGCCTCTTTTTTCAGGGTCTCGGCCTCGCGGCGGGCGTCGTCAACCATCTTCTGGCTGAGCATCTCCACCGACTGCAAACGGCTGGCGGCCTGGCGCACGCGGATGAAATAACCCACGGCCGCACCCACCAACAGGGCGACAAAGAAGCCGATTACGACCAGGGCTGTGGACATGAGTCCTCCTTGTATGCTGACAAGGAGGTCGAGGCCCTGTGACGGGGCGGGGCCGCGCGGGCAGAGGGCGCGGCAGGCGCGGCCTATTCAATCAAGAGGGAGCCGGGGGGGCGTCGGGGCGCCGGGGGGCACCGGGGGGGCGCCGAGGGGGCGCCGAGGGGCGCTCCCGACCAGGCGCTAGCCGGTGCGGCCGGGTGGTCCACTGGTTTTGCAGTACAGGCCAGGGAGAAACCTAGGCGTATCTCCAGGGGCACCTGGCTGAACGACCCGCGCGGGTGGGGCTTGCCGGAGAGATCCGACTGACGCCCGCCGAGCAGGACAAACCACTTGTAACCTACCGAGACCCATGCTTATTTGGGCAAGGCTCCACTTCCTGAGAAGGTTGAGAGCTAGGTTATCCCCGCCTCTGCCGTGTGGGCGGTATCGTTTTTGAACCTGGCTGACCAGGTGGGCCGGGCGTGAAGGCTGGTTCGGGTCCCCGGACTCGGCGGGGTCCACCCCCCGCCTTCAGAGGCGCGGGGCCCTTTTCTTTAGGTGTTGGCTCAAAATAACTGAGCGCCCAATCACGAGCAGCGCAGGGGTAACCTATTTATTTTGCTCCTCGATCTTGTCGAGTAGTCTCTCGGTGTTGGCCTCGATCTCCTTATAAAAGCGTTCCTGTGAGTCTTTCAATTGCAACAGTTCATTGGTGATGTTCAACGCGGCCAGCACCACGGCGGCCAGCGTGGAGGAGGGGTCGCTGCTTTCCAGCACCTCCTTGACCCGGGCATTGAGATGGGCCGCCACCCGGCGGACCTGAGCCTCGCTGGCGCTGGAGCGCAGCAGGTACTCATTGCCCAGGATCTGTACCTTTACCGCAACCACCTCCCCAATTCCTCAATCGACGGGCCGGATCACCCTCACATCCGCCCCGCCCCCGGGGCCTCGACTACTTCGGCTCCCCCGGCCAGGGCCCCGGGCCCTTCATGGGGATAGGGTTTAATAACTTTCAAGCCTTTGCACCAGATGCTCTATGCGGCCGCGCACCTCTTCGCGCTCCTGCTCCAGCGAATGCACCCGCTGGCCCAGCTCGCTCAGGGTCTCCTCCTTTTGATTGAGAGCGGCGCGCAGGTCGGCGTTTTCCTCCTTGAGGGCGGCCAACCGGTTCAAAAGCTCCTCTATCTTCTCTTCCAGTCGGTTAAAAGCCGTTACTTCCATACTACTTGGCTTTCTGTACACAATTTATGACGCCGGACCGCCAGGGGTCAAGGCTTTTGTATAACTTGTGAACTAAGAGTTTACTCCACGGTGACGCTTTTGGCCAGGTTGCGCGGCTGGTCCACGTCGGTGCCCCGGAGCACGGCCACGTGATAGGCCAGGAGCTGCAGGGGCACGGTGAGCAGCACCGGCGCCAACAGGGGCGGCGCCGAGGGCACCAGGATGACCTGGTCCGCCAGGGAGCGGACCGCCTCGTTGTCCGCCTCGGTGACAGCGATGAGCTTGCCCCCGCGGGCCCGCACCTCCTGCATGTTGGAGAGCACCTTCTCCAGCACGTCGTTGTTATTGGCCAGGGCCACCACCGGCATCTTCTCGTCGATGAGCGCGATGGGGCCGTGCTTCATCTCGCCGGCCGGGTAGCCCTCGGCGTGGATGTAGCTGATCTCCTTGAGCTTGAGGGCGCCCTCCAGGGCGATGGGGTAGCAGATTCCCCGGCCCAGGTACAAAAAGTCCTGGGCGCCCATGAAGCGCTCGGCCACGGCGCGCACCTGGGGCTCGCTGTCCAGGGCCTGCTGGGCCAGGCCGGGCAGGGTTATCAGCTCCTCCACCAGCCTGCGGCCCTGGTCCTGGTCGATCACCCCCCGCACCCGGCCCAGGTGAATGGCCAGCAGGTGCAGGGCCACCAGTTGGGTGGTGAAGGCCTTGGTGGAGGCCACCCCTATCTCCGGGCCGGCGTGGGTGTAGAGCACCCCGGAGCATTCCCGGGTGAGGCTGGAGCCCACCACGTTGCAGATGGCCAGGGCCTTGGCCCCCTTGGCCGTGGCCTCCTTGACCGCGGCCAGGGTGTCGGCGGTCTCGCCGGACTGGCTGATGGCCACCACCAGGTCCCCCGGCCCCACCAGGGGGTCGCGGTAGCGGAACTCGGAGCCCAGGTCCACCTCGGCCGGCACCCGGGCCAGGCCCTCCACCAGGAACTTGCCCACCAGGGCGGCGTGATAGGAGGTGCCGCAGGCCAAGAGCACCAGGCGGCGCACCTGTTTCAGCTCCTCGCTGGTGAAGCCCAGCTCGGGCAGGGACACGTCCGCCGAGCCGGGCTTGGCCCGGCCGCTGAGGGTGTCCACCAGGGCGCGGGGCTGCTCGAATATCTCCTTTTGCATGAAGTGGGTGTAGCCCGCCTTTTCGGCCATGGCCGGCGACCAGCTTATGGCCTCCACCGGCCGCTCTTGGGGCCTTCCCGCCAGGTCGGTTATGTGGTGGCTCCCGTCCTGGATGACCACCACGTCGCCGTCGCGCAGGAACACCACCCGGTTGGTGTGGGCCAGGAAGGCGGGCACGTCCGAGGCCAGGAAGTATTCACCCTCCTCCTCCCCCAGGCCCAGGATCAGGGGCGAGTCCTTGCGCGCGCCCACCAACAGGCCGGGCCGGCGCCGGTCCAGGAGCACCAGGGCGAAGGAGCCCCGGATGCGATTGAGGGCGGTGCGCACCGCCTCGGGCAGGTCCTGGCCCTGGTCCAGGTAGCTCTCCACCAGGTGGGCCACGCACTCGGTGTCGGTCTCGGACTTGAAGTTGTGGCCGGCGGCGGTGAGTTCCTCGCGGAGTTCGAGGTAGTTCTCGATGATGCCGTTGTGCACCACCGCCACGTCGCCGGCCAGGTGGGGATGGGCGTTGGTCTCGTTGGGCCGGCCGTGGGTGGCCCAGCGGGTGTGGCCCATGCCCAGGTGGGCGGAGAGGGGCTCGCCCTGGAGCTTGGCGCGCAGCTTGGCCAGCTTGCCCTCGGCGCGGCACACCGCGAACTCGCCGTCCTTGACCAGGGCCAGGCCGGCAGAGTCATACCCGCGGTACTCCAGGCGCGAGAGGCCGTCCATGATGACCTCCACCGCATCCTCCGGCCCTATGTAGCCGATTATTCCGCACATGCCATCAATCCCCCTGGGCCGGGGAGGAGGCCCCCTTGCCAGGGGCCGCCTTCCGTTCTCCCTTTTCGGGCGTCTTCACCAGGGCCGGGACCATCGCCGGCACCCGGCCGAATATTGTACCGCAAGCCCCGGCAAAAACTCACCCCCAGCCGCCTTTTTCT
>CAZUHP010000054.1:0-12016 GCA_964620595.1 uncultured Desulfarculaceae bacterium | reverse complement strand
TGCTCCAGGGCGGCCAGCTCCTCCTGGGAATTCACGCCCGCCACCTCGGCGGGGTCCGGGCAGAGGGCGTAGCCCACCTTCAACCCGGCGGTGTGCATCAGCTCCACCAGGTCGGTGAGGTAGTACTCCTTCTGGTCGTTGTCCGCGGCCAGGCGGGGCAGAAACTCCAGCAGGGGCCCGGCCTGGGCCGCGTAGACCCCGGCGTTGACCAGGGTGATGGCGCGCTCGGCCGGGCTGGCGTCGCGGTACTCCACGATGCGGGCCAGGCGGCCGTGCCGGTCGGTGACCAGGCGGCCGTAGTGGCCGGGCCGGGGCAGGTCCATGCCCAGCACGGTGAGGGCCTCGGCCCGCGCCTGGTGGTGCGCCAGGAGCCGGCGGCAGGTGTCGGCCTTCAGGCCGGGCACGTCGCCGCAGAGGATGAGCACCGGCCCGCGCCAGCCCTGGAGCCGGGGCGCGGCGGCCATGACCGCGTGGCCGGTGCCGAGCTGGGGCTGCTGGGTGACAAAGCCGAGGCCCGGCCGCGAGGCAAAGGCCCGCCGCACCCGCTCGGCCTGGTGGCCCACCACCACCAGGGTGCGGCCCGCGCCCAGCTCCGCGGCCAGGTCCAGGCTGTAGGCCAGAAGCGGCCGTCCGCCCAGGGTGTGCAGGACCTTGGGCAGGTCCGACTTCATGCGGGTGCCCTTGCCCGCCGCCAGGATGACCACGGCCAGGCCGGTTGATTCGTCGCGCGCGTTCATGGGCCGATATGTTAGGGGGTTTGCCGGGAGGGCGCAAGGGCTTAAAGCAGCGGCCAGGGGGGAAGCGCCTCCGCTCCCCGCCGCTGCCCCCCGTCGCCCCCCGTCGCCCGCCCCCCGTCGCCCGCCCCCCCGCCCAAAAAAGCGCCCCCCGGACCGATCTCCGGGAGGCGCTGGTTCGCTATGCTGGCGTATTGAGGCTCGTTCGCCCTTTTTTAGGCGTTGGCGCCGCCGCCAGAGGCGCGCTCGGCCACGCGCATGCGCAGCATGGCGCGCTTGAGGGCCGCCTCGGCGCGGGTGTAGTCCAACTGCTCCTGCTGGGCCTGGGCCAGGCGCTGCTCGGCCCGCTCGCGGGCCCGCTTGGCGCGGTCGATGTCGATCTCCCGGGCCAGCTCGGCGGCCTCGGCCAGGATGGTGACCTTCTTGCCGGTCACCTCGGCGAACCCGCCGGTGATGGCGGCATACTCGAGCTGGTTGCCGTCCCGGTACCTGAGTTCGCCCACGGCCAGGGAGGAGAGGAAGGGCACGTGGCCGTAGAGCACGCCGAACTCGCCGTCCACGCCGGTGGCCACCACCACATCCACCTCTTTGCTCAACAAGAGCTTGTCAGGTGTCACGACTTCCAAGAGGATCTTATTGGCCATGCCTTTTTCTCGCCCTTTGGTTTGGCACCCGGCTCAGGGTTGTTTACCCGGCCGGGGCCCTTGCGGTTCGCCGGGGTGCGGTTTGCCGGGGGGCGCGGGCGCCGCCCCGGCAGTTCCGGCCTTACTCCACTGCGGCCAGTTGCTCGGCCCGCTCGCGGGCCTCGTCGATGGTGCCCACCATGTAGAAGGCCTGCTCGGGCAGCTCGTCGCACTTGCCGTCCAGGATCTCCTGGAAGCCCTTGATGGTGTCCTCCAGCTTGACGTACTTGCCGGGGGTGCCGGTGAAGGTCTCGGCCACGTGGAAGGGCTGGGACAGGAAGCGCTGGATACGGCGCGCCCGGGCCACGGTGAGCTTGTCCTCCTCGGAGAGTTCGTCCATACCGAGGATGGCGATGATGTCCTGCAGGTCCTTGTACTTCTGCAGGGTCATCTGCACGCGGCGGGCGGTGTTGTAGTGTTCCTCGCCCAGGTAGTTGGGGTCCAGGATGCGGCTGGTGGAGTCCAGGGGGTCCACCGCGGGGTAGATGCCCAGCTCGGCGATCTGGCGGCTGAGCACCACGGTGCCGTCCAAGTGGGCGAAGGTGGTGGCCGGCGCCGGGTCGGTGAGGTCGTCGGCGGGCACGTACACGCACTGGACCGAGGTGATGGAGCCCTTGGTGGTGGAGGTGATGCGCTCCTGGAGTTCGCCCAGGTCGGTACCCAGGGTGGGCTGGTAGCCCACGGCGGAGGGCATGCGGCCCAGCAGGGCGGAGACCTCGGAGCCGGCCTGGGTGAAGCGGAAGATGTTGTCGATGAACAGGAGCACGTCCTGGCCCTGCTCGTCGCGGTAGTACTCGGCCGCGGTGAGGGCGGAGATGGCCACGCGGGCGCGGGCGCCGGGGGGCTCGGTCATCTGGCCGTAGATCAGGGCGGCCTTGTTGATGACGCCGGAGTCCTTCATCTCGTGGTAGAGGTCGTTGCCCTCGCGGGTGCGCTCGCCCACGCCGGCGAACACGGAGATACCGCCGTGCTGCATGGCGATGTTGTGGATCATCTCCATCATGATGACGGTCTTGCCCACGCCGGCGCCGCCGAACATGCCCATCTTACCGCCGCGGGGGAAGGGCACCAGGAGGTCGATGACCTTGACGCCGGTTTCCAGGACGTTGACCGAGGTGTCCTGGTCCACCAGGGAGGGGGCGGGGCGGTGGATGGGATAGAACTGCTTTGCGTTCACCGGGCCCAGGCCGTCCACGGGGCGGCCCACCACGTTGAGCACCCGGCCCAGGGTTTCGTCGCCCACGGGCATCTGGATGGGCTTGCCGGTGTTCTTGACCTTGATGCCGCGCTGCAAGCCCTCGGTAACGTCCATGGCGATGCAGCGCACCATGTTGTCGCCCAGGTGCTGGGCGACTTCGACCACGAGGTTGTCTTCCTCGTCGTTGATGGCCGGGTTGGTGATGAGAAGCGCGGTGAGGATCTCGGGCAGCTCGCCCTCGAACTCCACGTCCACCACCGGGCCGATGACCTGTCTTATGATACCTTCCTGCATAGCGAACGAGCCTCCTGAAAAGAAGCGTTTAGTGCTTTATGTTCTAGCCCTGGCTCAAGGCCTCGGCGCCGCCCACGATGTCCATCAGCTCGGCGGTGATGGCGGCCTGGCGGGCCTTGTTGAAGACCAGGGTCAGGTTGTCGATCATTTCCTTACAGTTCTTGGTGGCGTTGTCCATGGCGGCCATGCGCGCGGCCTGCTCGCTGGTGGCGGTGTTGAGGAGCGCGCTGTAGACCCGCACGTTGAGGTAGCGGGGCAGAAGGTCCACCAGGATCTCCTCGGCCGAGGGCTCGGTGATGTACTCCACCGCGCCCGCGCCCGCGGCCTCCTCCTCCTCGCCCTCGGCGGGCTCGGGCTGGATGGGCAGCAGCCGCTCCACGGTGGGGATCTGGGTCACCATGTTCTTGAACTCGGAGTAGATGATGTAGACCTCCTGGACCTCGCCGGCCAAGAAGGCGTTGAGGCCCAGCCTGGCGATGCTCACCGCCAGGTCGAAGTCTATGACGTTCATCACCCCGGGCATCTGCTGGGCGATCTCCACCTTGCGGCGCCGGAAGAAGTCGCAGCCCTTGCGGCCCACCACGTGGAACTGCACCTGGTGGCCCAGGCTCGCCTGCTCTTGGAGGAACTTCTGGCCCCGATTGATGAGGTTCATGTTAAAGGAGCCGCAGAGCCCGCGGTCAGCGGTGAGGAGGATGACGCCCACGCTCTCCACCTCGTCGGGCACGGCCAAAAGCGGATGGATCTCCGGGTCGATGCCCTGGCTCAGACTACCCAGCACCTCGGCGAACTTGTTGGCGTAGGGCTTGAAGCGCTCGGTCTTGTCCTGGACCTGGCGCAAGCGAGCCGCAGCCACCATGTTCATGGCGCGGGTGATCTGCCGGGTTTTCTTGACCGCGGCGATCTTGTTTTGTATGTCTCGGAGTGCCGCCATTAGCGCTCCTTCCTACTGCTGAGCCGAGAATATCTTGTCGAACTCCTCGAGAGCCGACTTGAACTTGCCTTCCAGGGCCTCGTCAAAGGCCTGCTTGTCCTCCAGCTCGCTCCACAGTTCGGGGTGCTTGTTCTCCATGAACTCGTAGAGCTGCTTCTCGTAGTCGGCCAGGCTCTCCACCGGGTACTTGTCCAGGAATCCGCGGGTACCGGCGAAGAGGATGGTGACCTGCTTGACCATGGAAAGCGGCTGGTACTGGGGCTGCTTGAGGATCTCCACCAGGCGCACGCCGCGGTTGAGCTGCTGCTGGGTGGCCTTGTCCAGGTCGGAGCCGAACTGGGCGAAGGCTTCCAGCTCGCGGTACTGGGCCAGATCCAGGCGGAGGGTACCGGCCACCTGCTTCATGGCCTTGACCTGGGCGGCGCCGCCCACCCGGCTGACCGACAGGCCCACGTTGATGGCGGGGCGCACGCCGGAGAAGAACAGGCCGGGCTCGAGGTAGATCTGGCCGTCGGTGATGGAGATCACGTTGGTGGGGATGTAGGCCGACACGTCACCGGCCTGGGTCTCGATCACCGGCAGGGCGGTGAGGGAGCCGGCGCCCAGATCGTCGGACAGCTTGGCCGCGCGCTCCAAGAGGCGCGAGTGGTTGTAGAAGATGTCGCCCGGGTAGGCCTCGCGGCCCGGGGGGCGGCGGAGGAGCAGGGAGATCTGGCGATAGGCCACGGCCTGCTTGGAGAGGTCGTCGTAGCAGATGAGGGCGTGCTGGCCGTTATCGCGGTAGTACTCGCCGATGGAGCAGCCGGCATAGGGGGCGATGTACTGGAGGGTGGCGGGGTCGGAGGCGCAGGCGGAGACCACGCAGGTGTACTCCATGGCGCCGTGGCGCTCCAGGGTGTCGATGACCTGGGCCACGGTGGACTTCTTCTGGCCCACCGCCACGTAGATGCACTTGATGCCGGAGTCCTTCTGGTTGATGATGGCGTCCACCAGGATGGCGGTCTTGCCGATCTGGCGGTCGCCGATCACCAGCTCGCGCTGTCCGCGGCCCACCGGGGTCATGGCGTCGATGGCCTTGAGGCCGGTGTACATGGGCTCGTGCACGCTTTTGCGGGCCACCACGCCGGGGGCCACCACCTCGATGCGGCGGCGCTCACTGGCGTCGATGGGTCCCTTGCCGTCGAGGGGGTTGCCCACCGGGTCGATGACGCGGCCCATGACCGCGTCACCCACCGGGATGTCGGCGATGCGGCCGGTGCGCTTTACGGCGTCACCTTCCTTGATGTGCTCCACCTCGCCCATGACGGCCACGCCCACGGAGTCTTCCTCCAGGTTGAGCACCATGCCCAACAGACCGCCGGGGAACTCCAGGAGCTCACCGACCATGGCTTTTTCAACCCCATGGATGCGGGCGATGCCGTCACCCACCGAGAGCACGGTCCCGGTCTCCGAGACCTCGACCTTCTTGTCGTAGTCCTTTATCTGCTCCCGGATGACCTGACTTATTTCTTCTGCTCTGATCTGCATTAGGCGTACTCACCCCTTCTCAAGGAATCTTTTAAGCTCTCCAGCTGAGTCTTGACCGAGCCGTCCAGCACCAGATCGCCGATCCGTGCCTTGAGGCCGCCAATCAGGCTGGGATCCTCTTTGACTTCTATGTGAACCTCGCGACCGGCCACCGCCTTCAAGGAGTCCTTGAGTTTCTGGATCTCCTCTTCCTTGAGCGCGGCGGCGGTGGTCACCTCGGCGCGGGTGATGCCCTGGGCCTCGTCCAGGAGCTTGCTGTACACGGCCTGGATGCCCCGAAGCTCGCCAATGCGGCCGCGGTCCATCAAAAGCTTGTAGAAGTTGGCCACCATGGGGCTGGGGCTCATCTTCTCCAGGACCTTGGTCAGGACGGCCTTGCGCTCGTCCAGATCGAAGCCCGGGTTGCTGAGCACCTGCTCCAGTTCCGGCGCCTGGTCCAAGAGGCCGACCATGTCGGCCAGCTCCTGGCCGTACTTCTCAATGTTGCCGTCATCCCTGCCCAGCTCCAGCAGGGCCTTGGCGTAGCGTTTGGCGACAATGGAGTTGGTCACTGTACCTCCTGCTGTACCTTGGCCAGATACTCACCCACCAGTCGGGCCTGGTCCTCGGCGGTTATGTTCTGCTTCAACAGGTCCTCGGCCACGCTGGCGGAAAGCTCTGCCACCTCCCGGCGCAGCTCGGCCTTGGCCTGGTTGGTCTCCTGCTCAATGGTGAACTGGGCCTGGGCCTTGATGCGCTCGGCCAAGGCCTTGGCGTTGTCCAGTATCTTCTCGTACTCGCGCTCGCCCTGCTGGCGAAACTCGGCCAGGATGGCTTCCCGCTCGCCCTCGGCGTCGGCGAGGCGCTTTTCGATCTCGGCGTACTGGCGGCGGGCCTCCTCGCGCTTGGCCTCCAGCTCGGCCAGCTCCTCCTTGATGTTCTCCACCCTGCTCTTGAGCGCGGAGCTGAGGGGCTTGCGCAGCAGGAAGATCACGGCCGCCAAGAGGATGCCGAAGTTGATGCAACGGTAGATGAAGTCTTCCCAGGGCAGGCCGTGGTGGGCAGCCTCTCCCCCGCCCTCGGAAGCCAGGGCCACCGAGGCGGCCAACACCAACAAGCCGGCGGCCCCGCTCAAGACCCAGCGCATGCGGTTTTTCCGACCCATTACTGGATGCTCCTTCCCAGGATCTTCTGGGCCAGCTCCTTGCCAAAGGACTGGACCTCCTGCTTCAGCTGGTCGCGGGCCTGGCCGATCTCGGCCTGGATCTCGGCCCGCACCTTGGCCACCGCCTCCTCCATCTCCTTGGTGGCGGCCTCGATGATCTCGCGTTCCTTGGCCCTTCCTTCGGCCTTCATCTCCTCGGCCGTGGCCAGGCCCTGGCGGCGGGCCTCGGCCCGCCGGGCCTCCAGCTCCTCCTCCTTGGACTTGGCCCCTTCCTTGGACGCGGTGATCTCGCCGTTGAGCTGGGCCATCTTCTCGGCCCGCTGGCGGAGCATGCCGCGGATGGGCTTGTAGAGGAGGAAGTTAAGGGCCACCATCAGTACCAGGAAGTTGGCAATCTGCCAGAACAGGGAGGCGTTAATATCTATGCTGACCATGGACCTCGCACTCCATTAAGGGCGGTGACTCGCCCCTGTGCCTGCTTTGGTTTAGACTGTCTATCTGTTAACTTGTGAAAAGGCGCGCTTGCCTGAAACTGGGCCGCGCCGGGAGGTTCACAAGCCACCATCCCCCATGCCCGGCACTTCGCCCACCCCGCTTGTGCCCAAAAAAGCAAGCTGCGCCCTTCTACAATATTTACAGCCCGGTGTCAAAGAAATTTTTTTGTCGCGGGGCCCCTTGCCGCCCCTTGCCGGGCCCCACTTGAACCGCATTTCACAAAAAAGGTTCCCAAAAATGCCGCGATGGGCGTCGCGGCGGCGCCCGGCTTTTTTCCCAGCCGGGCGCCTGGTGGTACAGGTCTTATTGGTCGCTCGAGGCCAACAGGGTGATCTTGGGGGCGCGCTCCTTGGCCTCCTCGCCGGCCATGGAGCAATGGCCCTCGAACAGCACGCCTTCGTCCATCACCACCAGGGGGGCGTTGATGTTGCCCTTGAGCTTGCCGGGCGCGCGCAGTTCGATGCGCTCGCTGGCGGTCACGTCGCCGATCACCTCGCCGCTGATGATGACGCTGACGGCCTGGATGTCGGCCTGGACCTGGGCGGCCGGCCCTATGAGCAGGGTGCCGGAGCCCTGGATCTCACCCTTGAAGGCACCATCCAGGCGGGCCTGGCCCGAAAAGTTCAGCGCGCCCTCGATGGTGCTGTCTCCCCCCAGAAACACGGTGACTTCCCCCTCTTTTCGGCGTCTGGCCACGGGGTCCTCCTAACTGCTTATGGGTGCAGGCTCTCGGTCCGGCCGCAGCCTCCCCCTCATGGGCAACGGGCAGGGAAGGCGCGCCGTACCGGCGGCTCCGGCCACCCCCGCCTCCAGGCTTCCCGCCCTGGTCCCGGCCCCCGGCCCCTCAAGGCCCCGGCCCCTTTCACAGGGCGATGGCCCTTCTTCTGCCGGTGGCCCCTTCAGGCGTGGCCCCTGCTCCAAGGGCCCCTTACCGGCTCCTCGGGCCGGCCCGGGCGGCGGGGCAGCATACCGGTGGTCCGTGGGGCAGGCAAGGGACGGGCCCTTCCCTCACAGACACCGGCTGGCGCCGCTCTCATCCTCCGCTGAACGGTGGAACATTTTTTCAGTATCACGATCCAAGGGGCGAAGGCAAGCCTTAAAACCCCCGGCCCCAGACCAAGACCGCACCCGCAACCCAATGGCGGCAGGAGGAAAAAAGCGGCCGCCCCCCCGTCGCCCGCCCCCCGTCGCCCCCCGTCGCCCTAGTGGCGGTGGAATACGTAGCGCCGCATGGCCACGCCCTGGATCAGGCCGATGGTGGCCATGGTGGTGATCATGGAGGAGCCGCCATAGGAGATGAAGGGCAGGGGGATACCCACCACCGGGAACAGGCCCAGGACCATGCCGGTGTTGATGACCGTGGGCCAGAAGATGCTGGCCACCGCGCCGGTCACCACCAGCATGCCCAGGCGGTCCTTGGCCCTGAGGGCGTGCCACAGGCCGCGGTACACCACCGCGGCCAGCAGGACCAGGACCAGCATCGCGCCTATGAAGCCCCACTCCTCGGCCAGCACGCTGAAGGCGAAGTCGGTGTGCTGCTCGGGGAGGAAATGGAGCTGGCTCTGGGTGCCGGCCATGAAGCCCTTGCCCCAGAACTGGCCCGAGCCCACCGCTATCTTGGACTGGATCAGGTGGTAGGCCGCGCCCAGGGGGTCGGACTCCGGGTCGAGGAAGCTGAAGATGCGGCGTTTCTGGTAGTCCTTGAGAAAGCCCCAGGCCACGGGCAGCACGCCCACCACCGCGCCGGTGGCCATGGCCAGGGAGGTGAGGCGCACGCCGTTGACCAGGATGATGCTGGCGCCCACGATGATGACCAGCAGGGCGGTGCCCAGGTCGGGCTGCTTGAGGATGAGGACCGCGGGCAGGAGCACCAGGAGCACCGGCAGCCAGAGCTGGCGCAGGGTATAGGGTTCGTCCTGGTCGCGGTGGTGGAAGTAGTGGGCCAGGACCAGGATGACCGCGAAGCGGGCCATCTCCGAGGGCTGGACCACCAGGGGCCCCAGGGCCAGCCAGCGCTGGGAGCCGCCCACCACCTTGCCCCACACCAGCACCGCGGCCAGGGCCAGCACCACCAGGCCGTATATGGCGTAGGCCAAGAAATCCAGGCGCTGGTAGCCGATCATGGCCACGGCCAGCATGGCGCCCAGGCCCAGGCCGAACCAGTAGAGCTGTTTCAGGAAGACGGGGGTGCCGGCCTGGGCAAAGGAGCTGGCCGCGCTGTAGAGGTTCACCGCCCCGGCCGCGGCCAGCAGGCAGAGCAGCCCCAGCAGGGGCCAGTCGAAACTGGTGACCAGGCGGCGGTCTATCATGGGGTGGCCCCCTCCCGGGCCCGGGCCAGGCGGCGGGGGCCGGCTGCGGCGGCCGGGGATTTGGGCCCGGCGGCCTGTTTCATCTTGTCCAGGCCGAAGTAGGCGGCCATCACCGCCCGGGCCACCGGGGCCGCGTCCGAGCCGCCGTGGCCGCCGTGCTCCACCACCACCGCCACCGCGATGGTGGGGTCCTCGGCCGGGGCGTAGCCCACAAAGAGGGCGTGGTCGCGGTAGCGCCAAGGCACCTTGTCCTCCTTGCCGAAGGACTTGAAGAAGGCCAGGCTCACCACCTGGGCGGTGCCGGTCTTGCCGGCCACGGTGATGCCGGGCAGGCGGGCCCGCCGGGCGGTGCCGCCCGGTTCGTTGACCACCGCCACCAGGCCCCGGTGGATGTCCTCCAGGTACTTGGGGTCCACCGGCACCCGGCGCGAGATACCGGGCGGCTCGGGCACCGGTTCGGAGGCGCCCGGGGGGAGCACCTGCTTGACCAGGGTGGGGGTGACCAGGCGGCCCCGGTTGGCGACCACCGAGACCATGCGCGCCAGTTGCAGGGGGGTGACCTGGGTGAAGCCCTGGCCGATGGCCAGGCTGAGGGTCTCGCCCTCCTGCCAGGGCTCGCCGAAGCGCTTTTTCTTCCAGCGCCCGTCCGGCACCGTGCCCCTGGCCTCGTGGGGCAGGAGCACCCCGGTGGGGCGGCCCAGGCCAAAGGCCCGGGCGTACTTGGCCAGGCGCTCCACCCCCAGGCGCAGGCCCACCTTGTAGAAGTAGACGTCGCAGGACTCCTTGAGGGCCTTGTGCAGGTTCACCTGGCCGTGGCCGCCCTTCTTGTAGGCCCAGCACTTGTAGGTGCGGCGGCCGAAGGGTATCTGGCCCGAGCAGAAGAAGGTGGTTTCCGGGGTGATGACCCCCTCCTGCAGGCCGGCGGCGGCGGTGATGATCTTGTAGGTGGAGCCGGGGGGGTACACCCCGCTGATGGCGCGGTCCTTGAGGGGGTGGCGCTCGTCCTTGGCCAGCGCCTCCCACTCGGCCGCGGTGAGGCCGGTGATGAAGTCGTTCTGGTCGAAGCTGGGCGAGGAGTACAGGCAGTAGACCTCGCCGGTCTTGGGGTTCATGGCCGCCACCGCCCCGGCCTCGTTGCCCAGGGCCTTGGCCGCGGCCCGTTGCAGGTCCAGGTCTATGGACAGCACCAGGTCCTGGCCCGGCCTGGCCTCCACCTCCTCCAGCACGGCCAGCTCCCGGCCCAGGGCGTTCACCTCCACCTGCTTGGCCCCGCGCCGGCCGTGCAGCACCCGCTCCCGCGAGGCCTCCAGGCCGTAGCGCCCCACGTAGTCGCCCAGGCGGTAGAGGGAGCGGGGCAGGCGGGCCAGCTCGCGCTGGTTTATCTCGCCCAGATAGCCCACCACGTGGGCGGTGATCTCCGGCGCCAGGTAGGCCCGCCGGTACTCCACCAAGACCTTGACCCCGGGCAGCTCGTAGCGGAAGGTTTCCACCAGGGCCAGTTGGTGGCGGTCCAGGTGGGAGCGCAGGCGGATGGGCTTGAAGGGGGGCTGGCCCCGGGCGGCGCGGCGGGCGCGTTTTATCTCCTCGGGGGTCACCCCCACCAGGCTCTCCAGGCGGCGGGTGAGCTGGTCCCAGTCCGGCACGTCCTCGGGCACCACCGCCAGGGTGAAGGCCGGCCGGTTGTCGGCCAGGAGCCGGCCCTTGGTGTCGAAGATCAGCCCCCGCCGGGGCGGCACGTCCACCAGGCGGATGCGGTTGTTCTCGCTCTGGGCGCGGAAGGACTCGCCCAACAGCAACTGGAGATACCACAGCCGGCCCAGCAACACGCTGAAGAGCAGGGCCACCACCAGGGCGGAGACCAGAAGGATGCGCCGCACCTGGGGCGACTCGGCCGGCTCGAAGCTCCGGGCCCGGCCCAGGGGGTGGCGGCGCATCTTCTTGGGCGAGAACATCTTCATGGGCCGGCGTGGCGCTCCTTGGGCCACAGGCGCACCGCCAGGCGCACCAGGGCCTCCAGCAGGGAGAAGAAAAGCGGCGCGGTGAGCGCGCTGAGCGCGGCCTGGGCCCCCACCACCGCGGTCAGGTTGGGCGGGACCATCTGGCCCCGGTGCACCAGGATCAGCCCGCCCACCACCAGAAGCTGGAACACCAGGCTCATCACCGCCACCGCCAGTATCTGCAGGGGCCAGGAGTACACCTCGATCTGGCGCTGGGCCACGGCGCAGGCCAGGAACACCACCATGTAGGCGGTGAGCTGCAGGCCCAGGATGCCGCCGGAGAGCAGGTCGCTGAGATAGCCCAGGAACAGCACCAACAGCCCGCCGATGCCCAGGGGCAGCAGGAAGCCGGCCGAGACCACCACCACGATCATGGGTTGCAGGCGCACCGGCCCCACCGCCCACCAGGCAAAGAGGGTGGTGCTGAACACGGTGAGGATGAAGCCCATGACCAAGGTGGCCACCACCCGCGGCCACAGCTCTGGCTGGCGTCTGGTGGGCATGGCTTAACGGCTCCGGCCGGGCAGGGTCACTGAACGAGCCTCCTTTGGCGCTCCGCGCTGGCTATTAATATACGTGCCGCCGGGGCCGGGCGTGAGAGTTGACAGCGGCGTGACGGCGGGGTCAGTGGTCGAGACCTATTATGATCCGATGATTGCCAAGGTCATCTGCTGGGACCAGACGCGGCCGCAGGCTATTGC
>CAZUHP010000053.1:0-21333 GCA_964620595.1 uncultured Desulfarculaceae bacterium | reverse complement strand
GGGCGGCATCATAAGCTTTTTTCACGGGACTACGCAGGACCGCGCGCGGGGGGCGCCATGCCCTGTTCAAAGCGGGTCTTTTCCCGTGTCCCGTTTCTCTAGGGAGAAGGACCATGAGCATTCTGGTCAACAAGGACTCCCGGGTGGTGGTCCAGGGTCTCACCGGCAAGGAAGGCATGTTCCACGCCGAGAAGATGATCGAGTACGGCACCAAGGTGGTGGCCGGCGTCACTCCCGGCAAGGCGGGCCAGGAGGCGCTGGGGGTGCCCATCTTCAACACCGTGAGCGACGCGGTGCAGCAGACCGGCGCGGACGTGAGCGTCATCTTCGTGCCGGCCGCCTTTGCGGCCGACGCCATCTGCGAGGCCTCGGAGGCGGGCGTGAAGCTGGTGGTGGCCATCACCGAGCACATCCCGGCCCGGGACATGATGCTGGTCAAGAGCTTCATCAAGCCCCGGGGCACTCTTTTGATCGGCCCCAACTGCCCGGGCATCATCACCCCCGGCGAGTGCAAGGTGGGCATCATGCCGGGCTACATCCACATCCCGGGCGGGGTGGGGCTGATCAGCCGCTCGGGTACCCTCACCTACGAGGTGGTGGCCCAGCTAACCGCTGCGGGCCTGGGCCAGAGTACCTGCATCGGCATCGGCGGCGACCCCATCAAGGGCCTGGACTTCATCGACCTGTTGAAGATGTTCGCCGAGGACCCCCAGACCGAGGCGGTGGCCATGATCGGCGAGATCGGCGGCGACGCCGAGGAAAAGGCCGCGGCCTATATAAAGGAGCACTACTCCAAGCCGGTCTTCGGCTTCGTGGCCGGGCTGACCGCCCCTCCGGGCAAGCGCATGGGCCATGCCGGCGCCATCATCTCCGGCGGCAAGGGCAAGGCCTCGGACAAGATCGCGGCCATGGAGGAGGCGGGCATCACCGTGATCCGCGCCCTGGGCGAGTTCGGCGCCAGCGTGGCCAAGGCCCTCAAGGGATAAGGGGAGGCGGGCGGCTCGGCATGGCCGGCATTGGGCTCATAGGCTTCGGCAGGGTGGGCCGCGGATTGCTGCGCGCCCTGTGGGAACGCGGCCAGGGTGAACGCCTCAAGGTGATCGCCGAGATAAACCCCGGCGGCAGGGACCCCCGCCAGCTCACCGCCAACCTGGCCTACCTCCTGGCCGCGGACAGCGCGGCCGGCCCCTTCCCGGCAAAGGTCTCGGCCCGGGGCACCAGCCTGGTCCTGGACGGCCGCGAGGTGCCGGTGGTGTTCGGGGGGCGCCCCGGGGAGGTGGACTGGCCGGGCCACGGGGTGCGGGTGCTGGTGGAGGCCTCGGGCGACGAGGCCTCGGTGGCGGCGGCGGCGGGCATGGCCGGCCGGGCCGTGGACAAGGTGGTCATCACCCGCTCCGAGGCCCGGGCCCAGGCCACCCTGGTCAAGGGGGTGAACCTGCACACCTACGACCCGGCGGCGCACCACGTGGTGTCCTGCAGCACCTGCACGGCCAACGCGGCGGCCCCGGTGCTCATGGTGCTGGACCAGGCCTTCGGCCTGGAGCGCGCCTCGCTGCTCACGGTGCACCCCGCGCTCTCCGGCGACACCCTGTTGGACGGACCGGCCCCCAACTTCACGGCCGGCCGCTCCGGCCTCACGGTACGGCCGGTGCCCAGCGAGGTGGCCCGCACCACCGCCCAGGTGCTCCCCCACCTGGCGGGCCGGCTGGTGTCCATGAGCCTGCGGGTGCCCACCGCCATCGTGAACGCACTCTGCGCCGACGTGGTGCTGGCGCGGCCGCCGGCCGCGGTGGAGGAAGTGGTCGGCGTGCTGGAGGCTGCGGCCGTGGACAAGCTGGCCGGCGTGCTGGCCCTGGAGCGGGGGATAATGGGATACTCCCGCCCGGCGGCCGACTTTGCCGGCAACCCTCATTCATCTGTGCTCGATCTCAACTGGCTTGCCCTGACTGGTTCCCTGTTGCGCGTGCTCATCTGGCACGACAACGAGTATGCCTACTGCCAGAGGGTGGCCGATACCCTGGAGGTGATCGACCGCCATCTGGACTGAGCCTGGGAGGCCCCCCATGGTTACCAGCAAGCACGGTTATCCCCGCCCGCTCATCCTGAAAAATGGTGAGGAGGTCTGGCTGCGTCTGTTGGATCCCAAAGAGGACGAGCAAAGGATCTTCGACTTCTACGGGCAGCTCTCCGACGAGGACCGCTGGTACCTGTGGCACGATGTCAGCGACGAGAAGGTGGTGCGCGAGTGCATCCTGGGTTACGACCCCCGCCTGGTGCTGCCGGTGGTGGCGGTTAGCCAGAAGGACGCCATCGTGGGCAAGGGCACCCTCTACCGCCACCCCCCCGGCGCCCGGGGCCACATCACCCGGCTGCGGGTGGTGGTGGACCCCGCCTACCGCAACCAGCGCCTGGGCACCTACCTCCTGATGGACCTGATCCAACTGTCGGTCAACCTGGGGCTCAAAATGCTGGTGGCCGAGTTCATCAAGGGCGTGGAGGACAGCGCCATCCGCGCCGCCCGCAAGTTGGACTTCTTCGAGCAGGCGGTGCTGCCCGACTACGCCAAGGACCGCAGGGGCAACAACTACGACCTGGCCATAATGGTAAAGCGCATCCACTGCGGCTACGACGACTTCTAGCCATAAAGCCACACCATGCCGCAGCGCCGAAACCAGTCAATGGAGACCCCGCGGGGCACGGTCGAGATCCTCAGCTATGTCACCCCCCGGGAACTGGAGGGCTGGGAACTGGACGCGGGCATCGGGCATTTCTCCTCCTACCGCTCCATACTCACCAGCCGGGAGAGCCTGGCGGAGATAGCCGCCGACCCGGAGGCCAACCTCTGCCTGGCGGTGCACCAGGACTCCACCGTGGTGGGCTACTGCGTGCGGCGGCCGCCCCAGCCCGGCGAGCGCTGGGCCAAGATGCAGCCCCCCCTCCTGCACGAGGTGTTCGGCGAGAACGCGCGGGGCTGGCGCGACATGAAGCTCATGAAGCCCATGCTGGAGATGGTGGTGCTGGAGCCGGACAACGAGGAGCGCATTCTCTACATCGTGGGCTACTCCTGGCACTGGGACCTGGACCACACCAAGAAGGACGTGCAGGCCTACCGCGACACCATCATCCACCTCTTGCAGCCCCTGGGGTTCCGGCAATACCCTACCAATGAGCCCAACGTGGGCCTGCGGCCGGAGAACCTGTTCATGGCCCGGATCGGGGAGAAGATCGAGCCGCCGGTCAAGAAACGCTTCACCAACCTGCTCTTCGGCATCACCGAGGATTAGAGCCCATGGCCGAGCCCATCCGCGTCCTCAACCTGATCGCCCGGCTCAACGTGGGCGGGCCGGCCAAGCACGTGGGCTGGCTCATGGCCGGCCTGGACCCGGCCCGCTTCGAGCAGCGGCTCCTGGCCGGTCCGGTGCCCGAGGGCGAGGACGACATGGGCCCCTGGCTCCAGGCCCAGGGGGTGCGCTACCAGCTCATCCCCACCCTGGGCCGGGAGATACGGCCCGGCCGGGACCTGGCCGCCCTGAGGGCCGTCCTGGCCGAGCTGAAACGCTTCCGCCCCCACCTCATCGCCACCCACACCGCCAAGGCCGGCTTCCTGGGCCGCCTGGCCCTGTTGCTCTACCGGCCGCAGGCCCGGCTGAGGGGCTGGCCCCGCTGCCGCTGCGTGCACACCTTCCACGGCCACGTGTTCCACGGCTACTTCGGCCCGGCCAAGACCAGGCTGTTCCTCTTTCTGGAGCGGATGCTGGCCAAGCGCGCCACCTGGCGCATCGTGGCCATCAGCCCCCGTATGTTCGAGGAGATACATGGCATCTACCGGGTGGGCCGGGCCGGGCAGTTCGTCACCCTGCCCCTGGGCATAGACCAGGCGCCCTTTGCCGACCCCGGCCCGGGCCGGCAGCGCTTCCGGCGCGAGCTGGGCGCGGCCGGGGACGAGCTGCTCATCGGCGCGGTGGGCCGGGTGGCGCCGGTGAAGAACTACGGCCTGTTCCTGGAGACCGCGGCCCGGCTGAAGCATGTCCGGCCCGGGTTGTACCAGCGCTGCCGCTTCGTGCTCATCGGCGGCGGAGCCGGAGAGGACCTGGCCCGGCTGGGGGAGCGGGCCGCAGCCCTGGGGGTGGGGGACAAGGTGGTGTTCACCGGCAACCGCTCCGACCCGGAGGCCTTCTTCCCGGGCCTGGACGCGCTGATGCTCACCAGCCTGAACGAAGGCACGCCCATGGCCATCCTGGAGGCCGGGGCCTGCGGCCTGCCGGTGGTGGCCACCGCGGTGGGCGGGGTGCCGGACCTATTGGGCGAGGTCCGGGAGGAGCGGGCGGGCTTCACCCTGCGCAGCCGGGGCCTGACCGCCCCCAGCGGCGACGCCGCGGGTCTGGCCGCCGGGCTGGCCTGGCTCATGGAAGACCCCGCCCGGGCCAAGAGGCTGGGCAGGGCCTTGCAGGAATACGTGGCCCGGGAACACGGCCGGGAGCGCCTGGTGAAGGACGTGGCCGCGCTCTACGAGCAAGCCGTCCGGGCTCAGGCGTAGAAGTCCCGGATCACCTCCACCACCCGCTCTTTCTGTTCCATGGTCAACTCTGGGTAGATGGGCAGGGCCAGCACCTCGGCCGCGGCCTTTTCCGCCACCGGCAGGTCGCCGGGCTGGTAGCCCAGGTTGCTAAAGCACTCGGCCAGGTGCAGGGGGGTAGGGTAGTACACCGCGTGCCCGATCTTGGCCTCGCCCAGCCGCCGCATGAGCCCGGCCCGGTCCTGCACCCGCACCACGTACTGGTTGAACACGTGGCTCTGCTCCACCTCGGGCCAGGCCCGGAAGGGAAGCGACACCTGTCCCCGGTCCAGGAGCCCGCTCTGGGCGAACAGGCGGTCGTAGTCCGCGGCGTTGGCCCGGCGGGCGGCGCTCCACTTGTCCAGGTGGGGCAGCTTGGCGCTGATCACCGCGGCCTGAACCGCGTCCAGGCGGAAGTTGCCGCCCACGTAGAGGTGGCGGTACTTTTCCTTGGGGTGGGAGCCGTGGGTGCGCATGGAACGCAGCTTCTCGGCCAGCTCGCCGTCCCGGCAGGTGATGAGCCCGCCGTCGCCGGCGCCGCCCAGGTTCTTGGACGGGAAGAAGGAGAAGCAGCCGGTATCGCCGATGCTGCCGAGGTTCTGCCGCCCGCCGTCTGTACGGGGATAGACCGCGCCTATGGCCTGGGCCGCATCCTCCACCACCATGAGCCCGTAGCGGTTGGCCAGCTCCATGAGGGGCCCCATGTCCGCGGGCTGGCCGAAAAGATGCACCGGGATCATGGCCTTGGGCCGGGCGGGCAGGTCGCCGCGGGCCAGCAGTTCCTCCACCTTGGCCGGGTCCAGGTTGTAGGTGTCCGGGTCTATGTCCGCGAACAGGGGCACCGCGCCCAGCCGCACGATGGAGCCCACGGTGGCGAAAAAGGTGAAGGGGGTGGTCACCACCCCGTGGCCCGGGCCCACGCCCAAGGCCATGAGGGAAAGAAGCAGGGCATCGGTGCCCGAGGACACGCCCAGGGCGTGGGGCACCCCCAGGTAGCGAGCCAACTCCTCCTCCACCCGGGCCACGTGGGGGCCCAGCACAAAGGCCTGCTGCTCGAACACCTCGGCCACTCGGGGCATGACCTCGTCCCTGATGGCGGCGAACTGGGCCTTGAGGTCCAAAAGCGGTACCGGGGACCCTTCGGCGCTCATGGCTGACTCCTTCAAATATCTACGGGGGGCTTGCTAAACCCGCCGCAATGGGACAAAGTGGGGCTTACGAAAAACTCCTTATGCTGCAAGGTTTATCACGAAAGGGTGTTTTGTGGAAGCCAGGATTGAGGAGGTGGCCCGGCTGGTGGCCAAGGCCGAGACCACGGTAGCGCTCACCGGGGCGGGCATAAGCGTGGAAAGCGGCATCCCCGCCTTCCGCGGCTCCCAGGGCCTGTGGGAACGCTACGACCCCATGGAGTACGCCACCCTGGAGGCCTTCCAGGCTGACCCGGCCAAGGTGTGGGGCATGCTGGTGGAGCTGGAGGAACTCCTCCTGGGCGCCCGGCCCAACCCGGCCCACCAGGCCCTGGCCAAGCTGGAGCGCCTGGGCCGGCTGGCCTCGGTGGTCACCCAGAACATCGACGGGCTGCACCAGGCCGCGGGCAACCGCCACGTGGTGGAGTTCCACGGCTCGGGCCGCCGCCTGCGCTGCCTGGACTGCGGCCGCCAGGTGGGCCGCAACGAGATCATGATGAACGAGCTGCCCCCCCGCTGCGGCTGCGGGGGGCTCATCAAGCCCGACGTGGTGCTCTTTGGCGAGCCCATTCCCGAGCGGGCGGCCATGACCGCCTTCGCCCTGGCCAGCGGCTGCCAGGTGATGCTGGTGGTGGGCACCTCGGCGGTGGTGGCTCCGGCCAGCCACCTGCCCCTTTTGGCCAAGCAGTCCGGGGCCAAGGTGGTGGAGATAAACCTGGAGCCCACCCCCCTGTCCCAAGGGGTGGCGGACTATGTGTTCCACGCCAGTGCCAGCCAAGTGCTGCCCGCCCTGGCCGCGGCGGTGGAGGAACTGGCGCCGGAGCGGGAGTAGAAGCCAGGCCATGGGCGGCCCCTTTCGCGTGTGCCACGTCATCACCACCACCAGCGCCGGCGGTGCCGAGGCCCAGCTCTGCGCCCTGCTGGAGCACAGCCCGCCCTGGCTGGAGCACGTGGTGGTGGGCCTGCAACCGGCCGGGGAGCTGGCCCCGGCCATGGAGGCGGCCGGCGCCGAGGTGATCAGCTTGGGACTGAGCCCCGGACCCCGGGCCCTGCTGCGGGGGCCGGGGCTGGTCCGGCGGGTGCTGGCGCGGGTGCGGCCCCGCCTGGTGCAGACCTGGCTCTACCACGCCGACCTGTTGGGCACCCTGGCCGCGGCCAGGGCCGGGGTGGGGCCCCTGGTCTGGACCCTGCGCAACGCGGACCTGAAGCTGAGCCGTTCAACCCGGCTGGTGGTGAAGGCCTGCCTGGCCCTTTCGGGCCGGCCGGCGGCTATCGTGGCCAACAGCCGCACGGGCGCGGCCTGGCACCAGGGCCTGGGCTACCCGGCCCGCAAGCTGCGCGTCATCCCCAACGGCTTCGACACCGATCGTTTCCGCCCCGACCCCGCGGCCCGCGCAGCGGTGCGCGCCGAGCTGGGCATACCCGAGGACGCCTTGGTGGTGGGCAGGGTGGCCCGGCTGGACCCGGCCAAGGACTACCCCGGCCTGGCCGACGCCGCCCGCCTGGCGCTCAAGCAACGCCCCCGCCTGTTCTTCCTCCTGGTGGGCCAAGGCGTGGAGCCGGCCGCCCCCGGGCTCGAGGCCTGGCAGGAGCCCCCCCTGGCCGGGCGCTCGCTGCTTCTGGGCTACCGCTCCGACGTGCCCCGGCTCATGGCCGCCATGGACCTGCACCTGTCCAATTCCCTTTCCGAGGGCCTGCCCAACGCGGTGGGCGAGGCCATGGCCGCCGGGCTGCCCAACCTGGTGACCGATGCGGGCGACAGCCGCGAGCTGGTGGGCGACACCGGCCTGGTGGTGGAGCCGGGACAGCCCTATGCCCTGGGCGCGGCCCTGGCCGAGCTGGCCGGCCGGGACCAAGAGGAACTGGCTCGGCGGGGCGAGGCCGCCCGGCGGCGCATCCAGGAGCACTACTCGCTCCAGGCCATGGTGCGGGCCTATGCGGAACTCTACCTGGAGCTTTGCGGCGAGGCCCCGGCAGGAGAGGAAGACGACGAAGGGGACGGGGGAGGCGGTGCCAGCTCCAGCCGGTCCAGCACCAGGGAGCAATCCGGTTCCGGACAGGAGGACCAGGCCACGGACAGGCGGTGAGTGCCTTGGCTCACCGGGCCCAGGGCCACCAGGGCGGACGCCTTGTCCTTGGGCCAGGGCTGCTCGAACAGCCTGCCCTCCAGGGAGAGGCTCACCCGGCCGGCCTGCCGGGGCCGGCCCACCAGCCGCACCGCCGCCTCGCCGCCGGGGAAGTAGAGCCGGCCGCTCAGGCGGCCGCCCGGCCTCAGCACCCATCCCCGCGCCGCCCCGGGGCCGGGGCGCGCGGCCCAGGCGCGGGCCCCGGTGGCCCGCATGCCCTCGGCCTCCAGCACGCTGATGTGGGCCAGGGAGCCCCAGGCCAGCGCACCCAGCAGCAGGCCGGCGCAGATGAAAGGAACCGCCAGGGCCTCCCGGGGGCTCGGGCTGGGGACCGGCGCCGCATCCTCCCTGCGGGTGTGGCGCCACACGGCCAGGGCCAGGAGCAGCACCAGGGCGGTGCTCCCCACCAGCCAGGGCGCCAGCACCGGCGAGGGCGTGAGCAGGCTGGGCAATAGCTGGCGCAGGAACAGGCCCAGGGCGTCCTCCAGCGAGGCCGCCAGGGGATTGACCCCGCTGGGCAGGCTGAAGCGCCAGGCCGGGGCCAAGGTGATCAACCAGGTGTAGGCCAGGCTCAGCGCCGCCAGCACCAGGGCCCACAGCCGCCACCAGGGCCGGCGCAGGCCCTCCAGGGCCATGGCCAGGGGCAGGGCCAGGGCGGGCAGGGCCACTGCCAGGAGGCGGCCGGGCCCGGCCTGGCCGCCGTACCACAGGTGCCAGCGGATGAGGCACACCGCCGCCAGGTACAGGGCCGCGGGCACCAGCGCCTGCAGGGCGGCGCGGGGCCGGCGGGCCAGGGCGGCGGGCACCCCGGCCAGGGCCAGCAGGTAAACCGGCGCCGTCACCAACACCCCGTAGTTCTGGTCCAGGGCCAAGCCGGCCAATGCCTGCAGGGCGGCCCTGGCCAGTCCCGGCGCTTCCTGGAGCTGGGCCAGGGCCTCTCCCCAGGAAAAGGCCACCGCCCGGGGCCACCAGCCCCGGGGCAGCCACCAGGCACCGGCCACGGCCAGGGCCACCAGGCCCAGCCCGGCCAAGGTCGCCTTCAGCCACCCCCAGCGCCGGGCCGCCAGCGATACGCCGCCCCAGGCCACCAGTCCCCCGGCCAGGGGAGCCAGCCGCAGCTTGAGCCCGGCCAGGGCCGCGGCCACCACGGCCAGGCCCAGGGCGGCGCTCGGCGAGCGGCCTTCCAGGCCGGTCAAGAGGCGCAGGCCCAGCACGAACAAGAGCATGGCCGGCACGTCGGGCAACACCTGCTGGCCCGCCACCCACACCGGCGCGGACAAGAGCACCAGCCCGGCGGCGGCCGCCGCCGCCCCCCGCGGCGCGCCCACCTCCTCCAACCAGGCCAGGAGCTGGCAAGCCATGGCCGCCATGAGCGCCGCAAACAAGAGCAGCACCCCCAGCCGGCCGCCCACGGCCTGCACCGGGGCGATGAACAGGGCGAACAAGGTGTCCTGGCCGGGCGGCGGCACTGCTTGCTCCGGCCCCCCGGACCAGTAGAACTCCCGGGCAGCCTGGCGCTGCTCCTGGCTGCTTTCCGCAAAGTCAGGCCCGCGCTGCAGGGCCTCGGCCTCCAGCAGCCAGCCCGCCTCCTCGGCAGTGGTGGACACGGCCTGGTTCACCCACACCGCGGCAAAGCCCAGCACCACCATGGCCGCCACGAACACCGCCACCTGCCCCCGCGCCCCCAGGCGGCCGCTCTCTCCCGGCCAGGGCTTGAGAAGCCCCCCCCAAAGGAAGCGCAGCAGCACCGCGGCCTTGAAACTCAAGGCCCCCATGAAAAGCAGGCCCAGGGCCAAAAAACCGTTGCCCAGCTCCCGCCAGAGCACCGGCAGGAGCAGCATGGCCGGCAGCACCAGGTAGGAGGCCGCATCCTGGCGCAAGGCCCTGCGCACCGCGGGCAGGGCCCAGGAGCGCCGCTGGGGGGGCAGGAGGGAAACGAGCAACGCCAGGGCCAGGCTGGGCAGGAACACCACCGCGGGCAGGGCCAGGCTGGCAAAGGCCCGCAACCCCGCCGGCCGGGCGGCCTGGCCCATGGCGCCCAACAGGGGGCGGTCGGGCAGGTCCTGGTGGGCCCACAACATGCCCATGAGCAGCGCGCAGACCAGCGCCGCCGCCAGCCCCACCCCCAGCTGCACCACCAGGGTGCGGGGTGCCGGGTAGCTCGTGGCCATGCTGTCTTGTCGCGCGTCCATAGAGTTCCGCTCCCTCGGCGGCCACCGGTCCTGTCCGCTGCAATATCCCACACCTGCCCGGGCCGCGGCAAGCCTTGGCTGCCCGATCGCCTGGGGTCCGGGGGCGGGGGTTCTGCTATACTTGGCGCCGGGACCGGGCGGCAGAGGCGGGCCCGGCCGCGGACCAGCAAGAGGAGGTTCTTGGGCCGTGTGCGGATTGGCGGGATTCCTACAGGCCGGCGGCGGCGACCAGGCCCAGATGCGGGCCATGGCCGGGGCCATGGCCGAGTGCCTGCGTCACCGGGGCCCCGACGACAGCGGGGCCTGGGCCGAGGACGGCTGCGCCCTGGGCCACCGGCGGCTGGCGGTGATCGACCTCTCGCCCCAGGGCCGCCAACCCATGGCCTCCCACGACGGCCGCTGGGTGATCGCCTACAACGGCGAGATATACAACTACCAGGACCTCCGCGCCGAGCTGGAGGAACTGGACCCGGCGCTCAAAGAGGCCTGGCGCGGCACCTCGGACACCGAGGTCTTCCTGGAGGCGGTCAGCCGCTGGGGAGTGGACCAGGCCACCCGCCGCACCAACGGCATGTTCGCCTTTGCCTTGTGGGACCGCCGGGAGCGGCTGTTGCACCTGGGCCGCGACCGCCTGGGCGAGAAGCCCCTTTACTACGCCTGGATGGGCAAGCATTTCCTCTTCGGCTCGGAGCTGAAGGCGCTCCGCGCCCACCCCGCCTTCCGGGCCTCCCTGGACCGCGGCGCCCTGGCCCTGTACATGCGCCACAACTACGTGCCCGCGCCCTACTGCATCTATGAAGGCGTGGCCAAGCTGCCCCCGGCCAGCCTGCTCACCATCTCCCCGGAGCGGCCGGGAGAGATTCCCGAGCCCCGGGCCTACTGGAGCGTGCGCCAGGTATGCGAGGCGGGCACGGCCCGGCCCTTTGCGGGAAGCGAGGACGAGGCCCTGGCCGAGCTGGAGGCCCTGCTCCTGGAGGCGGTGGAGATGCGCATGGTGGCTGACGTGCCCCTGGGCGCCTTCCTGTCCGGCGGCATCGACTCCTCCACCGTGGTGGCCCTGATGCAGGCCAGGAGCCCGCGGCCGGTGAAGACCTTTTCCATCGGCTTCAGCGAGGACGCCTACAACGAGGCGCCTTATGCCAAGGCGGTGGCCAGGCACCTGGGCACCGAGCACACCGAGCTGTACGTCACACCCGAGGAGGCCATGGCCGTGGTGCCCCGCCTGCCCCGGCTCTACGACGAGCCCTTCAGCGACTCCTCCCAGATACCTACCTTCCTGGTGGCCGAGCTGGCCCGGCGCTTTGTCACGGTGAGCCTTTCCGGCGACGCGGGCGATGAACTCTTCGGCGGGTACGAGCGCTATTTCTGGGGGCGCGACATCTGGGCCAAGACCGGCTGGCTGCCCTATCCCGGCCGCCGCCTGGCCGCGGGGCTCTTGGAGGCCCTGCCCCGCGGGGCCCTGAGCGCGGCCCTCGCGCCCCTGCGGCGCTGGCTGCCGGCGGCTGCCGCCCGCCGCGATCCCGGCGAGCTGGCCCAGCGGGTGGCCGGCTACCTGAAGGTGCGCGAGCCCGTAGCCATGTACCGCCGCCTGGTCTCCCACTGGCGGCCCGAGGACGGGCTGGTCGTGGGCGGGGCGGAGCCGCCCACCCCCCTGAGCGAGCGCAGCCAATGGCCGGCCTTCAACGACTTCCTGCTGCGCATGATGTACCTGGACCTCATCACCTACCTGCCGGACGACATCCTGGTCAAGGTGGACCGGGCCGCCATGGGGGTGAGCCTGGAGTCGCGCATCCCGCTGTTGGACCACCGGGTGGTGGAGTTCGCCTGGCGGCTGCCCAGCTCCCTGAAGGTGCGCGGCGGCAAGGGCAAGTGGCTCCTGCGGCGTTTGCTCTACAAGTACGTGCCGCCGGAGCTGGTGGAGCGCCCCAAGAAGGGCTTCGGGGTGCCCATCGACCATTGGCTGCGCGGCCCCTTGAAGGAGTGGGCCGCCGAGCTGATCGCGCCCGAGCGCATCCAGCGCCAGGGATACCTGAAGGCCGGGGTGGTGCAGCGCGCCTGGCGCGAGCACCAGGAGCAGGTCAAGGACTGGCACTACTGGTTGTGGGACGTGTTGATGTTCCAGCTCTGGCTGGAGGAGAACCCGGTCTGAATCCGCTTCCCCGAATCAGCCCTGGGGATATTGGCCAACCACGGAAAAGCAGGCGGAGAATCTTACCTGATGCGGCTGTCGGTGATCATCCCTGCCTTCAACGAGAAGGCCAACATAGAAGAGGTGCTGCGCCGGCTGGGATCGGTTGGCCTGGAGATGCAGGTGATCGTGGTGGACGACGGGTCCACTGATGGCACCAGGGAACTGCTCGAGGGGTGGCGGGAGTATGAGCTGCTGGTGGTGAGTCACTCCCGAAACCGGGGCAAGGGCGCGGCGGTGCGCACCGGCCTGGCCCATGCCACCGGCGATATCGTGGTCATCCAGGACGCTGACCTCGAGTACGACCCCCAGGACTTTCACGCCATGCTGGAGCCCATCCGCCGGCAAGGGGCCCAGGTGGTATATGGCTCGCGCATCCTTAATGCCGACAACCCAAGGGGCGGCCTGCGTTTCTATGCGGGCGGGCGCCTGGTGACCCTGGCTACCAACCTGCTCTATGGCTGCCGGCTCACCGACGAGCCTACCTGCTACAAGATGTTCCGCAGCGATGTCCTGCGGCGCATCTCCATCGAGAGCGACGGCTTCGAGTGGGAGCCCGAGGTCACGGCCAAGATACTCAAGCAGGGAATCCGCATCGTGGAGGTGCCCATCTCCTACGCGCCGCGCAGCGTGGCCGAGGGGAAGAAGATCAAGGCCCGGGACGGGGCCCTGGCCTTGTGGACCCTCCTGCGCCAGCGCTGGCGGCCTTAAGGCCGGGCCGGCCTCTTATCCGGTCCCTGGGCGCCGCCGCCCGGGAACAGTCTTGTCCAGGCAAGCACGGCGCCCTGGCCGGCCAGCACGCACAGCACCGGCTCCACGGGGATGCGATAGCGCACGATGCCGTAGATCAGGGCGTGCACCAGCACATGGTAGGCCACATAGCCCCACAAAAGCCCCGCCCCGGCCCGGCAACGGGCGCTCAAGGGACAGGCCAGAGCCAGGCAGACCATGAGCAGGTACAGGCCGCCCACAACCACCCAGTTGCGCGCCGAGGCCTCGGCCCAGGTGGGCCGCCACATGTTCCACAGCTTGGCGGGCAGGCGGCGCAGGAATAAGCCGGGATCATCCTGGTAAACCGCAATCGCCCGCCTCGCCAGGAGGGAACTCCACTGGGAGTCGCTGATGCCGGGAGGCCTGTCCGCCGGCACCTTTACATCTCGCCCCCAGGCGAGATGCCCGCCGGAGCCGCCGTTGGAGTCCGCGGCATTGCCCAGGTAGAACTCGAAGCCGCCCCGGCTGGACAGGGGGATGAACTCGCCGAAGGTGAGCGCGTTGCGCACCAGCCAGGGCACGGTCACCAGCAAGACCCCCAGGAACATCAAAAGCACCAGCCCGCGCCGGCCCGGCCGGATCAGGGCCCAGAGCCCGGCCAGGGCCACGAAGCCAGCCAGCACCGGCCTGGTCATCAGCGCCGCGCCGCCCACCAGACCCGCGGCCAGGGCCCAGCCCCGACCCCTGTCCAGCCGGGCGTACAGGGCCAGGAAGGCCACGGCCAAAAAAGTGTAGAGCGTCTCGCTGAGCGGGGTGGCCACGAACATGAACCCCAGGGGATATACGGCCGCCAGCCCTGCCGCCGCCAATCCGGCGCCTTCCGAGAAAAAGCGGCGGCCCAGCAAAAACACCAGCCACACCGTGGCCGCGGAGAGGAGCGCCTGGGCCAGGTATATCCAGATCAAGCCAGGGCCCAAAACCGCCCGCAGCCCGGCCAGGAAAAGAGGATAGCCGGGGGTGTCGGCCGCGGTGGGCTGCCGGCCGTCGTAGGAGAAGAAGCCCTGGTCCAAGAGGTGGCGGGCCAGGTTCAGGTAACGGTGCGAGTCGGGCGCCATGGTGGCCACCCTGAACAGGCCGTGATTGACCTGCACGTACACGTAACCCAGGCGGATCACCAGGGCCAGGACCAGGACCAGCCATAACCAGCGCCTTGCCCGCATGCGTCTCACTCCCTGCCCAAGGGGCGCCCCCGAAGCCGGTACCGCCAAAACAGCCTGAGCAGCCAACCCACCCGGTAAAGCCCCTCGTGCAGCAGGTTGAAGCGCGAACCGCGCCGGTCCGAGCAGGTCACCGGTACCTGCACCACGGGCAACCCCTGGCGGTGGGCCGCAAATACTAGGTTGCCCACGTAGGCGGTGTGGCGGTCGATGAGGTGGCGATGGGCGCGCACGAACCCGCTGCGGAAGGCTTTGGACCCCAGGGAGTAGTCGCCAAAAGGCAAGCCCAGGAACAACCAGGCCAACAGGATGTAGGCGCCGCTAGCCGCGATGCGAACGGGACGGCGCTCCTGCCGGGCCTGGAGCTTGGAGCCCACCACCACGGTGCACTCGGCCAGGGCCTTCAGCGCCCGGGGGATGAAATCCAGCTCAGTGGAGAGGTCCATGTCCAGGGTGAGGATCACCGGCGCGCCGGCCATCTCCACCGCCCGGGCAAAGGCCGCGCCCGGTCCCCGGCGGGGAAGCACCACCAGGCGCAGGCGGCGATCGGAGGCAACCAAGCGGCGGGCGATATCTTCGCTGCGGTCGCGGCAGCCGTTGAGGCCCAGGATTATCTCGAAGCTCGGCCCCAGGCCCTCCAGGTAGGCCATGAGCCGGAAAAGGTTGGCCTCCAGCGCGGCCTCCTCGTCGAGCACGGGGATGAACACGCTGTAGGCGGGCGGCTCGGGCGGGGCGGCCATGGCTAGAGGCCCAGTTCCTTGGCCGTGTCGCCCACCGCCTGGATCACCCGCTCCACTTCCGCGTCCGTTAGTCCGGGGTACATGGGCAGGCTGATGGTGCGCTCGCCGATCCGCTCGGCTACCGGGAAGTCGCCGGGCCGGAAGCCGAAGCGCCGGCGGTAGTAGGTCAAAAGGTGCACCGCCCGGTAGTTCACCGCCACCCCGATGCCCCTTGCCTGGAGCCCCTGCAGGAACTGGTCACGCCGCTCCACCCAGATGGTGAAGAGGTGCCGCGCGCTCACCGCGCCTTCCGGCACCCGGGGAAAGTCCACTCCCGCCATGGCGCCAAAGGCCTCCTCGTAGCGCCGGGCGATCGCCTCGCGCCGAGCCAGGCGTTCCGCCAGCTTTGGGAACTGGGGCAGCAGCAACGCGGCCAGAAGGTCGGGCAGGTTGGCCTTGCGGCCCAGTTCCACCATGTCCCAGTGCTGGTAACCGCCGGCGTAGCGGTCGGCCGCGCCCTTGCTCATGCCGTGCATCCTGAGCACCTTGAGCCGCTCGGCCACCTCGGCGTGGGGGGTGACCACTGCTCCGCCCTCGCCGCAAGAGAGGTTCTTGGTAGCGTAGAAGCTGTAACAGGCCGCGTCCACCAGGTCCGCGCTGCCCAGGCCGTCGCGGCGGGACTCCAAGGCATGGGCACAGTCGGCGACCAGCTTCAGGCGGTGGCGGTCGCAGATGGCGCGCAGGGAACGTATGTCACACATGGCGCCGTAGAGATGCACCGGCAGCAGCGCCTTGCTGCGGGAGGTGATGGCCGCTTCCACCAGGGCCGGGTCCAAGTTGCCGGTGGCCGGCTCCACGTCCACGAAGCGGGGAGTTGCGCCCAGGTAGAGGCAGGCATTGGCCGTGGCGATGAAGGTCATGGGAGTGGTGATGACCTCGTCCCCGGGCCCCACCCCCAACGCCTTGAGTGCCAACTCCAGGGCCGCGGTGCCGGTGGCCACCGCCACCGCGTGGGGCGCGCCCAGGTAGGCGGCCAGGGTCTGTTCCAGGCGGGCGCAGACCGGGCCGGTGGTGAGAAACAGCGAGCCCAGCACCTCCTCAAAGGCCGCGACCTCCTCCGGGCCCAGGCCGTGCCGGTAGAAATCCACCTTGTCTTTGCTCATCGGCCGCCAACCTTTCGCCTAGAGAGGCTGCTTACGCCAGGACGCCGCCAAAGTCAAGGCGGCTCCCGTTCTCCGCTCCGCGCGTCTCAAGCGTCGGCGGTTGCAATATACCTCATCCGGCCGCCCTTCGCGCCATTGACACCCTGGACCCCACTCCATTAGATTGAGCCAAGCGCAGGTTCCTGGCCCAACCCCCTGCCGGATCACCCCATGACCCAGCTCGCCCATAGCCGCTCCGCGACTACCGCCCGCCGCCTGCTGTGGGTGGTCATCATCCTCACCCTGGTGCTGCGCCTGGGCGTGCTCATCCTGAACCACCAGGCCGACCCCCAGCGGCTCCTGGCCCCGGACAGCGGCAGCTACCTGGGCCCGGCCCAGGCGCTCCTGGCCCACGGCCGCTTTGCCCAGGGCCCGGCCGCGCCGGACCAGCCCGAGTTGGTGCGCACCCCCGGCTATCCCTTGCTCATCGCCGCCGTGCGCTATGTCTGCGGGCCCAGCCTGCTGGCCCTGGTCGTGGTCCAGGTCTTTCTCAGCCTCATCACCCTGGCGGCCGCCTTTTCCCTGGCCCGGCGCCTGTGGGGACCGGCGGCGGCCGCGGTGGGGGTGGTGCTCCTGGCCCTGGACCTGAGCGGTTTTCTTTTCTCTCAGCGCATCCTCTCCGAGTGCCTCTTCACCTTGCTCCTCACCCTGGCGACGCTTTGCGGGGTGCGCTTGCTGCTGGGGGAAGGCGGCGCCGGCCGGGCCTTTGGCCTGGGGCTGTTTTTGGCCCTGGCCACCCTCACCCGGCCGGTGAGCTATTATCTCATACCCCTGCTGGCTCTTTTGGTACTGGCCGCCCTGTGGCGACAGCGGCGGAGCTTCCTGCCCGCCCTGGCCCTGGTGCTGGTGATGCTCCTGCCCCTGGCGGCGCTGGTGGGCGGCTGGCAGTACCGCAACTACCAGGTGGCCGGGGTGAGCGGGCTGAGCAACATCGTGGGCGAGAACCTGCTCAAGTACTGGGCGGCCGAGGTGGTGGCCATGAAAGAGGGCATCAGCCGCCAGGCGGCCGAGGACAAGCTGCTGGACGAGCTGGGCCGGCCCCAGGAGCGCGGCCTCCCGCCCGCCGAGGTCATGCGCCTGTACCGGGAAAAGAGCTTCGCGGTGCTGCGGGCCAACCCCGAGCTGGTGATGAAGGGGATGATGCGCGGAGCGCTCACCATGCTGGTGGTGCCCCTAGTGCCGGACACGATGCGCTACCTGGGCCGGGAGCCGGGCCCCGGCCCCCTGGGCGACCTCATGCGCCTGCCCCTGCGGCAGTGGGCCAGCAAATGGGTGGGCGGCCGGCCCTGGGAGCTTCTGGCCCACGCCGCGGCCCTATTGTACCTCCTGGTGGTGTATGCGGGAGCCCTGGTGTCCCTGGGGCTCCTCTTTCGCGGTGGCAAGGCGGCCTGGGCCCAGGCCCTGGTGTGGCTGGTCATCCTCTATATCATCGCCATCGCCCTGGGGCCCTCGGCCTATGGCCGGCTGCGGGCGCCGGTGATGCCGCTCCTGTGCATGGCCGCGGGCGCGGGCTGGGCCTGGCTCAGCGGCCGCTCGCGGCCCTCCTCCTGGTGAGCGCCGGCCAAATTTGTGTTATAGATAGCCAGCCTTGCCCTGCCTCGTCCCTAACCCTTAGGCTTGGAGAAGATTGCGCCCATGATCATCGCCAAGGCACCGGTCCGCATCTCCCTGGGCGGCGGTGGCACTGACCTCAAGTCCTTTTACTCCCGCTTCGGCGGATTCCTCATCGCCGGCGGCATAGACCGCTATATCTTCATCTGCGCCAACCGCCGCTTCGAGGCCTCGATCAAGCTCTCCTACTCCCAGACCGAGGTAGTGGACAGCATCGACCAGATCAAGCACAACCTCTACCGCGAGGCCCTGCGCCTCATGGGCATCGAGAACCACATCGAGCTGGCTTCCATCGCCGACGTGCCAGCCAACTGCGGCCTGGGCTCCTCCAGCAGCTTCACCGTGGCCCTGCTTATGGCGCTCCACTCCTACCAGCGCGACCTGGTGCCCCTGCGGGAGCTGGCCGAGCAGGCCTGCCGCATAGAGATCGACATCCTGGGCGAGCCCATCGGAAAGCAGGACCAGTACATGGCCGCCTTCGGCGGGGTGACGGCGCTCACCTTCGAGCCCGACGGCTTCGTGCGGGTGGAGCCGGTGCGCATACCCGAGGATTCCCTGGTGGAGCTGGAGTACAACATCGCGTTGTTCTACACCGGTATCCAGCGCAAGGCCTCGGACATCCTGGCCGGCCAGGACAAGAAGACCCAAGAGGACGACGCGGCGGTGGTGGCGCGGCTGAAGGAGATAAAGGAAATCGGGCTCACCACCCGCAAGTATTTCGAGAAGGGCGACCTGGACTCCTTTGGCGACCTGTTGCACCAGCACTGGCTCACCAAGAAGAAGCTTTCCAGCGCCATCAGCAACCCCTTCATCGACGAAGCCTACGAGGAGGCGCGCAAGGCCGGGGCCCTGGGCGGCAAGATCATGGGTGCCGGCGGCGGCGGCTTCTTCATGTTCTACTGCCCCGGCACCAAGGCCAAGGTGATCCAGCGCCTCACCGCCATGGGGCTTAGGTATTCCCCCTTCCGTTTCGATTTCGAGGGGGCCAAGATAGTGGCCAACCTGCGCAAGGCAGGGCCACAGGGGAGCTAGGGCATATGGCAGACCAGTATGTGGGCAGATACCTGGAGGAAGCCCAGAAGATCGCCGCCGGCCTGGACCAGGCCGAGCTGGAGAAGATGGTGGCTCTCATCGCAGAGGTGCGCCAACAGGGCGGGCGCCTGTTCTTCCTGGGGGTGGGCGGGGGCGCGGGCAATGCCTCCCATGCGGTGAACGACTTCCGCAAGATCGCGGGGATCGAATGCTACACCCCCACCGACAACGTCAGCGAACTCACCGCCCTCATCAACGACGAGGGCTGGGAGGACGTGTTCGCGCGCTGGCTCCAGGGCAGCCGGCTGGGCGCCAAGGACGCGCTGTTCGTGTTCAGCGTGGGCGGCGGCAACCTGGAAAAGAGAATCAGCGTCAACCTGGTGGAGGCCCTCAAGCTGGCCCAGGAGGTGGGCGCCCGCATCCTGGGCGTGGTGGGCCGCGACGGCGGCTACACCAAGCAGGTGGCCGACGCCTGCATCGTGGTGCCCACCATGAGCCAGGACACGGTGACCCCCCACACCGAGGCCTTTCAGGCCGTGGTCTGGCACCTGCTGGTTTCCCATCCCGCGGTGCTCCAGCACGAGATGAAGTGGGAATCCGTGAAGTGAAGCGAGCGGTCTTCTTCGACCGCGACGGCACCTTGAACCTGCTGGTGCCCCGCGCCGACGGCTCCTGGGCCTCGCCGCGCAGCCTGGCCGAGTTCCACCTGGTCCCCGGCGCGGAGGCCCAGGTGGCCCGGGTGCGGGAGGCTGGCTTCGTGGTACTGGTGGCCACCAATCAACCCGACCTGGCCCGGGGCCTGCTGGCGCCGGCCATGTTGGAGGCGATGCACCACCGGCTCCAGTCCCTGGCCCCGCTGGACGGCATCCTGGTCTGCCCCCACGACGACGCCGACGATTGCCCCTGCCGCAAGCCCCGGCCCGGCCTGCTGACCCAGGCGGCGGAGCGCTGGGGCCTGGACCTGGCGGCCTCGTTCATGGTGGGCGACTCCTGGAAGGACATGGAGGCGGCCCGGGCGGCGGGGGTGAAGGACATCTTGATAGACGCCCCTTACAACCAAGATGTGGCTTGCACCCTGCGGGCGGAAAGTCTAGAATCCGCCTGCGACTATATTCTGGCTCAAGCACGGTAGGGAACCATGGCCATATTCCTGGACAGCGGCAAGATCGAAGAAGTGAAGAAATACATGGCGTGGGGCGTGATCCGCGGGGTCACCACCAACCCCACCATCTTCTTCAAGGATGGTGTCACCGGCGGGGTGCAAGGCATGAAAGAGCGCGCCCGCGAGATCGCCGACCTGATCCATCCCTACCCCCTCTCCCTGGAGGTCACCAGCAACGACCGCCAGGAGATGATCGACCAGGCCCTGGAGTTCGCCTCCATCGCGGGCAACATCAACATCAAGATAACCGTGCACGGCCCGGCCGGGGAGACCGAGAACCTGGAGGTGGTGCACGAGCTGGAAACCAGCTACGACGTGCGGGTGAACTGCACCGCCATGATGAGCGCCCAGCAGTGCCTCTTGGCCGCCCTGGCCGGCGCCTCCTACGTGTCGCTCTTTGGCGGGCGGGTGAACAACATGGGCTACAACTCCTGCCAGGAGATCAGCCGGCTGCGCAAGGTGCTGGACTTGCAGGGCCTGAAGTCCCAGATCATCATCGGCTCCACCCGCGAGATACTCAACGTGTTGGAGTGGCTGGAGGCCGGCGCCCACATCGTCACCGTCACCCCGGACCTCATCCGGGGGATGCTGGTGCACCCCTACACCAAGGAGACGGTGCAGATGTTCCTCGACGACGCCAAAAAAATCGAACAGGGCTGAAGTATCGCGGAGAGGGAAACAAAAAAATCATGCCGACCTGCCAGAATGTTTTCCGCCATAAAGGCTTGGTGTGCCGCCAGGACAGAGAACATCTGCATGGTCATCGGGGCTACACTGTTTGGTTTACCGGCCTGTCTGCTTCAGGCAAGTCTACCATAGCGCATCAGGCCGAGCAGTTGTTGCACCAGCGTGGCTGCTCCACCTACGTACTCGACGGCGATAACGTGCGCCACGGCCTTTGCAGGGACTTGGGGTTCTCCCGCGAAGACCGTTCGGAAAATCTGCGTCGCATCGGTGAGATGGTGAAATTGTTCGTGGACGCAGGCATCATCGTACTTACCGCATTTATCTCGCCCTACCGGGCAGACCGGCACGCTATCAAGAGCATGGTAGGCCGAGAAAATTTACTGGAAGTGTATGTGACTTGTCCCGTAGAAGTTTGTTCCCTCAGGGACCCCAAGGGGCTGTATTCCCGGGCCAAGGAAGGCAAAATAAAAAATTTTACTGGCGTGACCGCACCCTACGAAGAACCAGAAAATCCCGACTTGGTCTTGAACTCCACTCAATGCTCCCCCCTGGATGCAGCTCAATTAGTCGTGGGTGAACTGGAGCGCTTACAGGTAGTCCCAAAAGAATCTCTTTAAAGGCCTCTCCAGCTATGTGCTGGTTTCACACCGCGACTTTAGGTTAGGTTTTGCATTATCCCAAACAGCCCCCGTAAGCTTCCCCCAAAAGAGGACCAGCGAGAAGTAGAGCTTTCTGGCATTATCG
>CAZUHP010000052.1:17486-22884 GCA_964620595.1 uncultured Desulfarculaceae bacterium | reverse complement strand
ACTTCCGGGTGCGCGCCGAGGCCGCCACCGGCGACCTCTGGGCCCCGGACCCGGCTTGCTATCTCACGGACGAGGAGATAGGGATCCAGGCGGCTTGAGAGGAGAGGAAAAAGGTTTTGGCGCCGCCTGCGGCATCACCGCCTTTTCCGCCACCCCATTGACCCCACTCCAGCCCCGCGGTATTACTGAGGCATCCTGTTTCCGGCATCCAGGAGGCATACCATGAGCTTTCCCCTGGTTCGCATGCGCCGCCTGCGCCGCAGCGAGGCCCTGCGCAACATGGTGGCCGAAACCACCCTTGCCCTGGACGACCTCATCTACCCCCTGTTCGTGGTGGAGGGAAGCGGCGTGGTCCAGCCGGTGCCCTCCATGCCCGGGGTGGACCGCTTCAGCGTGGACAAGCTCAGCGAGGAATGCCGGGCAGTGCATGACCTGGGCATCCCGGCCGTGATCCTCTTTGGCATCCCGGACCGGAAAGACCCCCTGGGCCGGGGCGCCTACGACCCCAAGGGCATCATCCCCCGGGCGGTGCGCGCCATCAAGAAGGCAGTGCCCGGGCTGCTGGTGGTCTGCGACGTGTGCCTGTGCGAATACACCGACCACGGCCACTGCGGGGTGCTGGACAACAAAGAGGTACACAACGACGCCACCCTGGAGCTTCTGGCCAAGGCGGCGGTGGCCTATGCCAAGGCGGGCGCGGACATGGTGGCGCCCTCGGACATGATGGACGGCCGGGTGATCGAGATCCGCGAGGCCCTGGACGAGGCGGGCTTCGAGCACATCCCCGTCATGAGCTACGCCGCCAAGTATGCCAGCGCCTTTTACGGCCCCTTCCGCGACGCGGCCGAGAGCACCCCCGCCTTTGGCGACCGCCGCGCCTACCAAATGGATCCGCGCAACGTGCTGGAGGCCATCCGCGAGTGCGAGCTGGACGTGGCCGAAGGCGCGGACATCATCATGGTCAAGCCCGCCCTGCCCTACCTGGACGTGATAAGCCGGGTGCGCGAGGAGTTCGATCTCCCCCTGGCCGCCTACAACGTATCCGGCGAGTACGCCATGCTCAAGGCCGCCGCGGCCAAGGGCTGGCTGGACTACGACCGGGTGATGATGGAAACCCTCACCAGCATCAAACGCGCCGGCGCGGATGTGATCCTCACCTACCACGCCAAGGAAGCGGCGGTACTCTTGAGGGGGTAGAATCTGCGGGGGATTTTCTTTGGAAAAGTTTCCCCGCCCGACTTCAACCGGAACAAGGAAAGACCATGAAGCTTGCTTTGGCGGGGCTTCCCACTAGCGGCAAGAGCACTCTCATGCGGGCCCTGGCCGGCCGGCGCCTGGCAGTGGGCAAGGGCTCCACCGACGCCGGCCAGGCGCTGCTCCCCGTGCCCGACGAGCGGGTGGACCGGCTTTCGGCCTTGTACCAGCCCCGCAAGACCATCCACGCCCAGATCACCTTCGTGGACCCGGCCCCGCCGGTGGCCAAGGCCGACGACCCCACCACCAAGCTGCCCCCCGAGCTGCGCCAGGCCGAGGGCCTGGTGGAGGTGGTGCGCAATTTCGACGGCGGTCTGGGCGCGCCGGACCCGGCCGGCGACCACCAGGCCTTTGCCGAGGAGCTTCTGCTCAGCGACCTCATCACCGTGGAGCGCCGCCTGGAGCGCATCGCCGAGGAGCGGCGGCGGGGCCGCGAGATCGACCAGGAGGAGATTTCGCTGCTGGAAAAGTGCCGGGAGCAACTCAACCAGGAAAAGCCCCTGCGCCTCATGGAGGAGGTGGCCGGCCACGTCAAGCTGCGGGGCTTCGGCCTGTTGACCGCCAAGCCGGTGGTGGTGGTGGCCAACAACGAGGAGGACGACCCCGAGCCCCCCGCCCTGGACGGCGAGGGGGCGGGGGGCATGGAGCCGGTGGTGGTGCGCGCGTCCATAGAGGCCGAGCTGGCCGAGCTGGAGGAGGCCGAGCGCGCCGAGTTCATGGCCGACCTGGGGCTGGCCCAGAGCGCCCTGGACCGGCTCATCGCCGCCGGCTACCAGGCCCTGGATGTCATCAGCTTCTTCACGGTGGGCGAGGACGAGGTGCGCGCCTGGACCATCCGCCGCGGCACCCTGGCCCCCCAGGCCGCAGGCGTCATCCACTCGGACATGGAAAAGGGCTTCATCCGCGCCGAGGTGATGCGCTACGAGGACCTCATGGAGCTGGGCTCCGAGGCCGCCGTGAAGAAGGCCGGGCTCATGAAGCTGGTGGGCAAGGACTACCAGGTGCAGGACGGCGACATCTTCCACGTCAGGTTCAATGTCTGAAGATTTCCGCGGCCGCTTTTGCTCCTTTCGCCGGGCCCGGCGGACTTGACAGAAGCGGGTTCTACCCATAGATTATTGCGGGCGTGGCGATGTAGCTCAGATGGTGAGAGCATGCGGCTCATATCCGCAGTGTCCGGGGTTCAAGTCCCTGCATCGCCACCAACCTAGATTCCAGTCCGTCTGCCTGCCTGGGTTCATCAGCTTGGTCCATGCACAAGGGCAGGGAGGCAGACGCGAGGGGACACGGCCACCCTGTCGGCCGTGTCCTTTTTTTGGGACGCGGCCGCCCGCCCGGAGAGGGTGCAGCACCTTGGGCAGCGGCCACCCTGGCCGGCCGGGTCCTTTTTTTGGGAGCGCATGTTCTCCCTTGCCCTGGTTTGGTGCTACACTGCTTGCCAGTCCCTTTTTTTGTAGCAACGCCCGCTGCCTGCCCTTTTCGGAAAAATGGCGACCAAGGTGACTCTCTATCGTGAACAATGGCTGATCCTCTTGTTCATGGCCCTGGTCTTGGCCCTGGGCCTGGACTGGGGCATGCCCAGCCAAAGGCGGGTGGAGCTGCTCACCTTTGGCATGAAGATGTCGCCGCAACAGATCAAGGAGCACTACCGCCGGACCGAGCCCCCGCCCGGCCAAGGGACGCGGCGCGAGGACGAGCGCGTGTTGAGCGACTGGCACAAGTACCAGAACTTCTGGGACTGCGTGCTCTACAGCGCCGCCACCGACGAGTGGCACACCTACGGCCAACTGGCGGCCATGAACCCAAGGGAACTGGACTTCCGCATCCGGCGCCAGGTCTACGGCGGCGCCTTCATATACGGGGTGGGAGCGGTCCTTTTGGCACTCAAGGCCGTGGGCGTGGTGCAGGCGGTGCCGAACTCGCTCTTCTACCTGGAGCACCCCGAGCAGATGGCGCGCATCCAGATGAGCGGGCGCGCCCTGGTGGTGGCCTGCTTCCTGGGCGCGTTGGTCCTGCTCGGCCTGTGGGGCAACCGGCTGGGCGGACGGGCGGCGGGCGATGTGGCCATGGCGGCCTGGGCCTTTTCGCCCCTGGCCTTTGTCCACGCCCTTGTCACCAAGCCCCACGTGTTCGCCGCCTTCTGGGGGCTGTGGGGCCTCTACCTGCTGGCACGCTACCTGGACGAGCCCAAGGCCTGG
The DNA here is from genome assembly GCA_964620595.1 of uncultured Desulfarculaceae bacterium. GTDB lineage: Bacteria > Desulfobacterota > Desulfarculia > Desulfarculales > Desulfarculaceae > Desulfocarbo. The sequence continues at coordinate 19,432 of CAZUHP010000052.1, read as the reverse complement.
CGCCTGGCGGCCAGCCTGGGGGCCTGCGGGGTGGCCATGGGGGCCAACCTGGTGGCCGCCTGCCTGGCCCTGGCCTACCCGGTCATGCTCTGGAACCGGGGCGATCTGCGCGGCTGGCTGCTGCGCTGCATCTGGTGCGGCCTGGGCCTCCTCTTGGTCTTCGGCCTGACCAATCCCTACACGGTCATGGACCCGGGCTCGCTCCTGCGCGAGGTGGGCCAGCACGCCTCAGGCCAAGAGGCCCAGTTCCTGGACCTGAGCTGGCCAAACACCCTCCGCAGCCTCAAGAACCTGTTGCTGGCGGGATACGTCTTTCCCCTGGGCCTGTTGGCCCTGGCCGAGGGCGCGCGTACCTTGTGCTCCGCCCAGGCCCCGGTTGCCCTGCGCCGGCTGGCCCTGGTGGCCGCCGTCTGGCTGGCGCTGTTCATCCCCACCTCCTTGGGGCTGGGCCGGCTCAGCTTGTTTGTGGGGCCGCTCATCTGCCTGTTTGCGGGGCTGGGGGCGGCGCGGCTCCTGGCCCGCCTCCCCTCCGGCCGCCCGGCCTGGCGGGTGGGGCTGGCCGGCCTGCTCCTGGCGCCGGCGGCGCTTGCCTTCATCCCCCAGGCCCGGGACGTGATCTGGGATCAAGCCTGGTACCAGCCCACCCGGGCCTGGCTGGCCGCGGCGGACATAGGGCCGGGCACCAGCCTGGGCATCATGGGCAGCACCATCACGCCCAACATATACCCTCCCTTCCCCTTTTTGCCGGCCACGGTGGTGAACCTGGAACATTACCGGCCGGGTGACCCCCTGCCCCGCTACGTGGTGATCGGGGCCTATGGCGAGCGCCGCTCCGCCTGGCGGCGCCACCCCCTCTACCCCCGCTACCGCCAGACCCGCAACCTGGGTTACCGCTCCTCTTGGGACTGGCTGCCCGGCCTGCAATTCAAGTCCGAGGCCCGCCTGGCCGGCTGGGTCTACGAGCCCCGGAGCGTGATCAACCCCTAGCCCCGTGTGGAGACAGACAGATGCGCCTATCGGTGGTGATACCTTTTTACAACGAGCGGGAAGTCATGCCTGCCCTCCTGCAGCGGATGGCAGAGCTGGAGCTTGATTGCGAGTTGCTCCTGGTGGACGACGGCTCCGACGACGGCGGCGGCGAAATCGCCCGCGAGCTGGCCCCCTCCCTGGGCGCCCGCTACCTCCGCCAGGACCCCCGGCGGGGCAAGGGCGCGGCCATCCGCCGGGGCCTGGCCGAGGCCACGGGCGATTATCTGGTGATAAAGGACGCGGACCTGGAGCAGGACCCTTACGACATGGTGCGGATGTGGGAAGAGGCCCAACAGGGCGGCTGGGAAGCGGTGTTCGGCACCCGCATCCTGTCCTGGCCCCAGGGCTACGATTCCCGCCACACCGCCAACCTGATCATGACCCTGGCGGTCAACCTGGTGGCCCGGGGCCAGCTATCGGACATGATGACCGGCTACAAGCTGGTGCGTACCGACCTGTTGCGCAGCCTGAACCTCAAGAGCAACGGCTTTGACATCGAGCCCGAGATATGCGTAAAGCTCCTGCGGCGCGGGGTGCCGATCAAGGAGATTCCCGTGTCCTACCGCCCGCGCACCATTGCCCAGGGCAAGAAGGTGAGGGCCCGCCACTTCTTCAAGGTAATCTGGGCTGCCCTCTACTACCGGCTGGCTTCCTGACTCTCTCCGCCCCCAGGGGGCCGGCTCAGCGCCCCGGCTCCTTGCGATCCCTCAGTCGGGCTGGCACTCGGCCCGCCACAGACAGTCCATGATCCCGCAGTCGGGAATCCGGCTGAAGCAGGCCACGTTGCCCTCGGCCACCTGGATGCTCCAGATCAACTCGTCCTTCTTCATCCGGGAGTAGCCGGTCACGCCCAGGCCCTTGGCCTTGGCCCGCAGGTTGACCAGGGTGGTGGGCTTGCCGCCGGCCTTGCGGGAGGA
>CAZUHP010000052.1:0-17386 GCA_964620595.1 uncultured Desulfarculaceae bacterium | reverse complement strand
CAGCAGGTGAGGCAGCCGCCGTCCGTGGCCAGCTCGCCGCCGCAGCGCGGGCAGCGGCCCGCGGCCTGGGCCGGCGGCCGGAGCGGCTCCTGGCCGGGCAGCGGCGCCAGCTCCAACACCTGGCGCCCGCGGCTGCCGTGGCGGAACACGGTGACTCCCTTGAGGCCCAGCTCCGCGGCCTGGTTGAACACCTGGCGCACCGCCTCCACCGGCGCCTCGGCGGGCAGGTTCACCGTCTTGGACACGCCGTTGTCGGTGTGGGCCTGGAAGGCGGCCTGCACCTGGAGGTGCCGGCTGGGCGGGATCTCGTGGGCCGTGGCGAACAGGCGCGCCTCCTCGGCAGGCAGCCCCTGCACCGCCGCGGCGCGCCCGCTCCGCCTGAGGGCCTCCAGGTTGGCCGGGCTGTCCAGGCCCAGCTCCTTCAGCCGGGCGGCGAAGCGGGGGTTGAGTTCGGATATCTCCTCCCCCTCCAGGACCCGCCGGGTGTAGCAGAGGGCGAAATGGGGCTCAATGCCCGAGGAGCAGCCCATGAGCAGGGACAGGCTGCCGGTGGGCGCCACCGTGGTCACGGTGGCGTTCCGCATGTGGGTGTGGCCGGCCTGGCGCAGCCGGCTGCGGGGGAAGGCGGGGAAGCTGCCCCGGCTCTTGCCCAGCTCGGCGCTGGCCGCCCGCGCCGCCTCGCTGATGCGGGCCATGACCTCGCCGCCCAGGCGCACCGCCTCCTCGGAGTCATAGGGCACTCCCAAGTCCAGGAGCAGGTCCGCAAAGCCCATGACCCCCAGGCCCACCTTGCGGGTGAGGCGGGTGGCCTTGGCCACCTGGGCCAGGGGAAAGCGGTTGACCTCGATGCAGTCGTCCAAGAAGCGCACCGCCAACTGCGCCGCCTCCTCCAAGGCGGGGTAGTCGATGGATCCGCCCCTGACGAATCGGGGCAGCACCAGCGAGCCCAGGTTGCAGGACTCGTAGGGCAACAGCGGCTGCTCGCCGCAGGGATTGGTGGCCTGGATCACGCCCAGGGCCGGGGTGGGGTTGGCCTGGTTGATGGGTTCGAAAAAGGCCAGGCCCGGCTCGCCCGAGGCATGGGCCTGGCGGGCGATCAGCTCCCACAGGGCGCCGGCCTCCACCTCGCGCACCACCTGGCCGGTGCGCGGGTTCCTGAGCGGCCAGCCGCCGCCGGCCTTGACCGCCGCCAAGAAGTCCCGGTCCACCATGACCGAGAGGTTGAAGTTGGCCAGCCGTCCGGGCCGCTCCTTGGCCCGGATGAACACCTCGATGTCCGGGTGGCTCACCGCCAGCAGGCCCATGTTGGCGCCCCGGCGAGTGCCGCCCTGCTTGATGGCCTCGGTGGCCGTGTCGAACACCTGCATGAAGCTCACCGGGCCGGAGCTGACCCCGCCGGTGGAGGCCACCACGTCGCCGGCCGGCCGCAGTTGGGAAAAGGAAAAGCCCGTGCCGCCGCCGGACTTGTGGATCAGGGCGGTGCTCTTCACCGCCTCGAAGATGCTGTCCAGCGAATCCTCCACCGGCAGCACGAAGCAGGCCGCCAACTGGCCCAGGGGCCGGCCCGCGTTCATGAGGGTGGGCGAGTTGGGCAGGAACAGGCCGTCCGCCATGAGGCCCAAGAAGCGCGGGGCCCATTCGCCCGCGCTGCCGCCGTATACCTCCTCGGCCTGGGCCACGGCCCGGGCCACCCGCTCCAGCATCTGGAGAGGGCTCTCCTGCACCCGGCCCTGTTGGTCGCGCACCAGGTAGCGGCGCCGGAGCACCAGTTCGGCATTGGGGCCAAAAGGGAACTCGCTTGAAGTCATGGCTCTAATTATAGCCATGGCCGGCCCGTTGCGAAAAGGGGACCGGTCCCGAGGCCGCGGGGATCGGCCCTCACAGGAGGGGCCGCCCCAGGCACTCCAGGTCCAACAGCCGGCGCTTGGTGGGAAGCCCGGAGCCAAAGCCGGTGAGTGAACCGTCCGCGCCCACCACCCGGTGGCAGGGCACGAAGATGGGCACCGGGTTGGCGCCCACTGCCCGGCCCACCGCCCGGGCGGCCCGGGGCCGGCCCACTGCCGCGGCGATCTCGCCGTAGCTCCGGGTGCGGCCATAGGGGATGCGGGTGAGTTCCACCAGCACCGCCCGGGAGAAATCGCTGAGCCCGGCCAGGTCCAGGGGCGCGTCCAGCTCCCGCAGCTCGCCCTTGAGGTAGGCCACCAACTGGCGGCCGCTCCGGGTCTGCTCCGGCTCCACCGGCCGGGTCTCGGCGCTGGGCGCGCGCCGGTCCAGGACCCTGCCGAAGTAGCGCAGGTCATGGGCCGGCAGGATGAGCGCCAACAGGCCCCGTTCCGACTCCGCCCCGTAGATGGGGCCCAACTGTGACTCCACGGTATACACCTTCAGCTTGTCCGGCATAGGTCCCCCTGCTTGAGGTCGCGCCGCTCCAGCTCATCGGCCAGGGCGCTAAGGGCGGCGTCCTTGTCCCCGGCCCAGGCCGGGGCGATGAGCCGGTCCCGGCCCGGGTCCGCCACCAGGCGGTGGATCAGCGTCCGGCGGGGCAAGCGGCCCAGGAACTCGGCCGCAGCCCGGGCCCATCTCTCCCGGCTCCAAGGCCGCAGCCGGCCGGCGGCGAACTCGGCGGCCAGGCGGGCGCCCTCCAGCACCATGAGCTGGTGCAGCTTCACGCCCCAGACCCCCAGCCCGGCCAGGGCCTCGGCCGTGGCCGCGGTGTGCTCCGGCATCTCCCCGGGCAACCCCAGGATAACATGGGCCACCACCTCGAGACCCGCCTGCCGCGCCTGCTCCACCGCCCCGGCGAAGCAAGCGAAGTCGTGTCCCCGGCCCAGGGCGGCCAAGGTCTGGTCGCTGGCGCTCTGCAGGCCCAGCTCCAGCCACAGGGGCTTGCGCTCCGCAGCCCGGGCCAACACCTCCAGGCGGGGCGGGTCCAGGCAGTCGGGCCGGGTGGAGACGATGATCCCCACCACCGGCGCGGCCAGGGCCGGGGCCAAGAGCGCCTCCAGGCGCGGGGCCGGGGCGTGGGTGGCGGAAAAGGCCTGGTAGTAGGCCAGGGCCTGGGGCGGCGCCTGGCCGCGCCGGTGGGCCCGGGCGGCCAGGCGGGCCAGGCCGTCCGCGAGCTGGCGCTCCAGGGGTTCGCCCCCCCGGCCGGTGCCCGAACCCGAGGGCGGGCAAAAGGAGCAGCCCCCCCGGCCGATGGTCCCGTCGCGGTTGGGGCAGGAGAGCCCCGCATCCAGGGGCAGCTTGACCACCGGCCCGCCGAAGCGCCGCCTGAGCCAGGGCCCCAACAGGTTGAGGCGCTCGGTCAGGCGGGCGGCGTTCACCGCTGCCGCTCCGGGGCCGGGGGCATGACCCGGGCATCCTCCCGCACCAGCCAGATGCGGTTGGTCTGGCCGGGTATGGGCTGGCCCCGGCCGTAGCGCTTGCGCTTCAGCGGGTCGTTGCACAGGCCGTAGTACTGGGGCTCGCCCCGGGGCCCCACGAACTCCAGGCACACGTAGTAGCCGCCCCGGCCGTTGGGGTGGGCGTCGTAATCGATGAACCAGGATTCGCGCCAGACAATATACCCGTCGCCGAGGCCCGGGGGCCGCCTGGTGGACATGGCGTCCGGCGGGTAGCGGCCCTGGTGGTCCCGGGCATAGGCTTCCAGGGCCTTCTGGATCACAGGAGCCCGATCCAGGAATCCCTGGTAGACCCGCGCCTGCTTGCGGCCCTTGCCCGCCACGGCCAGGACCAGGCACAGGGCCACCAAAAAAGCCAGCAGCCACCACTCCCAGCGGAGCAGCGCCTTGGGATGGGGGTTCCGGGGCTCCATGACGCCTGCAATATATCATACCCACCGCGGCTTGTCCGTACCGCGCCAGAGGTGCTATAAAGCTAGGAAGGCTGCGGCCAAAGCTCCGGCCGGGCCGCCCGGCCCCGCCCCTGCCCGCCCCTTGGAGACGGTCCGCCGCCGGCTGCCCCCGTGCCTGAGAACCCGCTCGCACCAGGAGGGCCTATGAGCGACTCCCAACCCTCTGACCCCCAACTGTGGGGCATCAAGGAAGTATCGGAAAAGACCGGCCTGCCCGCTTCCACCATCCGCTACTACGACCAGCAGTTCTCCGAATTCCTGGGCGTGAAGCGGGGGGCTGGCCGCCGCCGCCTGTTCACCCCCCAGGCCGTGGAGCGCCTGCTCACCGTGCAGCGCATGCTGAAGGAAGAGGGCCTGAGCCTGCGCCAGGTACGCCAGGCCCTGGCGGGCGGGGCCCCGCCCGCCGCCCCGGCCGGGGAGCTGGCCCAATGCCAGGCCGAGATAGCCCGGCTCAAGGCCCAGGTGGCGGAGCTGGAGCGTAAGGTCAACGACCTCAAGGAGATTCAGCGCCGCACCCTGGCCCTGGTGGAGGGCCTCACCCGCTGAGCCGGAAAGACCGCCCGTGGCCAAGCCGCGGCGGGACGGGAGTCAACAACCACACAAAGACCGCAGCCTCGGGGCGTGATACTCCCCGGGCCTGCGGTCTGGTTTTTGGAGTGCCTCGCGCCCGGCTCAGGACAGGTCGGGCTCCCACACCTGGCTATGCAGGAGGCGCTTCCACAGGCGGGTCTCCTCGCGCTCGCGGCGCCGTTCCAACACCACGGCCACCACCAGGCCCGCGCAGGCCAGGCCGATCAGGACAAGGTGCAGCATACTCATCTCACGTCCTCCCCACGGCGGCTACACCACCAGGCAGTTATAGGACAACTTCGCAAGAACCTTGCGGATTACCAGGGGGCACACGCCGGTCTCGAAGTTGGTGCAGGCCCTCTCCTCCTCGTCCCACTCCATGAGCTGGCAACGCAGGCAGTAGAGTTCCGGCACGAACTTGTTGGTTTCAGGTTGGGTCTGTTGTTTCATCACCAGCTCCAGGTAGGGGACCGGTCGTCTTTCGGCGCTTGAGATTTGCAAGTCCAATGCCAGCAAGCCCCGCACGGGTAACACTCGGATATATGGGGATGTTTTAAAAAAGAGGCCCGCCGGGGTGCGCTACGGCGGCAATATGTGCCCGGCCCCGGGCGGTCGGGTGGGCAAAAGCATGACAGGGGGACGGGGGGCGACGGGGGGGGCGACGGGGGGCGGGGGGCCGGCTAGCGGCGGGGACAGTCGCGGGGAGGGTCCAGGTAGGGAGTTATCCGCCAGGCGGCGCCGCTGGTGACCAGGCGCAGGGCTCCCTGGCGGGCGGTGCTGAATATGCGCGCGCCCGCGGCCCGGGCCCGGCTCAAGGGGCCGGGGCGGGGCATGCGGAAGGAGTTGCCGCAGCCGGCCGAGAAAACCACCGCCCAGGGCCGCAGGCGGGCCAGGAGTTCCCTGGTGCAGGAGCCCTTGCCGCCGTGGTGAGGCGCCACCAGCACCTGGCTGCCGCCCTGGGGAAGAAGCCGCGCCAGCTTCCGCTCCACTGCCGGCCCGTTGTCAGCCGGCAGCCACAGCCAGGCCCGGTCCAGGCCAAAGCCCAGCCACAGGCAATGATCGTTCTCCTTGGCGCCCGGCGGGGGCCGCCGCGGCCACAGCACCCGCACCCGCGCCCCGCCCAGGGCCATTTGGCGGGGCAGTTCGCCGGGACCTTTCACCGGCACCCCCCGCTCCCGGGCGGCTTCCAGCAGGCGGCGGTAGGCCCAGCCGCGGCCCCTGCTGCCGTTGGTCCATACCACCCTGGGGTCGAACCAGCGGGTCACAAAGGCCAGCCCGCCGCAATGGTCCGGGTGGGCGTGGGAGGCCACCACCACCTCCACCCGCTCGAACCCCTGGGACCAGAGAAAGGGCGCGATCACCCTTTGCCCGAAGTCGAAGCTGCCGGTGCGCCAGCCGCCGCCGTCCACCACCACCACCTGCCCCTGGGGCAGGCGCACCACGGCGGCCGAGCCCTGGCCCACATCCAGGATCCAGGCCGTCAGCCGGCCGTCGGGCGGCGGTCCCTGTCCGGCCCAGAGCGCCAGCGCCGCCAGGGCCGGTGCCGCGGCCAGCCAGCGCCAGTGCCTCCTGAGTCCCAAGGCCGCCAGGGCCGCGGCATAGATCAAGACCACTGCCCAGGGGCCGGGCCCGGCCAGGTAGCGCACCGCGCCGGGGATGGCGGCCAGGGCCTGGGCCAGCCAGGTGGCCAGCCAGGCCGGCCCCAGGGCCAGCCACCACAGTGCCACTCCCCCGGCCGGCCACACCAGGGCCAGGCCCGCGCCCAGGAGCGCCAGGGGAAGCGCCAGCAGGCCCACCAGGGGGATGAGCAGGGCGTTGGCCGGCAGGCTGAGCAGGGGCAGTTGGTGGAAGTGGCGCACCGTGAGGGGCCACACCGCCAGGCCCACCACCGCGCTCACCGCCAGCCAGCCCAACAGCACGCCCCGCAGCCGCCGCTCCCCGCGCCCCAGCCAGGCGGCCAAGGGGGCGGCGGTCAACAGGATGGCGGCTACCGCCACGAAGGAAAGCTGGAACGAGAGGGTGAGCGGGGCCTCGGGCCAGATAACGCCGATGACCAAGGCGGCCAGGGCCAGGCCCCCGGCCGGGCGGTAGGGCCGGTCGATCATCAGCGCTGCCACCAGGCAGGCCGCCATGACCAGCGCCCGCAGGGTGGGGGTGCTGCCCCCGGCCAGGAGCGCGTACCCCGCGCAGGGCAGGAGCGCCCCGGCCGCGGCCAGCTTGACCGCGTTCCAGCGCAGGGCCAGCGCCGGCCAGGCGGCCAGTCCCAGGCGCAGCAGCCCGAAGGCCAGCCCCCACACCAGGCCCAGGTGCAGGCCGCTGATGGCCAGCAGGTGCGCCGTGCCCGTGGCGCCAAAGGCGTCGCGCACCCGGCCGCCCAGTTCCCCGCGCTGGCCCAGGACCAGGGCCCTGAGCAGCCCCCGCGCCGGACCCGGGGGCAGGCGCTCCAGGAGCAGGGAGAGCCGCTCCCGCAGCCCGGCCACCCAGGCCCGCCAGGGGCCCAGCTCGCCCGGCCCCAGCACCCGCAGGCCGGACCGCTTGCCCGCGTAGGCGGTGACCAGGATGCCCTGCCGGGCCAGGTAGGCCGCGTAGTCGAAGCCGCCGGGATTGGCAAAGCTGGTCACCGGCCTCAGCCTCACCAGGGCGGCCACCCGCGCGCCTACCGGCGGCGGCGCCACCCCTCTCCCCAGGTTCAGGCGCACCAGGCCGCGCACCGGCCGCCCCTCCACCCGGCGCGCCTCCACCAGCAGACGCCAGCCGCGGGTGGTGCGCTCCGGCGCACTCACCACCTCGGCCAGAAGCACCTTGGGCCGCAGGGACACCAGGTGGCGCACGTGGTCCGGGGGCGGCCCGCCGCTCCGCGCCAGGCCCAAGAGCCCGGCGCCCAAAAACAGGCAGAACAGGGCCACCCCCCAGGCCGGCAGGCGGCCGTGCCGCATGCCCCACCAGGCCAGGCCGGCGCCCGCCGCCCCGGCCGCGGCCAGGGGCAGGGGCCAGGCCAGGCCCAGCCAATGGGCGGCCAGCACGCCGGCCACATAGGCCACCGCGGCCATGACCAGGGGATGAAGTCGCATGGAGCTATTGTAAAGGGGGGCTGGGTTGTGAACCAAGGGCCGAAAGCCGGGGCGGAGTTTCGGATACAACGCCCCCAGGGGCCGGGCCCTACTCCTTCTCCCGCCGCACCCGCGCGCCCGCGGCGGTCAGCTTCTGGTCGATGCGCTCGTAGCCGCGGTCCAGGTGGTAGACCCGGGAGATGTGGGTCTCGCCCTGGGCGGCCAGGCCGGCCAGCACCAGGCAGGCACTGGCCCGCAGGTCGGTGGCCATGACCGGCGCGCCGGACAGCTTGCGGGCGCCCCGCACCAGGGCGGTGGAGCCGGTTATCTCGATATCCGCGCCCAGCCGCCTCAGCTCGGCCACGTGCATGAAACGGTTCTCGAAGATGGTTTCCTGGATCACCGCGCTGCCGGTGGAAAGGCACATGAGCGCCATGAGCTGGGCCTGCATGTCGGTGGGGAAGCCGGGGTAGGGCCCGGTGATGACGTTGACCGGCTTGGGCGCCCGGCGGGAGGAAACCACCACCCCTTTGGGGGTGGGCTGGAAACGCACCCCGGCCTCCTTGAGCTTGCCCACCACCGCGGTCAGGTGCTCCAGGGGCGCCTCGGCGATGGTCAGCTCGCCGCGGGTTATGGCCGCGGCCACCATGTAGGTGCCCGCCTCGATGCGGTCGGGCATGACCCGGTGGTCCAGGGGGGCCAGCCCCTCCACCCCGTGGATGGTGATGGTGGCGGTGCCGGCGCCTTCGATGCGGGCGCCGGCCGCGTTGAGGGCATGGGCCAAATCCACCACCTCGGGCTCGCGGGCGGCGTTGCGCAGGATGCTGGTGCCCTTGGCCAGGGCCGCGGCCATCATCAGGTTCTCGGTGCCGGTGACCGTGACCAGATCCAGGGAGATGTCCGCACCCTTGAGGCGCTTGGCCGTGGCCTCCACGTAGCCGCCCGAGATGTCTATCTTGCAGCCCAGGGCCTCCAGTCCCTTCAGGTGCTGGTCGATGGGCCGGGCGCCGATGGCGCAGCCTCCGGGCAGGGAGACCCGGGCGCGGCCGTGGCGGGCCACCAGGGGGCCCAGGCAGAGCACGCTGGCCCGCATGGTCTTGACCAGCTCATAGGGTGCCTCCACCTCCTTGGCGCCGCTAGTGTCGATGGACAACCGGTCGCCCTTCATCTCCACCTCGGCGCCCAGAGTGGCCAGCAGCCGCCCCATGGTGCGCACGTCGCGCAGGTCGGGCGCGTTCCGCAGCCGGTTGCGGCCCGAGGTCATGAGGGTGGCGCACATGAGGGGCAAGGTGGCGTTCTTGGCCCCGCTCACCCGCACCCGGCCCACCAGGGGCTGGCCTCCGGTTATGACCAGCTTATCCATAGTCTCCCCTTTGGCAAACGAGCACCCGCTCCACCCCGGCCAGGTCCTTGACCACCTCCACCCGCTCGAAGATGCCGGCCCGCCCGGCGGCCTCCCGGGCCGCCGCGGCCTGGCCCGCACCCAGCTCCACCAGGAGCCAGCCGCAGGGTTTCAAGAAGGCGCGGGAGCCGGTGATGACCTGGCCCGCTATCTCCAGGCCGCCGGGGCCGGCCACCAGCGCCTGGCGGGGCTCGTAGCGGCGCACCTCGGGCGGCAGGGTCTCCCACTCGTCCTCGCGCACATAGGGCGGGTTGGCGGTGATGAGGTGGAAGAAGCCGCCCGCCGCGGCCACCGGGTCGTAGAGATCGCCGGCCAGCCATTGCACGCGCTGGCCCAATTCTAGCCGATCCGCGTTCCTCTGGGCAAAGGCCAAGGCCTGGGGGGAGAGGTCAACCCCCACCACCCGGGCGTCGGGCCGCTCATGGGCCAGGGCCAGGGCCACGCAGCCGCTGCCGGTGCACAGGTCCAGGATGCGGGGGGCCTCCACCCCCTCCAGCACCCGCAGCCCCTCCTCCACCAGGTGCTCGCTCTCGGGCCGGGGCACCAGCACCCCGGGGCCCACCTCCAGCTCCAGGCCGTAGAACTCGCGGCGGCCCAGGATGTAGGCCATGGGCTCATGGGAGCGGCGGCGGATGAGCAGCTCCTTGAAGGCGGCCAGTTCCCCGGCCTCCAGGGGCTGGTCAAAGCGCAAATAGAGCTGCAAGCGGTCCAGGCCCAGCACCCGGGCCAGCATGAGTTCCCCCGACAGCCGGGGACTCTCCACCCCGTGGCCCTCCAGGTACTCGGCGGCCCAGGCAAGGAGCCGGCGCACGGTCCAGGTTTCAGGCATGGTGCCTCGGCGCGTAAGGCAGGCCCACGGCTACAAGGCGTCTTCCAGGGCCAGGGAGCGGAAGTGGGCCACCAGGGGCGGCACCAGCTCCCCCAGGTCGCCGTCCATGATGTTGTCCAGCTTGTAGAGGGTAAGCCCGATGCGGTGGTCGGTCACCCGGCCCTGGGGGAAGTTGTAGGTGCGGATGCGCTCGGAGCGGTCGCCGCTGCCCACCTGGCTGCGCCGGGCCTCGGCCTCCTCGGCGCGGCGCTCGGAGTCCAGCTTGTCCTTCAGGCGGGCGCTGAGCACCTTCATGGCCTTGGCCTTGTTCTTGTGCTGGCTCTTCTCGTCCTGGCAGGAGACCACCAGGCCGGTGGGCAGGTGGGTGATGCGGACCGCACTCTCGGTCTTGTTCACGTGCTGCCCGCCGGGGCCCGAGGCGCGGAACACGTCGATGCGCAGGTCCTCGGGCTTTATGTCCAGCTCGGCCTCCTCGGCCTCGGGCAGCACCGCCACCGTGGCAGCCGAGGTGTGGATGCGGCCCTGGCTCTCGGTTTCGGGCACCCGCTGCACCCGGTGAACCCCGGACTCGTACTTGAGCCAGGAATAGGCGCCCTTGCCCTTTATCAGGGCGATGACCTCCTTGAAGCCGCCGGTGGCGCTCTCGTGGGCGGACATCATCTCCACCTGCCAGCCCTGGCGCTCGGCCAGGCGGGTGTACATGCGAAAGAGGTCCGCCGCGAACAGGGCCGCCTCCTCGCCGCCGGTGCCGGCCCGCACCTCCAGGATGACGTTCTTCTCGTCATTGGGGTCCTTGGGCAGCAGCAGGAGGTCTATCTCCTTTTCCAGCTCGGGCAGGCGCTTTTCCGCCTCGGCCACCTCGGCCGCGGCCAGCTCGGCCAGCTCCTGGTCCTCGTCCTGCATGAGTTCGCGGTTGTCCTTGAGCTGGCGCTCCAGCTCCTGGTACTGGTGATAGGCCTCCACCAGCCGGCCCAGGTCGGAGTGCTCCTTGGCCACCTTCTGGTAGGCCTCGTTGTCGGCCAGTACCTGGGGATCGGCCAGGCGGCGCTCCAGTTCCTGGTGGCGCTGCTCGGCCTCCTTGAGCTTTTCTTCTACCTGCTCGCGCAAAGGCATCTTTCAATCGTCCCGGCAAGGGGGAAAGGAAAGCGCGGCGCCCGGGGGGCGGCGCAAGGGTGCCAGCGAAGGGTTAAGCCAGGCTAAAGGAATCCCGGGGCCAGGGACCGGGGACGGGAGGCGGGGGCGCAGGGATTCACAACACGCACAGGCTGGCCTCCTCGCGTTCGTCGGTGTCCACCGCGGCCCGGAGCGCGGCCAGGGCGATCTCGATCTGCCCGTCCGAGGGCTCCCTGGTGGTGAGCCGCTGCATCTGGAGGCCCGGCCACAGCACCAGCCCCCAGAACCCCTTGCCCTCCCGCTTGCCGGCCAGCTTTATGACCTCGTAGCTCACCCCCGCGATGGGGATCATCAACAGGATCTTGAGGCCGATCTGCGCCGCCTGGTTCAGCCAGGCGGACGAGGCCAGGCGGGGCAAGAGGGGAAAGACGACCGCAAAGACGAAGATGGAGATGAGCAGCACCACCAGGAGGAAGGCCGTGCCGCAGCGGGGGTGCAGGCGGCTGTGACGGCGGGCATTGGCCACGGTCAGCTCCTCGCCGGCCTCGAAGCAGTAGATGCTCTTGTGCTCCGCGCCGTGATACTCGAACACCCGCCGCACCTCGCGCATCAGCGAGATGAGCCACAAGTAGGCCACGAAGATGGCCACCTTGACGGCGCCGTCCACGAGATGGAAGGCCAGGCTCTGCTCGTCAAAGCCCCTGAGGCTGCCCAGCCAGTAGGAGAAAAGGTGGGGCACCGCCACAAACAGACCCAGGCCCGCGGCAATGGCCACCACCATGGTGAGCCCCAGGGCCCAGGGGCCCATCTCCTCCCCCTCTTCCTCCAGGGCCTGCTGGGCCGAGAAGTTGAGGGCCTTCATGCCTTGTACCAGGGTTTCGCCCAGGACCACCGGCCCGCGCAAAAAGGGCCAGCCCAGAAAAGGCAAGCGGGCCGAGAGCGGGCGAAAAGGCTCGTTCTTGATGACGATGCCGCCGGAGCTGCGGCGCACGGCCACACAAAGCCGCCGGGGGGCCTTCATCATGACCCCCTCGATGACCGCTTGGCCTCCGACGTTCATGGGGCCCATGGCGATTTCCCGGCCCTACTTTTCGTCGGCCTGGGCCGCCTTCTCCTCGGCTCGGGCCAGGCGCTCGGCCTTCAGCTCTTCGGCCTTGCCGCGGAACTTGTCCAGGTGGGCGTACTTCTTGTAGAAGCGCTCCACGCGGCCCGCCGAGTCCACCAGCTTCTGCTTGCCGGTGAAGAAGGGATGGCAGGCAGAGCAGATCTCCACCTTGATCTGGTCGCTGGTGGAGCCGCTGACGAATTCGTTGCCACAGGCGCAGCGCACCTGAACCTCTTTGTACTCTGGATGGATATCCGGCTTCATGATCCGTCTCCAGTTAATGCCAGCATGTGCAGCCGCAAAGTATATCGCCGCTTGAGGATTTTGCAAGTGGAACAAGGGGCCTGGCCCCGTCCGCCTCCGCCGGGTGGTACTGCGCCCCGCGCTCTCTGCGCCCGGCGCGAGTGAATCGCGCCGGGCTTGCGCTCGCCGGGGACGCCCCGGCTCGCGGGCGGGCGTCCTGCCCGCCAAAATGCAGGGCACCCGCTCCCTCTCTGCAAACGCCTTCCCTAGCGGCTCATGCTCTCCAGGAACTCGGCGTTGGACTTGGTGCCCTGCGGCCATCCTGGACCGCGCGGGGCTCCTGCCCCGCGCTCTCTGCGCCCGGCGCGAGTGAATCGCGCCGGGCTTGCGCTCGCCGGGGACGCCCCGGCTCGCGGGCGGGCGTCCTGCCCGCCAAAATGCAGGGCACCCGCTCCCTCTCTGCAAACGCCTTCCCTAGCGGCTCATGCTCTCCAGGAACTCGGCGTTGGACTTGGTGCCCTGCATTTTTTCCAACAGGAACTCCATGGCGTCCACTGCGGTGAGGGGAGAGAGGAGCTTGCGCAGGATCCACACCCGGTTGAGCTCGGTCTCGGAAAGGAGCAGCTCCTCCTTGCGGGTACCGGAGCGGTTGATGTCGATGGCCGGGAACACGCGCTTGTCGCTGAGCTTGCGGTCCAGGTGTATCTCCATGTTGCCGGTGCCCTTGAACTCCTCGAAGATCACCTCGTCCATGCGGGAGCCGGTGTCGATGAGGGCGGTGGCGATGATGGTGAGCGAGCCGCCGTCCTCTATGTTGCGGGCCGCGCCGAAGAAGCGCTTGGGCTTGTGCAGGGCGTTGCTGTCCACGCCGCCGGAGAGTATCTTGCCCGAGGGCGGCACCACGGTGTTGTAGGCCCGGGCCAGGCGGGTGATGGAGTCCAGCAGGATCACCACGTCGCGCTTGTGCTCCACCAGGCGCTTGGCCTTTTCGATGACCATCTCGGCCACCTGCACGTGGCGCTGGGCCGGCTCGTCAAAGGTGGAGGATATGACCTCGCCCCTGACCGAGCGCATCATGTCGGTCACCTCCTCGGGCCGCTCGTCGATGAGCAGCACGATGAGGATCACCTCGGGATGGTTGGCCTCCAGGGAGTGGGCGATGCTCTGCAGGAGCATGGTCTTGCCGGTGCGGGGCGCGCTCACGATCAGGCCGCGCTGGCCCTTGCCGATGGGGGTCATGAGGTCCATGACCCGGCCGGAGAAGGCCTTGGGCTTGGACTCGATCTCCATGCGCAGGCGCTCATCCGGGTACAGGGGCACCAGGTTGTCGAAGAGTATCTTCTCCCGGGCCACCTCGGGAGACTCCATGTTGATCTGCTCCACCTTGAGCAGGGCGAAGTAGCGCTCCCCCTCCTTGGGCGGGCGGATCTGGCCGCTGATGGTATCGCCGGTTCGCAGGTTGAAACGCCTTATCTGGGAGGGCGACACGTAGATGTCGTCCGGGCCGGGCAGGTAGTTGTAGTCCGGGGCACGCAGGAAGCCGAAGCCGTCGGGCAGGATCTCCAGCACGCCCTCGCCGTAGATGTGGCCGTTGCGCTCGGCCTGGGCGGTCAGGAGGGCGAAGATGAGGTCCTGGCGGCGCAAGCCGGCCGCACCCTCGATGTTGAGTTCCTTGGCCAGTTGGGCCAGCTCGGCTATGGGCTTTTCCTTGAGGGTGACGATGTTCATGCTGCCGCCATCCGGGGCCAAGGCCTTCTTGATGCCGCGGTTGGAGTTCTTCTTGGTTCCCTTGGTTTCTCCGTTGTCAGCCATGATCGCTACAATACCTTGATGTGATGATTGTGGATGTCTGGGCCCCGGGGGGGTGATGGAACGGCGGCTTGTTTAAGCCCGCCGGACAGCGGGGCCTGGTTGGGCTTCCTTTTGGTTTATGCGGGTCAAAACCGGAATGCGACTAACCTTGGACCTTTGCAGCTTGGGGAGGGAAAAACCAGCATCACCACATAGATGGACCGGCGCCCTCCATGATTACGGAACCCGACTGCTTACCTGATCAATTGCTGGGTCGGATGCTTTCCGGCTGGAAGTGATCGGCGGTGCTACGCAAGGCGTTCCACACCGCCCGCACCTGCTCCCGAGTTTCTTGTAATGTGCCGGAGTTGTCAACCACAAATTGAGCCAGCCGGCGCTTTTGTTCCAGGGGCATCTGGGCCCCCAGCGACTGCTCGGCCGCCTCCCGGCTCACCTTGTCGCGGGCCATGAGTCTTTGCACCTGCAGCTCGGGCGGCACGAAGACCACCACCACTGCGTCATAGCGGCCCTGGGTGTTGGTTTCGTACAGGAGCGGCACGTCCACCAGGGCCACGCCCCGGGGGTCCTGGCGGGCGATGCGGGCCAGGGCGTCCTCCACCGCGGCGCCCACTGCGGGGTGGACTATGGCGTTCAGGCGCTCGCGCGCGACCGGGTCGCTGAAGATGCGCTCCCTGAGCCGGGGCCGGTCCAGGCCGCCGTCCGGCCCCAGGACCTGGGGGCCAAAGGCCTCCACGATACGCGCCAGCACCGGCCCGCCCGGGGCCACGACCTGGCGGGCGATGGCATCGGTGTCCACGAGGTGGGCGCCCAGGTCCGCGAACATGGCGGCCACGGTGCTCTTGCCGCTGGCAATGCCGCCGGTGAGGCCCAGCTTAAACATGGTCCGTCTCCTCCAGGGAGCGAAGCACGGCCCGGAAATCCGGGGGCAGGGGCGCGGTAAACGCCAGGGGCTCTCCGGTGACCGGATGGGAAAACCCCAGCTCCAGGGCGTGCAGCATCTGGCGGTCCGCGTCCTTCAGGGCCCGGGCCACGGCCGGGGGCGCGGTGCGGCGCTGGCGGCGGCCGCCGTAGGTGGCGTCGCCGGCCACGGGAAAGCCGGCCTCGGACAGGTGCACCCGTATCTGGTGGGTGCGGCCGGTGTGGATGCGCACCCGAAGCAGGCTGAGGCCGGCCTTGAAGCGCCGTACCACCTGCCAGCGGCTGCGAGCCGGCTTGGTGTGGCGCCCCTGGCTGGACATGCGCTTGCGGTCCACCGGGTGGCGACCGATGCCGGCGGTGACCTCACCACTGGCCGGCGGCGCGCCCCAGACCAGGGCCAGGTAGAGCTTTTTCACCTTGCCGGCGGCAAAGGCGGCCACCAGGCCGCGGTGGGCGGCGTCGGACTTGGCGGCCACCAGGGCGCCGGAGGTGTCCTTGTCCAGGCGGTGCACGATGCCGGGTCTCAACTTGCCGCCCACCCCGGAGAGCCCGCCCCGGCAGTGGTGCAACAACCCGTGCACCAGGGTGCCCTGGCCGTGGCCGGGGGCGGGGTGCACCACCAGGCCGGGCGGCTTGTTGACCACGATGAGGTGCGCGTCCTCGAAAAGCACCTCCAGCTCCATGGCCTGGGGGATCAGCTCGGTGGGCTCCGGCGGGGGCAGCTCCAGGTCTATGGTCTGGCCGGCGCGCACCTTTACCGCAGCCCGGGCCGGGGAGCCGTCCAGGGTGATGTGGCCCTGGCGCAGGAGGCGCTGCACCTGGCTGCGGGAAAAACCCGACCCCAAGAGTTCCTGGGCCACCACATCCAGCCGGCGGCCCTCGGCCTCGGGCGGTACGCTCACTGCCTGCCTGGTCATAGCTGTTTGGTGAAGTAAGGGCGGAAACGCCCGCCTAGGTGTCCGTGGTATGGGGAATCGCCGAAAACCTGAGCCTGCCTTTGCCCGCCGTCGCTGCCGTTGCCCCCCGTGGCCTGCCTTGGCCCCTGTCGTCCCCCCGTTGCCCCCGTTGGCCCCGTTGGCCCCCTATCAGGCGTGGAAGAAGCTTTCCACCTCGGCCTCGATGGACTCTTCCGAGGCCTTGCGGGCGATGGATATCTCCTTGACCAGGAGGTTGCGGGCGGTGTCGAGCATCTTGCGCTCGCCAAAGGAGAGTTCCTTGTCCAAGCGGAGCAGGAAGAGGTCGCGGAGGACCTGGGCCACCTCGAAGACCGAGCCGGTCTTGATCTTTTTCATGTAGTCGCGGTAACGGCGGTTCCAGGTCTGGTTCTCGATGACCACGTCGTGGTCCTTGAGTATGGCGTAGACCTTTTTGACTTCCTTGGGAGTGATTACCGGGCGGAGGCCCACCTGGTCGGCATTGGTGGTGGGCACCATGATGACCATCTCGTTTTCGAGGATGCGCAGGATGTAGAACTTGTGAGCCTCCCCGTTTATCTTCTTCTCCTCCACCGCTTCTATCACACCCACGCCGTGGGCGGGGTACACTGCAAGCTGTCCCACTTTGAACATGGGCCGCTCCCGGGACGTTTCCGCTGGGGGTTGACAACAGATAACTCGCCTGAATTGCTATTTTATCACTTTTTTGGCCGCTGTCAACGTGAAAGGTTGTGATGAATGTAACTACACATAGACAGGCAGGTTTGGACAGCGCAAGGGCAACAGAAAGGGGCCGGCGCCACCAGGTGGAGCCGGCCCCTTTTGGGTTTCAGGGTTTAAAGGCTGCGGCTTAGTTGAGCAGGCCGGAGTAGCCCACCAGCACCGGAGCCAACACCAGGCTCACCACGCTCATCAGCTTGATGAGGATGTTCATGGCCGGACCGGAGGTGTCCTTGAAGGGGTCACCCACGGTGTCGCCCACGACCGCGGCCTTGTGGTTGTCAGAACCCTTGCCGCCGTAGTGGCCTTCCTCGATGTACTTCTTGGCGTTGTCCCAAGCACCACCGGCGTTAGCCATGAACAGGGCCAGGAAGGCACCCATCACGGTAGCGCCCAGCAGCATGCCACCCAGGGCGATGGGGCCCAGGATGAAGCCCACCACCACCGGAGCCAGCACGGCCATGAGGCCGGGAGCCAGCATCTCCTTGAGGGCGGCGCCGGTAGCGATGGCCACACAGGTGGCGGGATCGGGCTCGACGCCCTCCTTGCCCTCCAACAGGCCGGGGATCTCGCGGAACTGGCGGCGGATCTCCTCGACCATCAGGAAGGCAGCGCGGCCCACGGACTCCATGGTCATGGCGGCGGCCATCATGGGGATGATGGCGCCCAGGAACACGCCGATGACCACCATGGGGTTGGTCATGTTGATGACCTCGACCTGAGCGGCCTGGGTGAAGGCCACGAACAGGGCCAGGGCGGTCAGGGCGGCGGAGCCGATGGCAAAGCCCTTGCCGATGGCGGCGGTGGTGTTGCCCAGGGCGTCCAGGGAGTCGGTG
>CAZUHP010000051.1:0-22920 GCA_964620595.1 uncultured Desulfarculaceae bacterium | reverse complement strand
ACCACCCCCCTTTTCTCCTCCCCCCCGGGGCCCCCCCCCCCCCCGCGCGGGGGGGGGGGGGGGCGCGGGGGGGGGGGGGGGAGGGGGGGGGCGGGGGGCGGCACATGAATCTCAAGAACGGGAGGCTGGGGAGAAACCGGAGCCTCCCTGCAAGGCGCCGCCGGCGACCGCAAACCGCGCGGGGGGGCGACGGGGGGCGACGGGGGGCGGGGGGTTGGGGGGCGGCGCATCCATCAGCAGCAACCTTAAGGAAAGGGGTATGAGGTTATGCGGAGGGCCTTCATCGCAATGTTTGCGGCTCTGCTCCTGGTCTGGCCGGGGGCGGCCCTGGCCACCAACGGCATGAACATGATCGGCACCGGCGCGGTGGCCTCGGGCATGGGCGGCGCCGACGCGGCAGTACCGGCGGGCTGCACGGCCATCGCCGGCAACCCGGCCCAGTTGGCCACCACCTGCAACCGGGTGGTGTCGGCCGGCACGGCGATCCTGATCCCCAGCCTGGACGTGACCATGCCCGGCGCCAACGCGGTGGGCAACGAGACCCAAGTCTTCCCCCTGCCCTTTGTGGGCTATGCCCAGCGCATCGGGGTGACGCCCTGGAGCATCGGGCTGGGCATCTTCGCCCAGGGCGGCATGGGCGTGGACTTCCGGGGGGTGCCCGCCGGACCCGGCGCCAAGGACTCCCTCTACTCCCAGGTGGCCTTCATGCGGCTCTCGCCCACCGTGGCCTACAACGTGAACGAAAAGCTGACCCTGGGCGCCAGCCTGTTCGCCGGCTATGCCACCGTGAACTACGAGTTCTTCCCCAACCAGCCCAACGGCCAGAGCGTCACCGGCCTCAGGTCTTACACCCTGGCCGGGCGCCTGGGCTTCAACTACCAGATCAACGACCAGTGGGCCATCGGCGGCACCTACACCACGGCCAGCGCCCTGGACTTCGACCACGGCGAGATGAAGGTCAACTTCGGCCCCCAGATGGGGGTGGTCACCTACCGGGACGCCTCCATGGAGGACTTCACCTGGCCCCAGCAGGTCGAGTTCGGCGTCTCCTTCCGCCCGGCCCCCAAGTGGCTGCTGGCCTTTGACATCAGCTGGATCAACTGGTCCGACGCCATCGAAACCGTGAAGGTCAAGGGCAAAAACCCGGACACCGCCCTGCCCCCCCAGTATCAGACCATAGAGGTGCCCTTCATCATGTCCTGGGACGACCAGTGGGTCTTCGCCCTGGGCGTGCAGTACGAGATCAATCAGAACTGGACCGTGCGGGCGGGGTACAACTACGGCAAGAGCCCGGTGCCGGACGATACCTTGAACCCCCTGTTCCCCGCCATCGTGGAGCACCATCTCACCGCCGGCTTCACCTTCTCCCACGGCCCCTTCGACTTTGACTTCGCCTTTGAGCACGCCTTTGAAAACAGCCAGAAGAACACCGGCGCGCCTTCGCCCACCAACCCCTTTGCCGGCACCGAGGTCTCCCACTACCAGAACACCCTGCACTTCATGGTCTCCTACCGGTTCTAGGGGGAGTCATGCGCCTAGTCGGATCAGTGACCATGGCCGCCATGCTCCTGGCGGCAGTGTTGGCCGCCTCCTCCCCGGCCGCGGCCGGGGAGGAGGTGCGCTGGTTGACCCTGGACGCGGCCCTGGCCCGGCAAAAGGTCGAGGCCAAGCCGGTGGTGATCTTCTTTCACCTGGTCTACTGCTGGCGCTGCAAGGAAATGAAGCGCAAGGTCTATGCCGACCCCCGGGTGATCGGCCAGTTGAACCGCCGGTTCATCCCGGCCCAGGTGGACCTGGCCCAGCGCCAGGACCTGGGCGAGCGCTGGGGGGTGGACTACATCCCCACCCACGTATTCCTGGCGCCCGGCGGCAAGGAGGTGCTCCGCAGGAAGGGGATCCTCTCCCTTTCCGACTACCTCCTGATGCTGGCCTACGTGGCCGGCGGCCATTACCGCCAGATGGACTTCGCCGACTTTGCCAAGGAGCGCCGCTAGACATGCCTGGACCCGGCCGCCGACCCGCCCGGGCCAGGCTCAGGGCCGGGGTGTGCCTCTGCCTGGCGCTGGTGGTGCTTGCCTGCGCCGCCCTTCCGGCCGCAGCCGGCGAGCCCATCCGCTGGCTGAGCTACCGCGACGCCCAGGAAAAGGGGCCCCGCGCCGGCCGGCCGCTGTTCCTCTTTTTCCGGGCGCCCTGGTGCTACTTCTGCCGCAAGATGCAGCGCCAGGTCTTCTCCGACCCCGCGGTGGCGGAGCGCCTGAACCGCCGCTTCCTGGCCGTGAAGATAGACGTCACCCGCCAGCGCCGCCTGGCCGAGGTGTACCAGGTGGCCTACCTGCCCACCTCCATCTTCCTTTCGCCCCAGGGCAAGCCGGTGCTCACCCTGCGGGGCTTCCTCTCCAGCCAGCGCCTGCTGGCGGCCCTGGCCTATGTGGCCGGCGGCCACTACCAGCGCATGAGTTTCGAGGATTACCTGGCAAGGCCCTAGGAGGGGCGGCTCAGTCCCGCACCAGCACCTGGCGCGGCTTGGAGCCGTCCGAGGGACCCACGATGCCCTCGCGCTCCATCTGCTCGATCATGCGGGCGGCGCGGTTGTAGCCCACCCGCAGGCGGCGCTGCAGGTAGGAGATGGAGGCCTGGCCGGTCTCCTTGACCAGGGCCACCGCGTCGGCGTAGCGCTCGTCCACCTCTTCGCCCAGGCCGTCCTCGCCGCCTTCCTCCGCGCTGACCTGCACCACCGACTCGTCGTACTCGGGCTTGGCCTGCTTCTTGACAAAGGCCACCACCTCCTCTATTTCGCGGTCGGAGACAAAGGCGCCGTGCAGGCGGCTCAGGCCGGAGACGCCGGGCTGGGAAAAGAGCATGTCGCCCAGGCCCAGGAGGTGCTCGGCCCCCTGCTGGTCCAGGATGGTGCGCGAGTCCACCCGGGAGGTCACCTTGAAGGAGATGCGGGCCGGGAAGTTGGCCTTGATGAGGCCGGTGATGACATCCACCGAGGGCCGCTGGGTGGCCAGCACCAGGTGGATGCCCGCGGCCCGGGCCATCTGGGCCAGCCGGGTGATGAGGGCCTCCACCTCCTTGGACGAGACCATCATCAGGTCGGCCAGCTCGTCGATGATGATCACCACGTAGGGCAGGGGCTCTATCGGCGGCTCCCCCGCCCCCCCCGCCTCTCCCGGGTCCCCCGCCGTCCCCCCCGTCGCCTGGGACGGGGGGGGCGGGGGGGGCGGGGGGGGCGGGCCCTCCTTGGCCAGGCGCTGGTTGAAGGACTTGATGTTGCGCACCCCCAGCCGGGCCAGGAGGTCATAGCGCCGCTCCATCTCGGCCACTGCCCAGCGCAGGCCCGCGGTGGCCTCCTGGGGATTGGTGATGATGGGGTAGAGCAGGTGGGGGATGTCGTTGTAGGTGCTCAGCTCGATGCGCTTGGGGTCCACCATCAGCAGCCGCACCTGGTCGGGGGTGGCCTTGTAGAGGATGGAGAGCACCAGGGTGTTGATGAACACGCTCTTGCCCGCCCCGGTGGCCCCGGCGATGAGCAGGTGGGGCATGCGGGTGAGGGTGTCGACCACCGGCATGCCCAGGATGTCCTTGCCCAGGGCGATGGTGAGCGGGCTGGCGGCCTTCTGGTAGGCCGGCGAGGCCAACAGCTCGCGCAGGTACACGGTCTCGCGCAGGTTGTTGGGTATCTCGATGCCGATGACCGCCTTGCCCGGTATGGGAGCCACGATGCGGATGGAGCTGGCCCGCAGGTTCATGGCCAGGTCGTCGGCCAGCCCGGCCACCTTGGATATCTTCACCCCGGGCGCGGGCTGGAACTCATACATGGTCACCACCGGCCCGGGCGCCACCTCCACCACCTGGCCCCGCACCCCGAAATCGGTGAGCTTCTTCTCCAGCAGCCGCGAGTTGTGCTTGAGGCTCTCGGCCTGGTCCGGGGCGGTCTGGTCCGGCGGCTCCTGCAACAGGCGCAGGGGCGGCAGCCGGTACTTGCCGCCGGCAAAGGACAGCTTCTCCTGCTGCGCGGCCAGCACCTTGGGCGCCGCCAGGCGGGGCTTGATGCGCGGCCCGTCCCCTGCCTGGCGCGGGGGGGCGGGCTGGGGGGCGGGCTCGGGCGCAGGCTGGGGGGCGGGCTCCGCCTCTACCTCGGCGGGGGGGGCGGAGGGGGCGTCGGGGGCGGGGGACACCTCATCATCAGGCATGGCGGCCGGCTCCGGGGGCCGGCGCCGGCCCAGGCCGGGGAGGTTCAACATGTCCGGCAAGTCCGCCACCACCGGCCACACCGCCCACCCCACCGCGGCCAGGCCGGCGGCAGCCATGGCCGCAGGCGCCAGCCAGGCCAGGGGTGAAGGCAGCGCCCCGCCCAGCGCCCGGGCCAGGGCCAGGCCCGCCTCTCCGCCCAGGGGTATGGCCCCGCCGTATAGCCGGGCGGAGAAAAAGCCCAACAGCGCGCCCAGCCCGGCCAGGAGCCACAGGCCGCCCCCGGCCAACCAGACCAGGGCCGCGGCCTTGCGCTCGCGCCAAAGGTAGGCCCCGGCCAGGATCAAGAGCACCACCAGCCCCCAGGCCGCGCCGCCGGCCACCTGGAGCAGCAGGGAGGCGGTCAGGGCGCCGGCCAGGCCCAGGAAGTGCCGGGCCGGAACCTGGGTGTCCCACAGGGTGGGGCCGCCGGGGTGATAGCCCGCCAGGGCCGCGGCCAGAAACCCGGCCAGCAGCCAGCAGGCCATCGCGCCCAGGGGCCAGAGCCAGGCCGGGGGCGGGGCAAAGGGGTCCAGGCTTCCCTGGTAGGCGGTGCCTTTTTTGGGGCTGGCAGCCAAGGCGGGCTTCTCCCCTATATAATGTGGTCTTTGAGCAAACTATCCCCAATATAAGGGGTTCGCCTAAAACTAAGCCAAGTGAGGCGGCCTGTCAACCAGGGGATCGGCCCGCAGAGTTCAGCAGCTCCTCCACCTTGGCGCGCACCTTTTGGGCCAGCTCGTCGCGCTGCTTTATCTTCAGGCCCTGGGTGGGTATGGGCCGGCCCAGGACGATGCGGATGGCGCCCGGGTTCAGGAGGGTGCTCTTGGGGCGCAGGGCTTGGTTGGCGCCGATGATGGCCACCGGCACCACCGGCCGCTGGCTGCGGATGGCCAGGGCCAGGCCGCCGGATTTGAAGGGCAGCAGCTTGCCGTCCGGGCTGCGGGTGCCTTCCGGGAAGATGACCACGCTGGCGCCGCCGGCGATGCGTTCGGCCGCCCGGTTCAGGCTCTCCATGGCCGCCCGGCGGTCCGAACGGTCGATGGGTATGTAGCCGGCGCGGAGCATGGCTGGGCCGAACAGGGGTATCTCGAACAGCTCCTTCTTGGCGATCCAGCGGAAGTTGCTGGGCAGCTCCGAGAGCAGGGCCAGGATGTCCAGGGCCGAGGTGTGGTTGCAGGCGAACACATAGGTTTCGCCGGGTTCCAGGTTCTCGCGCCCGCTGGTGTGCGCCCGGCAGCCCACCCCCCACAGGAGGAGGCGGGCCCAGGTGCGGGGCACCCACTGGATCTTGTGATCGCTCACCCGGCACAGGCTGAGCAGGATGGTGAGCAGGCTGAACACCAGGGTGAGCACCCCCAGCCAAAGCATGCCCCAGGCCGAGATCAGGTAGCGCAGGGGTTTGGGCAGGCTCATGGCCGGCCTCCCCGCTGGGGTCCTTGCGTGGCCTTTTGGGGTGTGTTAGAGTCAGATGTCTGCATAGGTAGGAGGCTTCTCATGGCGCGCGGTGTCAATAAGGTTATATTAATCGGCAACTTAGGGGCAGACCCCGAAATGAAGTACACGGCCAACGGTACGCCCCTGTGCACCTTCCGCCTGGCCACCAGCGAGGTGTTCAACGACCGCGAGGGCAACCAGCAGGAGCGCACCGAGTGGCACCGCATCGTGGCCTGGGGCAAGCTGGGCGAGATCTGCGGTAAGTACCTCTCCAAGGGACGCCAGGTCTACATCGAGGGCTCCATCCGCACCCGCAGTTGGGACGACCAGGACGGCAACAAGCGCTGGATGACCGAGATCAACGCGCGCGACGTGCAGTTCCTGGGCGGTGGTGGCGGCGGCGACTCCTATAATTCCGGTGGCGGCGGCTACGGCGGAGGTGGCGGCGATTACGGCGGCCCGCCCCCGGCCGGTGACGACGACATCCCCTTCTAGGAAAACTCACCCGGCTTTATAACACATCCGGCCGCAAAAAAGGGCCTGTACTGCCTGCGGGCAAGGCAGGCTCCTTTTTTGCGCCCGCCCCCGCGCCTCGTCCCCCGCGCCTCGCCCCCCGCGCCCATAATAACAAGCTTGGGCGGCTCTGTCACACCCGGCTTCGGCCGGCCCCCAGGAACGCGGCGCTCCACGCAAAACGGGGTTCCCCTTTGGCAAGGGGGACCCCGGTCTTCATTTGCGCCGCCCGTGGGCAGGGGCGAGGGGGCGGGGGGGCGGGGGGGCGGGCGGGGCGGATCGATTCAGGGCCAGCGGCCTACTTCTTCTCCTCGGCCGGAGGCGGAATCAGCTCCACCACCGCCATGGGCGCGGCATCACCGCGCCGGATGCGGGTGGGCAGCACGCGCACGTGGCCCGAGGCGCGGTCCTGGTAGCGCTCCTTGGCGTCGGCGAACAGCTTGCCGCACACCTTGTGGGAGCGGATGAAGGACTCGGCCTGGCGCCGGGCGTGCAGATCGCCGCGCTTGGCCAGGGTGATCATCTTCTCGGCCACCGGCTTGAGTTCCTTGGCCTTGGCCCAGGTGGTCTCGATGCGGTCGTGCTCAAAGAGCGAGGTAACCATGTTGCGCATCATGGCCTTGCGGTGCGCGGTGTCGCGCGAAAGCCTGCGGGATAGCCTCTTGTGCCTCATTTTTAGCCCAGTCCTCTATTGCAAATCGGTCCCCGCCCGAGCCCCCGGCAAAGGAGGGGGGCGGCGGAGGGAACCTACGGGGTAGTGGTCTTCACGTTGGCGTCCAGCTCCTCGCGAGGCGGGAAGCCTTCCAGCTTCATGCCCAGGCTGAGCCCCATCTCGGCGAGCATCTCTTTGATTTCATTAAGGCTCTTACGGCCGAAGTTCTTGGTCTTGAGCATCTCGGCCTCGGTCCGCTGCACCAGCTCGCCGATGTACTTGATGTCGGCGTTCTTGAGGCAGTTGGCCGAGCGCACGCTGAGTTCCAGCTCGTCCACGGTGCGGAACAGGTTCTCGTTGAGCTGGGGCTCCTCCTCCTTCTTCTCCTCCACCGGCTCGGGCTCCTCGGGGAAGTTGATGAAGATGGTGAGCTGCTCCTTGAGTATCTTGGCCGCGTAGGCCACCGCGTCCTCCGGCTTCACCGCGCCGTTGGTGTGGACCTCCAGGGTGAGCTTGTCGTAGTCGGTGATCTGGCCCACCCGGGCCTGGCTGACCACGTAGTTCACCTTGGTGATGGGCGAAAAGGCCGCATCCAGGGCGATGACCCCGATGGGGTCGTCGGGGTTCTTGTTGCGGTCGGCGGTCACGTAGCCCTTGCCGGTCTGCACCGTGAGTTCGGCCTCGATGGAGCCCTCGGGCCCCAGGGTGGCGATGTGGTGCTCCGGGTTCAGTATCTCCACGTCGGGCGGGGCCTGGATGTCGCCGGCCTTGATCTCGCCCTCGCCGCTGGCGCTGATTCTCATGGTGGTGGGGCCGTGGCCCAGGTAGCGCAGGCGCACGCCCTTGAGGTTCAGGATGATGTCCGAGACATCCTCCAACACCCCGGGGATGGTGGAGAACTCGTGCAGCACGCCGTCGATGCGCACGCTGGTGATCGCCGCCCCTTGCAGGGAGGAGATCAGGATGCGGCGCAGGGCGTTGCCGATGGTGTGGCCGAATCCGCGCTCCAAGGGCTCGCAGGAGAACTTGCCATAGCTGTCGCTATGGGTGTCCTCGGCCACCTCGATGCGCGAAGGCCGGATCAGCTCTCTCCAGTTCCTCTCCATATTCTCTCCATCGGAAAGCGCCGTCGCTGGGCCTGGGGCTGGTTTGTGACCAGCCGGCCGCCTGACGTCCCCCTCCCCTGCCGGCCAGGGGGCGCGCCCTTGTTCCGGGCGCGGGGCGCCGGTGGCGGCGCTTTCCCAAAATCAGGGTTGGCCCCCGTTTTAGCGGGAGTAAAGCTCCACTATGAGCTGCTCCTGCATGGGCAGGGTAAGCTCCTCCCGGTTGGGCAGGGCCTTTACCGTGCCGCTGAAGTTGGCGGCGTCCAGCTCCAACCAGGAGGGGACGGTACGCCGGGCCACGGCCTCGAGGGAGGCCTTTATCTGGCCGATCTCGCGGCTCTTTTCCCGCACGGCCACCACGTCGCCGACCTTCACCCGGGCCGAGGGGATGTCTACCCTCTTGCCGTTGACGGTGATATGGCCGTGGCGCACCCAGTGGCGGGCCTGGGTGCGGCTGGAGGCGAAGCCCAGGCGATAGACCACGTTGTCCAGCCGAAGCTCCAGGAGCATCAGCAGGTTCTGTCCGGTCACCCCCTTGAGGCGCGCGGCCTTCTGGTAGGTCAGCTTGAACTGCTTCTCAGC
Source organism: uncultured Desulfarculaceae bacterium (assembly GCA_964620595.1). Taxonomy (GTDB): domain Bacteria; phylum Desulfobacterota; class Desulfarculia; order Desulfarculales; family Desulfarculaceae; genus Desulfocarbo. The sequence goes on along the minus strand of CAZUHP010000051.1, from coordinate 14,403 downwards.
CAGTCCGTACATACGCTTGACCTTCTGCTTCTCCCGAAGCTGGAGGCCGTAGTCGCTCATTTTGCTGCGGCGGCTCTGCCCGTGCTGGCCGGGAGGAAAGGCGCGCCTTTCCACGGCGCACTTGTCGCTGTAGCAGCGGTCGCCCTTGAGATACAGCTTCTGGGTCTCGCGCCGGCAGAGCCGGCAGACGGAACCTCTATACCTGGCCAAAGTACTCCTCCGGTTTTATCTAGACCCGGCGCCGCTTGGGCGGCCGGCAGCCGTTGTGGGGAATGGGGGTCACGTCGCGGATGACGGTCACGGTCAGTCCCGCGGCGGAGAGCGCCCTGAGCGCGGCCTCGCGGCCGGCGCCGGGTCCCTTTACATTGACCTCCACGCTGCGCATTCCGTTCTCCATGGCCTTCTTGGCCGCGTCCTCGGCGGCGAGCTGTGAGGCGAAGGGCGTGGACTTGCGCGAGCCCTTGAACCCCTGCACCCCCGAGGAGGACCAGGACACCACGTTGCCATTGGGATCGGTAATGGTGACGATGGTGTTGTTGAAGGTGGACTGGATGTGCGCGATCCCAGTGGGGATGTTCTTCTTTTCCTTGCGCTTCCGGCTCGTCTTTTTCTGTGCCTTGGCCATTTACTTCTTCCTCTTGCCAATGGCGGAGCGGCGCGGCCCCTTGCGGGTGCGGGCGTTGGTGCGGGTACGCTGGCCGTTCACCGGCAGTCCCCGGCGATGCCGGAGTCCCCGGTAGCAACCCAGGTCCATGAGCCGCTTGATATTCATGGACACCTCACGCCGAAGATCACCTTCCACCTTGTACTTGGCGTCGATGACCTGGCGGATGCGGTTCACCTCTTCGTCGGTGAGGTTGTCGCTGCGCGTATTCTCGTCCACCCCCGCCTCGGCCAATATCTTCTTGGCGGAGGTGCGGCCGATGCCGAAGATGTAGGTAAGCGCCACCTCGATCCGCTTGTTGCGCGGAAGGTCGACGCCTGCGATTCTGGCCACTATCCTACCTCCTAAAGTCCTTTCGTTGCTCTAAGGCCTGCTGGCGCGGTGGCTCCCCGAAGGGCGGCCTGGTTCTGTTTCGCCGCCCGCGCTCCTGGCGCCGCTTGCTCAGCCCTGGCGCTGCTTGTGGCGCGGGTTCTTCTTGCAGATCACCCGCACCACTCCCTTGCGCTTGATGATCTTGCAATCCTTGCAGATCCTTTTGACCGAAGCCCGAACTTTCATGGCTATTGCTCTCAGTCCAAGTTGTCTTTGCGCCGGGTGGTCCAGCGCCTGGAAATATATATCAGCCGCCCCCAGCAGGGGCGCGTCTTGGGTCGCCCTCGGCCCAACCGTCTTGGGTCGCCCTCGGGCCGGCCGTCTTGGTTTGCCCTCGGCCTGGCCCTCTCCCGGCCCTACCGCCCGTCGCCCCCGTCGCTGCCCCCCGTCGCCCCCGTCGCTGGCCCCCTTCAGGGGAGGCTCAAGATCCTGGGGCCGTCCTGGGTTATGGCCACCGAGTGCTCGAAGTGGGCGGAAAGTTTACCGTCCACGGTCACGGCCGTCCACCCGTCATCCAAGATGCGGACCTCGAAATCGCCCGCATTGACCATAGGCTCGATGGCGATGACCATGCCTGGTTTCAGTTCCAGGCCGCGCCCCGGGCTGCCGTAGTTGGGCAACTGGGGGTCTTCGTGGAGGCTGCGGCCGATTCCGTGGCCCACGAACTGGCGGACCACGGAGAAGCCGGCCTCTTCGACCACGTTTTGCACCGCGTGGGACACATCGCCCAGGCGGTTTCCCGGCCGCATCATTTCGATACCGGCCATGAGCGCGGCCCGGGTGGCCTCCATCAGCCGCGCGGCCTGGTCCGAGATGGTGCCCACGGCCAGGGTCACGGCGGCGTCCCCGTAAAAACCATCCAGCACGGCGCCAAAATCCAGCGAGAGGATATCGCCCTCCTTGAGGGGGGTGCCGTTGGGGAATCCGTGCACCACCTGCTCGTTCACCGAGCAACAGAGGGCGTAGGGGAATCCACGGTAGCCCTTGAAAGCCGGCTTGGCACCCATGTCGCGGCAGAGCGCCTCGGCCTTTTTGTCCAGGGCCGCGGTGGTCACCCCCGGCGCCACCTCCCCGGCGATAGTCTCCAGCACGCGGGCCACCACGCGGTTGGCCTCGCGCATCTTGTCGATCTCAGCCGGGCTTTTTATTTTTACCATGGCCTCTGGGGCCCACCCGGCCGGGACGAATCCCGGCCGGGAGCCTTGAAATCAGCCCAGGACCGCCTTGATGCGCCCGAAGATGTCGTCGATAGCGCCGACGCCGTCGATGGGACGCAGCAGGCCCTTGCCCTGGTAGTAATCAATCAGCGGCTTGGTCTGGCTGTCGTAGACCTTAAGCCGGTTGCTCACGGTAGCCTCGTTGTCGTCATCGCGCTGGTACAGCTCGCCGCCGCACTTGTCGCACTTGCCCTCCTCCTTGGGGGGGTCGAAGATGACGTGGTAGCCGGCGCCGCAGGCCTTGCAGGTGCGGCGGCCGGTGAGGCGGCCCATGAGCTCCTCGTTGGGCACCTCGATGGAGATGACGTGATCGAGGGCCTTGTTCAAGCCCGCCAGCACCTTGTCCAGCTCCTCGGCCTGGGGCACAGTGCGGGGGAAGCCGTCCAGCATGAAGCCCTTGTCGGTGTCGGGCTGGGAGAGGCGCTCCTTGACCAGGCCGATCACCACCTCGTCGGGCACCAACTGCCCGGCGTCCATGTATTTCTTGGCCTCCAGCCCGAGCTGGGTCTGGTTCTTCACCGCCTCGCGCAGCATGTCGCCGGTGGAGATTTGGGGAATGCCATAGGCTTCCACCATCCTCTTGGCCTGCGTGCCTTTACCCGCCCCCGGAGGGCCCAACAGAATCAAATTCATTCCTAAGCTCCCTTCCCCGTAACCTAGTCAACCCTTCGAAACCATTACCCCTCTTAGCCGGTGCGCCCCTTGACGGCGCCTTTTTTCAAGAACCCGTCGTAGCTGCGTTGCAGCAAGTGGCTCTCGATCTGGCTCATGGTGTCCAGGGCCACGCCGACCACGATCAGCAGCGCGGTGCCGCCAAAGTAGAAAGGCACGTTGAACTCGCTGATGAGTATGGTAGGCAGCACGCATACCGCGGAAAGGTAGATCGCGCCGCCCAAGACGATACGGGTCAGCACCCGGTCGATGTACTCGGCGGTGCGCTTGCCCGGGCGGATACCCGGGATGAACCCACCGTATTTCTTCATGTTGTCGGCCACGTCCGTGGGGTTGAAGGTGACCGCGGTGTAGAAATAGGCAAAGAAGAAAATGAGCGCCACGTACAAGAGGCTGTATATCCAGCCGCCCGGGGTGATGGAGGCAGCCGCCTTCTGCACCCACTCCACCTGGATGAACTGGGCCACGGTGGCCGGGAACATGATGATGGAGCTGGCGAAGATGGGCGGTATGACGCCCGAGGGGTTGATCTTCAGGGGCAGGTGGGTGGTCTGGCCGCCGTACATGCGGCGCCCCACCACGCGCTTGGCGTATTGCACGGGCAGCCGGCGCTGGCCCTGCTCCACGAAGCAGATGGCCGCGATGACCAGCACCATCATGGCCATGATGATGACCAGCATGAAGATGCTCATCTCGCCCAGGCGCATCATCTGGAAGGTCTGCCAGATGGCGCTGGGCATGCGGGCCACGATGCCGGCGAAGATTATGAGGCTTATGCCGTTGCCTATGCCGCGCTCGGTCACCTGTTCGCCCAGCCACATGATGAAGGCAGTGCCCGAGGTGAGGGTGACCATGGTGAGCAGGCGGAAGGCCCAGCCGGGGTTGGGCACCACCAGGGAGCCGCCGGGGCTGGTCATGGACTCCAGTCCTATGGCGATTCCCAGGCCCTGGATCAGGGAGAGCAGCACCGTGCCGTAGCGGGTGTACTGGGTTATCTTCTTGCGCCCCGCCTCGCCCTCTTTCTTGAGGGCGGCCAGGTGGGGCACCACCACGGTGAGGAGTTCCAGGATGATGCTGGCCGAGATGTAGGGCATGATGCCCAGGGCGAATATGCTCATGCGTTCCAGGGCGCCGCCGGAGAACATGTCCACCAGGCCCAGGAGAGTGCCCTGGTAGCGGGCGAAGAAGGCGGCCAGGGCGTCGGAGTCGATGCCGGGAGTGGGGATGGCGCACCCCACCCGGTACACCGCCAGCATGGCCAGGGTGAAGAATACCCGCCGCTTCAACTCCGGGATACGTATTATGTTGCCGACGCCTTGCGCTACCGCCATGTCTCGCCGTCCGCCTCTGGTTCCCAGGGGCCCTGCCCCTGCTTTTTCGCGCCCTTGCCTCCGAGTGGCCCCTTTTGTTCCTTGGGTGCCCCGCCGTTGCTCCTTGGGGACCCTTTTGCTATTTGGCGCCCCTTACTCCCGTGGCCCCCGCGTGCTCTCTCCCCCACGTGCCTTCCCGCGGCCCCTTGGACGCCTCTAGCGCCCATCCAGCCCCGGGTGGGCCCTAGATGAGTTCCAGGGAGCCGCCGGCCGCCTCGACCTTGGCCTTGGCGCCCTGGCTGGCGCGGTTCACCTTTATGGTGAGGGCCTTGCTCAGCTCGCCCTTGCCCAAGAGCTTGATGAGGTCATAGCGGCCCTTGACCACCCCGGCGTCCACCAGGGCGCGTTCGTCCACCACGCTGCCGGCCTCGAAGCAACGCTCCAGGTCGCGCAGGTTCACCTCGGCCACCCTGGGCGCGAAGATGTTGGTGAAGCCGCGCTTGGGCAGGCGCCGCTGGAGGGGCATCTGGCCGCCCTCGAAGCCGGGGCGCACGCCGCCGCCAGCGCGGGAGTTCTGGCCCTTGTGGCCCTTGCCGCTGGTGCCGCCGGTGCCGGAGCCCTGTCCGCGGCCGAGGCGCTTCTTGTTTTTCTTGGCCCCCTGGTTGGGCCTAAGCTCGTTCAGTTTCATGAGGACACCCCTTTACTGGTCCAGCACCCTGACCAGGTGCGAGACCTTAGCGATCATGCCCCGGATGGCCGGGGTGTCGTTAAGCTCTTTGACTTTGTTCAGCTTGGTCAGCCCCAGGCCCCTGAGGGTGTCCTTGTGGCGCTGGGGGCGGCCGATACCGCTTTTCACCAACTGCACGCGAATCTTGTCAGCCATGATGGTGCTCCCTGACCGGCCGTGCTAGACGGCCACCTCTTCCAAGGGAAGCCCGCGCTTTTTGGCCACCACCTCGGTGCTCTGCAGGCTGCGCAGTCCTTCCAGGGTGGCCTTGACCACGTTGTGGGGGTTGTGGGTGCCCAGGCACTTGGTGAGGATGTCGGTGATCCCCGCCGCCTCCAGGACCGCACGCACCGCGCCGCCGGCGATGACGCCGGTACCGGGGTGGGCGGGCTTCAGGAGGACGCGGCCGGCACCAAAGGCGCCGATCACCTCGTGGGGGATGGTTCCATCCACCATGGGAATGGGCTTCATGTCGCGCTTGGCCTTTTCCACGCCCTTGCGGATGGCCTCGGGCACCTCGTTGGCCTTGCCCAGGCCGGCGCCCACGCTGCCCTGACCGTCGCCCACCACCACCACGGCCGAGAAGGAGAAGCGGCGACCGCCCTTCACCACCTTGGCCACGCGGTTGATGTGCACTACCTTGTCGATGAGTTGATTCTCATCCTCACCGAAACTGTCTCTTCTTGGTCTGCGTCTGTCCAGCAAGGCTATAGATCCTTACGTTTGAGGATTCCCTTTAAAACTCGAGGCCCGCTTCACGGGCGGCCTCGGCCAGGGCCTTGACCCGGCCGTGATAAAGATAGCCGTTGCGGTCGAAGACCACGGCCTTGACGCCCTTTTGCAGGGCGGCCTCGGCAATGGCCTTGCCCACCAGCTTGGCGGCGGCCACGTTGCCCTTGTGCCCTTCCTGGCTGCGGATCTCGGGGCTCAGGGTGCTGGCCGCGGCCACGGTCACCCCGCCCACATCGTCGATGATCTGGGCGTAGATGTTGTTCAGGGAGCGATAGACCGTAAGCCGGGGCCGCTCGGGGCTGCCCTTGATCTTCTTGCGCACCCTGACCTTGCGTTTCTTCCAGGCCACCATCCTGGGATTGGTCTTTGCCATGGTTCCAACCTTTTTTTATTCTGGCCGGGGGACCCTGGGGTCCACCGGTCGCAACACCTTAAAGACGGCCCGCCAAGCCCGAAGCCCGGCCCGCCGAACCCGCGCCTACTTCACGCCGGCCTTGCCCACCTTGCGGCGGATGGTCTCCTCGGCGTACTTGATGCCCTTGCCCTTGTAGGGCTCGGGCGGCCGGAAGGCCCGGATGGTGGCGCAGGTCTGGCCCAGGAGTTCCTTGTCGATGCCCGTGAGGGTGAGCACGGTGTTCTTCTCCACCGAGGCGGAGATGCCCTTGGGCAGCTTGAACTCCACCGGGTGGGAGAAGCCCAGGGCCAGCTTCAGGGTGTCGCCGGCCACCTCGGCCCGGTAGCCCACGCCGTTGATCTCCAGGACCCGGGTGAAGCCCTGGGTCACCCCCTGGACCATGTTGTTCAACAGGCTGCGGGAGAGTCCCCACAGGCCGCGGGCCTTTTGCGACTCCTCGCGGGGCTTGACCCGCAGGGCGCCGTCTTCCTGGGCTATCTCCACCAGGGGATGGAAGGTGCGGCTCAAGGTGCCCTTGGGGCCCTTGATCTGCACGTCCTGGCCGGAGATCTTCACCTCCACGCCCTGGGGTATGTCAACCGGCAGTTTGCCTACCCGACTCATGACATCAGCTCCTAATCGCCTTACCAGACGGCGCAGAGAATCTCGCCACCCACCTTGTTCTGGCGGGCCCGCTTGTCGCTCATCACCCCCTTGGGGGTGGACAGGATGTTCACGCCCAGGCCGGAGAGCACCTTGGGGATCTCGTCGTGTCCCACATAGACACGGCGGCTGGGCTTGGACACCCGCTTGAGGCCATCAATAACGCTCTTGTTGGCCTTGTACTTGAGCTGAATGCGCAAGATACCCTGCTTGTCGTCCGGAATCACTTCGTATCCGGTGATATAGCCCTCGCTCTTGAGCACCTCGGCGATGCCGGCCTTCACCTTGGAAGCAGGCATCTCCACCTCGCTGTGGCGGGCCAGTATGCCGTTCCGCAGGCGGGTGAGCATGTCGGCAATGGGGTCACACATGGTCATCGCTTCTACTCTCCTACCAGCTCGACTTGATCACGCCGGGGATTTCACCCTTCAGCGCCAATGTGCGGAAGCAAATGCGGCACACACCAAACTTGCGCAAAAAGGCCCGGGGCCGCCCGCAGATGGGGCAGCGGTTATAGGCCCGCACCTTGAACTTGGGCTTTCTTTTAGCCTTGTTGATCAGCGCCTTCTTGGCCAAGACCAGCCTCCTTTAGGACTTAAAAGGCATGCCCAGCAGCCGGAGCAGGGCGCGCCCCTCCTCGTCGGTTTCGGCCGTGGTCACGATGGTTATGTTCATTCCCTTGATCTTGTCCACCTTGTCGTAGTCGATCTCGGGGAAAATGATGTGCTCCTTGATGCCCAGGGTGTAGTTCCCGCGGCCGTCAAAGGCCTTGGGGCTGACACCCCGGAAGTCACGCACGCGCGGCAGGGCGATGTGCATGAGCTTGTCCAGAAAGTACCACATGCGGGGCCCGCGCAGGGTCACCGAGGTGCCGATGGGCATGCCCTCGCGCAGCTTGAACGAGGCGATGGAGCGCTTGGCCTTGTTGATCACCGCCTTCTGGCCGGCGATCATGGTCAGCTCCTCGGCGGCCGCATCCAGCACCTTGATGTTCTGGATGGCCTCGCCCACGCCCATGTTCAAGACCACCTTGACCACCTTGGGCACCTGCATCAGGTTCTTGTACCCGAACTCCTCCATGAGCTGGGGCACCACCTGTTCCTTGTAGAAATCGTTCAACCTGGGCATTTAGTTTTTCCTCACCGCCGTTGAAGCCGGGCCTGGTCGCTCCGGCTCGTCCCACGGGCTTTTGGTTCTGGTCCTAGTCCAGTTGCTCGCCGCATTTCTTGCAGACGCGCACCCGGCGGCCGTCTTCCAGCACCTTGCGGCCCACCCGGGTGGGCTCGGTGCACTTGCCGCAGATGAGCTTGAGGTTGCTTATCTGCACGGGGGCCTCTTTCTCGACAATGCCGCCCTGGCCGGTCTGGCTGGCGCCGCCGCGGGTGTGGCGCTTGATCATGTTGACCTTTTCCACCAGCACGCGCTTGCGGTCGGGGAGTACGCGCAGGACCTTGCCCACCTTGCCCCGGTCGCGGCCGGCGATCACCAGCACCCGGTCTTCCTTCTTTATGTTGAGCTTCTGTCTGGACATGGTATCTCTCGCTCGCTTGTCTTGCGCAGCCTGATTCCCCCGCTAGAGAACCTCCGGCGCCAGGGAGATGATCTTCATGAAGTTCTTGGCGCGCAGCTCCCTGGCCACCGGCCCGAAGATGCGAGTGCCGATGGGCTCGCGGGCCTGGTTGATGAGGACCGCGGAGTTGTCATCGAACTTGATGTAGGTGCCATCGGGCCGGGCCACCTCTTTCTTGGTGCGCACCACCACGGCCTTGTGCACGTCGCCCTTTTTCACCTTGGAGTTGGGCAGGGCCTCCTTGACCGAGACCACGATAATGTCTCCCAGGCTGGCGTAGCGCCGCTTGCTGCCGCCCAACACCTTTATGCAATACAACCTCTTGGCGCCCGAGTTATCGGCGGACAGAAGGTTGGTTTCCGGCTGGATCATGGTTTATCGCTCCTGCCAAAAAACGCCGGGCCGTTCAGTTAGGCCACCCGCTCCAGAACCTTGCTCACCCGCCAGCGCTTGCGGGCCGAGAGTGGCCGGCTCTGCTTGATAAGAACCTTGTCGCCCACACGGCAGTCGTTGGTCTCGTCGTGGGCGGCGAACTTCTTCCGGCGGCGCACGTACTTGTGATAAACGGGGTGCTTGACCAGGCGCTCCACCAGCACCACCACCGTCTTGTCCATCTTGTCGCTCACCACGGTGCCGATGAGCGTCTTCATGTTTCCGCGATCTTTCTTGGCCATGGGACCCGCTCTCTCAGCTCCCCAGCCCCCTTAGAGGGCCAGCTCCTTTTCGCGCAGGACGGTCATGACCCGCGCGATGTCCTTCTTGGTCTGCGGCAGCCGCATGGGGTTCTCGAGCTGCCCGGTGGCGTGCTGGAACTTCAGGTTGAAGTAATCCTCCCGCAAATGGGCCAGCCGCTCCTGCAGCTCCTCCATGGAAAGCTCTCTAAGCTCGCTCGCTTTCATTGGCTCAGCTCCTGGCCACCACGCGAGTGGCGAAGGGCAGCTTGTGGCCGGCCAGACGCAGGGCCTCGCGGGCCACGTCCTCGGCCACGCCGTCGATCTCGTAGAGGATGCGGCCGGGCCGCACCACGGCCACCCAGCCTTCCGGGGCGCCCTTGCCCTTGCCCATACGAGTCTCGGCCGGCTTCTTGGTGTAGGGCTTGTCCGGGAAGACCCGGATGAAGACCTTGCCGCCGCGCTTGATATGGCGGGTGATGGCGATTCGGCCGGCCTCGATCTGGTGGTTGGTCATCCAACCGCGGCCCAGGGCCTGCAGAGCGTACTGGCCAAAGGCAACCCGGTTGCCCCGGCTGCACTTGCCGCGCATCCGCCCCTTCATCACCTTGCGATGTCTTACTCTCCTGGGTGCCAGCATGGTAACTGCCTTCTTCTTATGCCTTGCAAACCGGCGGCGGCCTGAACGGCTCCCCGCCTTTGTTTCTCTTTTTCTCTCCGGCCGGGCAGGGTATCAATCAGCCCAGCCTTGCCCGGCTCTCCACCCTGCTCCCGCCTTCGGCCCCGTTCCCGGCTCTCGCCTTGCCTCCGGCCTCGTCCTCGGCTCCCGGTCTTGCCCGGCTCCCGCCTTCGTCCTCGGCTCTCGCCCGGCTCTCGCCCGGCTCCCGGCCCGGCTCCCGGCTTTCGGCTTTCGGCCTCGCCCCCCTTGCCTGCGGCCCTCCGGCCTCTTCCGGCCCTCCTGCTTTCGCCCCCTGTTTCGCCCCCGTCGGTGTCCGCCCCGTTGGCGGCCGGCCCCCTCTTGGCGGCCCTACTGGGGGGATCAGGCTGCGGAGCCGCCCGGCTTCTGCTGGTCCTCGTCCAGGACCTCGCCCTTGAACAAGAGCACCTTGACGCCGATGACGCCGTAGGTGGTCTTGGCCTCGGCAAAGCCGAAGTCGATATCCGCGCGCAGGGTGTGCAGGGGCACGCGCCCTTCGCGGTACCATTCCCGGCGGGCCATCTCGGCGCCGCCCAGGCGGCCGGCGCACTGGATGCGGATGCCCTGGGCGCCGAACTTCATGGCGCTGCCCACGGCGCGCTTCATGGCGCGGCGGAAGGCCACGCGGCGCTCCAGTTGGCCCACCACGTTTTCGGCCACGAGCTGGGCGTCGATCTCGGGCTTACGCACCTCGAAGATATCGACCATGACCTCGCGCTTGATGAGGCGCTCGAGCTGTTTCTTGACGGACTCGATCTCCGCGCCCTTCTTGCCGATCACGATGCCGGGACGGGCGGTGTGGATGCGGATCTTGGCCTTGTCCGCCGCGCGTTCGATCTCCACCCGGCTGATGCCGGCGTGGCCCAGCTTCTCCTTGATGAAGCGGCGGATCCGGTAGTCTTCATAAACCAGGGCCGCGTAGTCCTTGCCCGCGAACCAGCGCGAGTCCCAGGTGCGGATAATGCCCAGCCGGAAGCCGATAGGGTGTACCTTCTGTCCCAAAACCAGGTCTCCTTAGTTAACGCTCGTCCACCACCACGGTGATGTGGCTGGTCCTCTTGCGAATGATGTAGGCACGGCCCATGGCGCGGGGGCGCCAACGTTTCATGGTGGGCCCGCCGTCCACAAAGGCCTTTTTCACGTACAGGTTGTCCACGTCCACTCCGGCCCGCTGGGAGGCGTTGGCCACGGCGGAGCTGAGCACCTTGCTGATCAGCACGGCCGCTTTTTTTGGCGTGAACTGAAGCCGGTTGAGCGCCTCGCCCACGGGCAGGCCCTTGATGGCATCGGCCACCAGGCGCGCCTTCTTGGGGCTTATGCGCACGAATTTCGCCTTGGCTACCGCTTCCATGGCTGCTCCTACCTCTTCTTGCCCTTCTTGTCGCCGGCATGGGCGTAGAAGGTACGGGTGGGCGCGAACTCGCCCAGCTTATGGCCCACCATGTTCTCGGTCACAAAGACCGGGATGAACTTCTTGCCGTTGTGCACCGCAAAGGTGAGCCCCACGAAATCGGGCATAATGGTGGAGCGGCGGCTCCAGGTCTTTATCACCTTGCGGCTGCCGGAGGCGTTGGCGGCCTCCACCTTCTTGGCCAGGTGCTCGTCTACAAAAGGCCCTTTACGTAAACTGCGCGGCATGCTTATCGCTCCTAGTGCCTACTTCTCGTAGCGCCGGCGCACGATGAAGTTGTCCGAGGGCTTCTTCTTGCGGGTGCGGTAGCCCTTGGTGGGCCAGCCCCAGGGGCTGCAGGGATGCCGGCCGCCCGAGGACTTGCCCTCGCCGCCGCCCATGGGATGGTCGACCGGGTTCATGGCCACGCCGCGCACCCGCGGACGGCGGCCGGACCAGCGGGTCTTGCCGGCCTTGCCCCAGCTGACGTTTTCGTGCTGCTCGTTGCCCACCTCGCCCACCGTGGCGCGGCAGCGCAGGTTGATGCGGCGCATCTCGCCGCTGGGCAGCTTGAGGGTGGCGTAGCCGCCCTCCTTGGCCATGAGCTGGGCATAGGTGCCGGCGGCGCGCACGATCTGGCCGCCGGCGCCGATCTTCATCTCCACGTTGTGCACGTGGGTGCCCAGGGGCATGGACTCCAGGGGCATGGCGTTGCCCGGGCGGATATCGGTGCGCTCGGAGCTACTCACCACCTCGTCGCCCACCTTCAGGCCCTTGGGCCAGAGGATGTAGCGCTTTTCCCCGTCCTTGTAATGCAGAAGCGCGATGAAGGCGCTGCGGTTGGGGTCGTACTCTATGCTGGCCACCTTGGCCGGCACCCCGATCTTGTCGCGCTTGAAGTCGATGCGGCGGTAGCGGCGCTTGTGGCCGCCACCCCGGTGCCGGGCGGTGATCCGGCCGTAGCAGTTGCGCCCGCCCGTCTTCTTCAGGGGCTCCAAGAGGCTCTTTTCGGGCTCGGTCTTGGTTATTTCCTCGCTCACCAGTTGGGTGGCGTGACGCCGGCCAGGTGAACTCGGTTTATGCTTCCTTATGAAAGCCATGGATACTGCTCCATCTTAAGCGCCGGGGCTAGGCCCCCTCGAAGAACTCCACCGTGTGTCCCGGGGCCAGGGTGACGTAGGCCTTTTTCCAGTGGTTGCGGCGGCCCATCTGCCGGCCCATGCGCTTCTTCTTGCCCTCGAAATTGGCGGTGTGAACCTTGAGCACCTTGACGTTGAATATCTTTTCCACGGCCTGGCGGATCTCCACCTTGTTGGCGGCGGGGTCCACCTCGAACACCAGCTGGTTGCCCAGCTCCTTGGCCAGGGTGCTCTTTTCGGTTATCAGGGGCCGCTTGAGTACCTGCCTGAGATCCTTCACGACAGCGCCTCCTCGATTCTGCCCACCGCCGGCTCCAAGAGCATGAGGCGATCGTGGCGCAGGATGTCGTACACGTTGAGCCCCTCGGCCCGCAAGACCTTGACCCCGGGCACGTTGCGGGAGCTTTTCTCCAGCACCTCGTCCGGCTCGGCGGTGACCACCAGGGCGTTTTTGGCCTCGAAGCGCCCCAGCACCTCCACAAAGGCCTTGGTCTTTATCTCGGCCAGGTCGAAGCCCTTCAAGACCACCAGCTTGTCTTCGGCAAGCTTGTCGGAAAGCGCCACCTTGAGGGCCGCCTTGCGCACCTTCTTGGGAAGGCTGTAGGAGTAGTCCCGGGGCTTGGGGCCGAAGGTGGTGCCGCCGCCGCGCCACAGGGGGCTGCGGCGGGAACCCACGCGGGCCCGGCCGGTGCCCTTCTGGCGCCAGGGCTTGCGGCCGCCGCCGCGCACCTCGCTGCGGGTCTTGGTGCAGGCCGTGCCGGCGCGGCGCTTGGCCAGCTGCCACACCACGACCTCGTGCAAGAGGTGGGGCTTGACCTCGGCGGCGAACACGGCCTCCGAGAGCTCTATCTCGCCCACCTTCTCATGATTGGCGTCAAATACATCCAGCTTGGGCATCTTGCTTCACCGTCTGGTTTTGCCAAGGCCGGCTAGGCCTTTTGCAGGTAAACAATGCCGCCGTTGGCGCCGGGAACCGCGCCGGCCACCACGATGAGATTCTCTTCGGGCCGCACGTCCACCACCTTCACGTTGCGAACCGTGCTCTTGGCGTTGCCGTATTGGCCCGGCATCTTCTTGCCCTTGAGCACCCGGGAAGGATCGGCGCTCATGCCGATGGAGCCCGGCTTGTCGTGGGTGGTGCAGCCGTGGGTGGCCCTGCCGCCGGAGAAGTTGTGGCGCTTGACCACGCCCGTGAAACCGCGGCCCTTGCTGCGGCCGGTCACCTTGACCTTGTCGCCCTGGGCGAATATCTCGGCGGTAACGGTCTGGCCCACCTCGTACTCGGCGGCGTCATCCACGCGGAACTCCTTGAGTACCGCGGCGGGCTCCACGCCGGCCTTGGCGAAATGCCCGGCCAGGGGCTTGTTCACTCGCTTGGCCTTCTTGGCCCCGAAGCCCAGTTGCACGGCGCTATACTTGTCGCGCTCGGGGCTCTTCACCTGCACCACGGTACAGGGCCCGGCCTCGATGAGCGTCACGGGCACCGAGCGCCCGCCCTCCAAGAACAGCCGGGTCATGCCCAGCTTCTTTCCAATGATTCCCTTCAACATGGCTGCACCTGTCTCTCAGCTCGCTGCGGCGGTTGGTTCCGCTGGTTGGCGCTTCCGGCCCTGCCTCACGCTCATGGCCCCTCACGTTTCCCAGGCCCCTGGCCCACGTTTCCGGGCTTTCACGCTTGCCGGGCTCTCTGGCCCACGTTTCCGGACCCCTCGCCCTCCTCTGCGGTTCTCTACTCTCCGCCCGCCGCTCCGGCCGGCTCGCCTACAGCTTGATTTCCACGTCCACGCCCGCGCTCAAATCCAGTTTCATGAGCGCGTCCACGGTCTGCTGGGTGGGCTCCAGGATATCCAGGAGCCTCTTGTGCGTGCGAATCTCGAACTGCTCGCGGCTCTTCTTGTCGATGTGAGGCGAGCGCAGCACGCAGTACTTGTTGATACGGGTGGGCAGAGGTATGGGCCCCGCCACCTTGGCGCCGGTGCGGCGCGCAGTCTCCACGATCTCCGCAGCCGACTGGTCCAGCAGTTTGTGATCGTAGGCCTTGAGCCTGATTCGTATCTTCTGGTTCTGGATCATGGGATAACTCCGCGCTGGTCAGCCCGCCCCAGCGGGGCAGGGGCCCGTCGCATTCCTTACTCGATGATCTCCGCCACCACGCCGGCGCCCACGGTGCGGCCGCCCTCGCGGA
>CAZUHP010000050.1:0-23801 GCA_964620595.1 uncultured Desulfarculaceae bacterium | reverse complement strand
CCCACGTTACCCGCCCCGATCACCGTTATTTTCTGCAGCATCTTGCTTTCTCCTTTTAGGGCGTTATGCTACTTTACCCATCATAGGCCAACAAAATACTATTGTAGCCAGAACCACGTCAACGGCAGGGTGGAGTTCCCCCCTGCCCTGGAGAAGCGAAGCATGGCCGTTACTGTCAAGCAAACCAACCTCCCTGACATACCCCTGGTGGGCCGCGGCAAGGTGCGCGACATCTACGACCTGGGCGAGCACCTTCTCATCGTGGCCACGGACCGCCTGAGCGCCTTTGACGTGATCCTGCCCGATCCCATCCCGGACAAGGGACGGGTGCTGACCCAGATATCGGTCTACTGGTTCGACAAGATGAAGGACCTCACTCCCAACCACCTGGTGGCCTGGGAGGTGAGCGACTTCCCGGCCAAGCTGAAGCCCTATGCCGACCAGTTGGAAGGCCGTTCCATGCTGGTGAAAAAGTGCGAGCCCCTGGCCATCGAGGCCATAGTGCGGGGCTTCATCGTGGGCTCGGGCTGGAAGGACTACCAGAAGACCGGCCAGGTCTGCGGGCATCCCCTGCCCCAGGGGCTCAAGGAGGCGGACCGCCTGGAGCAGCCCCTGTTCACCCCCAGCACCAAGGCCGAGCTGGGCGAGCACGACGAGAACATCTCCCTGGAGCGGGCCCGGGAGATCGTGGGCGCGGAGCTGGCCGACGAGGTGGCGCGGCGCTCGCTCGCCATCTACCAGCGCGCCCGGGAAATGGCCAAGGAGGCGGGCATCATCATCGCGGACACCAAGTTCGAGTTCGGGGTCAAGGACGGCGAGCTGATCCTGATCGACGAGGTGCTCACCCCCGACTCCTCCCGCTTCTGGCCGGCCGACGACTATGAGCCCGGCCGCCCCCAGAAGAGCTTTGACAAGCAGTACGTGCGCGACTACCTGGAGAGCATCGGCTTCAACAAGAAGCCCCCCGCGCCCAAGCTCCCGCCCGAGGTGATCGAAGGCACCCGCCAGCGCTACCTGGAGGCGCTCCGGCGCCTCACCGGCAAGGGCCTGGATTGACTTGGACCCTGGTAGGGGATGTGTTAGATTGAAAGGACGGGGCGGCGGCGAGGCCGCCTGAGGAGGAACACCTTGAAAGAGCAAGTACAAGAGGCCCTGGACAAAATCCGGCCGGCCCTGCAGCGCGACGGTGGCGATGTGGAGCTGGTGGAAGTGACCGAGGACGGTGTGGTCAAGGTCAAGCTGCAAGGCGCCTGCGGCGGCTGCCCCATGAGCCAGATGACCCTCAAGATGGGCATCGAAAAGGTAGTCAAGCAGTCGGTGCCGGAGGTCAAAAGCGTAGAAGCGGTTTAAGCCGGGGCCGCGTCTCACATGAACCGCCACGGCGAGCGCAGGCAGGACCAGCCCCCCGTCCCCCTTCGAGACGAACCAGGGGAAGGGGAGCAGGACACCGGGGGTGGGGCGGAGCTGCACAAGCTGGCAGGCCTCATCTGTCACCGGGCCAAGAACGACCTGCAGACCGTGGCCAACCTGGTGTCCCTGGCGGCGTCCCATGTGCGCCGGCCGGCGGACATGGTAGAGGCCCTGGAGGGCCGGGTGGGCGCCCTGAGCGTCAGCTACAGCCTGGTATCCCAGCGCGGCGCCCCCCCTTGCCTGGACCACCTGGCCGAGGAGGTGGTGAGGCGCAGCAAGTGGCGCCTGGCAACGGCCCTGGAAGTAAAAAACGACCTGCCTTCATTGGAACTCAGCCTCCGTCTGTGTTCTCCCCTGTCGCTTTGGTTGCATGAGATGGTGGTCAACGCCCTGGAGCACGGCCTGGCCCGGGCGCAGCGGCCCGTGCTGGCCCTGGCCGGCGGTTTGAGCGGCGATGGCTTCCACCTGAGCGTCATGGATAACGGCCCTGGCCTGCCCCCGGGATTCGATCCCGCTGTCCACGGCCGCTTCGGGCTCAGGGTGGCCCAGGCGGTGGCGGAAAGCGACCTGCGGGGCCGCATGGCCTTGTTGCCCATGCCCGACGGGACCAACGCCCGGCTGGAGATGCCTGTCCATGAGTTCCAACGTCTCAACCGCAGTACCTGGGATTGACTTACCTCTCCCCCCCTACCCCGCCAGACACTCCACCGCTGCCTGGCCCGCCGAGGACCAGGGCCCAAGCCTGGGCATCCTGGTGGTGGAGGACGATGCCGTCCAGGCCGCAGAGCTGAAAAAGGCCCTCCAGGGCCTGGGCCACCAGGTGGTGCGGACCGCCTGCAACGGCCAGGAGGCCTGCCAGCTCTGCCTGGAGCTGAAACCCGACCTGGTGCTCATGGACCTCGGCCTGCCCGGCATGGACGGCCTGCAAGCCGCCTTTGTCATCAACCACCGCCAGCCGCTGCCGGTGGTGCTCATCACCTCCCGCCTCAAGACCTCCCTGGTGGAGGAGGCCTCGCGGGCCGGGGTGTACACCTGGCTGCTCAAGCCGGTGGACGCGGACCTCCTGGGCCGTTCCCTGGAGCTGGCCCTCCACAACTTCCAGCGCCTGGAGCACCTGGAGAACCAGGTGGAGGAACTGCGCCGGGAGATACGCACCCGCAAGCTGGTGGGCCGCGCCTCGGGCATCCTCATGCAGCGCCTGGGCATAGACGAGCAGGGCGCGGTTCAGCGCCTGCACCAGAAGGCCCGGTCCCAGGGGCTGTCCCTGCTGGAGGTGGCCGAGAGCGTCATCAGCGCCGGGGAGGTGGCCGGCCTGTCGCCCTGAGGCCCTCCTAGCCGAAGCGGCGGGGCAGCGGCCCCTGGCCCCCTGGCGCCCCCCTGGCGCCCCCCTGGCGCCCGGGCAGAGGGGGCAGGCAGAGGCGGGGCAGGCGGAACAGGTCGCCTGGCTCCCTGGCGCCCGGGCAGAGGGGCGCCTCCCTGCCCCCGGGCCAGCCCTTCATCCCGCCTTCCCTTCCGGCCGCCTCCCCTCCGGCGGGCCGGCGCCCCTGGTCCCAAGTCCCAAGCCGGTTTGACACTCCGCCGGGCCTGACTTATAGTTTGCAGCGCAACCCCCTGGAGGAATCCCATGCGGCTCAACGAGTTCGCTCCCGCCGACCGGGAGCTGGTGCAACTGGCCCCTGCCGGCGGGCTGGTATACCGCTGCCTGGGCTGCGGGCAGCACCACGGCATCGAGGAGCTTCTCTACACCTGTCCCCACTGCGGAGAGGTGCTCCTGATCGAGGACCAGGACTTCGACCGCCTCAAGGCCACTCCCGGCCCGGACTGGCGCCGCCGCTTCGACCTCAGGCGCATGCTGAACCAGCCGGCGGTCAAGGGCATCTTCCGCTACCACGAACTGCTGGCGCCGGTCATCCCGGCCGACAGCGTGCTCTACCTGGGCGAGGGCCACACCCCCCTGGTCGAAGCCACCGCCCGCCTGCGGGACGCGGTGGGCTGCGCCTTCGCCTTCAAGAACGACGGCCAGAACCCCTCGGCCTCCTTCAAGGACCGGGGCATGGCCGTGGCCCTCAGCTTCCTGAACTACCTCATCAAGCACCGGAACGCGGGCAACATCCTGTCGGTGTGCGCCTCCACCGGCGACACCTCGGCCTCGGCGGCGCTCTATGCCTCCTACCTGGCGCCGGCGGTGAAGAGCGCGGTGCTCCTGCCCCGGGGCAAGGTCACCCCCCAGCAGCTTTCCCAGCCCCTGGGCGCGGGCGCGGCGGTGTTCGAGATACCCGGCGTGTTCGACGACTGCATGAAGGTAGTGGAGTACCTGGCCGACCATTTCCAGGTGGCCCTGCTCAACTCCAAAAACGCCTGGCGCATCCGCGGCCAGGAGTCCTACTCCTACGAGGTGGCCCAGGACCTGGACTGGGACCTGGCCGGCCGGGCGCTCCTGGTGCCCATCGGCAACGCGGGCAACATCAGCGCCATCATGGCCGGGCTCCTCAAGCTGCACGAACTGGGCATCATCACCAGCCTGCCCAAGGTGGTGGGCGTGCAGAGCCACCACGCGGACCCGGTGTTCCGCTACTACCAGCAAAGCGACCCCCAAAAGCGCAAGTGGCAGCCGGTCACCGTGCAGCCCTCGGTGGCCCAGGCCGCCATGATCGGCAACCCGGTCTCCATGCCCCGGGTCAGGGAGCTGGCCCAGCGCTTCGACGACGCCGCGGGCAGGCCGTCCTTCTTCGTGGTGCAGGTGAGCGAGCAGGAGATAATGGACAACATGATCCTGGCCAACCGCCACGGGCACATCGTGTGCACCCAGGGCGGCGAATCCCTGGCCGGCCTGCGCCGCGCCCTGGAGCTGGGCCTGGTGGACCGGGACGAGCAGGCCATCCTGGACGCCACCGCCCACCACCTGAAGTTCATCGGCTTCCAGCAGATGTACTTCGAGGACTCCTTCCCGCCCGATTTCGGGGTGAAGCCCAAGAAGGAGCTGGTCAACGCGCCCCAGGAGGTCATGGCCGGCGACAAGCATCCCGCCCCGGGCCGGCCGCTGGAGGGAGAGGAGTTCGCCCGCTTCGTGGAGGCCACCGCCCTGGAGATAGCCCGCCGCCTGGGCCTGGAGGAGCGCTGATGGCCCTTTGGGACCAGGAGCCCCTGGGCGACGACGGCTACTGCTTCGCCTGCGGCCGGGACAACCCCCACGGCCTGCAGATGCAGGTGGAGTACCAGGAGCCGGACCTGTCGGCCCTTTGCCGCCTCAGCCTGGCCCGCCGCTTCCAGGGCTGGAGCGGCATCGCCCACGGCGGGGTGGTGGCCACCCTCCTGGACGAGATCATGGCCCACGCGGTGATCCGCCACGTGGGCCAGGCCCTCACCACCGAGATGAAGGCCCGCTACAAGGCACCGGTGCCCCTGGGCGAGGAACTCCTGGTCAAGGGCTGGGTGGCCGAGGCCAACCGCCGCCTGGCCCGCACCCAGGCCGAGGTGCGCCTGGCCGCGGACCACAAGCTCCTGGCCCTGGCCGAAGCGCGCTTCATCCTGCGGGGCAAGTCCTAGGTGGCCCGGCCCGCGGCCCAGGCGCTCATCACGGTGGGCAAGCCCAAGTCACCTTACGTGGCCCAGGGCCTGGCCGACTACGCGGCGCGCCTCAAGCCCTACGGCGGCTGCCAGATCCTGCACCTGCGCGCCGAGCGCGCCGGCAAGGGCCGCAGCCCGGCCCAGCTCATGGCTGCCGAGGCAAAGCGCATCCTGGCCAAGCTGGGCCAGGGGGAGGTGGTGTGGGCCCTGGACCGGCAGGGCCGGGCCTGGTCTTCCGGCCAGTGGGCGCGTAACCTGCAAGCAGTGCGCGAGAGAAGGGACGGCCGGCTGGTGCTGGTGATCGGCGGGGCCGAGGGTCTGGCGCCCGAGGTGCTGGCCCGGGCCTCGGCCCGGGTCTCCCTGGGCCCGCCCACCCTGCCCCACGAGCTGGCCGCCCTGGTGGCCCTGGAGCAGCTCTACCGGGCCCACACCATCCTGGCCGGCACCCCCTACCACCGCTAGGCCCCAAGCAGCACCGGAATCGCCACCTGCCGGCCTTCAGGCATGTCAACCTAGACTATGCCGCCGGAGACGCCGCTTGCGATTGACATGGTGAAAATAGTAAAATGATCCTGCTTAAAAGCTGAAAAATCCGTATTGCCTGCCTTACTTCCATCACAAAAAAACTGAAAACCCGCTCCAAACGGCCCTCCCCGGGGACACGCAAACAATTCGCCGCGTCCACGAGAGGCGGCGAAAAGGCCAAATAAAAGGGTGAACCGCGGCGGCTGCCGCATAGTCTGGGCTCAAAAGTCGTGAGGAGGACCGCATGGACAAGAGACGCGCTCTGGTCGGAGCGGCGGTACTGGTGTTGGCGCTGATGCTGGCCGGCACCGCCTGGGCCAAGTTTTGGAAAACCTCCACCATAGTGGTGAAGGCCTCGCCCCAGTACATCGCCAAAAGGCATCTGCTGAAATACAACCGGGGCAGGATGGGCCGGTTTACCCTTTATATTTACAGGGGCTACAATGCCCGGGGCCGACTGGTGGGCCGCAGAACCGGGACCCACTATGTGAAATTTCGGGTCAAGACCGGCCAAGTCTATTATTTCCAGATAAAAAAGCGGCTCAGGTGCGGCACCATCAGCGGCGGCATTTCGGTGCGCATCAAGCACTGGCACACTCAAACCGTTGTGGTGCCGGTGGTTAACAGCACCTGCCGCTAGGCCGCCTGCTTACATATCGACTCGCAACAAATGGGGATCGCCGCCCACGAAGCCAGAGCCTGAATGAATCGGCATTACCTCGCATCCCCTGCTTAAGCACCAAGATGTTCTGATTTGCCGTCCTTACAAGCCGCAGCCTGAGTGCCATCCAGTAGCTCCACCACCTCACCTCCCTGCGGCCGCAGGCAGAGGCTCGGCGACGTGGAGCTATGCTTCCTGGCCTGCCCGCTTGAGGGCGTGGAGCACCACCAGGGTCTCGCCGTCCTCGCCGCGCACCCGGCGCAGGGTGGAGCGCTGCTCGAACTCTTCGCCCAGCATGCCGAAGAAGCTGATGTTGAAGGGCCTTTGCTCGTGGCTGAGAAAGGCGGTGCCACCCGGGGCCAGCACCCGGGCCAAGAGCCTCGCCAGGTGGGGGTACAAGGGACGGTGGTAGAGTATCTCCGCGCCCAGCACGGTGTGGAAGCGGCCCAGGTCCGCCGGCGGCACGGTCCAGTCCAGGGCGCGCACCTCCACCCTGTCCTCAAGGTGGTTCAGCTCCACCGCCGCCCGGGCGAACTCCAGGGCGTCCGGGTCCAGGTCGCTGAGAATAACCCGCCGGCCCTGGGCCGCGGCGGCCAGCCCGGGCAGGCCCAGGCCAGCGCCCAACTCCAGGATGGGTTCGTCCGGGTCCGCCCCCTTTGGGGGCGCCAGCCCCGCCGCCAGGCCGGCCAGCACCAGGGCCGCGGGCCACAGCTTGGTCCAATAAGGCAGATCGGGAAGATCGTCATGGCCCGGAGCCACGCGGGTCTGCACGTAGGCCACCGGGTCGGCCGGCTCGGGCAAGAGCAGGATGCTGTCCCCCACCCGGGCCTGGAAACGCGCCAGGCCCAGCCGCGCCTCCAGCCGCTCCAGGGCGCCGGGGCTGCCCGGCAAGGGTCCGGCGTGGGGGGCGGGGGGGGCGACGGGGTCGGGGGAGGCGGGGGGGCCGGCCCCGGCAGGTCGGCCGGGCGCGGCAGGTCGATGGTTTTGTTTAGCTATCAAAACCATTGGCTGGATAGGCTTTCTGTCCGCAACAACGCCCGCCAGGGAGGCGGCCCCCTGGCAAGCGGGCACGGCAAGCTATGGGATATGGAGATGCGGAGCGGCCAGCCTGCTACTCGCCGAAATCAGCTCCACACCAGGGACAATACTTGAAACCAAAGTCGTGGATGGTCTCGCCGCAGGCAGAGCAGCGGGTGACCATCTCGTTGGCGCAGAACGGGCAGTAGACAAAGGTGGAGCATTGCTCGCGCACCTCCGGGGGCAGCTCCTCCCACTGGTCCACGCACATCTCCTCCTGGCAAACTTTTTCCTTACGTGCTTTTTCCGCCACCTCGTGTCCTTTTCCTTGGGCTACGGCAACCAAACCCGGGCCCCTGCCTGGCGCCGCCCCAGGGGAGCGGGCGGCCAAATGCCCCGGTCCTAACCGCCGGGTTCCTCCTGGGGCATGGCCTGGGCCAATTGCTTCAAAAGCTCTATGGACTCCAGGGCGTCCTTTTCGTCCACCACGTGCAGGGCGAACCCGGCGTGGGCGATTATGTAGTCGCCCAGCTTGAGATCGGGCACCAGCATGGTGCTCACCATGCGGCTCACGCCCTCCACCTCCACCTTGGCCATCTGGCCGTCTATCTCAATCACCTTAGCCGGTACTGCTAAGCACATCGCGCACCTTTTCCGGCCGGGCCTTGGGCACGGCCTCCACGCCCAGCTTGGCCAATTCCTCGATCACCAGCTTCACCAGCGACGGCACCGCGGCCTCCACCTTGGGGGTCAGCTCGGTGCCCCAGTCAAATATATTCTCGTACTCCACGCCCACCACCAGCACCTCGGGCACCTGGCCGATCAGGGGCAGGGTGCCCATGGTCTCCATGAGGTCTATCTGGTGCAGGCTGTCCTTGTACTGGATGTGGGCCGGCTTGGCCTCCCAGTTGAAACGGTAGATGGTGCCGGGCTCGTCCCCGCCCCGCACCGCGTCGATGACGATGACCTGGTCGGCCTCCATCATCACCCCGGTGAGGGAAAGGCCCAGGACCCCGCCATCCACCAGCCTCACGTTCTGGGGGAAGTCATAGCGGGCCTCCAGCTCCTTGAGCACCCGCACCCCCACCCCCTCGTCGGTGAGGAGCACGTTGCCCACGCCCATGACGACTATTTGCTTGTCCTTGTTCTGGTTCATGGCTTTTGGAGTATAGCAGAATTGGGTACCAATGGCGACACGGGCCGCCGTCCCCGGCGCCGCCCCGCCCCCAGCGGGGAAACCGCGGCAAAAAAGGGGCGGCGGGAAGCCCCGCCGCCCCTGGGGTTGCTCAAGCCGCCTGTGCTACAGGACCTTGAACTTGTACACCTGGTTGGTGTCCGGGTCGATGACGTGCACGCCGCAGGCGATGCAGGGGTCGAAGGAGTGCACGGTGCGCAGGATCTCCAGGGGCCGCTTGGGATCGGCCACCGGGGTGCCCACCAGCGCCTCCTCCACCGGACCCAGCTGGCCCTTGGCGTCGCGGGGACCCAGGTTCCAGGTGGAGGGAACCACCATCTGGTAGTTCTCGATCTTGTTGTCCTTGTTGGTCTTGACCCAATGGCCCAGGGCGCCGCGGGGCACGTCGATCAGGCCCATGCCCATGCTCTCGCCCGGCCACTTCCAATCGGTCACGGTCTTGGTGTCGCCGCTCTTGACGCGCTCCACCGCCTCCATGACCCAGCCCACCATGGCGTCGGCCACCACCTTGGTCTCGATGGCGCGGGCAGCGGTGCGGCCCAGGGTGCTGAACAGGGCGGCCGCCGGCACGCCCAGGTGCTTGAGCACCGCGTCCACCGCGGCCTTGGTGGCCGGATGGCCCTGGCTGTAGGCGGCGAGCACCTGCGCCAGGGGACCCACCTCCATGGGCTTGCCCTCGTAGCGCGGAGCCTTGAAGAAGCTGTACTTGCCCTCGTAGTCGTACTTGGGCTTGATGGGCTCGGTCACGCCCTCGTAGGGATGCTTGGGCGCGCCGTCCTTGTACCAGGCCCGGGTGACCTCCTCGGTGATCTTCTTGGGATCCACCGGCATGGGCTTGGCGAGGTTGCGGTTCATGATCACGGCGTCGGGCAGGAACTTCTTGGCCTTGGCCCAGTCGCCCTGGCTCTGGGGGAAGTTGCCGTAGGCCAGGAAGTTGGTGCAGCCGCCGATCTGCTTGGCGCCCCAGTCCTTGTAGAAGCTGGCCACGGCCAGAAGGTCCGGGATGTACACGTTGTCGATGAACCCCTGCATCTCCTTCAGGTAGTAGAGGAACTCGGCCAGGCGGTCCACGTTGAGCATATCCTGCACGCAGGAGACGCCGCCGGCCACGTAGGTCTGGATGTGGGGGTTCTTGCCGCCGAACATGGCCATCATGCGCGAGGCCTTGACCTGGAGGCGCAGCCACTCCAGGTAGTGGGCCACGGCCATGAGGTTGGCCTCGGGGGGCAGGCGGTAGTCCGGGTGGCCCCAGTAGCCGTTGGCAAAGGGCCCGAGCTGGCCGCTGTCCACGAAGGCCTTGAGGCGGTCCTTGACGGCCTTGAAGTCGCTGGGGCCGCTCTTGGGATAGTTGCCCAGGTTATTGGCCAGGGCGGAGGTCTTCTTGGGGTCGGCGCTGAGCGCGCTCACCACGTCCACCCAGTCCAGGGCGTGCAGCGCGTAGAAGTGGGTCACGTGGTCGTGGATGAACTGGGCGCCGTGCACGAAGTTGCGGGCCAGGCGGCCCAGGTCGGGTGCGTAGGCCTTGAAGCAGTCATCCAGGGCCAGGATGGAGGCCAGGGCGTGCACCTCGGTACACACGCCGCAGGCGCGCTGGGTGATATAGGGTGCGTCGCGGGGATCACGCCCTTTGAGGATGATCTCCAGGCCGCGGAAGAGCTGGGCGGAGCTCCAGGCGTTCTTCACCTTTCCGCCCTCTATCTCCACATCGATGCGCAGGTGGCCCTCGATGCGAGTAATCGGATCGATGGTGTATTTAGCCATCTTATAGGTCCTCCTTCAGGGAGCTTTTCATAAAACCAAAAGACCGCGGGCGGCCCGGTTACATGGACTCGTAGAACGGCGCCTTCTCGTCCCAGAACTGGGGCTCCGAGCAGCCGATGCAGGGGTGACCCGCGCCCACCGGCCAGTTGGTGCCGTCATTGAACATGATGATGGGGCAGTTGTTGTGGGTGTCGGGACCCTTGCAGCCCATCTCGTACAGGCACCAGCCCTTCTTGGCGCCCTCGTCGCCAAACTTCTTGACGAACTCGTTGTTCTCGTAGTGGGCCCGGCGGGGGCACTGGTCGTGGATGGTCTTGCCATAGGCGAACAGCGGCCGGCCGTTGTCGTCCAGGGCCGGCAGCTTGCCCAAAAGGAGGAAGTGCACCACGGTGGCCACGAAGTTGACCACGTTTGGCGGACAACCGGACACGTTCAGGGTCTTGATGCCCAGGGCATCGCCCACGCCCTTGGCCTTGGTGGGGTTGGGCTCCGCGGCCTGCACGCCGCCGAAGCTGGCGCAGTTGCCGATGCAGATGGTGGCCAGGGCCTTGCTGGTGACCTCCTTGGCCAGCTCCAGCATGGTCTTGCCGCCCACCTTGCCGTACACGCCGCCGTCGGCGGTGGGGATGGCGCCCTCCACCACGCAGATGTACTTGCCCTTGTACTTCTCCATGGCGTCGTGCAGGGACTTTTCGGCCGCGTGGCCGGCAGGTGCCATGATGGTCTCATGGTAGGCCACGTTCAGGATGTCCAGGACCACCTCGTCCACCCAGGGATAGGTGGTGCGCAGGAACGCCTCGCTGCAGCCGGTGCACTCGGCAAAGTGCAGCCAGATCACAGTGGGGCGCTGCTTGGCGGTCATGGCCTCAGCCACCCGGGGGATCATGCTGGGAGCCAGACCAAGCACGGAGGTGACCAGCGTGGCGTATTTGATAAACTCACGCCGGTTTACCCCCTTCGCCTCCAAGGTTGCCAACATCTCCTTTTTGTGCTCCATATCCTCCTGACCTCCTTGCCGCCGGCCTTCATTGCCGGAGGCTGTAAAAGCTAACCCCTCACCTATCGCAACGGCCGCCGGGCTGCCGGGTGCTCTCCTGCATGGGTGGGAAAGCACGCCCTCGTAAAGGAGGGAGCACTCCTCTTCCGGTACCGCGCAAAAGGGTTAACTGATTTCCCCTAACCTGGCAAAAGCAGCCCCTTGCGAGAACGCAGGGGTCGCCTGCTCGCTGCCGTGATTATCATAGCCCACTTGCCGGCTTAGAGGTCAAATATGTAATATCAATATATATAAAAAGTCTTTATCTATTTGTGCAATTCTTAAGGCTAGTTACACTGCCCCCTATTGCCATAGGTGCCCGCATCTCCTATAATTCCCCCGAACAACTCGCAAAAGGTCCCCCATGCCCCTGACCGCCCAAAAAATCGCCTCCCCAGGCTCTGGCTACCCCTTCAGCGCCCTGGTGGGCCAAAAAGACATGAAACGCGCCCTCTTGCTCCTGGCCATCGACCTGGGCCTGGGAGGGGTGCTCCTGCGCGGCGAAAAGGGCACTGCCAAGTCCACCGCGGTGCGCGCCCTGGCCCAGCTCCTGCCGCCCCTGGAAGTGGTGGCCGGCTGCCCGGTGGGCTGCGCGCCAGAGGGCCCCCTCTGCCCCCGCTGCGCGGCCCTGTCCCCTCCCCTGGCCAGGCAGACCCGGCCCACGCCCTTTGTGGACCTGCCCCTGGGCGCCACCGAGGACCGGGTGGCCGGCTCCCTGGACCTGGGCGCGGCCATCCAGCGCGGCCGGCTGGAATTCATGCCCGGCCTTCTGGCCAAGGCCCACCGGGGGGTGCTCTACGTGGACGAGGTGAACCTGCTGCCCCCCCACCTGGCCCACCTGGTGCTGGACGCGGCCGCCTCGGGCCTCAACCGGGTGGAGCGCGAGGGTGTGTCCTACACCCACCCGGCCCGCTTCGCCCTGGTGGCCTCCATGAACCCGGAGGAAGGCCCCCTGGGCCCCCAGCTCCTGGACCGCTTCGGCCTGTGCGTGGAGGTGAAAGGCGAGCGCGACCCCGCCTTGAGGCGCCTGGTCATCACCCGCCGCCTGGAGTACGAGGCCGATCCAGTGGGCTTCAACGTGGCCTGGTCCGCGGCGGAGGACGCCCTGCGCCAGCGCCTGGAGGAAGCCCGGGAGCGCCTGGCCCAGGTGCGGGTGCCCTCCCGCAGCCGGGCCCTGGCCGCCTGGCTGGCCGGACGGGCCGGCTCCCAGGGCTCCCGGGGCGAGATCGCCTGCGTGCGCGCGGCCCGGGCCCTGGCTGCCTGGCAGGGGCTGGACCAGGCCGGGCCGGAGCTGGTGGAGGAGGTGGCCCCCCTGGCCCTGGGCCACCGCGCCCGCGCCCGGAGCGGGGAGCCCCAGGCACCGGCCGTGCGGCTGAAGCCCGGACCGCCGCCCGCGGCCGAGGAGGAGCCGGCCCGGGTGGTGCGGGTGGAAAAGGGCCCCGAGGAGGCGGCCGGCAACCAGGCCTCGGCCGGGGAGCGCACCCTCTACATCCTGCCGCCCGCGCCGGTCACGCCGGTGGCCACCCGGCTGCCCGCCCGGGAGGGCACCAGCCTCAAGCAGGCCGGCCGCCGCAGCGCCCGCCAGGTGGCCGGCAACCGGGGCCGCTACCTGCGCGCCTCCAGCCAGCGCCTGGGCCGGGCCCTGGCCTTTGACGCCACCCTGCGCGCGGCCGCGCCCCACCAACTGCGGCGCCGGGCCCAGGCCCCGCCGGGCGGGCCGGCGCTGTTGGTGCGCGAGCCGGACATCCGCGAAAAGGTGCGCGCGGCCAAGAGGGGCCGGCTCATCATCTTCTGCGTGGACGCCTCGGGCTCCATGAACGCGGCCGCCCGCATGCGCGAGACCAAGGCCGCGGTGCTGGGGCTGTTGACCGAGGCCTACCAGAAGCGCGACCGGGTGGGCCTGGTGGCCTTTGGCGGGCTCAGCGCCCGGGAGCTTCTGCCCCCCACCAGCAGCGTGGAGGTGGCCCGCCGCCTGTTGGCCGAGCTGCCCACCGGCGGCAAGACGCCCCTGGCCGCGGGCCTGGTCACCCTGGCCGGCATCCTGGAGCGGGAGCTGGCCCAGGACCCCAAGCTCACCCCCCTGGCCGTGATCCTCACCGACGGCCGGCCCAACGTGCCCCTGGCCGCGGCCTCGGCCGAGTTCCTCAACCAGCCGGCGGGCAACAAGGGCGGGGGCTGGGGCGACGGCTGGGGGGACGGCGGCTACGCGGACCGGGAGGTGCTCAACCTGGCCCAGCGCATGGCCCAGGACCCCCGGCCCCGCTTCGTGGTGGTGGACACCGACGTGGGCCACCACCACGAGATAAACCTCTGCCGCGCCCTGGCCGATTATTTGGGCGCGGCCTGCGTGAGCCTGCGCACCATCAGCGCTGACAAAGTGCTTGATCTGGTGCGGCGCCACTGGTAAGCGGGGGTAGGCGCCCCCGCCCCATCACCACAAGGGAAAAGACGACCATGACCCAGCCCGAGCAGAACCCCAAGCCAGCCTCCGCCGCGCCGGTCTACCCCTTTGCCGCCCTGGTGGGCCAGGAGCAGATGAAGCTGGCTCTCATCATCAACGTGGTCAATCCCCTGGTGGGCGGGGTGCTCATCCGCGGCGAGAAGGGCACCGCAAAGTCCACCGCGGTGCGCGCCCTGGCCCAGCTCCTGCCCGAGCAGCGGGTGGTGGCCGACTGCCCCTATTCCTGCGACCCGGCCGGCGGGGCCGGCCTGTGCGCGGACTGCGCCCGCCGCCTGGCCGCGGGCGAGGAGCTGCCCGTGGCCGAGCGCCAGGTGCGGGTGGTGGAGCTGCCGGTGGGCGCCACCGAGGACCGGCTCCTGGGCACCCTGGACCTGGAGAGCGCCTTGAGCGAGGGCGAGGCCCGCTTCCAGCCCGGCATCCTGGCTGCGGCCAACCGCCAGTTGCTCTACGTGGACGAAGTGAACCTCCTGGACGACCACCTGGTGGACGCGCTGTTGGACGCGGCGGCCATGGGGGTGAACACGGTGGAGCGCGAGTCCATCAGCGTGAGCCACCCCTCCCGCTTCACCCTGGTGGGGACCATGAACCCCGAGGAGGGCGAGCTGCGGCCCCAGCTCACCGACCGCTTCGGCCTGTGCGTGCAGGTGGTGGGCCTTTCCGACCCGGGACAGCGCCAGGAGGTGATCCGCCGCCGCCTGGAGTACGAGGCCGACCCCGAGGCATTCGCCCGCCGTTTCGCCGAGGAGGGACGGGCCGTGGCCCAGCGCATCCAACGCGCCCAGGAGCTGCTGCCCCGGGTGCAGCACGGCCCGGAGGTGCTGGACCGGGTGGTGGCGGTGACCCTGGGCCTGGAAGTGGACGGCCACCGCGGCGACCTCACCCTGCTGAAGACCGCCCTCACCCTGGCCGCCCTGGAGGGGCGCAGCCAGGCCACCACCCAGGACGTGGACCGCGCCGCGCTCCTGGCCCTGCCCCACCGCCTGCGCCGCCGGCCCCTGGCCGAGATGGAGTTCGACCTGGCCGACCGCCTGAAACGGATCTGAAAGCCGCGCCCCCGCCCCCCCCCGCCCCGTCGCCCCCCCGTCGCCCCCCCGGCCCTGGCAGACTTCCCGAGCCCCGCTCCAGCCGTTCCCTGGTTACCCCGCCCCCCGTCGCCCCCCGTCGCCCCCCCGTCGCCCGGCTGGTGGGGGTCAGGCCTGGGCCAGCTCCACCCGGTTGCGGCCGGCGCGCTTGGCCCGGTACAGGGCCTGGTCGGCCCGGTGCATGAGCCGGGCAAGGCTCTCCTTGGCCCGGGCCTGGGCCGCGCCCAGGCTGATGGTCACCGACACCCGCGCGCCGGCCGCGGCCACCACCACCGCCTCTGCCGCCGCCCGCAGGCGCTCGCCGGCCAGGGCGGCGCGGTCCAGGTCGCACTCCACCAAGGTGGCGGCGAACTCCTCGCCGCCGATACGGCCCAAGAGGTCGCTCTCCCGCAGTTCCCCCTGGCAGGCCCGGGCCAGGCGCTCCAGCACCTTGTCGCCCATGGCATGGCCAAAGGCGTCGTTGACCGTCTTGAAGTGGTCCACGTCCAGGATGAGCAGGCACAGCGGCGAGCCGTAGCGCTGGGAACGGTGCAGCTCGCGCTCGGAGCGCTCCAGGTACTGCCGCCGGTTCAGGAGGCCGGTGAGCTGGTCGGTGGTGGCCATGACCCGGAGCGACTCCTCCAGGCGCTTGCGCTCGGTGATGTCGATCAACACGCCCACCGAGCCTATCTCCCGGCCGTCCTGGTCCAGCCAGGGCAGGGAGTGATCGGCCAGCCAGCGCTGGCAGCCGTCCTTGCCCTCGATGAGGTAATCGGCGCGGTACTCGCCGGTCTTGCCGGCCAGGCGGGCGCGACGTATCTCCTCGGCGGCCAGGGCCTCGGCCGCGGGCTTGGTGATGGCCCGCACCAGGCTGCTGAAGCCCAGGCGGTTTATCTCCTCGGGGGTGTAGCCGGTGAGCCGCTGGATGGCCGGGCTCAGGTAATCGTAGGTCATGGTGTCGTAGCGCAGGCGATAGAGGGCGCCACCGGTGGTCTCGGTGATGAAGCGCAGGCGCTCCTCGCTCTGCTTGAGCCGGGCCTCCACGCCCCGGAGGCGCTCCACCTCGGCCCGAAGCTCACGAAGCTCGGCTTCCAGGTCCGCGCGGCTGTCCTTGGTCCGGCTCATGACGGGTGCGCCTCACTCCTTGAGTTTGGACTCGAGTTCCCTGAGACGCTTGAGCAGCTCCTCCTTGGTGGGCAGCGCCGTGCCCGGCGGGGGAAAGAGGTGGGCGTACTCGGTGGCCGCGCGCTCGAAGGAGCCCTCGAAGTCACGGTGGCGGGCCCATTCCTTGGCGCGGCCGGCCCACTTGGCCAGCTCCAGGGCCACCAGGGCCACTCCCCGGCAAAAGGGCGCCCGGGGGTCCAGGTCCAGGGCCGGCTGGTTGCGGGCCGCCGCCTCGCGCACCACGTCGTCCTCGGGCAGAAAGCCGGCCACCTCCACCGGCAATCCCAGGTCCTCGCGGGCCCAGCGCTCCAGCTGGTGGGCATACACGAACTCGTCCACCAGGCGCACCCGGTTGAGCACCAGCTTGGGCCGCCAACGCTCCACCGCCCGGCGGGCGCGCCCTCCCTCCCCGGGCTGCACCTCCTCCAGGGCGGCGATCAGCTCGCTCATCTTCATGGCCCCGGGCCCCCGGCTGCGGGCCTGGTAGGCGGCCAGCACCGCGCCGGTCTTGCTGTTGCCCCTGAATATGCGGTTCAGGGCGCGAAACACCGCGTTCTTGAGAAAGTTGAAGGCCGAGAGCACCGCGGGCCGCTCGGGCAGCATGACCAGGAGGGACAAGGGGCTGGTGAGGAAGAAGTCCATCACCGTGATGGCGGTGCCCGCGCCCAGGTCCAGGAGGATGTAGTCCGCCTCCAGGGCCTTGATGTCGTGCAGGAGCTTGCGCTTCTTCTGGAAGGAGGGGTTGGCGGTGGCCACCACCAGGGCGTCGCCGGGCACGAAACGGAAGCGCGGCTCCAACACCGGGTACACCACCTGGTCCACGGTTAGGCCCTTTTTGGTGAGCACCTCGCCCAGGCCCGGCTGGTCGTTGTCCTGGCCCAAGAGGTTGTGCAGGTCCGAGCCGCCCAGGTCCGCGTCCACCACGATGACCCGCTGCTCCAGGCGGGCCAGGGCCAGGCCCAGGTTGGCGGTGAGCACGCTCTTGCCAATACCGCCCTTGCCGCCGCCCACGGGCAGCACCACCGCGCCGGGTCCTTTGGGCTTGCTACGGGCCATGGCAGGAAGCTAGCACATTCGGGCCGGGTAAATCATCTTCAGCTCACGCCGCCTCGCCGGCCAGCCGCTCCAGGGCGGCCAGGGCCTGGCCGGGGTCGCTGCCCGGGTGGGGCAGGGAGCCGGGGGGAATCAGGCGGGCGTGCTCGGCGCCCTGGCCCACCTCCTCGGCCAGGACGGTGAGCCCGGGAGGCGGGCCCTGGGGCAGGACCAGGCGGCCGATACGGCGGCAGGCGATGATCCCGCTGGCAGGCGAGAGCAGCTCGGGCAGCTCGCCGTCCAAGAGCACCCGCACCTCCCGGGCCCCTTCCAGGGCCGCTTCCCCGCCAAAGGAGCCGCCCAGGACCACCGCCCCGGAGGAGCCCTGGAGCAGGCCCGGGCCGTGGAAGCTGCCGCCGGTGACGACCATTCCCTGGCTCAGGCGTCCCAGCTCCGGCCCGCGGAACTCGCCACCGGTCAAGCGGGCGTGGCGGGCCTCGGAGAGCAGGCCCCCGCCGCTGAACACGCCGCCGGCCAGGACCGCGCCGCTGCTTTCGGCAAAGGCCCAGTCGCCCTCGAACTCGCCGCCGACCACCCGGCATTCCTGGGAGCCCAGAAAGGCGCTCTTGCCCGTGAAGCGCCCCGCCTCCACCCGGGCCTTCTCCGAGGCGTAGAAACACAGATCGCCGCTGAACAGGCCTCCCTGCACCAGGGGGCTCTTGGCGCCGTAAAAGGCATAGGGGCCCTCGAACTCGCCGCCGGTGACCTGGGGCCTTTCCGCGCCGCGGAAGGCATAGCGCAGCCCGAAGCGCCCCTCCTTGACATGGGGCCGCTTCAGGCCGATCCGGGCCGGGTCGGGCTTTTTGAACCACATGGGCTTCCTCCTTGTACCGCTCCGGCCCCCGGCCGGGTTCCGGGCGCTGCTCCGCAGGGGAATACAGGGCTCCAGGACCCTCTAGGCAGTGCGCTCGAAACGCTTGAACACCTTGCCCCCGCCAGGCGCGGGCTCGGCGCGCAACAGCTCCATGTGCCGCAGGGCGGCGATTTCCCGCTCCAGCTCCCGGGGGCCCAGGCCGCTGGCTTGCTGCATCTCCTCCAAAGTGGCCTGACCTTGC
Source organism: uncultured Desulfarculaceae bacterium (assembly GCA_964620595.1). Classification (GTDB taxonomy): domain Bacteria; phylum Desulfobacterota; class Desulfarculia; order Desulfarculales; family Desulfarculaceae; genus Desulfocarbo. The sequence goes on along the minus strand of CAZUHP010000050.1, from coordinate 5,796 downwards.
TCCTGGATCAAGCGCAAAATGGCCTCCTGGGCCGGATTGAGTTCCTGTCCCCCCAGGCGGCTGGCAGTGTACACCGCCCAAGGGTCGCAGGTGCGCGCCGGGCTCAAGGCGTCCATGTAGCAATCGTCGCAAAGGAGCTGGCCCGCGTGCTGGTGGGCGTCTTCCTCTGCTATCTGCATCTGGCACTTGTCACAAGTGGGCATGGCTGGCCTCCTTGTCGTCATCCTGCCATACATAACTTAATGCCCCGGCCCTTTGGGTGCAATCTCCGGTCGCGGCTGCTCAAAAGCCCTTGGCCAGGCACCTGGCAACCGGCATAATGGAGATTGCCGATCAGGGAGGCCGTCTGTCATGAGCAGCGAACCCACCATTCACGACGAGTCCGAGGCGCCGGCAGCCGGCTGGCGCCCCAAGGTGCTGGTGCTGGACGACGAATGGTCCACCCTGGAACGCATCAAGGACTCCTTGTCAGACCAGTTCGAGGTGCAGGTGGCCAGCCGGGCCGAGGAGGCCCTGGCCCTGGCCGAGAACCAGCAGTTCGACGTGGTGATCACCGACGTGCGCATGCCGGACATGGACGGGCTCTCCCTGGTCAGCGAACTCAAGGCCCGCTACCCCGAAACCCAGTACATCCTCATGACCGCCTTCAGCGACATCGAGGACACCATCAGCGCCATCCGCCTGGGGGTAGCCGACTACCTGCGCAAGCCCTTCACCATCAGCGAGGTGCGCCACGCCCTGAACCGCTGCCTGTGGCAGCAGCGCCTGCGGCGGGAGATGGCCTCCCTGCGGGCGGGGGACCACCACTTCCTCTCGGCGATCATCGCCCGCGACGAGCGCATGCGCGAGGTCTGCCGCCTGGCCGAGACCGTGGCCGCCACCGACGCCACGGTCCTGATCAGCGGTGAAACCGGCACCGGCAAGGGCCTGCTGGCCAGGGCCATGCACAACTCCAGCCCCAGGGCCAACCGGCCCTTCGTGGAGATAAACTGCGCAGCCATTCCCGAGACCCTGATCGAAAGCGAGCTGTTCGGCCACGAGCGCGGCTCCTTCACCGGCGCGGTGGCCCGCAAGCTGGGCCGGGTGGAGGCCGCGGCCGGGGGCACCCTCCTGCTGGACGAGGTGGGCGAGATGCCCCTCGACATGCAGGCCAAGCTGTTGCGCTTCCTGCAGAGCTTCCACTTCGAGCGGGTGGGCGGCAACAAGCGCCTGCACGCGGACGTGCGCATCATCGCGGCCACCAACCGGGACCTGAGGCAGTCGGTGCGGGACGGCGCCTTCCGCCTGGACCTGTTCTACCGCCTCAACGTGGTGCACCTGAACATCCCCGCCCTCAGGGAACGGCGGGAGGACATACCCCTGCTGGCCGACACCTTCTTGCAGCGCTTTGCCCTCAAGTACGGCCGCAAGCTCTCCGGCTTCAGCCCCCAGGCCTACATGCAACTGATCAGCCACACCTGGCCGGGGAACGTGCGCGAGCTGGAGCACGCGGTGGAGCGGGCGGTGATCCTCTGCCAAAGCGAGCGCATCGAGCGCCTGGACCTGGACACCTCGCCCCTCACCGACCAGCAGGCCTCCCAGCCCCAACCCCAAGCCGGGCCGCCCTCGGCCATGTCCAGCCTGCTGATGGGCCAGAACCTGTCCGAATACCTGGCCGAGTGCGAGCGCCAGTACCTGGAGGCCCTCCTGCGCAAGCACCAGGGCCGCATCGGCAAGACCGCGGCCGCCGCGGGCATCAACCCCAAGACCCTGTACCTCAAGATGGGGCGCCACGGGCTTTCCAAGGACGACTACCGGCCCCGCAAAGGCCGCCAGGCCAAGGACTGAGCCCGCCCGCGAGCCAACGCCCCAACGCCGCCCCCTGCCCCGCCGGCATTCCCGGGCTCCCCGGTTCCAATCCCCTGCCGCCCCTCCCTGCCCATCTGGCGCCCGCCTCCGTCGCCCCTGCCCCCCTCGCCCCTCCTCGCCCCCCGTCGCCCCCCGTCGCCCCCCCGTCGCCCCCCGTCGCCTGAGCTACGCAGCAGCGGCCATACGTGCTATTATCCGGGCGGGTCCCTGCCAGGCAGAGGGCCTCGATTCTGCCAGCAACCATCATGACGCGGCCGGCAGCGGCCGCCAGCAAGGAGCCGATGGCATTGAGCGACCAAGAACAAGGCGCGGGAAACACCCAGGCCGGGCAAACGGGAGGGAACGGCCGGAACCAGTTGGCCCAGGCCCAGGCCCATGGCGGCGATATCTGGGGCGCCTCGCGCAAGTACGGCATACCCCGCCGCCAGATACTGGACCTGTCCGCCAGCCTCAACCCCCTGGGCCCGCCGGCCGGCCTGGCCGAGGTGCTGGCCGGGGCCATGGAGGACATCTGCTACTACCCGGACCGCCAGACCCTCGAGCTGCGGCAGGCCCTGGCCGACCATCTGGGGGTGCGGCCCGGCAACGTGCTGCCCGGCAACGGCTCCACCAGCCTGATCCGGCTTTTGTCCCGGACCCTGACCATGCGCGACATCATCGTGCTGGCCCCGGCCTTTGGCGAGTTCGCCCGCTCCCTGGCCCTAAACGGGTCCCATTTCCACTTCTACCCGCTCTCCGAGCACAACCAGTTCCGCCCAGTCACAAGCGACCTGGACAAAATATGGGACCGGCACCCCTCCTGCATTATCCTGAGCAACCCCCTCACCCCCTCCGGCGGGCTGGTTGAAACCGACTTCCTGGACACCCTTCTCCACCAGGCCCGGCAGCGGCGCACCTGGCTGATCATCGACGAGGCCTTCATCGACTTCGCCCCCGCAAAGGCCCGCCAATGGGCCCCGCCCCTTTTGGAAGACAACCCCCGCCTGGTGGTGCTGCGCTCCCTGACCAAGTTCTACTGCCTGGCCGGCCTGCGCCTGGGCTACCTGCTCTGCGCCCGCCAGACCGTGGGCCAGTTGGCGCCGCTGGGCGAGCCCTGGTCGGTGAACACCCTGGCCCAGCGGGCAGGGGTCTTCTGCCTGGAACAAAAAGACTACGCGGACAAGACCCGGGCGGCGGTGGACCAGTGGCGCCAGGAACAGGCCGCCCGCCTGGCCGAGATGGGGCTCCACCTCTACCCCAGCGTGGTGAACTACCTGCTGGCCCGCCTGCCCCACCAGGGCCCCACCGCCCCCCAGGTGGCCGCCTTTTGCGCGTCCCGGGGGGTGCTGGTGCGCGACTGCTCCAACTTCCCGGTGTGCACCGACCGCCACCTGCGGGTGGCCGTGGCCGCGCCAGAGGACCAGGAGCGGCTGCTGGCGGTGTTGGCCGAAGCCCTCCAGGCATGAGGGCAACCCAGGGCAGGGGGTAGGCGCCGCGCCGGCAGGCGGCCTGCCCTGGGTTGGTCCTGCTCAGGATCGCGTATCCGCCTCCACGACCGCCGCCGTTCCCTGCGGGCCTTCCCCCTCGCCCCTCAGCATGATCGCCGACAGGATCATCTGCAGGCCCGAAAGCCCCACGAAGTACCAGGCCCACAGGGGCCAGCCCAGCCACAAGCCGCCCACCTGGCCCCAGCGCCAATAGTCCTGGGCCAGAAGGAATATGGCCCCGAAGCCCAGCACAAAGCCCAACTGGCGGGAGCTGAGGCGGGGCAGGCCGGCCGGACCGGTGAGGAGGTGCACCACCCAGTAGACCACCAGGGAGACGGCCATCACCGGCACGGCGGGCAGAAAGCCAAAGGCAGGCAAGAGCTTGAAGTGGTAGGCCACCACCAGGGCCTCGCCGCACAGGATGGAGGCCAGGCCCGCGGCCGGCCGCGGCTTTTCCAGCCAGAGCCCGAAGAGCACGGTGGGGAACAGGGCGGCCAGGCCGGTGAAGGCGGTGAGCCCCAACTTGAGGATGGTGGTGTTGGCGGTGAGCGCCACCAACAGCCCGGCACCGGCCAGCACCAGCACGAAGACCCGCCCCACCAGGCCGCTCTCGGCCTTGCGGCCGGCGATGAGGGGCCACAGGTCGCGGCTGAAGATGGAGGACAGGGTGAGGAGCTGGGAGTCCATGGTGGACATGAGCGCGGCCAGGCCCGCGGCCAACACCAGGGTCCCCATGAAATCCCCGGCCATCTTGGTCATGAGGATGGGCAGGATGCCGTCCGCCGCCTTGCCCGCCAGGCCCGGCACCGAAAGCCGGCCCAACACGCCCAGGGCGATGGGCAGGGCAAAGACCACAGTGCAGATCAAGGGGTAGAGAAGCATGGTGCGGCCCAAGGCGCGCTCGCTCTTGGCCGAGTAGAAGCGCTGGAAGAGCTGGGGGAACATGGGGTCGCAGAAGAACCACAGGGCCAGGAAGGAAAACCACACCGCCGGGCTGTACACCCCCCGGGGCCCGGGCCGCTGCAACAGGGCCGGCTCCTTTTGCAGCACCTGTTCAAAGGCCGCGTGCCAGCCGCCCTGAAACTGGGCCACCATGCCCAGGGCCGCCACCAAAAGCACCAGCATCAACAGCCCCTGGAACACGTCGGTCCAGGCCACGGCCTTGAGCCCGCCGCGCATGGTGTAGGCCGCGATTACCAGGGTCACGATCACCGCGCCCACCCAGTTGGGCAGGCCAAAGAGCTGGCCCAGCACCTTGCCCCCGGCCAAAGGCTGCAAGGCCAAATAGGGCACGGTGAACACCACCATGACCAGGGCGAACAGGGCGGCCAGGCCGCGGTGCCGGTACACGCGCTCCACCAGCTCGGCCGGGGTGACCAGGTCGTGCTCGCGGCCCAGGCGCCACACCCGGCGGCCCACCAGCCAGAAAGTGAGCGCCATGAAGCCGGTGCCAAAGGCCATGATGGGGAAGAAGGCCAGGCCGTCGCGGTAGCCCGCGCCCGAGGCACCGAACACGGTGAAGGCGCTGAAGTTGGTGGCGGCCATGGTGCCCACCAGGATGAAGCTGCCCAATGAGCGTCCGGCCAGGAAGTACTGGGAAGGGCTGTCCTTGAGCCGGCTCTTGGCCAACAGCCCCAGGAGCAGCACAAAGAGGAAGTAGGCTACAATGACTATGACGCGGGTGAGCATGGGGCGATACCTCCCGTTCGATGGCTGATGGGCCCGGCCGGGAGCGCTGCCCCTTGGTTGCACAAAGAAGGGCCACCCCGGCACAGGCCGGGATGGCCACTCAAGGCCTTGACATAACCTGCGGCGCTCAATATAGCCAAGACGGACGGGGTATGCAAGCCTTTTGGCGCCCGGGCCCGCCCCGCCCCGCGGGGCACGGAGGGGGACGCGGGGGTAAGCCTGCCATATAGCAGGCGATGGGCCCAAAAGCCGTTGACGCTGGCCCATGCCTGTGGTACATAAGCGCCGGTCGATCCCCGGTAGCTCAGTTGGCAGAGCAGGTGGCTGTTAACCACCCTGTCGCTGGTTCGAATCCGGCCCGGGGAGCCAATAAAAAATAAGCCATATCTGGCATATACATATATTGTTCGATTGTTCAAAAAGCTACCATCCGGTAGCTTTTTGGCGTTTTTTGGGCGTTTCTGGGCCGTGCTGTGACACAGTACGGCCACAGTGCGCTAGGCGAGGTGCGCGGTTTACGTGCTGCGGACGGCAACCCCGCCAGGTTGCGCGCCCTGCCCCCGCCCTTTCGATTTCTCCCTTTCAAGTGATTGCATTCGGATTCCGGTTGCACCCCCCGCTGGTTGCACGCCAGCGCCCCCTTTTCGCCTTCCTGATTCTCCGATTCTCCGTTTAGTTGGCCGCGTTGTTCAACAGCCCGGTTACTGCAACCCTCCCCTAAAATAGGGCCAGCGTCAAGTAGAGACTTCTGGCAGACTACAGTCTGCAAGGAGGACTCTTCACGATGCGCAGG
>CAZUHP010000049.1:0-23822 GCA_964620595.1 uncultured Desulfarculaceae bacterium | reverse complement strand
GGCGACGGGGGGCGACGGGGGGCGGTCAGGGGGGGCGACGGGGGCGACGGGGGGGGCAGGGGGACGGCGGGGGGCAAAGGACCAGGCGCCATAGCGACTTGCCCTGGCTGGCAGGTGAGGTATATTTTCTGGGGATGCGCGGTGGGGAGTATCCGCACAGGGTGTTCACCCCAAACCAGGAGCAGTGGCAAGTTGAGCTACCATCAGCATGATCAAGAGGAATTGGCCCAAGCTGCGGAGCATATCCAGGACCCAGAGGTGCGGGCCGAGGCCGCGGCCAGCCTGGGTGTGAGCGAGGCCTTTCTTGCCCACGCCCTGACTCCGGCCAACCTGGGGGTGCTGCCCAACCCCGACGGCTTTGCCAAGCCCAAGGGCTCCTGCGGCGACTATCTGGAGCTGTATCTGCGGGTCAAGGACGGCAAGGTGAGCGATGCCCGCTTCATGCCCGAAGGCTGCGTGCATACCGTGGCCTGCGGCTCGGTCCTGACCACCCTGGTCAAGGGCCGCAGCCTGGAGGAGGCGGCCGGCATAGACGCCCAGCAGATCGAGGACGAGCTGGGCGGCCTGCCCCGGGAACACCGGCACTGCGCGGCCCTGGCCGCGGCCACCCTGCGCGCGGCCCTGCGTGATTACTGGAAGAAGCGCAACCAGCCCTGGAAGCGCCTGTACGGCGACCGCTAGTCAAAAGGGGAGGGCGCCCCGGCCCTCCCCCTGATCCACGCCCCGCCTCCTGCGGCTAAGGGGTCTCGGCCGGCCCCGACAGGGGCAGCCACACGGTGAAGGTGCTGCCCTGGCCGGGCTGGCTGTCCACCCGCACCTCGCCGCCGTGGTCCTCCACCACCTTCTTGACAATGGGCAGGCCCAGGCCGGTGCCCACGATGTGGCGGGTCTGGGCGTCCTTGACCCGGTAGAAACGCTGGAACACCCTTTGCTGGTCCTCGGGGGTCAGCCCGAAGCCGGTGTCCGTCACCGCCACCTCCACCCCTTCGCCCCCCTCGGCCGAGGGGCGGGCGCGCACCGTGATGCGGCCGCCCTCGGGGGTGTACTTGACCGCGTTGCTCACCAGGTTCAGGAACACCTCGAACAGGGCCCGGGCCACGCCCCGCACCTGGGGCAGGTCCTCGGCGATTTCAAGCTCCAGGCTTTGGCTCTTGGCCTCGGCCTTGGGGGCCAGGATGTCCACCGCCTCCCTGATCAAGGGCGCCAGGTCCACCTGCTCCACCTCGCCCAGGGTGCCGGCCTCTATCTTGGCCAGGTCCAGGAGATCCTTGGACAAGTTGATGATGCCCTCCACCCGGGCGGCGCCGCGTTCGATCAGGTGGCGCTGCTTGTCGGTCAGCTCGCCGGCCACGCCCTTGAGGATGGTCTGGAGCTGGCTCAGGACCGAGCTGAGGGGGCTGGCTATCTCGTGGGCCACCATGGAGACCACCTCGCTCTTGAGCTGGTCCAGGCGCTTGAGGGCGGTGATGTCGTCGAACACGGCCAGGGCGCCCACCAGGTGTCCCCGGCCGTCCACAAAGGGGGCGCAGTGCACCTGGAGGTGCACCGGGTTCTCGCTGCTGCCCAAGGTGATCTGGCAGTCGGTGGGCTGGGCCTCGATCGCCTGGGCGGCGATGATGGCCTCCAGGGCCTCGGCCACCTCGGGACAGGGGATGGCCTCGCCCACCGGCAGCCCCCTGGGGTCGCCCTCCTCCCAGCCGGTGAGCCGGGCCAGGGCCGGGTTCATGAGCGCCACCCGTCCGTCCGGGTCCACCACCAGCACGCCGTTGGTCATGGCGTTCACCAGCACCCGGGTGCGGCTTTTTTCGATGGCCATGTCCTGCACGGTGCGGACCCGCTTCAGCGCCCGTTCCACCACCAGGCGGAGTTCCTGGGGCTTGAAGGGCTTGGCCACGAAATCGTCCGCCCCCTGCTTCATGGCCTCCACCGCCTTTTCCAGGGTGGCGTAGCCGGTGATGACCACGAAGGTGAGGTCCGGGTGGCGCTCCCGGGCCGCGCTCAGGAACTCCATGCCGTCCATCATGGGCATCATCAGGTCCACCAGCACCAGGTCCGGCCTGTCGCGCTCGATGGCCTCCAGGCCGGAGCGGCCGTCCGGCGCCTCGGAAACCAAGTGGCCTTGGGGTTCCAGCACTCGCCGGATGGCCTGGCGTACGCGATCTTCGTCGTCCACGACCAGGATACGGTAGGGAGTCTTGTTCATGGGTCGATATCCTTAACGGTTGGGGCGGTAGGCCCGGGCAAAGGCCAGCAGTTCCTGGGGGGCCTGTGAAGGCAGGCGCACCAGGAAGGTGGTGCCCTGGGGGCTGCTGTCTTTCACGGAGATTTCGCCACCGTGGCGGGTGACCACGCCGTAGGCCACCGAGAGCCCCAGGCCGGTGCCCTTGCCCACCGCCTTGGTGGTGAAGAAGGGGTCGAACACCCGGCGCCGGTGCTCCGGGTCGATGCCGTGGCCGGTGTCGGACACCTCCACGCAGCGGTAACCTTCGGGGTCCAGGTAGGTGGTCACCGTGAGGGTGCCCCGGCCTTCCATGGCGTCCACCGCGTTCATGAGCAGGTTGATGAACACCTGGCGCAGGAGCTTCTTGTCGCATTGGATGGGCAGGGGGTCGGGGGAGTAGTTGCGCTTGACCTCCACGTGCAGGAACACCGAGTTGTCCCGGATCAGGTTGAAGGCGTCCTCCACCACCTCGCTCAGGTCCGCGTCCTCCACCCGCAGCTCGCCCTGGCGGCTGTACTCCAAGAGGCCCTTTACGATGTCCCGGCAGCGCTCCGCGTCCTCGATGATGTAGTTCAGGTCGTTCTGGGCGTCGTGGTCCGGGGGCAGGGACTCCTTGAGGAGTTCGGCATAGACCGTGATGCCGGTGAGCGGGTTGTTCAGCTCGTGGGCGATGCCCGCGGCCATGCGGCCCAGCCGGGCCATCTTCTCCGAGTACACCACCTGCATGCGGGCCTGCACCAGGTGGTCCTCCATCTTCAGGCGTTCCCGCAGGTCGGTGAAGATGCCCACCGTGGCCACCGGCCGGCCGTCGCGGTACACGAAGGAGGAGTTCAGCCGCACCGGCACCTCCTCGCCGTCCTTGGTGTAGACCTTGGTGCGTACTCCCTGCACCTGGCCCTGATTCTGGTCCAGCAGCCGCCGGGCTTGGCGCAGGTCGCCGGAGGGGGCCAGGGTCATGAGGGATTGGCCCACCAGCTCTTCGGGTTCGTAGCCCAGGACCCGCTTCACGCTCTGGTTCACGAAAAGTATCTTGCCCTCCAGGTCCGCGGCCACCACCACCCCCACCATGGAGTTGAGCAGGCGGTGCAGGAACTCGTTGGTCTGCTTGAGGTTGGCCTCCAGGCGCTTGGCCTGGCTGATGTCGCGCACGATCTCCAGGATGCCCTCCACCTCGCCGCTCTCGTCGTGCAGGGCCACCAAGTGGATCTCCTCGAACACCTCCTCGCCGTCCTGGTTCACGTAGTTGTGCAGGTTGAAGCAGTCCTGGCGGCCGGCCAGGGCGTCCTCGAAGTGGCAGCGCTCCTTGGGGCAGGCCATGTCGCGCCGGTAGAAGACCTCGTAGCAGTGATGCCCCACCACCTGGTCGTGACGCAGGCCGTAACGCTTCAGGAACCCCTGGTTCACCACCTCCACCACCATGTCCCGGTTCAGCACCACGGTGGGGAAGGGGAGTTGGTCGAATACCCGGGCGTAGGGGTTATGGTCTGCGTCGCCTGGCTTGAACATAGGTCTACCTCTAGGGGGCCTGGAAGCGGGTGGCCAGGCCCTGGATGGCGGCCGGGGCCGCCGGGGGCTCCACCGCCACGAACAGCGAGTGCAACACTCCGCTCATGACCAGGGGCTCCACCCCGGCCTGGGCCAGGCCCGCCAGGGCCTCGACCGCGATTCCGTAGCGGTCCCCGAAGTGGGGGCCCAGAAGGTGGATCAGGGCGGCCTCCTGGAGCGAGGGCCCGCCCGCCCCGGCCTGGGCCAGGGCCCGGGCCAGGCGCCCGGCCTGATCGGCCGGCAGGCAGATGGAAAGCCGGCCGGCCGCCTTTCCCCAGGACCCGGCCAGAAAGCCCAGGCCGGGCGGGGGCTCCAGGGCGGCCAGCTCGCCGGCCGTGGCGGCCAGGGCCTCGGCCGGCGGTTCGGCCTGGCAGAGCACCTGGCCCTCTTTGGCCTCCAGCCCATAGCAGCGTATGGGCTGCTCCGCGTAGATCGCCACGGTTTCCTCCGGCAGGGAGGCCGCCTCGCCGGGCCGGGTTTGCACCACCCTGACTCCCGCCCGGGGCGGCGAGATGCCGGCCGGCAGCTCGAACTCCGCCTGCATGGCCGCCAGGGCCGGGTCCAGGTCCTCTTGCGCCACCAGGGCGGCCACCGCCGACAGGGAGGTGCCCAGGGCCAGGGGCCGCAGCCCCGCCCGGGCCAGGGCCGCCAGCACCAGGGCCGGCAGGCGCAGGCTCCTGCCCAGGGGGTAGAGCGTGACTATCACCGCAGGGGGGGCGAGGCTGGGGGAGGGGAGGCCGTGGGCTTGGGCTTCCTGTCGGGCCAGGGCCAGGACCCGGGGGGCGCGGGCTTCCTCCACGCAGAAACAAAGGCCCGGCCCGGACCTCGGCTGCCGCTGCCAGACCGCCAGGGGCAGGTTGATGCTCTCCTCGGCCAGGCCGCGCAACATGGCCCTCAGCCCCGGACCGCCGGCGCCGGGGGCCCGCACCACGGCCACCGGGTCCGAGTGCTTGAGGCCGGCAATGGAAAAGGAGTTCATCGCCCAGCCGAATCTTTCCCCCAAAGGGGTCAGGACATGAGTTCGTCCACCAGGCTGACCAGCTTGTCCATATCCACCGGCTTGGCCAAGTAGTCGTCGGCCAGCATCTGCATGCCGTCCTGGTGGGTGTAGGTGGTGGAGCCCACCGCCGAACCCACCGCCGTGAGCATCAGGATCGGGATGTCCTTGTACTGGGGATCGTTCTTCAGCTCTTCACAAAGCTCATAGCCGTTCTTGCGCGGCATCATCACGTCCAAGACGATCATGTCCGGCCGGCGGGCCTTGATGCTCTCCTGGGCCTCCTCGCCGTCGTAGGCCTTGCCCACCTCGTAGCCTTTGGCCTCCAGGTTCATGGAGACGGTCTCCACCAGATCGGGATCGTCGTCCACTACCAAGACATACTTGGCATCGGCCATGGTTTCCTCCTTAAGGTTGGGGGCTGGCTGCGGGAGGGCGAGGTTGCTCGCCCGAAAAACCTTTTCCCGCGCCCCCTTTCAAATAACTCTCTCGGAGAGGGCAAGGGCCTTCTCCGAGGGTGCTTCATGCCTGCCGCTACACCTGGGGCCGGGGCAGGAGCTTGGCCCGCTCCAGTATCTCGGGCACCTTGTGCTCCCACTCGATGGCCATGATGTGCACGCCGGCCACGCCCTCTATCTCGCGCATCTCCTCCACCTGCTCGCAGAGGAACTTGATGCCCTCCTCGGCCTGCTTCTCCTTGGGGGCCCCGGCGATGCGCTTGACGATCTCGTCCGGCACGTCCATGCCCGGCACCTTGGTGGCCATGTACTTGGCCATGCCCGCGCTCTTGAGCGGGGTCAGGCCGGCCAGGATGTAGACTTTTTCGTGCAGGCCCTTGTCCACGGCCATCTTCATGTACTCGCGGAACTTGGGCATGTTGTAGATGCACTGGGTCTGGATGAAGTCCGCGCCGGCGGCCGCCTTCTTGGCCAGGCGCAGCACCCTCAGCTCGAAGGGGTCGCCAAAGGGGTTGGCCGCCGCGCCGATGAACAGCTTGGGGGGGCGTTTGATCTCGGCGCCGCCCTGGAACTTGCCCTCGTCCACCATCTGGCGCACCATCTGGATGAGCTGGATGGAGTCCAGGTCGTGCACGTTGGAGGCCATGGGGTGGTCACCGAAGCAGGGGTGGTCGCCGCTGAGGCAGAGCATGGTGTTCAGGCCCAGGGCGTAGGCGCCCAGGATGTCCGACTGCATGGCGATGCGGTTGCGGTCGCGGCAGACCATCTGGTAGTTGGGCTCCAGGCCCATCTCCTTGCAGATCAAGGACGCCGCCCAGGACGACATGCGCACCATGGCCGTCTGGCAATCGGTGATGTTCACCGCGTCCACCTTGCCCACCAGGTGCTTGGCCTTCTCGCGCACCGCCTCGGGGTCAGAGCCCCGGGGGGGGCCAACCTCGCCGGTAACGGCGAAATGCCCGGCCCGCAGCACTTTCTCCAGGTTGCTATCGGTCTTAAGCTCCACGTTCCTTCTCCAGAAAAAGCGGCCCCCGGCCGCGTGGGAATCTAAAGCCTAGGCTTAGGAGAGCAGATCCTCGCGCACGATCTTGCGCGGGCCGCCGTCGCGGGCGGTGCGCCAGTCCTTGGCCGGCATGATCCGCTCGTAGAGATCGGTGCGCCCCAGGGCCTTCAGCCGGTCCCAGATGAGCTGCCAGCCGCAGTCCACGTTGGGGTCGATCTCGCACTTGCCGTTTGAACTGCCGCCGCAGGGGCCGTTGAACAGGCGCTTGGAGCAGCGCGCCACCGGGCAGATGCCGCCGGTGAGGGCCAGCACGCAGTCGCCGCAGCCCTGGCAGCGCTCGGCCCAGATGCCCTGGCGTTCGCTGGCGCCCATGAACTTGGTGTTCACCATGGGGTACACCGGCTTGTCCTTGTAGCGCGCGGCCACGGTCTGCACCCCGCAGCCGCAGGCCATGGAGCACACCGCGTCGTATTGCTCGATGGTGCGGGCCAGCTCCTCCACGTATTCGGGGTCGCACTGGCGCTCCAGGGTCAGCTCGTCGATCTCCAACTTCTGCCCCTGCTTCAAAAAGGCCATGGAGAGGGCCGAGGCCAGGATGCCGACCTCCTTGCGCCCGCCGGCGTAGCACACCGTCACGCACTCGTTGCAGCCCAACAAGAGTATCTTCTTGTGGGGCTTCACGTACTCCATGATCTCCTCAATCGGTTTCCGTTCCGCTGTAATCATGGCCCTGGTCCTTTGAGTTGGTTTGGGTCTTCACCGGGGGAGGAGCTGCCTCGTATCCAGGCCCCTCCCCGGACCCCCGCTCGAAAAACTCTATCGAAAAGCAGGCCAGCCGCTCTTCGGTTTGTCGCTGGTTTACTCCTAAGCTTCGCTCAAAACAGGGGCCGGGGGAATCATTTTTCTGCCCCTGGCCTGCGGGCCCTCTGCGGCCCCGGTCTGGGGGCCCCTTTGCGGCCCCCCAGTCTGTGGGCCCTTTGCGGCCCCCGGTTCATGGCCTACCGGGCTCCCTGTCGCTCTCCCGCCTGTCGCTCTCCCGTCCCCTGTCGCCTCCGTGCCTCCCGTCGTCCTCTGTCCGCTCCCCGTCGCCCCCCGTTGCCCCCCTTGGGGTCAGGCCGCCTTCTTGGCGCCCTCCTTGATGGGGTTGGGGCCCAGTTGGCGGACCTTCTCGGTGAACACGGCGGCCTCTTCGGCGAACTTCTTGCCTTGGCCGGCGGTCATGAACACCATGTGTACCCTTTCGCCGCCCACGCCGATGTCGTCCAAGAGGTTCTGCACGTAGCCCACCCGCTTTTCAGCGCGCAGGTTGCCGGTCTTGAAGTGGCAGTCGCCCTTCAGGCAGCCGGCCACCAGCACGCCGTCGGCGCCCTTTTGCAGGGCGCGCATGATGTGCAGGCTGTCCACCTTGCCGGTGCAGGGGACCTTTACTATCTTGACGTTGGCGGGGTAGGTCAGCCGCTGGGTGCCGGCCATGTCCGCCGCGGTATAGGCGCAGTAGTGACAGGCAAAAGCCACGATGATGGGCTCGAAGTCGGCCATCACAGGACTCCTTCCAGCAAGGCGTCGGTGCGTCCCATGATCTGGTCATCCTGATAGCCTTGCAATTGAATGGCCTTGGCCGGGCACTCGGCGGCGCAGATTCCGCAGCCCTGGCACTTGGCCGGATCGATCTGGGAGTAGCCGTCCGCATTGATGTAGGGCACCTCGAAGGGGCAGGCCCGCACGCAGACCAGGCAGGCGGCGCACATGTCGCCCGTGACCCGGGCCACGCCGCCCTCCACGGCCAGGCTTTCCCGGGCCAGGAGGGTGAGGGCGCGGCCGGCCGCGGCCAGGCCCTGCATCTGGGCCTCGTTGAGGCTCTTGGGCGCCAGCACCGAGCCGGCCAGGAACACGCCCGGCACCGGGCTGTCCACCGGCTTCAGCTTGACGTGGTCCTCCAGCAGGTAGCCGCTGGCAGTGCGCTGGAGGCGGAATATCTCGGCCAGCTCCTCCAGTTCCTCGTCCGGGGCGATCTGGGGAGTGGAGAGCACCAGGGCGGTGGGCGCGACCACCAGCTTGCGCTCCAGCACCTTGTCGGTGAAGCTCACCAGGAGTTCGCCGTTCTCCTCGTAGGCCTGGGGCGGGTCGTCGGGGCTGTAGCGCACGAACAGCACGCCCTCCTCGCGGGCCTTGCGGTAGGCCTCCTCGGCCACGTAGGGCATGCGCATGTCACGGTAGAGCACGTATATCCTGGCCTCGGGCTTGAGTTCCTTGAGCCAGAGCGCGTTCTTTACCGCCGAGCGGCAGCAGATGCGGCCGCAGGAAGGGTTCTGGTCGTTGCGCGAGCCCACGCACTGGATCATGACCACGGTGTCCAGCTCCGCGTCCGAGCCGTCGCCCCGGGCCAGGTGGCTTTCCATCTCCAGTTGGGTCATGACCTTGGGGTTCTGGCCGTAGAGGTATTCGGACGGCTTGTACTCCTTGGCGCCGGTGGCCAGGATGGTCACCCCGTGGTTGATCTGCTGGTAGTACATGCCCGGGCCGGACTGCACGCCGGTGACAAAGGCGCCCATCTGGCCGTCGTGGTCCACCACCAGGGCGTCGGTGATGACCGTGATGCGGGGGTGGTTCATGACCTTCTGGATCATGGCCTCCACCGCGGGCCGCACCGGCGAGCCGTCCAGGCTGCGCTCCAGCTTCCTGGCCAGGCCGCCCAGCTCCTTGGCCCGCTCCACCAGGGTCACCTGGCCCAGGCCCTGTTCGGCCAGGGCCAGGGCGGCGCTCATGCCGGCCACGCCGCCGCCCACCACCAGGGCGTCGTGGTTCAGGGGCTCGTGGTGGGTGTAGATGGGCCGGGCCTTTTTCACCCCGCCGATGGCCATGCGGATCAGGTCCTTGGCCTTGGCGGTGGCCACGGCGCGGTCGGGATGCACCCAGGCGTCCTGCTCCAGGATGTTGGCCATCTCCAGGTAGCCCGGGTTGAGGCCGGCCCGGCGGATGGTGTTGGCAAAGAGCACGGCCTGGCCGCGGGGGCTGGAGCCGGCCACCACCACCCGGTTGATGCCCTTGTCCTTTATGACCTGCACCATGCGGTCCAGGCCCTCGCTCTGGGTGTCGGCGGACAGTTCCTCGGCATGCACCACGCCGGGCAGGCCCTCCAGGTATTGGAGGACCTCCTCGAAGTCCACCACCTTGCGGGTGTTGCCCCCGAAGTCGGCCAGGAACACGCCCACCACCGGCTCCTCGTCGCTGACGTCGCGCTCGGCCGGGAGCTGCTGCTCCAGGGGAGTGACCCGGGGCGGGGCCAGCTCCAGGCTGGCCTGCATGGCCGCGGCCGAGGCCTGCATGATGCTGTCGGGTATGTCGCGGGGACCCAGGGCCATGCCGCAGGCGTACACGCCCGGGCGGCTGGTGGAGACCGGCGCGAAGTCGCTGGCCGCCACGAACTGGTAGGGGTCCAGCTCGATGCCCAGGGCCTGGGCCAGTTCCTGGGCGTCCTTGGGCGCGCAGAAGCCGGTGGCCAGCACCACCATGTCCAGGCGGGCCACCGCGGGCTTGCCGTCCTCGTTCATGTACTCCAGGAGGAGGTCCTTCTTCTCCTGGTCCCAGGTGATGGTATGGGGCCGGCAGCGCACGAAGTTGACG
The DNA here is from genome assembly GCA_964620595.1 of uncultured Desulfarculaceae bacterium. Taxonomy (GTDB): domain Bacteria; phylum Desulfobacterota; class Desulfarculia; order Desulfarculales; family Desulfarculaceae; genus Desulfocarbo. The sequence continues at coordinate 13,974 of CAZUHP010000049.1, read as the reverse complement.
CCCAGCTCGTTCTTCACCCGCTGGTAGTACTGCTCGTAGTCCTTGCCCATGGGACGCATGTCCATGAAGAAGATGGTGGCGTCCAGGTCATCGGCAAAGTGCTCCTTGGCCCACACCGCCTCCTTCATGGCGAACATGCAGCACACGCTGGAGCAATAGGGCTTGCCCGGCTCCTTGGTGGTGCGGGAGCCCACGCATTGGATCCAGCCGATGCGCTGGGGCCGGCGGCCGTCGCTGGGCCGGCTGAAGGCGCCCAGGGTGGGGCCCGAGGCGGAGAGGATGCGCTCGAACTCCAGGCTGGTGACCACGTCGGGGTACTTGCCGTAGCCCCAAAGCTCCTGCAGGGAGGTGGGGTCGAAGAGTTCGGCGCCGGTGGCCAGCACCACCGAGCCCACCTCCACCTGGATCTCGCGGGGCTCCTGGTCCAGCTTGATGGCCCCGGTGGGGCAGACCTCGGTCCAGGAGTCGTCGCCGTTCAGCTTGGACTTGTCGATGCTGTAGGCCATGGGCACGGCCTGGGGATAGCGCATGCAGGTGGGCGAGCGATGGTCCAGGCCGGGGGTGAAGCGCACCGCACCCTCGGGAGCGGCCTTGAGGCACTCGCCGCAGGCGGTGCACAGGTCCAGGTCTATGTAGCGCGGCTGGCTGACCAGCTTGGCGGTGAAGGCCCCGGCCTCGCCCTCCAGGCTGGTCAGGGTGGTGAGCGGCAGGACCTCGATGTCCAGCTCCGAGCCGCTCTTGGCCAACTCGGGGGAGAGGAAGCATATCTGGCAGTCGTTGGTGGGGAACTGGCGGTCCAACAGGGGCAGGAACCCGCCCAGGACCGGTGAACGGTCGATCACGTATACCTTGCGCCCTGCCTCGGCCAGGTCCAGGGAAGCCTTGATGCCGGCGATGCCGCCGCCGATCACCAGGACCGCGTTGGAAGTGGCATTAACGCTTTTATCTGACATGGGAGTTCACCCTTTTACTGTCTCGTCCGATTAGGGGGCCTGGCCGGGCCGCTTACAGGCCGGCCTGGTCCAGGATGGCGGGCAGGCGATCCTCCCAGCCGGTGGTGACCAAAAGTGCGCCGCCGCAAAGGCCCTGGAGGCCCTTCACGGTCTCGGCCGCGATCTTCACGCACTCGGCCGGGCGATCGTTGGCCGTGCGGATGCGCCGGATGGTGTCCTCGCTCACCTCGATGCCCTTGAGGTTCTGGTTGAGGTAGCGGGCCATGCCCACGCTCTTGAGCAGCAGCACTGTGCCGATCACCGGCGCGCCCAGGTCGCCGGCCGCCCCCAGGAAGTCGCCGAAAGCCTCCAGGTCGAAGACCGGCGGCGCCACCAGGAACTGGGCACCCTTGTCCACCGCGGCCTTGGCCTCGCCGATGCGCTCCTTGGCCTCGGCCAGGTCGGCCCAGGGCTCGATGCGGGCGCCCGGGCAGAAGCTGGGCACGCCCTTGAGGGCCTTGCCGCCCAGGTCCTTGCCCCCGGCCAGGGTGCTGACCGCTTCCAAAAAGCCCTTGGGGTCCAGGTCGTGGACCGGCTTGGCCTCCAGGTGGTCACCCATCTCCACCGGTTCGCCGGCCACGGCCATCACCGCGGGGATGCCCAGAAGGTGGGCGCCCAAGAGGTCGGATTGCAGGGCCAGGCGGTTGCGGTCGCGGCAGGAGAACTGCACGATGGGCTCCAGGCCCTGCTCTTTGAGCACCACCGCCCCTGCCAGGGCCGAAAGGCGCATCACTGCGTAGCCCATGTCAGGGATCAGAACAGCGGTGACCCGGCCCTTGAGCCGCCGGGCGTTGGCCACAAAAGCGGAGATGTCCACGCCCTTGGGAGTCTCCATCTCGGCTATGGTGGCGAATTGCTTGGCTTTCAGCGTGTCGGTCAAGGCCATGGGAAATCCTTCCCCAGTTAGGTGTCCGTCTCAGGGGTTCCAACCATCAACCCTGCGGGTGAACACACCAGTCTTATTGGGAGCTTACCAGCCTCCCCCCAAAACAGCCGCGCCCGCCGCCCGAATACGGCTGGGCGCTTTGGGAGCGTGTTCCACCCGCCGCACTTGATCTACCCTATTTTGTCCAAAATTGTCTTATCTCTTTTTGTGCAAAGCTTCAACCTTTATTTGTGAGAAAAATAACAAAATCCCTAGTGTATTTATTCTTGATATGGTTCAAATTTGAGATTGTTTTACTTCTTATATGAATACCGTATTTGGCTCCCCTTGGCCGCCCCCTTGGGACAAAAACCCGCCCCCCGGGGGGGGCTGGGGGGGCGGCGAGGGGGGACGGAGGGCGGCGGGGGGGGCGGGGGAGTGGCCCTGCCAGTCCAAATATGCCAAACTATAGGGCAACATCTGCGCCGCCCCCTGAGGAGGAGGACCACATGCTCGAAACCCAGGCAGCCCTGGTGCGCACCGCCGCCTTTGTGGGGGGGCTGTTGTTCTTTCTGGGGTGGGAGCTGTTGGTCCCCTACCGGGGCAGCACCGTGTCCAAGCTCAAGCGGTGGCTCATCAACCTGGGCCTGACCGGGTTCAACACCCTGGTCCTGGGCCTGGTGTTCGGCGCCGCGCCCCTGGCCATGGCCGCCTATGTGAGCGAGGGCAAGATCGGCCTGTTGCAGGCCCTTTCCGCGCCTTACTGGCTCAAGGTGCTGATAGCGGTGGCTTTTCTGGATTTCATGCTCTGGACTTGGCACCTGTTGAACCACGTGGTGCCGCTGTTGTGGCGCTTTCACCGGGTGCATCACACCGACCTGAACATGGACGTGTCCACTGCCACCCGGTTTCACGTGGGCGAGCTGGCCGTCAGCGTGTTGATCAAGCTGGGCTTGATCTATCTTTTGGGCGCGGACCTGTTCATGGTGGTGCTGTTCGAGGTGCTGGTGGTGGCCACCGCCCAGTTCCACCACTCCAGCCTGAGGGTGCCGGCCTGGTTCGAGCGCTGGTACTACGCGCTGTTCGTGCCGCCGTCCATGCACCGCATCCATCACTCGGTCAAGATCAAGGAGCGCAACACCAACTACGGCACCATCTTTTCCCTTTGGGACCGCGCGCTGGGCACCCTGCTCACCCGGGTGGACCAGGACCGCATCAGGATCGGGGTGGGGGGGCATTATGAGGAAGGCAAGCTCAACCTGCACCACCTTTTGGCCATGCCCTTCACCAGGTATGTGCCCTGAAGGCGCTGGAGGCCGGCCGCCTGGTGGGCAGGGGCCTGTCCGGCGGGTGCCCCGGCGGCCCGCCCAATACCGCCGGGACCATGCCAGGGCTCCCATGCCCTGGCTGGACGCGCGCCGGCCAGGGAGGTATGAAAAGGGGCACCTGCCGGGCGCATTCTTGATGTCTTTGCCCCGGGCCGCGAGGTGCTTTGTTTCAGGGAAACTCAACCTGACGCCCGGTCAGGGCGTCAGCGCAGGGAAGAGTAGGGAGTCATGGAGCAGGAACTGACCAACCCCACCATACCGGCGATGCTTTACCAGGCTTCGCTCAGCCATCCCGACAACCCGGCCCTGGTGCACTGCGAACAGGGCTTCAAGCTGACCTACCGCCACTTTGCCGCCGAGGTGGCCCGGGTCACCCGGGGCCTGCGCGCCCTGGGGCTGGGGCCCGAGGACCGGGTGGTCATCTGGGGGCCCAACGCGCCGGAGTGGCTCCTGGCCCAGTGGGCGGTGTCCCATCTGGACGCGGCCTGGGTGCCCCTGGAGCCGGACTCCGACCCCGAGCGGGCGGCCTACGTGTTCAAGCACTGCGGCGCGGCCGGCCTGGTCATGGCCGGCGAGTTGGGGCCAGTGCTGGAGGAGGTGCCCCCGGAGGACCGGCCCCCCACCGTGGTCTGCTGGGGCAGCGGCGCGGTGCCCGGCGGCCTGTCCTGGGACGAGATGCTGGCCGGCTCCCGCAACGTCTCGCCCGGGGCCATGGCCAAGCTGGTGGGCGGGGTGCGGCGGCACCACCTGGCCGCGGTGATCTATACCTCCGGCACCACCGGCCGCCCCAAGGGGGTGATGCTGACCCACGAGGCCCTGGTGAACAAGTGCTTCATGGCCACCGAGCGCCTGGGCCTCACCGCCGAGGACCGCCTGGCCCTGTTCTTCCCCCTGTCCCACATGTTCGGCAACACCTGCATCGCCCTGGCCGGCATGGTGCGCGGCGCCACCCTGGTGATGCCCGGCGCGGTCTTCGAGCCCGGCCAGGTGTTGCGGGCCATGGCCGAGGAGGGTTGCACCGCCCTGTTCGGCACCCCGGCCATGCTGGACGCTCTCCTGGAGCACCCCGACCGGCCGGGCCTGGATCTGGGCTCCTTGCGCACGGGCATCATCGGCGGCGCCTCCTGCCCGCGCCAGCTCTTGGAGCGGGTGGCGCAGGAGTTGGGCGCCGAGCAGGTGGCCATCGGCTACGGGGCCACCGAGGCCTCCTCCTGGGTCACTCTCAGCCACCCGGAGGACTCCCTGGAGCTGCGGGGCTCCACCGCGGGCACCAGGCTGCGGGGGGTGGAGCTGATGATCGCCGATCCGGCCACGGGCCAGGCCCTGCCCGCCGGCGCCACCGGCGAGATATGCACCAAGGGCTGGCTCATGCGCGGCTACCTGGACGAGCCCGAACTCACCGCCAAGGCCATAGACCAACAGGGCTGGTACCACACCGGCGATTTGGGCTCGCTGGACGACAAGGGCTACCTGCGCATCCTGGGCCGCCTGCAGGAGACCATCCAGAAGCAGGGCCGGGTCATTGCGCCGGCCGAGATCGAGGAGGTGCTGCACCAGCTTCCCCAGGTGGCCGAGGCCCAGGTGTTCGGCGTGCCCCGGCCAGGGGCCGAGGGGGAGGAGGTGGCCGCCTGGCTGCGTCTCAAGCCCGGCGCCGAGCTGAGCCCCGACCAGGTGCTGGAACACTGCCGCGCCCACCTGGAGGACCCCCTGGTGCCGGACCAGGTGCGCCTGGTGGACCAGTTCCCCCGCACGCCCTCGGGCAAGGTGCAAAAGTCCAAGCTCAAGGAGATGGCCCTGGCCCAAGGGGAGCGGGCCTGAGGCGGTCTGCCCTGCCGGCCGCCCCTGGCGCGGGGGGATGGTTTTGGGTTAACGTGAAACCAGGGGGCCCCGCGGGCAAGGCCGCGGGGGACGCAGTTTCCTAGCTGAGAGGCATGAAGCATGAAGATCAAAAATTGGATGACCAGCAACCCCGTAACCGTTAAGCCCGAAACGCCGGTGATGGAAGCTGCCAAGCTCATGAAGGAGCATGGCATCCGGCGGCTGCCCGTGGTCAAGGGCGAGGAGGTGGTGGGCATCGTCACCCACCGCAACATCCTGGAGGCCTCGCCTTCGGCGGCCACCACTCTTTCCATTCACGAGCTGAACTACCTCATCGCCAAGCTGGAGGTGAGGGAGGTGATGCAGAAAGGGCCCATCTGCGTCTCGCCCGAGGACTCGGTGGTGGAGGTGATGATGATGGGCCACCAGAAGGGCATCGGCGCCTTTCCGGTGGTGGACAACGGGCGCCTGGTGGGCATCGTGAGCGAGGGGGACATCTTCCGGGCGGTGATGCACCTCTTCGGCGCCAAGGAGAAGGACAGCTTCGTGGTGCTCCAGAACGTGCGCCTCAAGGAGCGCATCGGCGCCATGAGCCGCATCGCCAGTATCGTGGAGGGGCTGAACGTGCCGGTGTTGGCCATGTTCTCCCTGCCCCACCGCCGCTCCGAGGGCAACCGGCTCTATATCCGGGTGCACACCAAGGACGTGGCGCCGGTGGCAAAGGCCCTGGCCGAGGCGGGCTACAAGCTGGAGGATTAGCCCCGGAGCCTTCTTACGACATCGAGTCGCCGCTCCTGCCCGTGGCGCAGGGGCGGCTTTCTTTTGGAGGCTGGAGCCCGGCGGGGGGGATGTGGTTTAGTAAGGGACAGGGGGGAGCGCGGAGAGAGTCGACATGGGCGTATTGAGCGAGTTGGGAGTGCCGGTATTCACCGCCGGCGGGGTGCAGAACCTGGACCCGGATACCCATCGCCTGGAGGTGGGCGGCCTGGTGAAGGAGCCGGCTGCCTTCTCCCTGGCCGAGATCAAGTCCTGGCCCCTGACCACGGCCGACGCCAGGCTCACCTCGGTGTCGGGGTTCTCGGTGCGGGCCCGCTGGCAGGGCGCCTCCTGGCGCGAGTTCATGACCCACCTGGCCCTGGAGCCCGGGGCCAGCCACGCCACCTTTGTGAGCGCGGGCGGCGGCTACACCACCACCGTGAGCCTGGCCGACCTGGACCACCCCCGGGTGCTGCTTTGCTACGCGGTGGACGGCGAGCCCTTGGAGCCGGCCTACGGCGGTCCCTTGCGCATGTTCATCCCCCACCTGTGGGGCTACAAGAGCGCGAAGTGGCTGGCCAGGATCGAGTTCACCGACCGCATGCACGGCGGCTACTGGGAGGACCGGGGCTACCCGCGCCAAGCCCCGATCCAGCCGGGCCGCACCCTGGACATCAACACCCGCCAGCGCCGGGAGATATCCGGCGGCGAGGTGACCGAGTTCTGACCACCCGGCCCGTGCGGCCGAAAGAGGAGGAGGCGAGCCCGTGAGCGAGAGATACCCCCGCCTGGAGCCCGAGCAGACCGCGATTCCCTGCCTGGGGCCGGCCAAGATACCCAATACCATCGGGGACCACTCGGCCGCCCACCAGCAGTCCATCTCTTTCGTGGAGCCGGACGAGGGGGTGCGGGTGGACCCCTTCCGCCGGCCGGACGGCGAGCGCTCGGAGGCCTTTTTTGAGCGCGCCGGCCCCCGCCGCCACATCTACTTCGACCCCAGCAAGCTGAAGGCGGCCATAGTCACCTGCGGCGGCCTGTGTCCGGGAATCAATTCCCTGGTGCGGGGCATCGTGCTCCAGCTCTACTACATCTACGGGGTGCGCAACATCACGGGCATCCGCTACGGCCTGCAGGGTTTCATCCCCTCCTATGGCCACCAGACAATGGAGCTGAGCCCCGAGACGGTGCAGGAGGCGCACGGCCGCGGGGGCTCCTTTTTGGGCATGAGCCGGGGCGCCCAGCCCATCGAGGAGGTGGTGGACTCCCTGGAGCGCCAGAACATAGGGGTGCTGTTCATAATCGGCGGCGACGGCACCCTGCGCGCGGCCAAGGCCATCTACGAGGAGATAACCGCCCGCGGGCTCAAGACCGGGGTGGTGGCCATCCCCAAGACCATTGACAACGATATCGGCTTCGTGGAGCGCACCTTCGGCTTCCAGACCGCGGTGGAGGCCGCGGCCAAGGCCATCCTGGGCGCCCACAACGAGGCCACCGGCGCGCCGAACGGCATCGGCCTGGTCAAGCTCATGGGGCGGCACAGCGGTTTCGTGGCCGCCTTTGCCACCCTGGCCCTGTCAGAGGTGAACTTCTGCCTGATCCCCGAGGTGGACTTCGACCTGGAGGGGCCGGGGGGGCTCTTGCAGGCCCTGGAGGAACGCCTGGAGCGGCGGGGGCACGCGGTGGTGGTGGTGGCCGAGGGCGCGGGCCAGAAGTATTTTGCGGACGGCCAGCGCGAGAGGGACGCCAGCGGCAACCTGAAGCTGGGTGACATCGGCGTGCTCCTGCGCGACAGGATAAACGCCCACTTCGCCGAGCGCGGCCGCGAGGTCACCCTCAAGTATATGGACCCCTCCTACCTGATCCGCTCCATGCCGGCGGGCAGCAACGACCGCATCTACATCGGCTTTTTGGCCCACAGCGCGGTGCACGCGGCCCTGGCCGGCAAGACCGGCATGATGGTCTCCCTGTGGGGCAACCACAACGTGCACGTGCCCCTGGAGCTGGCCATCAGCTACCGGGCCCAGGTGGACCCCCGGGGCGGGCTGTGGCGCGCGGTGCGCGAGGCCACCGGCCAGCCCACCCTGAGCAACCAGCCCTGAGGCCGGCGCCGCCCTACTGGTGGCCGTGGACCATGGGCACGAAGCGCACCAGACCCAGGCTCCGGCGGCTGAGGCGGCCCTGGCGGTCCTTGCGCAGGAGCAGGAGTTCCTGCACCCCCCCGCTGGGGCCCTGGGGCAGGACCATGCGGCCGCCCGGGGCCAGTTGCTCCAGGAGCGCGGGCGGCGTGCGGGGAGGCGCGGCGGTCAGGATGATGGCGTCAAAGGGTGCGGCCTCGGGCCAGCCCTGGTAGCCGTCGCCTATGCGCACCCTTACCCGGCCGTAGCCCAGCTCTTTCAGGGTGCGGGCGGCCCGGCGGCCCAGTTCGGGCACGATCTCGATGGTGTAGACCCGGCAGCCCAACTCGGCCAGGATGGCGGCCTGGTAGCCGCTGCCCGTGCCGATCTCCAGCACCTTCTCGCCCGGGGATAGGCGGAGGGCCTGGGTCATCAGGGCCACGATATAGGGCTGGCTGATGGTCTGGCCGTGGCCTATGGGCAGGGGATGGTCTTCGTAGGCCCACTTGCGCTCGGCCGGCCGCACGAACCGGTGGCGCGGCACCTTTTGCATGGCGGCCAGCACCCGCGGGTCCCTCACCCCCCGGGCCGCGATCTGCTCGGCCACCATCTGGCGGCGTTCCCGGGCGCGCTCCCCCTTGGGCGGGGCCGCGGCCGCCCCCTCCCCGGCCCAGGCCAGGACCAGGGCCGCCAGCAGGGCGGCGGCGAGCAGGTGCGGCTTGCCGGCCACTTCTAGCTCTTGCGCGAGGTGATGGTGGTGAATCCGCTGACCAGTTGTTCCACCTTGCGGCCCTTGCACTGGGGGCAGCTCACCCGCTTCCGGTCGTGCTCGGAGATGCTCATGACCAGGCTGAACTCCTCCCCGCACCCCTGGCAACGATAGTCATAGGTGGGCATGGATATCCTCCTTGTCTGAGCCTCTATTACCTATTTCAGGGGCAAGGCGGCGCTTTGGTCAAGGGGGAAAACGATTGGGAGCGGCGACGGGGGGCGACGGGGGGGCGACGGGGGGTCGACGGGGGGTCGACGGGGGGCGGAAGGGGGGCGGAAGGGGGCGAGAAAGAGGGGCAGGGCGGCCCGGCTGGGGGCTTTTGGGGCTCCGGTCCCGGGCACTCGCAGGTGGCGGCACCATAAAGGGCCCATCCCCTTGCGGCGTCTGTAGTATCAAATCATTCTACGTGGCTTGTTGGGTTGACAGCACTATATCAATAAAGATCAACTGCCTTTGGATCCCTCGGTCTGTTTTGCTTTAATTATGCGGGCAAAAACAGATAACAGCGGTATGAATTTAATGGCTCCATACCCAAAACCAACTATCAATCCCAAAATCAGTTCGCCTGCGAAAAACAGAAACGAATCTGCTCCCGAAGGGCTGACAGTAAAGTAAATCGCAAAATGAGTAGCAATGAAAGCAATGAAGAAAATAATCCCACTGAAGATGCCAAAGTCTTTACGGCTTTTATGTTGACCCAGATGGAGCAGTCTTGTTTGAAGCCTGCGGAGCTGGTTAATCATAAATAAATATCGCCTGCCCCTCTCGCCAGCTTCGTTGGCCATGTTAAGTGCATCGGCCAATTTGCGGTATGTATCGTCAAGCTCAAGCAGCTCTTTTTTGTTTAAATAAGATCCCTGCCCAATGATTTTTTCTCCCACCCTACAAAATAATTCAAACACGGAATATAGAATAAGGGATATTTGGTAAACTGTTTTGATCTGATTTGATGGATAATTGGTAAGCAGCTCGCCGAGCTTTTTGTGGCTGTTTTTTGAATATGATAATCTGTGCTTTAGGGATTGGAAATCTAAAACATCCAAGTCCAGCCGCGAGAACAACAATGATATTTCTAGATCTATGCCGTATATTTCGACTAGATAGGCTAGGTCTTCGTCTCTGTTTTCGTCAAGCATGGCCAGTAATTCAGAATGTACTTGCTTCATTTTCCCCAGATAGATTTTTGCTTCATCTATATCGCCGATATCCAAGTATGTGCGGGCCACGGCAATAAGGGAAACGGCTTTCATAGACAGTGAGTCTTTTTTAAAATCAGGCATGAGAAAGGATATTTTGTCCATATCATCGTGACTGATATTTAATAGCTCGCACGCTTTATGTGCATCGCCTTTTAAAAGCCTGTCGGTGCCTTCGCAGAAATTGGCAAGTATCGTAATCAGCGAAGTTGTAAATGGATCTGCTTTGTGGCCTGCTATTTGCAAAAAAGTTCGAAAATATTTATAGGCATATTGATGCTGGCCTGATAAAATATAATCGATTCCTTTCTCTAGGTTGCGCATGGCTTCCAGGAAATCATCATCAGAAATGCTCGAATCCTGCAATTCCATTTCTTGTTTGGCGCTGCTGATATCACCGTCTTGAATATATTTTATTGCTTTAATGATAGGAGAATCCATGGTTTGCTCCATAAAGTAATTCGGCTAATTATTGCCTGAGGCTTGATTATGAGACACCAACCACATTTCCCAAGCCTGCCGGCTTCATATGTTTACCTATACAAGTTGTTGTTCGGTTGGGGTAGTAACCCAAAATATACGGCTTGCCTTTAAAAATGGGAATGGCTCGGGGGTAGCCCAAAGGCGGCGTCCAGCTTTGTATGCCTGCCTTTGGGTTTATTGGGATGCAATTTCATTTGGTGGTTACTACTTATACTACCATGCCAAACCGGTCTTTAATAGGTCAAGCCTTTAATCTAGTTCATCCGGGCGATGCCAGGGCGACAGCCACCTCGGCTTCGGGGCTTGGTTCGTCCCCCAGGGGAGGGGATGATTCTCTACTCTCTCCGCCATTTGTCGGAAGAGCCTTTACTCTTTAGCTTTGCGGTGTGTGGTTTCGACTATGAGGTGCTTGGGATGCTTGAACTGGCCAAGATCAAGGGCCTAGCCCAGGCGGCTAGGCCCTTTTACCGCTGGCCAACATCTGGCCAACATATTTTGAGATTTCTAGCTTTTTAACTACTTGAAATCTCGTTTATTTTTTGGTGCCGTCGGCCGGATTTGAACCGGCACGGGTCGCCCCACCGCCCCCTCAAGACGGCGTGTCTACCAATTCCACCACGACGGCGCTTGCGATGTCTACTGCTTGCCCTCCGCCGGAGCCTTTGGGGCCGCCGGTGCCGGCTGGGCCGGGGCGGCCTGGGTGGCCTTGTCAGCCGGAGGGGCCGGAGCCGGCGCGGTCTGGACCGCGGGCTTGACGTCCTCCATCACCGAGGGCATGCCGCCCTTTTGGGAGAACACGGCCAGTCCCAAGGAGGTGAACATGAACAGGATGGCCACCACCGTGGTCAGCTTGGCCAGGAAGGGCGTGGCCCCGGCGCTCCCGAAAACGGTCTGGGAGGAGCCGCCAAAGGCCGCGCCGATGGAGGCGCCCTTGCCGGCCTGCAAGAGCACCACCAGGATGAGGGCCAGCGAGGCCACGATGTGGATGATCAGCACCACCAGGGACATGTCGTTCTGCCTTGCCAGAGGCGATCAAGCCGCCCCAATGATTCCCAGGAAATCTTCAGCAGTTAGCGAGGCGCCGCCCACCAGCGCCCCGTCCACGTGCTCCCTATTCAAAAGACCGGCCGCGTTGGCCGGCTTGACACTACCTCCATACAGGATTCGGACCGAATTTTCAATAGCCTTGTCGAATCTGCGGCCCATCCAGGCGCGGATCACGGCGTGGGCCTGGTCTGCCTGGTCCTCGCTGGCGGTCTTGCCGGTGCCGATGGCCCAGACCGGCTCGTAGGCGATGATGACCTCCTTGGCCTGCTCCTGGGTCAGCCCGGCCAGGCCGCCGGCCAGTTGGCTCTCCAGCACGTCCTCGGTCTGGTCCGCCTCGCGTTCGGCCAGGGTCTCGCCCACGCACACGATGGGGGTCAGCCCGGCCCGGAGCGCGGCCTGGAGCCGGAGGTTCACGGTCTTTTCGGTCTCGCCGAAGTACTGGCGCCGTTCGGAGTGGCCTATGATCACGTGGGTGGCGCCCGCGGCCCTCAGCATGGGGCCGCTCACCTCGGCGGTGAAGGCGCCCTGGTCCTGCCAGTACAGGTTCTGGCCGGCCACGATCACCGGGCTCGCCTCCAGGGCCTGGGCCACGGCGTGGATGGCCGGGAAGGTGGGGGCCACCAGCACGTCCAGGTCGTCCCGCTTCAGGCCCTGGGCCACGGCCCGGGCCAGCTCCACCGACTCCTCCACGGTCTTGTGCATCTTCCAGTTGCCGGCCACCATCAGCCTGCGCGACATGGTATCTTCCTTTCCCGGTTGTATGGTAGTTAGGCCACGCGGGTGAAGCAGGACTCGCCGCCCTTTATGCCCTCCATGCCGGTGGACCCGCCCAGGGCCACCACCGCGGGCAGCTCCTCGCCGGTGAGCATGGCCAAGAAGGCCCCGCCGCCGGTGGAGATGTAGGAGATGTTGTCCTGCTCGCCCATCTTGGTGACCGCCACGTCGGTGTCGCCGCCGCCGATGATGGTAAGCGCGTAGCTCTGGGCCACGGTGGTCACCATGTTCATGGTGCCGCGGCTGAAGGCGTCCATCTCAAAGGCGCCCATGGGCCCGTTCCAGATGATGGTCTTGCAGCCCCGCAACGCCTCGCGGTAGAGCAGGCTGGTGGCCGGGCCGATGTCCATTATCATCCACTCCTTGGGCACCTCCTGCACGGTGGTGAGCATGGTCTCGGCCTTGGGGTCGAAGCGGTCGGCCACCACGCAGTCCACCGGGATGTAGAGCTTGACGCCCTTTTCCTTGGCCTTGCGCATCAGGCAGTTGGCCACGGGCACCAGCTCCTCCTCGTACAGGGACTTGCCGATCTCGTAGTTGATGCTCTTGAGGAAGGTGTTGGCCATGGCCCCGCCGATGAGCATCTTGTCCACGTGGTCCAGGAGGTTCTCCAGGGCCTCCAGCTTGGTGATGGCCTTGGCCCCGCCGATCACCGCGGCCAGGGGGCGGGCCGGGTCCACCATGGCCCGCCGGAAGTACTCCAGCTCCTTTTTCATGGTGAAGCCGGCCACGCACACGGGCGCGTACTCGGTCACGCCCACCACCGAGGCGTGGGGCCGGTGGGCCACCGCAAAGGCGTCGTCCACGTACACGTCGCACAGGGCGGCCAGGGCCTTGGCCAGCTCGGGGTCGTTCTTGGTCTCGCCGGGGTGGTAGCGCAGGTTCTCCAGCATCAGGACCTCGCCCGGCTCCAGCTCGGCCACCATCTTCTCCACCTCGGGCCCCACCACGTCCGGGGCCAGCTTGACCTCCTTGCGCAAGAGCCGGCTCAGGCGCCGGGCCACCGGGGCCAGGGAGAGTTCGGGCACCTTCTTGCCCTTGGGCCGGCCCATGTGGGAGCAGACGATGACCTTGGCGTCCTCGTCCAGGGCATAGTTGATGGTGGGCAGGGCCGCCCGGATCCGGTTGTCGTCGGTGATGTTGCGGTCCTCATCCAGGGGAACGTTGAAGTCCACCCGCATCAGCACCCGCTTGTTCTTTAGATCCACCTCGTTGATGAACTTCATGTCACCCTCTCCCTGCTTTGTTTACATGTGGCGGGCCACGTAGGCGGCCAAGTCCACGTAACGCTGGGCAAACCCCATCTCGTTGTCATACCAGGCCTGGACCTTCACCATGCGGCCGTTCATGACCATGGTCAGGGGCGCGTCCACCACCGCGGAGAACGGGCTGGAGGTGTAGTCCACCGAGACCAGGGGCACGTCGGTCACCGCCAGGATGCCCTTGAGATAGCCCTTGGCCGCTTCCCGCAGGGCGTCGTTGACCTCCTCCACCGTGACATCGCGGCTCACCCGGCAGTTCAGGTCCAAAAGCGACACGTCCGGGGTGGGCACCCGGATGGCGAACCCGTCCAGCTTGCCGTCCAGCTCGGGGATGACCTGGCCCAGGGAGCGGGCCGCGCCGGTGCTGGTGGGCACCATGGAGAGCGCCGCCGCCCGGGCCCGGCGGATGTCGTTGGCCGAGCCGTCCAGCATGCGCTGGCTCATGGTGTAGGCATGGATGGTGGTCATGATGCCGTACTCCATGCCAAAGGCCTCGTGGATCACCTTGGCCACCGGCGCCAGGCAGTTGGTGGTGCAGGAGGCGTTGGAGATGATGTGCATGGTCTC
>CAZUHP010000048.1:0-24361 GCA_964620595.1 uncultured Desulfarculaceae bacterium | reverse complement strand
GCCAGGAACTTCTTGATTCCCTTGGCCTCCAGCTTCTGGATGAAAGCGGGATCGTCAAAGGCGCTGTAACTAGTGAGGATAAGGATAGGGCCCGTACCAGTGAATATGATTCCTGCCTTCATGCCGCACCTCTCTTTCCGAAGATTTCACGGCTTACCCCCCTACTTCCAGCATGAGCGCCAGCGGCGGCCAAGTCAACCACCCTCCGGCCGCAACCGGTTGAGGAAAATGGCAATCAGGGACGACGGGGGGCGACGGGGGGGGCGGGGGCGAGGGGGGGGGCGGATACAGGCGGGAGGAGTGGGAGTGCCTAGTCCTGGAAGCGGTGCTCCACCCGCCAGACCCCAGGCTCTATCACTTGCTTGCTGAAGGGCCCCAGCTTGCCGAACACATTGAGCATGGCCTTGTTGGAGCCGAAGCTCACCGCCCAGAAGCCCTTGATTCCTTTTTTCTTGGCATAGGCGGTCAGGTGGTTCTGCAGGATGGTGCCCAGGCCCTGGCCCTGGTACTTGTCGTGGACGGTATAGGCCACCTCGGCCAGGTCGCCTTCCCGGTCGCGCACGTAACGCCCGATGCCCACTATCTTTTCCCGGCCGATGGGCCCGGTGGTGGCCACGATGGCCATGTCGTGGTCGTAGTCCACGTTGACCAGGCCCTGGGCGGTGGCATGGGGCAGGGCGCGCACCGGCCGGAAGTAGCGGTTGTACACGGTCTCCTCGGAGTGGGAGTAGAAGAACTCCTGCAGGGCCACCTCGTCGGTGGGCTTGATGGGCCGCACCTTCACCGGGGTGCCGTCGCGCAGGGTTTCGACCGCCTCCACCTCCTCGGGGTAGAGGTCCTGGTCCGCGTGCAGCAGTATCTGGTCCGGGTACACGTAGGCGTGTTCCTTGGCCTCGGCCAGGAGTTCGTCCCGGAAGCGGGGGTGGGCGATGTTGATGAGCGCCATGGCCCGCTCCCTCAGGCTGCGGCCGTGCAGGTAGGCGATGCCGTACTCGGTGACCACGTAGTGCACGTCGCCGCGGGTGGCCACCACCCCCGCCCCCGCGCTGAGCCGGGCCACGATGCGGCTCTTTTGGCCGTCCTTGGTGGTGGAGGGAAGCACGATCACCGGCTTGCCGCCGCGGCTCATGGCCGCTCCCCGCATGAAGTCCAGCCGGCCGCCGATGCCCGCGTAGAGCCTGAAGCCCAGCGACTCGGAGGACACCTGGCCGGTGAGGTCCACCTCCAGGGCGCTCCCGATGCTGACCATGCGCTCGTTCTTGGCTATTTCCAGGGGGTTGTAGACCTGGCCGCTGGGCAGGAAGAGAAAGCTGGGGTTCAGGTCCACGTAGTCGTACATGCGGCGGCTGCCGATGCAAAAGGAGCACACCACCCGGCCGGGCAGGTGGTTCTTGCGGGAGCCGGTGACGACCCCCGCCTCGATGAGTTCCATCACCGCGTCCGAGACCACCTCGGTGTGCATGCCCAGCTCCCGCTTGTCGAAGAGCCGGCCCAGCACCAGGTAGGGTATCTGGCCGTAGCCCACGTGCAGGCAGTCGCCGTCCTCGATCAGCTTGGCCGCGTGCTCGGCGATGCGCCGGCCCACCGGATCGGGCCGGGGCCAGGGGAACTCCATGAGGTCCTCGTCCTGCTCCACGAAGGCGTCTATGGCGCTCACCGGCAGGAAGGTGTTGCCCATGGTGCGCGGCATGTTCTGGTTCACCTGGGCGATGACGTGGCGGGCGTTCTCCGCCGCCGCCCGGGCCACGTCCACCCCGATGCCCAGGGACACGAAGCCGTGGTTGTCCGGCGGGCTCACCTGGATGAGGGCCACGTCCAAGGGCACTTGGCGCTCGGCAAAGAGGTCCTGTATCTCGTGCATGAACACCGGGGTGTAGTCCGCCCGGCCCTGGTTCACCGCCTCCCGGGTGCGGGGGCCCACGAAAAAGGCGTTGTGGCGGAAGCGCTTGTCAAAGCGCCGGTCAACGTAGGGCGCCTCCCCCAAGGTCACGAAGTGGAGTATCTCCACGTCGTGCAAATCGTCGGCCCGGTCCAGCAGGGCGCTGACCAGGGCCCGCGGCTCGGCGCAGGCCGAGCCCACGAACACCCGCTGGCCCCGGCCCACCGCCTTGAGGGCCTTGGCCGCGCTCATCCGCCGCTTCTCGTAAGTCTCCCGCCAGCCCACCGCGTCTCCTCCCCTAGCTGAATGGCGTTCGTTCCAAATCCTATCATGCCGGGCAAAAAGGGCCCAACCCGCACCACCCCGCTTGCCGCGCCGGGCTTGGGGGCGGTATATAGAGGGGAAAGCGGCCGCCCTGCCCAGGCCGCCGGGAGATGGAGCCCATGAACCCACCGCGCGCCAACAGCCCTGAGCTGCCTTCCCTGGAAGGCGCCCTGCCCGGCCGGCCGGGCGACCTGTTTCGCCTGCACCGCCTCTGCCTGCACATCCACGGCCTCATGTGCCGCGACGTGGCGGCCCAGGCCCAGGCCCTGGCCGCAGCGGCGGGCAAGTCCCTGCGCAAGCGGCAACGCCAGGAACTGGCCCGCACCCTGGAGGACGAGCTGCCGGTGCTCATCGCCCTGCACGCCCTGGAGCGCCTGGACGCGGACCCCCGCCTGGCCGGGGCCGGCCTGGGCGAGCTGATCCGGGGCCTGTTGCTGCCCCTTTTCGCCTTGAGCTACCAGCACCTCTACGACCAGCCCGCCGATCCCCTGAAGCACGTGCTGGCCCGGGTGGACTGGTACCTGGACGGCGACAAGGGCGACCCGGTGGACGCCTTCGCCCATTTCCTGGCCACGGTGTGGGGCGACAAGCTCTCCGAGTCCGGCCCCCTCCTGGGCCACCTGCAAGACCAGCTCCTGCCCGAGATGGACCGCCGCCTGGAGCTGGCCTTCCGCTACGAGTTCAGCTAGGAGAACCGGCCGGGCCGGACGCGGCCTTGCATTTGGGGACCACTGTGGCATAATTGCCACCCGGTTACCCTTACAGGCGTCAGGAGGTACGATGGACGCGGGCGTGGCCTGGCACAACTTGGAGAAGGCCATCGAGGCGGTGGAGCGCGGCGGCGACCACATGGACCACCTCCTGGCCACGGTGCGCGCGGGCATCTTCATCCTGATGGAGTACCCCGTGGCCGAGATCATGGCCCAGGTGCGGGCCTCGCGCCTGCCCTTCCGGCCCACGGTGAGCTGGCTGGTGTTCGAGGCCGGCCGCATCAAGGACATCCCTCCCGAGCGGGTGGAGGAGCTCAAGGCCTTCTGGCAGGAGCACTACGCCGCCCAGGAGGGCGAACTCATCCCGCCCCCGCCCGGCTGCCTGGGCCTGTAGGCCGGCGCCTTGCTGAACGCTTGACTTGGGCGGGCCGGCTTTGCTAGTTTGCTGGCGGGGAGTAGAGTGACACATGCATAAAACCGACTCAGCCGAAAACAGGGTCCTCCTCTGGTGGTGGCGCTGGTCATCCGGGGGAGGTACGCCTTTGTGCTGAGTGTCGGTCACAGTTAGCGACGCCTAAAACAAAGCGGGCCTCCCCCAGCGGGGCCCGCTTTATGTATGGACGGGCCCGGTTCGGTTCCTTCCAGGACCTTTCTTCCAGCCGCTGGTGAGAAGCCCCCTTTGCAGGCGCCGGAAACGCAAAGGGATGGCAGGTATATCCTCCGTTGCACCTCTTCCGGTATCCGGACTGAGCGTAATGGCGAACCAGGCCATTCCAAGGAGAAACCCAAGGCCCCCCCGGCCCAAAGGGAGGGGCGCCGGCGGGCCCGCCCGCCGGCAGCAAGCAGACCATGAAAGGTCCAGGCCAAACCCAGGAGGAGGAATATCACATGGCTGACAAGAAAGTGTTTTTGGGCGAGGAGTTCATTCCCACCAAGTGGTACAACCTGAACGCCGACTTCCCCACGCCCATGCCCCCGCCCCTGCACCCCGGCACGGGCCAGCCTCCCCAACCCGAGGACTTCGCACCCATCTTCCCCCTGAACCTGGTGGAGCAGGAGATGACGGGCGAGCGCTGGGTTGACATCCCGGAGGAGGTGCTGGGCATCTACAAGATGTGGCGGCCCACCCCCCTCTACCGGGCCACCGGCCTGGAGAAGGCCCTGGACTACCCCGGCCAGATATACTTCAAGAACGAGGGTGTGAGCCCGGCCGGCTCCCACAAGCCCAACACCGCCGTGGCCCAGGCCTATTACAACAAGGCCTTTGGCGTGAAGAACATCTGCACCGAGACCGGCGCCGGCCAGTGGGGCAGCGCGCTCAGCTTTGCCTGCCAGCAGTTCGGCCTGGGCTGCAAAGTGTACATGGTCAAGGTGTCCTACAACCAGAAACCCTATCGCCGCTCCATGATGCAAACCTGGGGGGCCGAGTGCGTGGCCAGCCCCACCGACACCACCGAGGCCGGCCGCAAGATACTGGCCCAGGACCCGGACAGCCCCGGCTCCCTGGGCATCGCCATCAGCGAGGCCATCGAGGAGGCGGTGCAGCGCGACGACACCCGCTACTCCCTGGGCTCGGTCCTGAACCACGTGCTCCTGCACCAGACCGTGATCGGCCAGGAGGCCAAGAAGCAAATGGAGGTGTTGGGGGTGTACCCGGACGTGGTCATCGGCTGCGCGGGCGGCGGCTCCAACTTCGCGGGCCTGGCCTTCCCCTACATCGCCGACAAGATCGCGGGCAAGGAGCTGGAGGTGATCGCGGCCGAGCCCACCAGTTGCCCCACCCTCACCCGCGGGCCCTATGGCTATGACTTCGGCGACACCAACCAGACCACGCCCCTTCTGCCCATGCACACCCTGGGCCACGACTTCGTGCCCGCGCCCATCCACGCCGGTGGCCTGCGCTACCACGGCATGGCGCCCATGGTGAGCCACGCGGTGAACCTGGGGCTGATCGAGCCCCGGGCCTACGACCAGATCGCCACCTTCGAGGCGGGCATCATGTTCGCCCGCTCCGAGGGCTTCATCCCCGCCCCGGAAACCAACCACGCCATCGCCTCGGTGGTGGAGGTGGCCCGCCAGGCCAAAGAGGAAGGCAAGGCCAAGACCATCCTGTTCAACTGGTCCGGCCACGGCCTGGTGGACATGGCCGCCTACGACGCCTTCCTCTCCGGCAAGCTCACCCGCTACGAGCTGCCCGAGGAGGAGATAGAGCGCGCCCTCAAGGCATTGGAAGGTCTACCCAAAATCGGATAAAGCCCCGGCGGCCCCTGGGAGGGGGGATCCACTTCCTCCCAGGGGCTCCGGCCCCCTTCCCCCCTGCCCTTTCCGCCTCCCCGCAAAATATGCTTGCCTTTGGCACTAAAAGGCCTGAGTAATGAAAACATAGAGCGGGTATGGCCTGCCCGGGGGGGGAAAGTTCATCATGGCGGGCGAGCGGATTTCGACCGGGGTGGCCGGCCTGGATGAGATCATGCTGGGCGGGTTCCTCCCCTCCTCCAGCTATCTCATCGTGGGCGCGCCGGGCACCGGCAAGACGATCCTGGCCATCCAATGGTTGCGGGAATGCGCCCGGCACCAGGCCAAGTGCCTGTTCGTCTCCTTTTCCGAACCAATAGAAAGCGTGCAAAGGAACATCAGGGCCTTTGGCTGGGACCTGGGGTGTATCACCTTTGCGGACTTCACCAAGCAAACCCCGGGGAGCGGGGAGGACGAGGAATATGCGGTCTTCCCGCCCAGCGAGGTGGAGCAGGAGCCGGTCTGGCAGCAGCTCCGCCAGGTCATCGACCAGCACGACCCGGACCGGGTGGTAATCGACTCGGCCACCTATCTCAGGTACCTGTCCATAGACGAATACCAGTACCGCAAGAGGATGCAGCGCCTGGTCAACCAGCTCTCGGAGCGGGGATGCGTTTCCCTGCTGCTCTACGAGCCCATGGAACTGGCCAGGGAAACCTCGGTCGCCCTGGCGGTGGACGGGGTGATCTGCCTCAAGAAGGAGATCTCGCCCAACCGGGTGATAGAGGTCCGGACCGTGGAGATAAGCAAGCTGCGGGCCTCGTCCTTCCTGTCCGGCCGCCACGCCATGCGCATCACCGCCGAGGGGGTGGTGGTCTATCCCCACCGGATAGAGCGGCCGCCGGAACACGCCTGCGAGAAAGAAATCCTGCCTTCCGGCATAGCCTCCCTGGACCACCTGCTGAAGGGCGGCCTGCCCGGGGGTAGCTGCACCCTCATCTCGGGTCCCTCCGGCGCCGGCAAGTCCACTTTGGCCGCCCAGTACCTGGTGACCGCCGCGGCCAATGGCATGCGGAGCGCGATCTACACCTTCGAGGAAAGCATCCACTCCATCCTGGAGCGCAACAGCGACATCGGCATCCCCCTGCAAGCCTGGCTGGAGAGCGGCACCATCTCCATCCATGAGATCAATCCCCTGGAGATGTATCCCGACGAGTTCCTCGGCATCATCCGCCACGACATCGAAAAAGAGAACCGACGGCTCATCCTGCTGGACAGCCTGCGGGGCTACGCCCTGGCCATGGAGGAGTTCGGCAAGCTGGTGGCCAACATCCAGAACCTCGTCCACTACGCCTGCCCCCGCGGGGCCAGCCTGCTGCTGATCAACGAACTGGAACAATTGACCGGCGATCTGCGCATCAGCGAGGTGGGGGTTAGCTACCTGGCGGACAACGTGATCCTGCTCCGGTATGCCGAATACAACGGCGAAGTGATCAAGGTCATAAATTGCCTGAAGAAACGCCACGGGGACTTCCTGCCCGAGCTGCGGGAGTTCAGGATCACCCCCCGGGGCATCGTGGTGGGAGAGAAGTTGCAGCACCTGAGGGGAATCCTGACCGGGATTCCCTGGGCGTGACAATATGGGCAAAACCCAAAAGGTGAGCAAGGCAGATGGAGGCAGCAAGAGGAAAAGTCGCCGTATGCCTTTCTGGCCGCGCCGACCAGAAACTGGTGGAAGGCTACCTGGCCTCCCTGGGGCACCAGGTGGTCACCGGCTTCCAGCCCAAGGGGCCGCTGCCGGACCTCTTTCTCCTTGACATACCCTATGCGCGCCGCCTGGGCGACAAGATCCTGGCGCGCAAGAAGGCGGCCAAAGACATCTTCCTGCCGGTGCTGGTCGCCGTGGCCCGCCACGACGACATCGCCGCCTGGCTGGAGGCGGGGTTCGACGACTGCCTGCGCATGCCCTTCACCAAGGCGGAACTCAAGGCCCGGGTGGGCGCCTTTCTCCGCCTGCGCCGCCAATCCGCGGAGCTGGCCCGCAAGAGCGAGTACATCTACCAGACCCTGGTGGAGTCCTCGGGCGACCACATCTTCATGCTGGACGCCAGGGGGGTCTTCCTCTCCAGCAACGACCGGGTGGCCCGCTTCGGCCTCAAGCGCGGGCAGGAGCTGATCGGCCGCTCCATCGAAGAGGTGTTTCCGCCCGAGAGCGCCGCGCTCTACCGGGCCCAGTTCCGGCGGGTGCTCAGCTCCGGCGAGGCGGTGGTCTTCGAACACGCCTCGCCCACTGCCAGCGGCCCCCATTTCCACCTGGACACCCTCTTTCCGGTGGACCTGCCGGGAGGCGAAAAACGGGTGGGCGGCATCTGCCGGGACATAAGCGAACGGGTGCGGGCCGAGGAGGAGCGGCGGCTCCTCTCCACCGCCATCGAACACGCCGCCGAAAGCGTGCTCATCACCGACCGGGAGTCCAGGATCATCTTCGTCAACGCGGGGTTCGAGGCCATGAGCGGCTACCGCCGGGAGGAGGTGCTCGGCCGCAAGCCGAGCCTGCTGAAAAGCGGCCAGCACGACGAAGCCTTCTACCGCCAGCTCCACACCACCATCCGGGCGGGCAAGGTCTGGAAGGGGCACCTGACCAACCGCAAAAAAGACGGCTCGCTCTACGAGATCGAAGCCACCATCGCCCCCATCCTCGACCGCCAGGGGGAGATAACCCACTTCGTCTCGGTGCGCCGGGACGTGACCAAGGAGCGCGTGCTGGAGCGCCATCTCCGCCAGGCCCAGCGCCTGGAGGCCATCGGCACCCTGGCCGGGGGCATCGCCCACGACTTCAACAACATCCTCTCGCCCATCATCGGGTTCACCGAACTCAACCTGGAGCTGGCCCCGCCGGGCAGCAAGCTCAGGGACAACCTGGAGCAGGTCCTGCTGGCCGCCGGCCGCGCCCGGGACCTGGTCAAGCAGATCCTTTCCTTCAGCCGCCAGCCGGAGCAAGAGTACCGGCCGGTGAACATGGTCAGGGTGGTGAAGGAGGCCCTGAAGCTGCTGCGGGCGGCGCTGCCGGCCAGCATAGAGATCAAGCAGGATATCCAGGAGGTGCCCTACGCCATCATGGCCGACCCCACCTCCATTCACCAGGTGGTCATGAACCTGTGCACCAATGCCCAGCACGCCATGTCCGAAAAAGGCGGCATCTTGAGCATCGCCCTGCACACGGTGGAGGTGGACCCGGTCTTCGCCCGCTTCCACCCCAACCTGAAGCCCGGCACCCACCTGAAACTCTCGGTGAGCGACACGGGCTGCGGCATGCCGCCCGAGATCATGGAGAGGATCTTCGAGCCCTACTTCACCACCAAGGACGAGGAGCGGGGCACCGGCCTGGGGCTGGCCGTGGTCCACGGCATAGTCTCCTCCTGCGGCGGGGCGGTCACCGTGTACAGCGAACCGGGAGAGGGCTCCACCTTCAACGTCTACTTCCCGGCCATACCGGTGGGGGAGGAGGCAGAGCCGGCGCCCGAGTCCCCGGCCCGGGGCGGCCACGAAAGGATCCTGTTCGTGGACGACGAGGCGGCCATCGCCCAGTTGGGGAAAGCGGCGCTGGAGCGTATGGGCTACCAGGTATGGAGCTATACCGACCCTGTGGAGGCCCTGGAGCACCTGCGCCGCGACCCCGCGGCCTTTGACCTGGTGATCAGCGACATGACCATGCCCCGCCTGACCGGCGAGGACCTTGCGCGGGAAGTGCGGAAGCTCCGTCCCGACCTGCCCCTCATCCTGTGCAGCGGCTTCAACGATAAGATCGACTCCGCCAGGGCCGAAGACCTGGCCGTGGCCAGGTTCCTCATGAAGCCAGTGGGCTCTGCCAAGCTCGCCCAGGCGGTGCGGGAGCTGCTGGACCAAAAGGCCGCTCCCGGGGACGGGCCGGCCGGCCGCGGCCCAGGGGCCGGCGGTGCGTTATAATTCATTTCATGGAACTGAAAGAGTTGCTGGAAAAACGCGAGGCGCTCAGGCGCGAGCTGGCCGAGGCCGAGGCCGCCCTGCCGGCCCACTCCATCCGCCCCCACCAGCTCCAGCGGGTGGAGGCGGCCGAGGAGGCCCTGGCCGAGGTGGAGCGGCTGATCGCCCAGGCCGAAGGCGCCTAGTCGCCGGCCTGGGCCGGGCCCTGCTCCAGGGCCCGGCGCACCGCCTCCACCAGGTCGGCCCGGGCCTTTTGGGAAAACGCCTCCATGGCCTTGCTCATGCCCCGGGCCAGGCCGGCGGCGTCCCGGCTGGGCATGGGCGCGCTGAAGCGGTAGTCGCGCTGGAACAAGAGGCGCCGGGGCGCCGCATCCTGCTTGGTGTCCACCAGGGCCAGGTTCACCCGCAAAACCGCCTGCCAGCCATCCTCACCGTCCACCTCCATGAACTCCTCCACCCCCCCTTCCACCACGAAGCGGGCGCGCTGGGGCTGGCGGCTGGAGAACACGGCGGCAAAGGCGGCCTGGGCCCGCAAATCGCGCAGCAAAAAATCCCCCACCATATCCGCCGGGCTCACCAGCCAGCGGTGGTAGTTGTACGCCTCGCGCTGGTTGGGCCGGGGCCGGTAGAGCATGTCGGTGCCGATCAGGGCGCGCACCGCCCCAAAGCGCTTCACCTTCAGCGCGGCGGGCAGGCGCCGGCCGGCCGAGGAGGGCGAGGGGGGCAAGGGGGACGGAGGAGGATACTCCAGGGTCCATTGCTTGATCATGAGCGGCGGCTCGCCGCCGCCCAGCCCGCAGCCGGCCGCGGCCAGGGCCAGGGCGGCGAGCAGGAGCCAGGCGGCGCGGTGCAGCCGGTTGGGATGCCGGGGTGAGTGCATGACTCTCTCCTGGGCCTTAGGGGGTTTCCGCCGGCCGCGGCGGCGGCGGCGAGCTGAACAGCAGGTCCGAGGGCGATTTCCTGAGGCGGGAGAGCAACTCCTCCAGGGTGTCGCTGGCCCGGCGCAGGTTCTCGCTGGTGGCGCGCAGGTCCTGCAAGAGTTCCTCGCTGTCCCCGCCCACCTGGTCCACCAGGGCGCTCACCTTGGAGGCGGTGGCGGGTAGCTTCATGGCCAGGAGCTGGCCCTTCATCTCGGCCAACAGGTCCCTGGCCTCGCCCAACACCTGGTCGGTGCGCTTGAGGATGCCCTCCAGGTCGGCCCGGCTCAGCGCCCGGTCGGTGCGGCTGAGCAGGTGGTTCAGGTGGCGGGAGGCGCTCTCCAACAGGCCGAGCATCTCGGGCAGGCGCCGGTCCTCGGCGATGGTCTGTATGGCGTCCAGGGTGGAGTTGATCTTGTCGGCCATGGCCTTGAAGTTGATCTCCCCCAGCTCCCGGCTGACCTTTTCCACCACCGACAGTATCTGGGATATCTCCGAGGGCTTGGAGGGGATGATGGGATACTCGGCGGCAAAGGTGATGCGCGGCGAACGGTCGGGCTCGCCGGGCTTTTTCAGGTCCAGCTCCACGAACACGATGCCGGTGATGCCCACCGTCTTGAGCTGGGCCACCATCTCCCGCTCGGGCTCGCCGTAGAACTGGATGTGCATCACCACCTCGATGAGCTTGTAGTCCGGCGCCACCCGGATGTCCACCACCCGGCCCACGTCCACCCCGCGGTACTTGACCACCGAGTCCCGTTGCAGGCCCTGCACCGACTCGTTGAAGAAGGTCACATAGGTGCGGCCGGCCTGGAAATAGCGCACCGCGCCCAGCCACACGATGGAACCCACCGCCATGGCCAGGCCCACCAGCACGAACACGCCTACCTTGAACCGAGAGACCTTCTGACTCATGCAAGCATCCTCAAGCCCCCCGCCCGGGACGGCGGTGGAAGAAATCGACCACCCGGGGGTCTGCCGTCTGGTCGCGCAACTCTTGCGGCGGCCCCTGGGCGATGATGCCCTTGGCCGCCTTGTCCAGCATCACCACCCGGTGGGCGATATTATAGATGCTGGCCAGCTCGTGGGTCACTATCAGCATGGTGGTGCCCATGGCCTGGTTTATGCGGATTATGAGCCGGTCCAGCTCGGCGGCGGTCACCGGGTCCAGGCCGGCCGAGGGCTCGTCGAAGAACAGTATGTCCGGGTCCAGGGCCATGGCCCGGGCCAGGCCGGCCCGTTTCTGCATGCCGCCGGAAAGCTCCGAGGGCAGGTGGTTCTCATACCCGGCCAGCCCCACCATGGCCAGCTTGGCCCGGGCCACCAGCTCGGCCGCGCGGGGGGAGAGGCCGGTGAAGTCCAACAGCGGCAGGCTGACGTTCTCCAGCAGGGTGAGCGAGCCGAAGAGGGCGCCGGACTGGAACAGCACCCCGAAGCTCCGGCGCACCTGGGAGAGCTGGGCCTCGTCGGCGGCGGCCAGGTCCACCCCCTTTATGATCACCCGGCCGCCGGCCAGGGGATACAGCCCGATCGTGTGTTTCAGGAGGGTGGACTTGCCGCAGCCGCTGCCGCCGGCGATGACCACCACCTCGCCCTGGGCCACGCTGAAGCTCACCTTGTCCAGGATCACCTCGTCGCCATAGGCCGCGGTGAGGTCCTCCACCCGGATGACCTCCTCCCGCCCGGCCGGGAGCTGGGCCCGGCCCCTCTCCCCGCCGTCGGCGGCCGGAGTCCCGGGCCGGTGATGCTCGCTGGTGGTCTGGCCCAACACGGTATCACTCCAGGTAGTGCAGCACGATGGCGAACAAGGAGTCGGTCACGATGATCAGGAACATGGCGGTGACCACCGCGCTGGTGGTGGCGGCCCCCACCGCCTGGGCCCCGCCGCGGACCGTGAAGCCGCGCTGGCAGCCCACCCCGGCGATGATGGCCGCAAAGCAAAGCGACTTGACCAGGCCGCTGGTCACGTCGAACACGTCCAGGCTCTTCACCGTCTGCTGGAGATAGGCATACACCGTCAGGTCCAACCCCAACACCCCCACCAGCAGCCCGCCCACGATGGCCAGCAGGTCGGCATAGAGGGTGAGCAGGGGAATGACGATGAGCGAGGCCAGCACCTTGGGTAGGGCCAGGAAGCTGGCCGGGTCGTAGCCCATCACCACCAGCGCGTCCACCTCCTCGTTTACCTTCATGGTGCCGATCTCCGCGGCAAAGGCCGAGCCCGAGCGCCCGGCGATGAGCACCGCGGTCATGATGGGGCCCAGCTCGCGCACCATGGCCACCGCCACCAGGGAGGCCACGAAGATGTTCGCCCCGAAGGAGGCGAGCTGCAAGGAGGACATGAAGGCGATGATGAGGCCCAAAAGGAAGCTGATCAATCCCACGATGGGCAGCCCGTTCACGCCCACCCGCTCCATGTAGAGGCCCACGTCGCCCCAGCGGACCAGGCGCGGGTTCTTGAGGGCGCGCAGCGAGGCCACCGCGAAATCGCCCAGGAAGGTCACCATGTCCTTGAGGTCGTCCAGCATGGTCAGCACGGCGCCGCCCACCTGGCGGACGAACCCCTCCCCCCGCTCCTCGGGGATGAGGGGCTTCTTGGCCAGCTCCCGCGGGTCCAGGAGCGACTTCAGCTCCGCCGCCGAACGGGCCAGGTTCCTGAGTTCGGCGGTGGCGCCGCGGGCCTCGGCCTCCTGCTGGATCAGGGTGAGGGCCAGGGCCCCGGCGCTGTCCAGGTATTCCAGCCCGCCCAGCTCCAGCACCAGCCGCCGGGGCTGCCGGCGGGCCAGGAGTTCGCGTACCTCGGCCAGGACCGGCTCCAGGCCGTTCCGGTCCAGGCGGCCGGAGATGCTCACCACCAACTCGTCTCCGCGCTCGCCCTGGGAGCTCTGCAGGTGGAAACTGGCGCTGCCGGCTGGTGCCAACGGGGTTCTCCTAGCTTCAGGGACTCAGGTCCATGGCCAAAAACTGCTCGCCGCTCACCCCCAGCTTTGCCTCCAGCTCGGTCCCCAGGATCCCCAGGATGAGCACCCCCACCCGCTTCTTGCCGCCCAGGGGATGGCACACCACGTAGAGCTTGTTGTGGGCCAGGTACACCACCCCGGTTCGAGTGCGACCGCTGTCCAGGGCCTGGCGCACCACCTGGTAGCTGGCGTAGTTGCGGGCCGAGGAGTGGCCCTGGTCCCCCACCCCCTCGGGATGGCCCGGGGCGGGGTATCTTTCGGCAAAGGTGACGCCCTTGGCGTCCAGGACCAGCACCCCGTTCTGGATGGGCTTGCCGGCCCGGGAGGCCTGGGCAAAAAAGCGGCGCAGCACCTCCTGGCTGGCCTTCTGGTCACCCCGGGCCAAAGGTTCGGCCAGGAGCTTGCTCAACTCGGCCAGTTGGGCGCGCAGGTTCCGGGCCAAGGCCCGGGCCGCGGAATCGGCCGGGGACTCTTCTCCACTGCACCCCAAGGACCAGGCCGCAGCCAGCACGGCCAGCAGCAAACAGGGCAAAACACGGCGCAGGCGTCGAGGCATGGAAACCTTTCCTGGTGATGGGGCAAGGGAGCAGGAGCCCCGTTTTGAGCACAGCATAAATCACCTGGAGGGGAAAAGCCACCCCCCGGCCCGGATTTAGAGGCCCCGGCGCCGGGGGTTGGCCCGGGGAGCGGCCTGGGGCAGAATGTAGCCATGCCACCCTATTACCTGAACACCGGCCAGCGCACCTGTCACCAGGCGGACGGCCGCCAGGCGCCTTGCCGGGGCAGCGGCCAGGATCCGGAGTTCTCGCCGGGCGCGGCCTGGCCGGAGCCCCGTTTCGCCCTGGAGGGCGAGGGCCTGGTCCGCGACCGGCTCACCGGGCTGGCCTGGACCCGCAACGCCAACCCGGCCGGCTTCCCCCTCACCTGGGCCGAGGCCCTGGAGTTCGTGGCCGGGCTCAACGCCGAGTCCTTCCTGGGCTTCGGCGACTGGCGCCTGCCCAACCGCCGCGAACTCAGGAGCCTGATCGACCACCAGGCGCGGCGGCCGGCCCTGCCCCGGGGCCATCCCTTCCGGGAGGTGTTCCTGGGTTGGTATTGGAGTTCCACCACCGCGGCCATCGCCCCGGCCCACGCCTGGTACGTGCACCTGGAGGGCGGGCGCATGTTCTACGGCCGCAAGAGCCAGTCCTTCCTGGCCTGGCCAGTGCGGGGGGATAGCCCCCTGCTGCCCGTGACCGGCCAAAGGCGCTGCTTCGGGCCGGAGGGCGGGGAGACGGCCTGCCCGGGCACGGGCCAGGACGGGGAGCTGCAAAAGGGCGTGCCCTGGCCGGAACCCCGCTTCGCCCTGGAGGGCGGGGGCCTGGTCCGCGACCGGCTCACCGGCCTTGTCTGGCGGCAGGACGCGGACCTGACCGGCGGGCCGGTCTCCTGGGCCGAGGCCCTGGCGGCAGCGGCGGCGCTGGACGAGGCCGGAGGGGGCTGGCGCCTGCCCACCATCAACGAGCTGGAGTCCCTGGTGGACGCCGGCCGCCACTCGCCGGCACTACCGGCCGGGCATCCCTTCCAGCGGGTGCGCGAGGCCTACTGGTCCAGCACCACCAGCCTGTTCGAGCCGGACTGGGCCTGGGCCCTGTACCTGCACAAGGGCGCCTGCGGGGTGGGCCAGAAAAAGGACCCCCACTTCCAGGTGTGGGTGGTGCGGACCTGAAATCCGGCCTATTCCTCGAACAGGGCGGCCTGCCCCCCGGTGGGCGGCCGTCCCACCAGCAGGGGGCTGTCCGGCTGGTGGCGGGCCAGGTTCGCGGCCACCGCCTTGGGGCCGGCGCTGGCATAGCAGTAGAGGCAGCCGTGGGAGCAGGTGTCATAGGCCCCTATGTCCACCGAGGGGGCGCAACCGCAGGCGCCCCGCTGGTGGGGGTCCTTGGCGGGTGTCAGCTCCAGGCCGAAGAGCCGGGTCAAGAGCCCGGCGTCGATGCAGGCGCTGGGCATGACGCCCTGGGCGGTGAGGTCGCGCTCCTCGGCGCAGGCCCGCATCTCCAGTCCCCTCTCCCGGGCGAGGGCGGCCAACCCGCCGGCCAGGCGCCGCAGATCCTCCTCGTGGGCGCCGTCCTTGTAGTCCGCAAGCTCCCAGCCGGCCCGGGCCAGGGCCGGTGCCAGGCGGCGGCGCACCTTGGCGTACAGCTCCAGGAAGCTGATCACCACCCGCCGGGTGCTGCCCGCCAGCTCCCGGGCCAGGCGGGCGAAGTTCTCCAGGTGGTAGTCCGGCGGGGTGGCGCTGGTGACGATGATGGGGTCGTAGCGCCAGACGACCCGCTCCGGCCCCAGGCGGTCGGCCAGGGCGCGGAAGCTGTCCAGCCGCTCTGCCAGGGGCGGCAGGCCGGGCTCCAGCAGGCGGGGGTAGGGGTTCAAGGTGTAGAGGAAGTAGTAGGCAAAGCCGCGGGCGTCCAGCTCGTCCAGGCAGGGAAGGAAGGGGGCCGGGTTCTTGGTCCAGAAGACCAGGGCCGCCACCCGCTCCGGGGCCAGGCTCACCCGGCGCACCTGGCGGGGGTTGAAGGGGTTGGCCACCGCGGCCCACCCGGCCCGCACCCGGCCGAGGAACCAATCGCCGAAAAAGGCTGGTATGTCGGTGCGGCGGCTGGCACTGACTATCATGGCTGCCCCGCCTCCCGCCGTGCGTCGCCCCCGTCGTCCCCCCGTCGCCCCGCCCCCCGTCGCCCCCCGGCACCGTTATGGGGGGGCTAGCCGTCCGTCTGGGACCAGTCCCAGGGGATGTGGTTCTGGTGGGGGTCCAGGCGGTACTCGTCGGGCTCGGCATAGTTGTAGGGCTGGGTCACGGTGTTCACGATGAGGGCCTCTTCCACGCTCACGCATTTCCAGCCGTGGTAGACCAGGGGTGGAATCTGCACCAGCAGGGGCCGGTGCACGCCGAGGTAGAACTCGTTGGTGAGGCCGAAGGTGGGGGAGTCCTTGCGGTCGTCATACAGGCCCAGGCGGATCATGCCCGCCACGCACACCACGTGGTCGGTCTGCTTCTTGTGCAGGTGCCAGGCCTTGACCACCCCGGGCAGGGTGGTGGTGAGGTACACCTGGCCGAAGCCCACGAAGAGGTCATCGTCCGCGCGGAGCATCTCCATGAGCCGGCCCCGCTGGTCCGGGATGACCTTGAGTTCCTTCACCCGCACGCCGTCGATAAGCTCCACCGAATCACCTCCACCGGGGTCTTTGGTTGAACCGCCCCAACCTACCACGAAGCGCCTCGGGAGGCCAGCCCCGCCACCTGCGCCAGGTGGCGCTCCTTCAGCCTGGCCACGGCCAAATCCAAGAGCGGCTCCAGGTTCAGCACGTCGCAGGCGTTGTACTCCAGGAGGGTGGCAAGGGCGTTGGGGTCGCCGGCCCGGTGGGCCCACCACAGGCGCACCGCGTCCTCGCCGCCCAGGCCGCGCACCGGCTCCGGCCGCTGGATGTGGAGCCGGCGCTCGATGCGCTTCAGGCCGCCGCTGAACCCCAGGCGCCGCAGCACCCAGCGCAGGTCGATATGCACCGGCGGCAGGTAGAGGTTGGCGAACACCTTGCGCAGCAGCGGCAGGTCGAAGGAGCCGCCGGCAAAGGTGCACACCACCTCCGCGCCCTTCATGGCCTGGTCCAGCTCGTGGAGGTTGCGGCCGGCCACGAACTGGCTCACCCGCCGGCCGTCGTACAGGCCCACCACGGTGATGCCGCCCCAATCGTGGGCAGGGCCGCCGGTCTCGATGTCCAGGAACACCACCCGCTCATAGGTGGGGTAGAAGCGCCAGTGCTCGGCCCGGGGAATCAGGCCGGCCAGCCGGGCCAGGCCGTCAGGACGCTGGCGCGCATCCAGGGAGACCTCCACCACCGGCCGGCCCAGGTTGAACACGGCCGGCGGCAGCAGCTCGCGTCCCCGGGCCAGGAAGTCTCGCCAATGCCCTATGCCGGCGCGCCAGATGGCGCGCTCGCGCTTGGGCCCCACCCCGGGGATATGCAGGAAGGTGCGCTCCAGCATGAGCGCCTCAGCGGGCGCGCCGGCGGGCGGCCAGCCAGTCGGCCACGGCCTGGCCGGTGGCCCCGGGCCAGGGTTTCAGCTTGGCAATGGGCACCCGTTTGTAGCCGCTCAGCTCCTCGCCCTGCACGATCTCGCCCTGGGCGACGAGGTGGTAGGCGATAATCACCTGATTGGCGCGCAAAAAAGGATACACCCCGATGAGTCCCTGAATCTCCCCCTTCAGCCCCAGCTCCTCCTCCAGCTCGCGCAGCATGCCCTCCTCCGGGCTCTCGCCGCTTTCCAGAAAGCCGGTGACCAGGCCCCACCAGCCCGGGGGCCATTCCTTGTTCTGGATGAGGATCACGTCCTGGCCGTGCTCCACCAGGCCGGCCACCACCGGGGCGGGGTTGAGCCAGAACACGAAGCCGCAGGCTTCATCCGGGCAGGCCCGGCGCTCGCGGCCGCCGATCAGGCGGGTCTCCAAGGGCCCGCCGCACTGGGGACAATACTTCAGTTCCATGGCTAAAAAGCATAGTCCCCGCCAAGGCCGGGGCCAAGTGTTTTCCCGCGCCCGGCGGGGTAGGCAGGGGGGCGCTGGCAAAGCAGGAAGGAGGGGGCCGCCGGCCTCCGGGTGGGGAGGAGGCCGGCGGCCAGGGGGAAGGGAGGGAGAAAGGGAGAGGAGCGGAGGGTGGGAATGGCTAGAGGTTGCGGTAGACCTTCCAGGCGGCCTGCCCGGCCAGGCGCACGGTATAGGGCTCGCCGCCGGCCGGGTCGGGCACCGGGGTGAAATCCTGCTCGCGCAGCTCGCACACCGCCGGGCGGCCGGTGGTGGTGTAGGAGGCGCTCACCACGCCGGCGTTCATCTGCACCTTGACCACGTCGTAGATGGCGCCGGTGTCGTCGCGGATCGTGACCCGCCAGGCGCCGGACACCTGGATCACCGGGCTGGCCGGGTCGGGGCCGGCCCGCAGGGTGGCGGTGATGGAAAGCGCGTCCGTGCCGTCGTTGATGATGCCCGGCGGGTCGTCGCCGTCCCCGCCGGTGATGGCCACGTGCAGCCACACTTCCTTGGGCGGCGCGGCGGTGACCGCGGTGACCCGGCCGTCCTCGATGGTGGCGGTGAGCCGGTGCGCGGCCGCGGCCTGCTCCGGGCCGCTCACCGGGGCCTGGTCTGCGGGCACCACAAAGAGCGCCACCGGTCCGCCGGCCGCCTCCTCGGCCGCGGCCTGGAACCGGGCCAGAAACCCGGGGCCGGCCGAGGGCCGCCAACTGGGGCCAAAGGCGTGGGTGCCGTCCGACAACTTGAAGGCATGGATATATTCCATTTGTCTACTCTCCTTACGGGGTCCAGCACTCCCAGCTCAGGGTGCCGGACGGGCCGCCAGAATCGGCGGTCATGACCGCCTGAAGCTTGTTGGGGTCGGTGGCGTGTTTCTGAAGGTATCCGGAAAAGTAGGCGGGCACGGTAGCGTCGTAGCCGAGGTGCCTCCCCCGATGCAGCAAGGAGATGACGGCCCGATCCAGGTCGATGGCATGGGTCAAGACTATGTCATTGGTGTAGCCGCTGGTGTCGGCGGTCACCGTGTCCCGGCCGCGCTGGACCCTTCCCGTGGGCACCCGCACCACCTGCCAGGAGACCGGGCCGGGAATGCCGTTTGCACCCGAAATGGTGCGTACTTGTATTTGCGATTCCTCCAGCCAGGCGTACCAGCCGGCGGGGTTGACCAAATTACCGCCGGTTTCCAGGCGCAGCAGGTGGTGGTCCAGGTCCACCGGCGCCGCCAGGGGAATGGTGGCCGCGCCGCTGGACCAGGTGAGTGCGTCCACCCCCTGGTCCACCACCTCCACCAGGCCCAGTTCCACCTCCTCGCCGTTGTTGGGCCGGCGCCAGTAGAGCTTCAGCTCACCGCCCGCGTCCTCCTTGGCATACAGCGCCCCTTCGTCCACGCCGGTGGAAGGCGCGGTGGCCTGCTTCTTGAACAGGTTGTAGAGCACCTTGCCGTCAGTGTCGCGGAAGGTGGGCGAGGTACCGCCCATGAACAGGCGGTTCAAGGTGTCGGCCTTGGTGGCGTGCCCGGCACCCACCATCTCCTCGTCGCACTGGATGCGCAGATCACTCATCAGGCGGTTTCCTTTCAGGCCAGGCGCCAGGCCGGGCCGTTGCCGGGCAGGCGCACGAACAGGGCCAATACGCCGTCTTCCTCCCTGGCGAACAGGGCCAGTTCCCCATCGCCGGTGGCGGGGGCGGCATCCTGCCTCTTGTAGGCGGCCCAGTGGTTCTTGCCGTCCGGGGCGCGCAGGCCACCGCCCAGGAACAGGCGGTTCAGGGTGTCGGACTTGGTGGCGTGCCCGGCGCCCACCATCTCCTCGTCGTACTGGATACGCAAATCGCTCAAGGCTCTCCTCCCCGCTGCCTAGAACCGGCGGCGGTCGCGCTCGCCGCCGGCGCGCACCCTGCCGTCGGCCAGCCAGGCGCCGCCGGCCAGGTGGGCTATGGTCTTGTAGAAGCCGGTGTCCAGGAAGCTGTAGCGGATGGTGCCCCGGTCCAGGTCGGGACTCACCGAAAGCACCCGCACGATCTGGTTGACCAAGGGACGCCCCTCCTGGTCGCACACCCAGTCCAGGCTGAGCAGGGCGGCGTCCCCCTTTTCCAGGGGCAGGCTGAGGAGCGCGTCGTCCCTGGCGCTGATCACCCGCCGCGGCCTGGCCAGCATGCCCACCAGGCGCTTGCAGATGGTGGCGGCGGTGGCGGCGGAGCGCACCCACTTCAGCTTGAGCTCCTGGCCGCGCACCCCGTAGAGGCCCTGGCTGGCCACATCGGCGCTGGCCTCGGCCCCCAGGGCTTCCTCGTACTCTCCGCTCAGGTAATTGAAGGCATAGAGCGCGCCGGCCTGGTTGACCAACTCGTCCAGCTTGGCGCTCACCGCCACCTGGGAGAGGTGGGCCTGGTGGAAGACCATGGCCAGCTCCCCTTCGTCGGCCGCGCCGGGGCCCAGGTCCAGGTACACCCGCACCTTGCCGTCGGCCCCCCGCCACCAGGAGCCCAGGAACTGGCCCAGCATCTGGGTGAGCAGCTTGCGGGCCTCCAGGGGTTTTGGCACCACCCCGGCCGCCTTGTAGCCCAGGGACTCGGCCCGGGCCCAGGCCCGGGCCCAGGCCGGCAGGCTGAGCTCGTGCTCCTCCATGCCCATCAGCCCCACCAGCATGTCGCGCAGGATGTCAAAGGGATTCTCCATGAGCCCGCCGGCGGCATCAGCCTTGCCCTTGGCCCGCACGCCGATGGGCTCCCTTTCCCTGGCATCGCGGTTGAAGGTGGCGGTGGCGATGACGCCCTGGCCCTGGAAGTCGTGGGCCAACTCCAGGGTGTAGTCCGCCCCGGCGATCTCCGCGCCCTCCTTGTCATAGAGAGTCACCGCGTTGCCCGCGGACAGGGGCAGGAGGGCGTGGCCGGCCAGGGCGTAGACAAAGCTCCCGGTGTCCAGGCAGACCGCCTTCCACAACCCGCCCACCCCGCCGGCGTCCATGGCGCCGTACACCAGGGGCAGACACTCCGACCCCCGGCGGGGCTTGGCATAAGAGCCGGCCCGCTTGAGCGGCAGCTTGGCGGTGAGGGTGCTCATCAGGTGGACCTCAGGCTCAGGGTGATGCGGTCCGCCTCCAGGCGGTAGGCGACCACCCTGCCGCTGAAGCGGGTGAGGTAGTCGCGCGCCGGCAGGCCGGGGTAGCCCACCAGGATCTCGCCCTTGGCGCCCAACAAGTTCTCGGTGCCCTCGATCCGGGAAAAGGGGCGCTCGCCCTTGGCGCCGGCGTTGGAGAGGGTGACCGAGACGCTGCCTGCCTCCTCCTGGCGCAGGCTGGCCAGCAGCTCGCCATGGCCCGGGACCAGGGTCTCGCGCACCCGGCCGAAGGAGAGCACCCGGGCGTCCCGGTCCAGCAGGTTGAGGGAGCCCGCGCCCGCGGTGCGGGCCCCGTCGGCCAGCCAGGAGCCGTCGGCCAGGGGCGGCCTCACCAGCCCGGCCGTCTCCTCGCCGGGAAAGCGCTCGCCATAGACCCGGGCGCCAAAGGCATTGACCAGGGTGAACACCACCACCGGCCGCTGGTTGCGCCAGCGGCGGGCGTGGTGGAATGCCTGGGAAAGGCTATACATGGCTCCTGACCACCTCCTCCAGGCCGAGTTCCAGGCTGTAGCGGCCCTGGTGCAGTTGCCTGAGGCCCAGGCTCTGGGGCGGCAGGCAGTAGATGGTCTCGCCCGGCCGGCCGGGGTCGGGGGTGAAGAAGATGGGGCTCAGGCGGCCGCTGCCGGCCTGGTGCACCTCCTGGAACATGGCCTCGAAACCGGCCACGTCGGCCGGGGTGATCCCCTGGAAGGAGAGCGAGAACGAGCGGAAGATGCCCCGGGTGTCGCCGGTGAGCTTGCCGGCGCTGGTGGTGTTGGTGGTGCGCAGGGCGCCCAGGCCCCTGCTCCAGCGGGTGCTGAAGTTGCGGGAGGGCTCGAAAAAGGACCCCAGGTACAAGAGGCCGGCGCTGAGGGCCCCGCCGGGGTTGGCCGCGTCCCGCAGGCGCAGGCGCCAGTGGCGGTGGCTGGGGGCCGGCTCCAGGAAGTACACCAGGTGGGGACTGGTCACCGGCAGGTCCTGGCGGTAGGCGGGTGAATCCCAGTCCGCCGCGTCGTCGGCCATGAGGGTGGCCTGGGCCCCCGGCCCCAGGTTGTGGTCGGCCAGCACCAGGGCCTGCACCTCGCTGGCCCGGCCCAGGTCCAGGGTGATGCTCTCCTCCGCGCAGCCGGTGGCCTCCCACTGGGTGTCGCGGTCGCGGTCTACCAGGGCGGCGGCGGCAAAGGAGCGGGTGGCCAGGATGGTCCAGGCGTCGCCGGTGAAGAAGTCCTGGCCCGGGCCGGAGGACCACTTCAGGCGCACCCCGTCGGCCAGGTCCACGAAGCCCTCCGAGGTGCCCACCCCGCTGGCCTCCCAGGAGTCCCGGTCGGCCCGGCGCCAGCGAAAGGTGGCCCGGCCCACCTCGCTGCCTGCGGCGGTGGAGTCTATCTCCACCAGAAAGAGCTGGTCCAGGGGGCCGGTGTGCTCGCCGGCGGCATAGGCCACCGCGGTGCCCCGGGCCCGGGGGGCGGGCATGCCCACCAGGCCGGGCCGGGCCGAGGACAGGGTTATCCGGCTGGGGTCGTCCACCAGGCTGGCGTACATGAAACGGCAGTTGCTCATCCGGCGCCTCCCGGCCGCGCTTGAAGTGCTCCCTACTCTGGCGCCGAAGATAGCGCCACCGGGCGGCGCGGCCAAAAGAGGCGCCGCGCAAAAACCTTGGTGGAAGCAGGGCACGGAGCCGGCGCCGGGAAGGCCTGCCGCCGGGGTCTTCCTTTGCCACGCGTTGACGGCACGGGACCGGGGTGGATAGAATAGTCTGTCGAGCGGCGCGGGCGTGCCCCTTATCGCCAAGCCGTGCCAGCCTATCCTTACCGCCGGCACCCACTGCCCCATTGCCGACTATCACCGACGCCGCCCGCGCGAGGTTGTCCGCGACCAGGCGGCCGGGGAGGAGGCCTGATGGAGAACCAAAGACCCAAGGTGGCCATAACCCTGGGGGACCCGGCGGGAGTCGGCCCGGAGTTGGTGGCCAGGGTGTGCCACGATCCCGAGGTGCAGGCGGCGGTGGACCCGGTGGTGGTGGGCCGGGCCATGTTGCTCTCGGCGGGCGCCCTGGCCTGCGGCATCGACCCGCCGCCGGTGGCGGTGGTGGAGACCGGGGAAGGGGCGGAGATAAAGCCCGGCCGGCCCAGCGAGGCCGGCGGCCGCCAGGCCGGGGCCTTCATCGAAAAGGCCCTGGCCATGTGCCTGGCCGGTGAGGTGCAGGCCATGGTCACCGGCCCCATCAGCAAGGCCGCCCTCCAGGCCGCGGGCTACCCCGACACTGGCCACACCACCCTGCTGGCGCGGCTCACCGACACCCCGCGGCCGGTGATGATGATGGCCGGCTCCCGGCTCAAGGTGGTGCTGGCCACGGTGCACAAGGCCCTGCGCGAGGTGCCCGGCCTGCTCAGCACCCAGGCCATCGTGGAGGTGGGGATCATCGCCCACCAGGGTTTGCAGCGCTTCTTCGGCCTGGAACGGCCCCGCCTGGCCGTGGCCGCCCTCAACCCCCACGCCGGCGAGGGGGGCATGTTCGGCGACGAGGAGGAGCGCATCATCGCGCCGGCGGTGGAGGAGCTGGCAAGGCGCGGGGTGGAGGCCAGCGGCCCCCATCCACCGGACACCGTGTTCTGGCGGGCCATGCGGGGCGAGTACGACCTGGTGCTCTGCATGTACCACGACCAGGGCCTCATCCCTTTCAAGCTGCGCCACTTCGAAGACGGAGTCAACGTGACCTTGGGGCTGCCCATCATCCGCACCAGCCCGGACCATGGCACGGCCTACGACATCGCGGGCAAGGGCAAGGCCAAGCCGGATTCCTTGAAGGCCGCGGTGCTCCTGGCCGGCAGCATGGCCCGCCACCGGGCCGGCCGCAAGGCCTAGCCAGGGGGTGACTCAGGGGGGGAAGCCAATGTCCATGCCCGGCCTCGACAAGCTCCTGGCCGTGATCCAGGAGATCGCCAAGGGCAACTACTCCAACGACATCATGGCCCTCACCGGCGCGGACCAGCCGCCGGAGCTGCGGCTGATCGCCGAGGCCATGGCCATGATGATGGTCAAGGTGGAGGCGCGCGAGTTCCGCCTGGAGAACCTGGCCCGGGAGCTGCGCGCCTTGAACCAGGACCTCAAGCGCCAGGCGGTGGCCGCGGTGGAGGCCATGGCCGCGGCCCTGGGCGCCCGCGACGTGTACACCAAGGGCCACGGCCAGCGGGTGGCCGGCCTGGCCGGGAGGCTGGCCCGGCGGCTGGACCTGCCCCCGGCCGAGGTGGAGCAGGTGGAGATCGGGGGCATGCTGCACGACGTGGGCAAGATCGCCTTTTCGGACCGGCTGTTCCAGAACGAGGACACCGAGCCGGACCCGGAGCTGCTCTCCGAGATACGCACCCACCCCCAGGCCGGGGCCGCCATCCTGGAGGGGCTGGACTTCCTGGGCCCGGCCCGGGAGTATGTGCTCCATCACCACGAGCGGCCCGACGGCAAGGGCTATCCCTTTGGCCTCGAGGGTAGCGCCATTCCCCTGGGCGCCCGCATCGTCTCGGTGGCCGACGTGTTCGACGCCATCACCACCGACCGGCCCTACCAAAAGGGGCGCAGCCGGGCCGCGGCCCTGGAGGTGATGGAGGGCCTGGCCGGCACCGGCCTGGACGCTGAGCTGGTGGCGGAGTTCAAGGCCATGGTCACCGGCGGCTGATCCCCCGGAGCCGCCCAGACCCCCCATCCCACCACCTGCCCCCA
>CAZUHP010000047.1:22124-24364 GCA_964620595.1 uncultured Desulfarculaceae bacterium | reverse complement strand
CCTTGCAGGGCGCGCTGGTAGTTGATCTTCTGCACGAACTCGGTGGTGCCCATCTTGACTTCGTTGAACACCTCGAAGCCCACCCCCTGGCCGCGGGGCAGGCCGGCCGAGGCCATGGCCAGGCGGGTCTCGTACACCTGGTCCTGGGGCACCTTGATCACCGAGCCGTCGCCCTCCAGCTGGTAGGGGACCTTCAGCTCCTTGAGCTTGGCCACCACCCGCGAGGCGTCGGTCTGGTCCAGGCCCGAGTAGAGCACCTGGTAGTCCGGCCGGTTGATCCACAGGAGAAGCGCGATGAAACCGCCCATGATGAGAGCGGCCGCGCCCATGACCATGAGGCGGCGGCCCATGGGCATCTCGGCCCAGGCCTCGCGAAACAGGCTCGCGCCGCCTTTGGGGGCCTCTGGTTCCTGCTGCTTTGCGGTCTCTTCCGGTTCAGCCATGGTTCAATTATCCCGGCGGGGGGCTAGAAGTGCATCCTCATGACCTCTTGGTAGGCGTCCACCAGCTTGCTGCGGACCGCCATGAGAAGCCGGAAGGAGATCTCCGCCTTCTCCACCTGGATCATGGTTTCGTGGAGGGTCTTGCGCTTGCCGGTGGCCAGGTCCTGCACCGCCTGGTCGGCCTTCTGCTGCTCGGCCTCCACCCGGGCCACCGATTCCTTGAGTTGCTCCAAGAAGCCGTTCTTGGCCTTTTCCGGCTCGGTCTTGCGGCTGAGGCTGTGCAGCAGGTTGGGGCCAAAGCCTTGGATGCGGGGATCGCCCATGGTTCACGCTCCTTGAGGGGGTGGCTAGCGTCCGATGTCCAGCGCCTTGACGGCCATGGCCTTGGAGGCGTTCACCGCGGTGACGTTGGCCTCGTAGGACCGGCTGGCCTGGATCAGGTTGGTCATTTCGGTGACCACGTCCACGTTGGGGTAGAGCACGTAGCCGTTCTCGTCCGCGTCCGGGTGGCTGGGGTCGTAGACCCGCTTGAACTCCTCGTTGTCCTGGTAGATGCCCTGCACGAACACCCCCCGGCGGGGATCGCGGCCAGGGGGATAGGGCGGGGTGTCTATGGCCCTGGTGAGGTGGCTGACAAAGGGCACCGCCGAAAACACCGTCACCTTGCGGCGGTAGGGGCCGCCCTCCTTGGTGCGGGTCACATAGGCGTTGGCCAGGTTCTGGGAGATGATGTTAAGGCGGGTGCGCTGGGCGCTGAGCCCGCTGGCGCTTATCTCCATGGAGCTGATCAGGTCCATTTAGCGTCCTCCCTCGGTGATGGCGGTCTTGAGGAGGTCGAACTTCTTGTTCAAGAGCTTGACCATGGCGTTGAACATGATGTTGTTCTCGGCCAGGCGGCTCATCTCGATGTCCAGGTGCACCGGCCCGGTGTCCTTGTATACCGGCGCGGCCTGGCTGAAGGGCTTGGGTGGCTCGTAGTGCATGTGGTTGGGGTGGGTGCGCGCCAGGGTGGGCGGCAGCACCCCGCCCTCCAGGGCGGTGGCCAACTGTTTTTCGAACTCCAGGCCCGTGCCCCGGTAATGGGGGGTGTCCACGTTGGCGATATTGCGGGAGATCAAGCGATGGGCCCGCACCCGGCGGTCCATGTTGGCCTCCAGCAGGTTGGTGGTCACGTCGAAAAGCTTGTCAGGGCCCATGGGTCTCTCCTGTCGCGAAAAAGTTGGCGCAGGCTATAAGCTGCGAGGGAATAGAGCAAATGGCGTGCCAGGAGCCACCGGGCCGGGCCGAAGGTTTTTCTTGGTAAATTGTCTTTGTATTTTACGTGGTTATGGCTGGAGGTCCGGCCGGGGTCCCGGGTGGGGCCTCTGGCCCGCCCGTCTGTCAAAGCTTTGGCGGGCCCCACCCGGCACTATCTTCCGGCCCCAATGCCCCCGCCCCCGTCGCCCCCCCCGTCGCCCCCCTGCCTACAGCCGCCAGCCCCACTCAAAAGCCCAGGCTCAAGAGGCGGCGGGCCGCCCAGGGAGCAGGACAATGCACGCAGGTCATGGAAAACTCTCCCCAAAGGGGAAAGCAATGCCCTCTGGCGGTCTGGTGGCGCGCATCCTGCGCCGGGGCAAAAACTTTCTCAGAACGAAAAAAGTTATCTTGCCTGCCTCTGCTTTCAGGTATATGATACCCCCCCAACAGGCAGATCGTCTGGCTATGCCTACCCCCCGGCCCTATCCTCTTGAGGATGGGGCCGGAAGCCGCCCCACCGACGATAGCTTCTCGTGGCGCCGATATTGGCGCCGCCACCCT
>CAZUHP010000047.1:0-22024 GCA_964620595.1 uncultured Desulfarculaceae bacterium | reverse complement strand
AAGCCGCCCCACCGACGATAGCTTCTCGTGGCGCCGATATTGGCGCCGCCACCCTGTCCGGCCCCCTTCTGGTCCGGAAGAAGCGGTGGTTTGCCTTGGGGCCTTCCCCCCTGCCCCCCCTGCACCTTGCCCCTCATCCCCCTTTGGTGATATAGCTAGACTGCCTGGCCCCTTACGGGCCGGCAAGGGGAGTTTCCATGAGTGAATACCTGTCAGGCCCTGGGGCCGGGGGGAGCGGGGGGAGCGCAGGTAGCGGCTGGGGCGGGGGGGGCGGGGAGGGCTACAGGCTGGGGGCGCGGCCCAAGCGGTGGAGCGCCTCCGCCTGGCTCCTCTTGCCGCTGCTGGCCCTGGTGCTGGCGGTCTACTGGCTGGCCATAGACGCCTCCCTGCAGCGCTTCGGCGGCAACTGGAGCGGCTTTGCGGTGGTGGGCGACCGCTTCCCCGCCCCGGGCATCCACGCCCCGGACACCCTGGTCCTCACCAACAGCTTTGGCTACGACGGCCAGTTCTTCCTCCTGGCCGCCCACGACCCCCTGGTGCGCGGCCGGGCCCACCAGTACATGGACGTGGCCGCCTACCGCTACCAGCGCATCATGTACCCCTGGCTGGCCCGCCTGCTGGCCGGCGGAGATCCCCACGCCATCCCCCGGGCCCTGGTGCTGGTGAACCTGGCGGCGGTCCTGGCCGGCACCCTTTTCGTGGGCCTTCTCTGCATCCGCCGCGGCGCGAGCCCCTTGTGGGCGCTTTTCTACGGCGGCCTCAGCGGACTGCTGATCGCGCTCCTGCGGGACTTGGCCGAGCCGGTGGCCATGGCCTTTCTGGCCGGCGGCTTCTGGCTCTACGACGCGCGCCGCCCCTGGTGGTGCGGGATCTTCATGGCCGCGGCGCTGTTGGCCAAGGAGATAACCGCCATCGCCCTGTTGGCCATGGCCCTGCACGCGCTCAGCCGCCGCCACTGGCGCGACCTGGCCGCCCTCTGCCTGGCCGGGGTTCCCCTGGCCCTGTGGTGGGGCTATCTCTACCTTCGCCTGGGCGCCCT
Organism: uncultured Desulfarculaceae bacterium; assembly: GCA_964620595.1. GTDB lineage: Bacteria > Desulfobacterota > Desulfarculia > Desulfarculales > Desulfarculaceae > Desulfocarbo. Next base: position 20,985 of record CAZUHP010000047.1, on the reverse strand, counting down.
GCCCCTGCAGGGCGGGGAGAGCAACTTCGGCGCGCCGTTCGGGGGCCTGGTGGCCTATGCCCAGAGCCTGTGGCCCCTGGGGCCGCCCCTTTGGCAAAACCTGTTCGGCCTGGTCTTCGTGGCGGTCACCGGCCTCACCCTGGTGCTGGCCCTGGTGGAGCTTCTGCGGGGCTGGTCGGCCCACGGCCTGGCCTTTTTCCTATACGCCCTGTTCTTCTCGCTCATGACCGACAAGGTGTGGGTGGAGCCCTGGAGCTACGCCCGGGTGCTCTTGCCGCTCATGACGCTCACCGTGGTGTGTTTCGCCCACCACCGGAGCCGGCTGTTCTGGCTGCCCTTGTGGGGAAACCTGGCCCTGTTTATTATTGCCCTCAGATGGCAGAACCTACCCTGAGCCCCCCTTTTGGAAAGAGCCATGCCTTACCGCCTGATCAAGCTGGTGTTGTGCTGGGCCCTGGCCCTGGGCCTGGCCTGGGCAAGCGCGGGTTGCGACTCCGGGCCGCCGGTGGTGCAGGACCAGCGCTACCTGGTGGGGGCCTACTACTACCTGTGGTATCCCCAGAACTTCTCCCAGGGCTGGCTGCGGGCCAAGCTGCGGCCGCCCCAGCGGCCGGTGCTGGGCCTGTATTCCTCCCGCGACCCCAAGGTGGCGGAGCAGCACATCGCCTGGTGCTCGCGCTATGGCCTGGATTTTTTGGCCCTGGGCTGGTGGCCCAGCCGGCCCCGCCAGAACCGGGCCCTGTACCAGGGCTTCCTCAAGGCCCGCAACCTGGGTGACATCAAGTTCTGCGTGTTCTACGAAACCCAGGACCTGGGCTTCGACCCGGTGCTGGGCATCACCCTCATGACCGAGGAAAAGATGAGACGCCTGGTGGCCGACGTGCGCCAGGTGGCCAAGACCTTCTTCAACCATCCCAGCTACCTGAAGGTCTCGGGCCGGCCCGTCATCATCTTCTACCTGACCCGCTCGGTGTACGTGAACTACGAGGAGGCCTTCACCCGCCTGCGCCGGGCCCTGCACAAGGACGGCTTTGATCCCTATCTCATCGGCGACGAGGTGTTCTGGAAGGTGATCGAGGCCAAGGGCTCCTGGGACGGCAAGGGCCCCCCGCCCAAGCCCACCGACTCCCCCCGGCCCCAGGTGGAGCGGGCCCGGCTCTTCGACGCCATAACCGCCTACAACATGTACGAGGGCGGCAAGGGCCACCATGCGGGCTACGCCAGCCGCAGCCAGCACCTGGCCGAGGTGGCGGCCAAGTACCGGCTCTACCGCGACGCCCTGAAGGGCCGGGCGGCCTTTGTGCCAAACATCCTGCCCGGGTACAACGACCGGGGGGTGCGGCTGTCGGTGAACCACTACGCCATACCCCGCCAGTGGGCCCCGGGCGCGCCGGAGGGCTCCTTCTTCGCCCGGAGCTTCGAGCGCCTGGCCCTGCCCTTCGTGGACCCCGGCCTGAACATGATCCTCATCACCACCTTCAACGAGTGGAACGAGGACACCAGCATCGAGCCCCTCCAGCCGGCCCCGCCCACCGACCGCGACCAGAGCCCCTCCGGGCGGGACTACACCCAGGGCTACTCCTATGCGGGCTACGGCACCACCTACCTGGAGGTCCTGCGCGACAAGGTGATCGCCGTGGCCGGCCGGGTCACCCGGCCGGACGGGACGCCCGCGGCCGGGGCGGTGGTCAAGGCCTGGCAAGAGGGCAAGGAGGTGGGCCGGGATGCGGCCGACCGCGCGGGCTACTACACCTTGAGCCGCCTGCGCATGCCGCCCGGCGAGTACCAGGTGGGCCTGGCCGCGGGCGGGCCCCGGCGCACGGTGCGGGTGGTGGCGGGACGGACCACCTTGGGGGTGGACCTGCGGGCGCTGGCCGGGCGCTGAGGCCCCCTGCCGCCCGCAACAAAAAGCCGCCCTGCTTCTGCCTGAGGAAGCAGGGCGGCTCGGCTTTTCTGGTGGCGGAGAGAGAGGGATTCGAACCCTCGGTACACCTTGTGGGCGTACACGCGATTTCCAGTCGCGCCCCTTCGGCCAGCTCGGGCATCTCTCCAGCGCCGTGGCGCGGGGCCTCGCCCCACCCAGGCACACTTACCCGAAAGGGGGCGGGCTGTCAACCAACCGGAGAGGGCGCGGGCTTAGATGATGATCTTGGGCAGGGGGCCGGCCGCGGGCTGGGCCGCGGACGAGGAGCTTTTTTCCCGTTGCAGGATATCCAGCACCGCCTGGCGCTGGTCAGGCACCAAGTCCAGGGCGGCCATGGGCAGGGAACCGGAACGCACCGCCTCGGCCAGCAGCCGGGCCGAGCCCTGGGGATCGCCGCTCATGATGTGCTCGGCCAGGGCCGTGGTCTCCTCGATCAAGCGCTGGGCATAGGCCAGGTGGTCGGGGTCCTGCAAGTTGAAGGTGTCCGGCCGGTAGGGAGGCGGGCCCAGCTCCCGCACGCCGCCCCCCTCCTGGTGGTGCTGGTCCAGGTAGGCGGCCACCGCCTCCTCGCCGTGCAGGTCTGCGGGCAGCACCTCGCGTTCACCGTAGGGCGCCAGCCGGTCGAACTGCACCGCCACCCACTCGGCATAGTCCGCCCCCCGATGGTCCGCCTGGCGGCGGGCATGGTTGAAGTCGGCCCAGTCGGGCCGCTCCCAGCGGGGGGCAAAGGAATCGAAGCTGGTATTGAAGCGGCCCAGGCGGCGGCGGCGCGCCCGGTCCCACTCGTCGCCCATGAGCTTGGTGCGCTGGTGCCAGGCCAGGCCGCGGTAGGCCGGGTTCTTGGTGCGCTCGAGCTGCTCCTCCAGGGCCCGCTCGGCCTGGCTCAAGGCCGGTGGCTGCGGCCGGGCCGGGGAGGGGCGCTCCTTCTGGCGCCGCCCAGGGGATCCCCCGGCCAGGCTGGCCAGCATCTCCTTGAACTCCACCGCGCCCAGGCCCGGCAGGTAGGGCGACAGGGCCTCGTACAGGGCGGCCGCAGCCGGCCGCTGGCGCAGGGCCGGCGCCGCCAGGGTGTAGTAGGACCTGCGGTCCAGGTTTTGGGCAAAGGGCGCCAACACCCGGTAGAGGCGCTCCAGGAACTGGTAGGTCCGGGGGCTCAGCCGGACAACGGGCCCCTGCCCCGCACCGGGGGGGGCGACGGGGGGGGCGGGGGCGGCGGGGGCGGCAACGGGGGCGGAGGCGGAGGCGGGGGCGGCCGTGGTGTCGGTAGCGGTGGACGAGGTCTCCACCGGCCTGGGGCCGCGCAGGCCCAGGGCGCGCAGGCCGAAACTGGTGACCTGGGCATTGAGGGGCAGCCCGGGGCCGGGATGCTCCAGGCGGACCAGCCCCTGCGACTCCAAGGCGCGCAGGTGGCGGTTCAAGAGCTGCTGGCTGATGCCCACCCTCCGGCGAACCTCGCTGCTGGTGGTCCAGTCGCCGCCCTGGGTCAGCTCCGCCACCCCGGTCAAGACCTTGCGCCGGGTGGGGTGCAGGTGGGGCAAGTTGGCCCGCAGCCACTTGTCCAGGTGCACTGGTTGCTTGCCGTTATGGCTGTTGCCGCTGCCTTCCATGACCATGGTCACTCGACCCGCCCCGCGGTTGAATCCCGCTGGCTGCGGATCCCCTCTCCTTATAGCCTCTGGCGCCGGCGGCCTGCAACAATGGGGGCCGAGCCCCCACCAAATCAAACCGCCCGCCTGCCCAGGCGCGCCCGCCTGGGGACGGCATTAAAGATATGGATTACCCGGTTCTTCTGCCCAGGAAACCACTGCCTGAAGCCGGGTCTTTCGTCAGGGTAAAGCGCCGGAAGCTCTCCCAAGCTGTGAAAAACCTTGGGTCAAGCCTGCCTCCCTTTGGCTCCGGGACCGCCAAAATCCCTTCCCCCAGCCTGGACTCCAGCCTGGCCCCGGCCGGAGCCGGCACTCCAAGGCATGCTGTTAGCAATGATTTTCCACCTCACCCCCGGTGCCGTCAAGGGAATTATGGGGCGCGGACCCTTTTTGGGCCTGCCCAGCCCCCACGGTGAACCGCTTGTGGCTTTTGGGTGACAACTTGGCCGCTGGGGGGGCGTGGGCCCAGGGGTGTAGTAAAGATGATGATATGCGGCGACGCGGGCCGGCAGGAGCAACACCCCAACCAGGATGAAACCCATGCAGCGGAAAAAGTGGATACTGGCGGCGGCCCTGGCGGCGGCCCTGATGATGGCCTGGGGCCAGGTCGCCCTGGCCGGCTCCCACCAGGACCGCAAGTTGAAGTCCGTGGGCCAGGTAGGCCGGCTCATCGAGCTGGACGACGGCTCGCTGTGGAGGGTGCTCAACCCGGAAGACCAGGAAATAGCCTACACTTGGCTGCCCTACCAGGACATAAGCGTCATCGGGGGCAACCAGCTCCTGAACGAGCACACCGGCCAGCGCATCGACGCCCAAAAGGTCCAGGCCCCCGGCCGGGGCCGGACCAGGGCCGCGCCTTCCAACCCTTCCCCCCGGCCGGCCGCCCCTGGCCAGGGAGCCGAACAAGACCGCGGCCTGCTGAAAAAGGTCCTGGAGCGCCTGGAAGCCCTGGAAGCCAAGCTCCAGGTAATGGACTGGCGCCTGCGAAAGCTGGAAAAAGAAGCCCTGGCCCGGCCCTAGCAGTTGCCGAAGGGAACCGGAAGCCGCCGAAACAAGTGGCAAAAGGGCAGAAGCAAAAGTCTGCCAGGCCAAGAACCCGGCCGGAGGCTACTGCCAGGCAAACAGCCTCGCTGGGCAAACCGCAGTCTGCTGGCAGTCCCCACCCTGTGCCGGCCCTCTTCTAGAGGGGAGGGCTACATGCCCTTTTTAAGGATTATTACCAGATAAAATATAGGTGACCGTGGTGGTGTCCAGGCCCGGGGCCGAGAACGTCACCGTGCCCACGGTCGAAGGGTTCCAACCACCATAATGATAACCACCAGCCACAACACCTCCTGTCGCCTTGGAAACGTTCACCACTATGGTGCCAGTTGGCACATTGACCCCGAAGTGGAAGCTGAATGCTCCAGGAGCCCTTTTCCACGAAACGGTCACCGGAATCGTAGCGGGGAGATCGCTTGTGTCACCCTTTATGAAAAGATTGTATGGAGCTTGCGAGACGTTACAAAGCATACCGGGGCAGCCATGACGGCGAACGTAAGACCCGCCCTTCAGCACCAATTCCACCCCCCCCGTTACCGACGGCTCTAATACGAGGTACGCCTTCTCCTTTGGGGACGGCTTTGGGGACACCTGCACAGACTTCTTTACCCATGTGGACCAGTTACCGTCATTGTCCTTGACCTTGAGCAAGACCTTGATGGTCCCCTCGGCCGTGGCGTTCACCTTCAGGGAGGCTCCGCTGACGCTTGCGACGGTGCCGGGGCCCTCGATCCGCCAGGCATACTCCACCACCAGCATGTCGTCGGAAGAGTGGGTGCCGGAAAAGCTTCCCGTGTCGCCGACCTGCAAGCTGTCCGGCCCGGAAATGGCCGCGGTGGGCGGACGGTCCTTCATCATGTCGGGATGCCCAACCACCTTGCCCGCCAGGCTGGCCGGTATGTTGCCGCGGTGCTCCTCACTGACCACGCTGACAGACCCGTGCTGGGTCACCAGGTAGACGGCCGTGTAGTTTCCGTCCTGCTGGCGGAGCATTCCCCAGCACTCCGCCGGGGCGGGCAACTTGGCAAGATCAATGGAACAGGAGGTGGCCCCCGGGGAAACGGAAAAGGCGTTCGCCAAGCCGGAGGGAACCGAAATAGACCTGTCCAGCTCCAAAAGGGGCGGCAGACCGGATATGGTCATGACCCCCTCGCTCAAGGCGACGTTTTCATCCACCGCGCTCAGCTTGACATTGACCGTGTTTGTCTTGCGGGTGACCTGTTCGGCGATCCTGAGGCTCGGACCGGTCATGCCCGTCACGGGGACCGTGATCCAGGGCGCGGCGAAACGCGGACCCCGGGGAGCCTGGGGGGCGTGACGGGTGTCATCCGGGTGGCTGGCCTCCACCTGGCGCGGGGCGTCTTCCAGGGGCAGGGTCACCCCCAAGAACCAACGCCGGTCCGTGGCGATCAGGTCGTTTGCCGACTCCTGGTAGTAGAGCCCGATGCGGCAAGGCCCGAACAAACGCGAGAGCCCAACCCGCCAGGATTGGCGCCCGTCCCCCGCGAACTCACGCCGATAGGAGGCATCCAGGTCAACCCCGCTGGCAAACAGGTTGCTGAACCCCAGGCCGCCCCACCCGGCGATGCTGCTCATGGACTGGGAGCCGTGTCCCAGCATCTCCTCGTAAACCCGCCATATCCCACTGGAACCCAAGCTGAAATGGAACCGGTCGCGCGTGTAGCTCAAGCCCAGGCCGGCCTCGTCGCGGGTGCCCCCGCGAACCCCGCCGCTCACGTAGCCGTAATGGTACCATTCACCGCTGGTCTCCTCGAAGGTGCCTATCCTGCCAAACTCCTCGCCCTCCACCCGGTAACGCGAAAAGAACCCCGACAGGTTCCAGGCCTCGGAAAAACGATAGGCTACCTCCAGGCCCCCACCGTACTGATTAAGGTTCTCGGCCTTGTCCCAGTCGCTCACCTCCACCCGCTTGTTGAGATAATCCAGGGTCAAGCGGAACAACCAATCCTGGTGGGGCCTCCAGCCGAAATTCACGAACGCATTGGTGTACGTCCTCGCATCCCTGTCAAACTCGGTGGCGACCTTGGCCCAGAGGCCCAGGTCGGGCGACCAGGCATAGCCAGCGGCCAAGTCAAGACCAAAGGCGGCGCGCCCGTTGAGAAACCCGGCCCGCCCCGTGGTCTCGAAGCGCCAGGAGCTGGTCTCCCTGGCTATACCGGCCCTGGCCCCCACACCGGCCCGGCCCAGGTCGGCCCTTGCCCTGAGGCCCCCCTGCTGATACTGCAAGGGGCTGCCTGGAGCGGTTTGGGCCGAAGTATTTTCAGGACTCTCACCACCTCCCGCCAAGGCCGGCAGCAAGGCGAATATCAAGCCCAACAAGATAAAGAAACAAGCCTTTCCGAAATTATTACGCTTCATCGATCATGCCTCGCAAATAACATCGGCTATAAAAAATTTGCACGCCAAGGCATGGCCGTGGCGTGCAAAAACAGATCAAAACCAATAGATAGCATAGTGCCCCCCCAGTTTGATATGGGCAGACAAGGAGGCAAAAGTCCACCTGCTGGCGTGCCTTCTCCTGGGCTCCGTCTCAGTCGGCGGACAACAATTAGCCCTAGCGTAACGCTAGGGATTTATGTAAGGATCACGTTTCCAATTGACCCCCCCACGATCTATACAGGCAGATTGGCGATACACGGGCTACGCACTTGTCAGGCACCTCGTTCATAGCCCGCATACGCCATAGTAGGCAGGCTTTATTGAAAAGCGACCCATGCTAATAAAAAAACCCCTATTGTCAATAGGGGTCAGCTACATGATCGGTGTGTTTGATTTTGCCCGGGTTTGGTTGCGTCCAGCCCGTACTAGTGATGGCGTTTACCGGACAGTAGCCTGCGGCCGGATTTTTGGTCTGGCTGCTTTTTTCGTCTTGTTATCTTGCTGGTTCTTTTTCAAGACCATTGGGCCGGACCAGCGAGGGGCCAAGAATTCGGCCCGGCCTGCTGCCGGAGGCCGCACTCCCCCCCCAAAAAACCACCCATCCCCAGACCGGAAAGCCGTGAAACCCTCTTTGCCGGCTACCCCTAGGCCCCGGCCCGGCCCAGGCGGCGCAGGCCCTCGGCCGCGGCCTCCAGGGTCTCGGGCTTTTTGCAGAAGCAAAAGCGCACCTGGTCCCGGCCCAGTTCGGGGCGGGAGTAGAAGGAGCTGCCCGGCACCGTGGCCACCCCGGTCAGCTCGATCAGCCTGATGGCGAACTGGTGGTCGTCCTGGCACTTCAGCTCGCGCATCAGCTCCGTGGGCTGGGTGATGATGTAATAGGCGCCCTGGGGCAGGTTGGGCTGGAAGCCCTGCTCGGCCAGCACCTCGTACAAGAAGCGCCGGCCCTGGTCGTAGCGGGCGCGCAGGTCTTCATAGTAGGTTTCGGGCAGGTCCAGCGCCGCCACCGTGGCCTCCTGCAAGGGGCAGGGCGCGCCCACGGTGAGAAAGTCGTGCACCTTGCGGATGGCCGCGGTGACCGGGGCCGGGGCGATGACCCAGCCCACCCGCCAGCCGGTGGCCGAGTAGGTCTTGGACACGCTGTTTATGGTGATGCTCCGCTCCCGCATGCCGGGCAGGGAGGCCATGGACACGTGCTCCGCCCCGTCATAGAGGATGTGCTCGTAGATGTCGTCGGACACGCAGTAGGCGTCCCACCGCTTGCACAGGCCCGCGATGTGGTCCAGCTCGGCGCGGGTGAAGACCTTGCCGGTGGGGTTGTTGGGCGTGTTCATCACGATGGCCTTGGTCTTGTCGTTGAAGGCCGCGGCCAGCTCGTCCGGGTCGAAGCGCCAGTCCGGGGGGTAGAGGGTCACGTAGCGGGGGGTGGCGCCGGAAAGCAGGGTGTCTGGCCCGTAGTTCTCGTAAAAGGGCTCGAAGATCACTATCTCGTCGCCCGGGTTGATCAGCGCCTTGAGGGCGGAGATCATGCCCTCGGTGGCCCCGCACACCACGGTGATATCCGTGTCCGGGTCCACGGGAAAGCGGTTGTAGGCCTCGGTGCGGCGGGCGATGGCCTGGCGCAGCCCGGGCTGGCCAAAGGTGATGGCGTACTGGTTCCACCCCTGCCGCAGCGCCTGCACCGCCGCCTCCACTATCTCCTGGGGCGCGTCCCAGTCCGGAAAGCCCTGGGCCAGGTTGATGCCCTGGTGCTCGTTGCAGATGCGGCTCATCATGCGGATGACCGACTCGGTGAACTGCTGGGTCAGATGGTTCAGGGGTTTCAAGAAATCGCCTCCCTTTTCCGCGGCCTCGGGCCGCGAGTCACTTCCCGGCGGCCGGGCCGCCCCCGTCGCCCCCGTCGCCCCCCCCGTCGCCCCCGCCCGAGGCCGGGTCCAGGTCGATGATGCGCTTGTGCTCCAGGTAGGGGGTGGTGCGGTAGCGGGTGATGGCCCGCACCTTGCCCACCGCTTCGGCCAGCCGCTCGCTGGCCCGCATCAGCGCTTCCAGGGGCTTCCGGTGCTCATGCCCCGGCGGCGTGTCCTCCAGCAGCATCTCCACCTCGCCCAGGATCACCTGCAAGGGCTGGCTGAATTCATGGGCCGCGGCCCCGGCCATCTCCAGCACCCCTTGCAACCGCTGCCGCTCGGCCTTCTCCGCCGCCGCGCGCTTCAGTTCGGTCACGTCCTCCAGGATGAGCAGCACGTAGCCGCGGCCCTGGTGGCTGAACGGCGAGGCGGTCAGCTTCAGGTCCAACTGCTGGGGACCCCAGGGGCGCTCCAACGCCAAGGCGGCCTCCCGGCGGTACACCCGGCCGCCGGCCAGGGCGGCCCTCACCGCCCCCCGCACCGGGCATTCCGGGCAGACCTCGCTGCTGCCGCAGCCGGCCGGCGCCTTCTGGGCATTCAGGCAGCGCAACACGTCGCCCGGCCGGCGCGCCTGCACATCCAAGAGCCCGCCAGCCAAAAACTCCCGCGCCGCGCGGTTGGACATATGTATGGCAAGCTCCCCGTCCAGGGCAAAGGCCGGGGCGGGAATGGCGTCGAACACGCTTTGGAAATAGTCCGGCTCCATCGGGGGGTTCATGGCCTGCCTCCTTGGGAGGACCGGCGCCGGACCTGGCGACTAGTTGACCTCCTCGCCCTCGGGCTCTCCAGCGATGTAGTCCATGATGTCCAGGGCCACCAATTGGGCCTCGGTGAGCTGGTCCAGGTCTTGCTCGGTCAGGTTCTCGGGCAGCTCGGGCTCGAAGTTCACGTCGAACTCCACCCCGTCGTCCGTGTCGGTAAAGATCAGGGTCACCTTGGCCATGCCGGCTTCTCCTTGGCAAAAAAATATGGTTTTGCCGGAGCCAAGGCCCCGGTCCGCTCTTTTTACCGCGCCGGGGCCCGCCTGGCAATAGGCCAGGAGCCGGGCGCGAAAAAAGGGAGTTTATTACGATTTGGTAATTACGATATCGTAATAAATACGTCCCTGTAACCGGCCCCAAAAGAACCGGAAAGCAAAAACCGCGTCAGGGGTCCAAGTTAGCCGATGGGGGCAAGTGGCATTGTTTTTGCCTGAGAGAAGCGGATACACCCCGTGGCCAAGTGATCGCCGAACCCAAAAGGCTCCCGTGCAAAAAGAGCGGGAAAACGGACGAAAATACCAGTAGCCCGAGTTTAGGAGCCGTTCCCCCAGGCGGCTCCGCCCTGCCGGCGGCAGGGGTTGGCCGGGTATCGCGGACTGACGGGACGGGCGGATCCGTGCCAGCCCCTGTCGCGGGCTACTAATTAAAGAAACCAGGCCCCGGCGCGTCAATGAGGCGCCGGGGCCTGGTTCGTATTTCTTTGCCATCGCTTGCCCGGTTTCGGCCAAGCCGGGTAGAATTATATTTATGCGTGCATTATTGGCAGCGGCGCTGGTCTGGACCCTGGCAACGGGGGCGGCGACGGGGGCGGCGACGGGGTGGGCGACGAGGGCGGCCTGGGCCGGCCCCCTGTCGGAAGACGAGGTGGGCGTCAGTGAACAAGAGCTCGAGGCCCGGGCCCGGCAGGGCCGCCTGAGCCAGGAGGAACTCGTCCAAAAGGGCGAGAAGCTCTCCATCTTCACCAGGCTCAGGCTCTACCTGTACGCCAAGGAGCTGGAACCCTACTTCCTGGGAGTGGAGGAGGCCTTCCGCGACCTGGCCCGCAGCGACCCCGCCGACCAGGCAGCCGTGGAGCGCGGCCGCCGCCGGATCTACCAGGCCATGGCCCGGGCGCGGGAGCGCCTGCTGGCCTCGGGCCGGCCGGAGGTGGAGGACGACTGGCGGCGCGGCCTGGTGGGGCTCATCTGGCTGGACCACCAGTGGCGCGGCCGGGTGTACGAGCAAGGCAAGGACGAGATCAAGAACCCATATGACCTGGTGGCCCTGGTGGACTGCCTGGACGCGCGGTTGCGGGGTCTGGACACGGGAAGCTGGACAGAGTGCCCCGCCCGCGCCAAGAGAACACATCCGGAGGACGAAACCGGCCATGAACAGCTTTCTGGGCGCGATAAGTGAACAGGCGCAGCAGCAGGTGGACCAGCTCAACCAACAGATCGCCGAACTCCAGCAAGAGATCGAGCGCTGCGAACAGGAGGTCAGGGAGCTGTTGGAGCGCGAGGCCCGGGGCGAAGGCGTGTTCGCAGCCGAGGTGTTCGAGCGCAAGCAGCGCAAGATGATGCTCACCACCGAGATCCAGCACAAGAAGGTGCGCATCAACCACATTCTACTGGGCAGCGCCCCCGAGGAGGCTTGACGCAATGGAAAAAAAGATCCTTATCGCCGTGGACGGCTCCCCTGCCTCGGACCGGGCGGTGGATTACGTGGGCCTCATGGAAGACGCCATGATCAAGGAGCTGCGGGTGGTGCTGTTCTACGTGATGAACGCCATCCCCCCGTTCCTGCGCCGGGAGGGCCAGTCCAACCCCGAGTCCTTCCGCCGGCTCACCGAGCTGGAACGGCGCAACCGCAAGGCCGCCCAACAGGTGCTGGACCGCGCCCGGGAGCGGCTGCTCGGCCACGGGCTGGCCGAGGAGCGGGTCGAGGCCAAGGCCTTTCCCCGCGCCTCGGACGCGGCCCGTGACATCCTGTTCGAGGCCGAGCACGGCCTGTACGACGCCCTGGTCATGGGCCGCCGCGGACTCTCCAAGGCCCAGGAGATCTTCGTGGGCAGCGTGACCAACAAGGTGGTGCAGCACGCCGAACGGCTGCCCGTGTGGATCGTGGGCGGCCGGGTGCACAGCCTCAAGGTGCTCTGCGCGGTGGACGGCAGCGAGGGCGCCCTCAAGGCCATAGACCACATGGCCTTCATGCTGGGCCACAACCCCGAATGCCAGGTCACCCTCTTCCACGTGGGCGCCAGCCTGGCCAACTACTGCCCCCTCGACTTCCAGGTGGACGAGGCAAAGCTGGAACAGGAGATCGAAGGCGACATCATGAGTTCCGACGCCGAGTGCATGGACGACTTCTACCTGCGCGCCATCAAGGTGCTCATGGAAGGCGGCCTGGCCCGCGACCAGATCGACACCAAGTCCAAGGAAGGCGGCCTCTCGGTGGCGGCGGCCATTGCCGAGGAGGCCAAGGCCGGCGACTACGGCACCGTGGTGGTGGGCCGCCGCGGCCAGAACCGCTCCTTCTTCCTGGGCCACGTGAGCGACAAGGTGCTCAGCCGCTGCCACCAGTCCGCGGTCTGGATCGTGGGCTGACCCCGCGACGGGGCGACGGGGGGCGACGGGGGGCGACGGGGGGGCGGGGGGGCGGTGGCGGCAGAAACCGCAAGGGCGTGGCGTCTGGCGCGGGGCTGCAAGACCACCGGGGGCCTGCTAATATCATCCCAGGTTCACACCACCTGCGGCCACGGCCGGCCCCGAGGGCGCCGCGGCCCAAGACCTTCAGGGAGAGTCAGACCTTGCACGCAGGATTCGTGGCCATAGTGGGTGCGCCCAACGTGGGCAAGAGCACCTTTTTGAACGAGGTGCTGGGCTTCAAGCTGGCCATCACCAGCAACAAGCCCCAAACCACCCGCCACCGCCTGCTGGGCGTGTACAACGAACCCGGCCTGCAGGCGGTCTTCCTGGACACCCCCGGCCTGCACCAGGCCCGCCGCGCCCTGAACAAGCGCATGGTGGACACCGCCCTGGCCGCCCTGGCCGACGTGGACGCGGTGCTGTTCATGGTGGAGGCCAGCCAGAAGGGCATGGCCCAGGGCGCGGCCGCGGCCCGGCTGCTGGCCAAGAGCAAAAAGCCCGCCCTGCTGGCCCTGAACAAGATAGACCTGGTGGCGGACAAGAGCGCCCTCCTGCCCTTCCTGGAAACCGCCGCCGCCTGGGCCGACTGGGCCGCCTGCGTGCCCATCAGCGCCCTCACCGGCGACGGGGCCGAGCTGGTGATCCAGGAGATCAAGGCCCTCCTGCCCCAGGGCGACCCCCTGTTCCCGCCCGAGGTCATCACCGACCTGTCCGAACGCTTCCTGGTGGGCGAGCTGATCCGCGAAAAGGTGTTCCGCCTCACCGGCCAGGAGGTGCCCTACTCCTCGGCAGTGACCGTGGACCAGTTCCTGGAGCCCGAGGACGAGTCCCGGCCCATTGCCATCTCCGCCACCATCCACGTGGAGCGCGACTCCCAAAAGGGCATCATCATCGGCAAGCGCGGCGCCATGATAAAACGCATCGGCACCGAGGCCCGCCAGGACATGGAGACCCTCCTGGGCCACCGGGTGTTCCTGGACCTGTTCGTGCGGGTGGAGCCCAAATGGTCCCGCCACGACAAGGGCCTGCGCAAGCTGGGCTACTAGAAGCCCCCGCCTTCCGCCCCTGTCGCCCCCCGCCCCCCGTCGCGCCCCGCCCCCCGTCGCCCGCCCCCCCCGTCGCCCGGCCCGGCGCTTCCCGGATGGCGGCATCACGCCCTTGCCGTTCCCGCCCCCCCGTCGCCCGCCCCCCGTCGCCCCCCTGTTGCTATGCGATAGGGGAGCCTTTCCCGGCCCAACCGGGCATAACTCCTGGGCAAACTCGGTTTTGCCCCCAAGGGGCGCCTTTTGCGCTTTTTTGTCCCTTTTGGTCATATAATAGCTATAATGTAGCGCCATTTTGCTTGCCATCCCCTTTGCCTTGGGCTATAAGGAATGGAGCGTAAAGGTTAGACCTTTGAGCCTTGGCGGGCGAGAGCCCGGCCGGCGGTGAAGTTATGTCCTTTCTCAGCAGTGCCCACCTGGGGCTGAAAAAACGGGTGCAGGACCTGGTGGACAAGCGCCTGGCGCCCTATGCCCGCCAGATCGAGGGCACCCACCAGTTTCCCCAGCAGGCCTACAAGGCCTTCCGCCGGGAGAAGCTCTTCACCCTGGCCCTGCCCAGGGCCTACGGCGGGCCCGAGGCAGACTCCCTGAGCCTGGCGCTGATGGTGGAGGTCATCTCCACCGTGAGCCCCAGCGCGGCGCTTCTGGTCTTTCCCACCAACGCGGTGCTGAGGACCATCGCCCTCACCGGCACCAGCGAGCAGAAGGACCGCTTCTTCGGCGAGCTGCGCTCCGGCGACCAGCCCCTGGCCTTCTGCCTGACCGAGCCGGACCACGGCTCCGACGCCGCCTCCCTGGAGACCCGGGCCGAGCCGGAGGGCGACGACTACATCGTGAGCGGCACCAAGAGCTTCATCACCCTGGGGCCGCACGCGCGCTACTACCTGACCTTCGTGCGTACCGGGCCCGGACCCAAGGCCGCGGGCATCAGCGCCCTGCTCATCCCCCGCGACGCCGAGGGCCTCAGCTTCGGCCCGCCGGAGAAGAAGATGGGCCTGCACGGCTCCATCACCTGCCAGATGTACCTGGACCAGGTGCGGGTGCCCAAGGCCAACCGGTTGTGGGGCGAGGGCGAGGGCTGGCGGGTGCTCACCCAGGTGGCCAACCCCATGCGGGTGTGGGGCGCGGCCTCCATGGCCCTGGGCACCGCCCAGGGGCTGTTCAACCTGGCCCTGGAGCACGCCCGTACCCGGAAGCAGGGGGGGCGCCACCTCATCAGCCAGCAGGCGGTGGCCTTCCTCCTGGCCGAGATGCGCATGCAGGTGGAGGCCTGCCGCTCCCTGAACTACCGCACCTGCGCCCTCTTGGACCAGGGCAGCGCCCACCCCAAGGAGGTGGAGACCATGGTCTCCATGGCCAAGTGCTTTGCCTCGGACACGGCCATGAAGGTGGCCGATATGGCCGGCCAGGTCATGGGCGAGGCCATGGCCCAGGGCGATTCCCTGGCCGCGCGGCTCTTCTGCGTGGCCAAGGGCATACAGATTTTCGATGGATCCAACCAGGTCCAGCGGCTGATCGTGGCCCGGAACCTGGCCTATGTTTGAACAAAGAGGGGCGCCCCAAAGAGCGCGCCCCGTGCCGTAACCGGCAGGAGGTGAGGAGAGCCCCGGACGCAAGCGGGGAAGCGGACACGCGAGACAGGTCGCCGGCGCCGCGCAGCCCAGGGAGCAAAAGAGGGTTATGGGGGCTGCCCGGCAAGGGGCGGACAAACGCAACCTGGACTTATCATCAGCTAGCCTGATCCTGCCGGCGTCATCGTGTCCCCGCCGGAGGGACGGCCTACACAGAGGGGACTGGCCCCCAGCCCCTACTACCCACGAGGAGGGTCAACATGGATTTCGAACTTAGCGAAGAACTGAACATGCTCCGGGAGATGGTGCGCGACTTTGCCAAGGAGCAGATCGCGCCCTATGCCGACAAGTGGGACGAGGAGCACTACTTCCCCCACGAGGAGGTCATCAAGCCCATGGGCGAGCTGGGGCTGTTCGGCACCGTCATCCCCGAGGAGTACGGCGGCAACGAGATGGGCTGGCTGGCCGCCATGATCATCACCGAGGAGATCGCCCGCGCCTCCAGTTCCCTGCGGGTGCAGGTGAACATGCAGGCCCTGGGCTGCGCGGCCAGCATCTGCCGCTACGGCACCGAGGAGGCCAAGCAGAAATACGTGCCCAAGCTGGTCTCCGGCGAGTGGCTGGGCGGCTTCGGCATCACCGAGCCCAACGCCGGCTCCGATGTCATGAGCATGAAGTCCACCGCCAAGCTGGACGGCGACCACTACCTCATCAACGGCTCCAAGACCTGGATCTCCAACGCCAGCGTGGCCACCTGCATCCTCTACTACGCCTACACCGACAAGGACGCCGGCTCCAAGGGCCTCAGCGCCTTCGTGGTCCAGCTCCGCGACGAGGAGGGCAACCTGATGCCCGGCGTGTCGGTGACCGACCTGGACAAGCTGGGCTCCCGCTCCTCCCCCACCGGCGAGATATACATGGACAACGTGAAGGTGCCCAAGGAGAACCTTTTGGGCAAGGAGGGCGACGGCGCCAAGATCGTGTTCAGCTCCCTGAACCAGACCCGCCTCTCGGCCGCGGCCGGCGGCGTGGGCCTGGCCCAGGCCTGCCTGGACGAGGTCATAAAGTACACCAACGAGCGCGAGCAGTTCGGCAAGCCCATCGCCACCTTCCAGATGATCCAGGACCAGGTGGCCCAGATGGCCATCGAGATCGAGGCCGCCCGGCTTCTGGTCTACAAGGCCGCGGTGCAGAAGGACAGGGGCATGCTGGGCAACACCCTGGAGGTGGCCATGGCCAAGTACAAGGCCGGCGAGGTGGCCAACATGTGCGCGGGCTATGCCCTGCGCATCCTGGGCGCCTACGGCTACTCCACCGAGTACCCCGTGGCCCGCTACTACCGCGACGCGCCCACCTACTTCATGGTCGAGGGCAGCGCCAACATCTGCAAGTGGATCACCGCCCTGGACTACCTGGGCCTCAGGAAGGCGAACCGCTAGACCAGCACCAGCCGCGCGGGGGGCCTGCGGCAAGGCCCCTCCGCCGGCCGTAAACAGGAGAGGCGTCCCATGCATCCCTACTTCAAGAACATGCCCAGCTTCGGCAAGAAGTTGAGCGACAAGAAAAAGGAAAAGGCGGCCGACAACCGCAAGTCCATCGAGGAGGTGGAGGCCCTGGTCCAGGCCGAGGTGGACCGCGTGATGAACGCGGGCATCCCGGCCGAGGTCATCCACAAGCGCAACCAGCTCACCGTGTGGGAGCGCATCGAGTACCTGGTGGACCCGGGCAGCTTCCGCCCCCTGCACACCCTCTACAACCCCCGCCAGAACGAGGAAGGCACCACCGCGGTCATCGACGGCCTGGCCAAGATCGGCGGCAAGTGGTGCGTGGTGGCCGGCTTCGACAACAAGGTCATGGCCGGCGCCTGGATCGCGGGCCAGGCCGAGAACCAGCTCCGCATCACCGATTTGGCCAAGCGCCTGCGGGTGCCCCTGGTCTGGCTGGTCAACTGCTCGGGCGTCAAGCTCACCGAGCAGCAGGAGGTCTACGCCGACCGCCGCGGCAACGGCACCACCTTCTTCCGCCACGCGGAGCTGGAGAAACTGGGCATCCCCATCATCGCCGGCATCTACGGCACCAACCCGGCCGGCGGCGGCTACCAGGCCATCAGCCCCACCTACCTCATCGCCCACAAGGACGCCAACATGGCGGTGGGCGGCGGCGGCATCGTGGGCGGCATGAGCCCCAAGGGCTACTTCGACCTGGAGGGCGCCGAGCAGCTCATCGAGGCCACCCGCCACTTCAAGCAGGTGCCGCCCGGCTCCACCCCCATCCACCACGACGTGACCGGCTTCTTCAAAGAGGTCTATGACACCGAAAAAGAGGTGCTGGACGCCATCAAGCGGCGCATGGCCCAGATGCCGGCCTATGACCTGGACTTCTTCCGGGTGGACGAGCCCAAGGAGCCCCTGTTCCCCCAGGACGACCTCTACTACCTGGTCTCCTTCAACCAGAAGCTGGCCTATGACTTCGACCAGTGCCTGGCCCGGCTGGTGGACGGCAGCGAGCACATGGAGTTCCGCCCCGACTACGGCCCCGAGGTCTACACCGGCCTGGCCAAGATCTCCGGCCTGCCGGTGGGCATCATTGGCAACCGCCAGGGCTTCATGCCGCCCGGCTACCCCAAGTACGCCGAGGGCGAGTACATGGGCATCGGCGGCAAGCTCTACCGCGAGGGCCTCATCAAGATGAACGAGTTCGTGACCCAGTGCGGCCGCGACCGCCTGCCCATCATCTGGTTCCAGGACACCTCGGGCATCGACGTGGGCGACATCGCCGAAAAGGCCGAGCTGCTGGGCCTGGGCCAAAGCCTGATCTACAGCATCGAGCAGACCGACGTGCCCCAGATGCTGGTGGTGCTCAGGAAGGGCACCGCCGCGGCCCACTACATCATGGGCGGCCCCACGGCCAACAACCACAACGCCTTCACCCTGGGCTGCGCCACCACCGAGATATACGTGATGCACGGCGAGACCGCGGCCGCGGCCTCCTTCAGCCGCCGCCTGGTCAAGGAACAGGACGCCGGCCGGCCCCTGGAGCCGGTGATCGAAAAGATGAACAAGCTGGCCAAGGAGTACTACGAGAAGTCCCGGCCGCACTACTGCGCCATCCGCGGATTCGTGGACGAGGTGGTGAAGTTCAACCAGATCCGGGACTACATGAAGGCCTTCACCGAGAGCGCCTACCAGAACCCGGCCAGCATCTGCCCCCACCACCACATGATGATACCGCGCCTGATAAAGGGATAACGCGCCTCCCCCCCGGGGGAGCGCACACGGACCCTCCCTTAATCCGTGGCCGGGCCGTCTCCAGCGAGACGGCCCGGTTTTTTCGCGCCCGGCTTCCAGCGTGCCGAAATCAAGCGCAAGGGGGGCCATGGGGCGGGACCGGCGCGAAATGAATTCCCTTGGCAGGGGCATGTTTATATAATGCCCCAAACAAGGATGCCGCGGTGGCCGCATAATCCAGGCTGACAGGAGTCTGTCTCCCTGCGGGCCAGCCGCCGGGGGATGATGGTCATGCGCAACGGTCCCGGGATTCATGGAATCCCAACCAGGAAGGGGGGATCATGGATCGAAGGGACTTTCTGAAAAGATTGGCCGCCGCCGGCGCGTTCGCGTCCGCTGCCGGGCTGGTGGCCGTGCCCGAGTTGGCCGCCCCCCGCAACGCACAGGCGGCCGGCCGCAGCAAGCTGATATTCATCAGCGACCTGCACATGAACGTGGACGCCGGCTATTCCTGGCTGGTGAGCCACGCCGGAGACCTGGCCGACTTTCTCAAGGACGTGAACACCCGGGACGACGTGGCCGAGTTGGTGATCCTGGGGGACCTGGTGGACGATTGGGTTTCGCCCATAGGGGATACCCCCCAGAGCTTCTCCGATGTGCTGGACGCGGGCAACAACGCCGGCATCGTGGCCAACCTGCAGGCCATCTGCGCCAACCCCAACATCGCGGTGACCTATGTGGTCGGCAACCACGACATGCTCTCCTTCCAGTCCCAGAACAAAGACACCCTGGCCGACTACTTCCCCGGCATGACCATTCTCTCCGACGCCCCGGGCATGGGGGCCTATAGCAAGAACCGGGTGATCTGGGCCGAGCACGGCCACCGCTACACCCTGTTCAACGCGCCCGACACCTGGAGCCGCTCCGGCAGCCATCTGCCCCTGGGCTATTTCATCTCCAGGCTGGCGGCCTCCAAGTCGGTCAGCAGCGGGGAGGTGTACACCACCCCCGACGTGCTGGACCAGTTCGTGAAATCACCGACCCAGGCCTACCAGGGGGCAGCGGGAGATGTGTTCAGCGACCTGGTCATCATCGCGGTGTTCAACGCCATCGCCCGCTGGAGCGGCAACTGGCCCTGGAGCCAGTTCACCATGAAGGGTCTGGACGACTACTACAGCGCCCCCTCGGTGGAGCACATCGCCTTTTTGTTCGACACCATATTCAGCGGCTGGCCCTCGCGCCAGGACCGGGTGGCGCCGGTGGAAGCCGTTTTCAACGACCTGGGCCAACTGAACAGCGCTGCCAACCTGATCTTTGAAATGCCCTATTACATCAAGGACCTGTATCCATTCACCCCACGCATCGTCATCTTCGGCCATACCCACGAGGCGGCCTTCCAGTACCACTCGGGTTCGGTGGAAACCATCTACGTCAATACCGGCACCTGGATCGACAAGAAGCCCATGACCTGGGTGGAGGTGGACATCAGCGAGGGGGAAAACGGCCAGACCTTCTATGAGGTCGCCCTTTGGTACCATGGCGACTCCTCGCCCAAGCAAACGGGCACCATCAGCGTATAGGCCGGCTTGCCGCCGGCCTGCGGCAAGCGGAGCCCGCCTGGACCCCCCCTTGATCCGTGGCCGGGCCGTCTCCAGCGAGACGGCCCGGTTTTTTGGGAGGATGACTATCGCACATTAAAGACAAAAAGCGGGCGACTTTAAAAACATTCACACCTGTTTCGGTGTGTGAATGCCTGTTTTCGAGAAAGCGTCAGCCCAAATGCATCGACGCCAATCGGCATCACCCTAAGGGCTCAACTGCTCGAACAGCACAGCACGACAGGGCTAAATAGGTAGACTATTATGTTTTTGCAAAAAAGTCCGTGAACTACCTCGCAACATATTCCATCGTGCTGATCACGAACCAAATACGGCATATAGCATCATATACTGCAGCACACAAAAAGCAGCAAAGCAGATCGGTATAGAAACACAAAAACAGGCGACCTGATACCGCCTATCACACAAAGATATAATTTTATAAGAGGCGGCCAAAGAAGAAAAAAGGCTGGAGCCCCCTAGCAATACAATAATAAAACCAATATTCTTGTGGTACACATCCTTTGCGTAGGCATTCGCAAATAATTCCTTTGCGACATAATCTAAATACCAGGGAATGTCTTTTATGTCGCGGAACATAAAATGCTCATGGCCAAATTCTTTTACGACGGCCCTAAGGTGTTCTATCTGCATTAACTGTTCTTCTATACGCCAATTCTCGAAACCAAGCTGAATGATAAATGAAACCGCAAAAGACAGTGTTATGGACACACTTAAAATATAACCGACTATCAATAAAACCAAAACCGTTTTCTGCAATCGCTCCTTAACAGCTTCCCACGAAACGCTATTTTTAACAATAGACCAGATAACAGCCCCAGCTACAGAACCAATCACTGCAACAACAATACCAGAATAGAAAGCTACTTCCAGCATAGAGATTTCGTTTTGGTTTCCATTATAGATCTTAAGCAAAAAATCTATTTCCTCCACGGCAAAACCTTCCACTTCTAATAGTAATTTCAGAAAACACCCCTCGCCCCTTAATCTCTACAATAATGCTACTGGCTCCGGTGGATGCTATGCAAGCCCACCTTGGTGGACGGGCCAATGCTCCAACTCACCCGGCCTTGGGCCGGGCCGCCAGATAGAGCCCACACCGATGTTAGAGCCACGCTTGGCCAACGAGCACGGCAACGGGGGCGACGGGGGGGCGGGTCGCCGCAAGGCGGGCGGGCGCGGATTGCCAAGCCCGGCCGCGCGTGCTAAAACGGGACGAGCGGGG
>CAZUHP010000046.1:4539-25599 GCA_964620595.1 uncultured Desulfarculaceae bacterium | reverse complement strand
TGACGACTACGCCCGCCGCCCCCCCACCGCCCCGGTCCCCCGCCCCCCGTCGCCCGCCCCCCGTCGCCCGCCCCCCCGTCGCCCGCCCCCCGTCGCCCCCCCCGTCGCCCCCCGTCGCCCCCCTAAGGCATGGGCTTGAACTGGTCCCGCCCGCTCTTGCACACCGGGCAGAGATCCGGCGGCTCGCCCTCGAACACGTAGCCGCACACCTGGCACACCTGGTAGCGGACCTCGCGCTCGCCGGCCAAGGCGGACAGGGCGCTCTTGTAGAGCGCGGCGTGGCGTTCCTCCACGTCGCGGGAGCGGATGTAGGACCAGGCCAGGTCCTCCCGCTTGGCAGCCAGGGCTTCCTTGATCAGGCCGGGATAAGCCTGGTCCTTGGCCTGCATCTCGTTCTCAAAGGCGCGGCGCAGGTTCTCCTCGGTGGTGCCCACCACCCCTTCCAGGTACTTGAGGTACTCTTGGGCGTGGATCCGCTCGGCCTCGGCCACTGCCTCGAACAGGCGGGCCACCTGGGGATAGCCCTCGGCCCTGGCCTTGGCCGCAAAGGCCAGGTTGCGCGCCTGGGCCTGGCTCTCGCCGGCAAAGGCGCGGCGCAGGCTGGCCTTCAGCTCCGGGGTCAGCTCCTGGTAGAGGATGAACTGGAACTTATTGGCCCCGCAGCGGGGGCACTTGTCCGGCGGCTGGTTTCCCTGGTGGATATAGCCGCAGACGGTGCATTTCCATTTCTTCATAAGAGGCGGTCCTCCTCCTCGCGCCTGGCGCCCGGACCCGGGGCCAGGGCCAGCCAGCGGCCGGGCAGGAACACCAGCCACAGGGAGGGAATCAGAAAGCCCAGGTCGCGCAGGGCGGTTTCAAAGCCCGCGGGGTGGCCGCCGCCCGGGAAGCAGCCGCAGTCGTAACCCGCGCCGGTGAGCCCGGCATAGACCATGAGCGCGGTGAAGAACAAAAGCAGGCCCGAGGTCCAGACCGCGCAGGCCCGGATGGCCACCCCCAGGACCAGCAGCGCCCCCAGGATCAGCTCCAGCCAGGCCAGCACCACGCTGGCCGGGTTGACCAGCCACAGGGGGATCAGGTCGTACTGGGCCACTGCCTCGGCAAAGGCGGCCGGCTGCCACACCTTGTCATAGGCGGCATAGAGGAAGACCGCGGCCACGAAAAGCCGCGCGGCCAGGGAGACCAGTTCCCGCAGCGCTTTCACGAGGCCGCCTCCCTTGCGCCTCTGTTGGGCTGGCGCACCGGGTGGCCTGCGGCCCGCCAGTCCGAATAGCGCGCCTCCAGCACCCACACCTGCCGGAAGCCCTGCTGGCGGAGGAACTGGGCGATGCGGGCGGCGGGGAAGCGGCTCCGGCTGCGGCCATAGACCACGATGGCCTTGGCCTTGCGCAGGCTGGGCTCCAGCAGGGGGTAGAGGAACTCCCGCTCCGGCGGGCTCAGGTTCATTGCCCGGCGGATGTGCTCCCGCTTGTACTGGCCCGGGTCGCGGGCGTCCAGGAACAAGGCGCCCTCCTGCCACAGCTCGGCCGCGCGGGCCAGGGACACCGGCTGCCACAGGGGGTGGGCCAGGTAGGCGGGCATGAGCCCGATGCCCTGGGGCATGAAGGCGTTGAACAGCCAGCCGCAGGTTGCCGCGGCCAGGAGGATCAACAAGCAGGCGGACCAGGGTATGTGTCTGCGGCGCGGTGGCAGGTGGGTTCTCCTTTCCTGGGTTCGGGCCGGGGCGTGGCCCCGGGCGCCGGGCTCCCTAGGGTATCACCAGCTTCTGGCCGGGATGGATGATGGAGCCGGAGATGCGGTTGGCGCGGCGCAGTTGGCTGAGCTTCACCTTGTAGCGCCGGGCGATGGCGGCCAGGGTGTCGCCGGGCTTCACCACCACCACCCGGCCGGCGGATGGCGGGCGGGAACGCACGCCCGGGGGGCGCGACTTGCCCAGGGAGGCCAGGCGCCGGGCCAGGCCGGCGCCCTTGCCCCGGGGCACCTTGAGGGTGAGCCTACCCGGGGGCAGCCAGTAGGAGCGCAGCTCGGGGTTCAGGTCCATGAGTTCGCGCACCGTGGTGCCCGCGGCCCGGGCCACCAGGCGCAGGTGCAGGGCCCGGCTCGGGCGCAGGCTGACCTTGTCCGCCGGCAGGGGGGCGTAGAGGTTTTCCCGGGGCAGCACGAAGCCGTAGCGGCCCGGGTTCTGGAGGATGATCTTGGCGGCCATGATGCGGAAGACATAGCGCATGGTCTCCCGCGGCAGGTAGAGGTGGTAGTAGTCCCTGACGCCCTGCTCGGCGATCTCCCGCCGCACCCGCCGCTCCCCGCAGTTGTAGGCCGCCATGGCCAGGGTCCAGGAGCCGAACTCGTCCTTGAGGTCCTTAAGGTAGGCCAGGGCGGCGGCGGTGGCCTTTTCCGGGTTGCGCCGGTCGTCGAACCAGCGGTTCACCCTGAGCCCGTAGCGCCGGGCGGTGGCCGGCAGGAACTGCCACATGCCCACCGCCCCGGCCCGGGAGCTGATCCGGTGCAGGAGGGCGCTCTCGGCCACGGCCAGGTACTTGAGGTCCTCGGGCATGCCGGCCCGGCGCAGCTCGCGGGTGATATAGGGGAAGTAGCGCCGGGCCCGCTTGAGCCACATCACCACCTGGGCCCTGTCGTGCACCGCGATGGTGAACTCGCGGTCCAGTTGCTCGGCCACGAAGGGCAGCTCCAGGGGCACCTTTTCGCCGGCCAGGGTCAGCTTGGCCGGTATGGTGGGGACCGGGGTGGGAGGGGGCTGGGCCTCGATCCGCCCGCCGGCGCTCCCGCCCGCCGCCCAGGCTCCCGTGACCGCGGCCGCGGCCAGGAGCACCAGCACCAGCAGGGCGGACAGGCCGCGCCGCCTCATGTGGGAAGCTCCTCCCGGAAGTGGTCGAAGCCCTTGAGGGTGATCTCCTCCTCGCCGCCCTGGGCGCGTTTGAGCATCACTCCCCGGCCCCGGGTTATCTCGCCCACCCTGACCAGGCCCAGGCCGGGCTGGCTGTCCGCCACCAGCTCGGCCAGTATCTCCACGTCCCCCGGCGCGCAGGCCAGGAGCAGCTCGAAGTCCTCTCCCCCTTGCAGGGCCCACTCCAGGGCGTCCGCCTCCAGCTTGGCGGCCAGCTCCGCTGCGGCTTCGGCCAGGGGGATCCACTTTTCCTCCACCACCGCGCCCACCTGGCTGGCCGAGGCCAGGCGGGCCAGGTCGGATGCCAGGCCGTCGGAGATGTCCATCATGGCGTGTACCCGGCCCGACTGGGCCAGGGCCCGGCCCACGGCCAGGCGGGGCTCGGGCCGCAGGTGGGCCTCCACCGCCGGGGCGGCCTGGGCGTCGCCGGCCGCCCCACCGGAGCGCAGCCAGGCCAGGCCCGCGGCAGCGGCGCCCAACCGGCCGGTGACGCACACCGCGTCCCCGGGCCGGGCGCCGGAGCGCAGCAAGGGGTTCTTGCTTTCCACCGCGCCCACCAGGCACAGGTTGATGATCACCTGGGGGGCGCGCACCGTGTCGCCGCCGGCCAGGGTCAGGCCGTGGCGGTGGCACATCTCCATGACCCCGCCCAGGATGCCGTCCACCAGGCGGCGCTGGGGCCGGGAGGGCAGGCCCAGGGACAGGAACCCCCAGCGGGGCAGGGCGCCCATGGCCGCCAGGTCCGAGAGGTTGGCGGTCATGGCCTTCCAGCCCAGGTCCCGGGGGCTGGTGTAGGCCAGGTCGAAGTGGACCCCCTCCACCAGCAGGTCGGTGGTCACGCAGAAGGTGTGGCCGGCCAGGTTCAGCACCGCCGCGTCGTCGCCGATGCCCACGAACAGCTCGTCGCTGCTCTCCCCGGCCAGGGATTGGATGAGGCGGATTATGTCCTCCTCGCAGAGCACCGCCTCGGGATCTGGACCCTTGTCAGCCAACGGGGCTACCTCCTAGCGCTCGTCAGAGGCGTACAGATAGGTGATGAGGGCCGGCTCGTAGGAGTACAGCTCCTCGGGCTTGAAGAAGCGGGCCACCTCGGCCTTGGCGGTCTCCACCGAGTCCGAGGCGTGCACCAGGTTGGCCTGCATGCTCATGCCCAGATCGCCCCGGATGGTGCCGGGCTCGGCCTGGCGGCTGTTGGTCACCCCGCACAGCCGGCGGCACACCTCCACCGCCTCCAGCCCCTCCAGGCACAGGGCGATGACCGGGGTGCGGCTCATGAACTCGGTGATGGTGGGGAAAAAGGGCTTGTCCGCCAGGTGGGAGTAATGCTCCCTGAGCAGGGCGTCGTCCAATTGGATCATCTTCATGCCGGCGATCTTGAGGCCCTTTTGCTCGAAACGGCTCAGCACGGTTCCAGCCAGGCCGCGGGCGATGGCGTCGGGCTTGATCAGGATGAGGGTGCGTTCCACAGGTTGATCCTTTCTGAAGATGCTGGGGATGAGGCAAATCGGCCCGGGGACGAAAAGTCTCCCTGGCCGCGCGCATGACTTTCCCTCCAATTAGGGCACGGGGCGGGGCCCGTGTCAAGATGGTGGTCCCTGGCAAGTTTTTGCCAGGGGACGCATGGCGGTTTGTCCTTGCATTACGGCTGGATAGCGCAATCCGCCCCCGGTGGAGGGGGCTCCCGCCCCGGCCTGGGCCCAAAAAGTTGTAGACTATTTGGCAGGCCCGCGCGTCTATACCCGCAGAAACCAGCAGCGCCCGGCGGGCCGGAGCAGGTGGGCAGGAGCATGCAGCCCCGACAACCCAGCGATTTTACCACCCAACCGCCCGCAGACCAGGTGGCCGAATGGGCCGCGCGGGCCAAAGAAGGGGACCGGGCCGCCTTTGGCCGGCTTGCCCGCCATTTTTGGGAAGAGATATTCCGCATGCTCTACTACCGGGTTTCAGACGCCGACGATGCCGAGGACCTCTGCCAGGAGGTCTTTGCCCGGGCCCTGGCCCGCCTGCCCGGCCTGCGCCAGCCCGAGAGCGTGAGGGCCTGGCTCTACGGCATTGCCCTGAACCTGGCCCGGGACCATCTCCGCAAGCGGCGCCTGCGTTCCCTGTTCGTGCCCACCGCCGGCGGCGGCCAGCCCGAGGCCGCGGACCAGGGGCCGGGGGCCTCGGCCCTGGAAGCGGCCGCGGCCAAGCGCTTCTGGCAGAAGGTGGACGCCTTCCGCGCGGGCCTGTCCGCCCTCCAGCGCGAGGTGTTCACCCTGCGCTACATGGACGGGCTCAGCATTCCCGAGATCAGCCAGGCCCTGGGCCGCAGCCAGAGCGCGGTGAAGACCCACCTCTACCGGGCGGTGGAGAAGTTCAAGCAGAGCCCCGCCCTGGTGCAGGAGCTGAGGGAGAGGGTGCCATGAACCAGCACCTGGACAGCGCCGCCCTGGCCCGGGCCGCGGTGGAGGCCGCGGGGGCCGCGGGGGGCGAGGGGGGCGAGAGGGCCGAGGGGGGCGAGAAGGTCGCGGGGGTCGCGGGAGGCGGGGCCGAGGCGCGGCACCTTGCCCACTGCGCC
Source organism: uncultured Desulfarculaceae bacterium (assembly GCA_964620595.1). Classification (GTDB taxonomy): domain Bacteria; phylum Desulfobacterota; class Desulfarculia; order Desulfarculales; family Desulfarculaceae; genus Desulfocarbo. The sequence goes on along the minus strand of CAZUHP010000046.1, from coordinate 20,140 downwards.
CGCTGCCGCGGCGAGCTGGAGGCCCTGCGCGCCGACCTGGCGGAGCTGGGCCGCCGGTCCCTGGCCGCGGCTCCCCGGCCCAGCCGGACCTTTGCCTGGCCCCCGGCCCGCTCCCGGGCCCGGGCCTGGCGCTGGGCCCCGGCGGCCGGGGCCCTGGCCGCGGCCCTGGTGCTGCTGGTGGTCTGGTTGGGGCCGGGGCGGGAGCAACGCCCCCCGGTCGTGGCCGAGCCCGAGCTGCTGGCCGAGGCCCTGGAGCTGGAGGCCCCAGAGCCGGAGGGTTTCACCGAGTTCCTGGTGGCCGGCGGGCAGGCCGGGCAGGAGGACCAGGACTTCCTGCGCTTTTTGTCTTCAGAGGAGGGGGCGGAGGATGATTACGGGGTGGAAGGGGTGATCACATGGTCAGGCGATTCATAGCGGCGGCCCTGGCCCTGGCCCTGGCACTGCCGCTGGGGTGGGGCGCCTCGCCAGCCGCGGCTGGCGAGCGGATGCGGAAATGGTGGAACTCGCCCCGCATGGTGAGTGAGCTGCGGCTCACCCCGGCGGAGAAGAGGCGGCTGGACGAGCTGTACCTGGACTTCCAGCGCCGGCTGATCGAGATCAAGGGCGAGACCCAAAAGGCCCGGCTGGAGATAGAGGCGGCCTTCGCGGCCAAGCCCCTGGACGAGGCCCGGGCCCGGGCCGCCTTCAGCCGGGTGGAACAGGCCAAGCAGGCCCGCGGCCGGGCGGTCCGCGACTTCGTGCTGGCGGTGCGGCGGCTGCTGGGCCGCGACCGCTACCAGCGGCTCAAGAGCCTTTACCAGGAATACAAGGAGCGGGGGCACTAGCGCCCTTGGCCCCTTGGCACGAGGACCAAGACCCCGGCCCCCGGGGGGCGGGGAAAAAAGGAGGACGAGGTATGCACAACAAGCTGACCAGTATAGCGGCCCTGGCCCTGGCCGCCGCCCTGGCCTTCACCGCCCTGGGCTGCGCCGGAGCCAACGTGCCCGAGCCTTCCCGCGCGGGCTACCAGGGCGGCGCGGTGGGCGCGGCGGTGGGCGCCACCGCCGGTGCCCTGCTGGACGAGGACAACCGCTGGCGGGGCGGCGTGATCGGCGGCGCCCTGGGCGCGGTCCTGGGCGGCGCCATGGGCGAGATATCCAACCGGGCGGCCCACCAGGCGGCCTACAACCAGCGGCCGGTGGTCTACACCAACCAGAGCGGTACCCGGCGGGTGGAGGCCTACCCCGCCCGGCGGCGGGGCAACTGCCACGTCGTGAAGGAGAAGTTCTACGAGCACGGCCAACTGGTGCGCGAGACCGAACGCGAGGTGTGCAACTAGGCGCGGCCTAGAACCACGGTCCCCCCCAGAGACGGGGGAGAAGGAGAGAGCCATGAGCTGCTTCAGAACCACGGTGGCGGCCCTGGCCGCGGTGGGCATCCTGGCCACCAGCGGGCTGGTCTACGCCGGCCAGGCCGAACAGTTCGACAAGTGCGACGCCAACCATGACGGCAAGCTGACCATGGAGGAGTTCCAGGCCTGCCACCCGGACAAGGCCAAGGCCAAGGATGACTTCCAGTGGTACGACCGCAACAAGGACGGCGTGGTCACCAAAAAGGAGTTCGCGGCCGGCCTGTAGGCCGCGCCCTTGCCTGAGCATCGGGGGAGCCCGCCGGGGCTCCCCCCCTCTTTTGCCCCGGCCTCAGCGCAGGAAGGGGTTGCTCTCGCGCTCGGTCTTGACCGTGGACTTGGGCGCCGGCCCGTAGTGGTGGCCGGGCCACACCACGGTGTCGTCGGGCAGGGTGAGGATGCGCTCCTGGATGGACTTGAGCATGAGCGGCCAGGAGCCGCCGGGCAGGTCGGTGCGCCCCACCCCGCCCACGAACAGGGTGTCGCCGGTGAACACGTGGCCCGGGGTGTGGAGGCAGATGCAGCCCTGGGTGTGGCCCGGAGTGTGGAGCACCACCAGGTCCACCTCCTTGCCCGCGGTGATGTGGTCCCCGTCCTCCACGGTCTGGTCGGCCGGCGGGGTGCCGGCGCAGCCCAGCATGCGGGCGAATTGCTCGGCGTCGGGGCTCACCATGGCCTGGGCGTCGGCCTGGTGCACCACGATGGGGGCCCCGGTCAGCTCCTTCATGCGGGCGTTGCCGCAGGTGTGGTCCGGGTGGCCGTGGGTGTTGACTATCTTCACGATGGTGAGCCCCTGCCGGTCCGCCTCGGCCTTGATGCGCTCCTCTTCGCCGGCCGGGTCGATCACCACGGCCTGGCCGGTCTCCTCGCAGCCCACCAGATAGGCGAACACCGCCATCTGCCCCACCAGCATCTGCACGATCTTCATGACCCGCCTTTTCTCCCGGTAAAAGTGTGCGGCCCCCAAGCTAACAGAGCCCCCCCTCGCCGTCAACCGCCGGGGGAAGCGGCTTGAAGATAGCCGCCCCTGGTGCCGATAAGGTGTTCAGGCAGGGAGAGGCCGGTGATCAGCGGGACAAGGAGGTCCGCCATGAGAGACAGCCCGAGGACCAGCCTGCGCGAGGTGGTCCGCTGCCTGATATGCTCTGGCATCTATTTCGAGTTGCCGCCCGGCGAGCGGCTGGCCCTGGCCAAGGGGCTCTGGCAGCGCTATTTCGCCTAGGCCTTGCCCGTGGCGTAGGAGTGCAGCCCGCTCAGCAGGAAGTTCACCCCGAAATAGGTGAACAGCACGCAGGCGAAACCCACCAGGGAGAACCAGGCCAGGCGCCTGCCCTGCCAGCCGCGCATGTAGCGGCTGTGCAAGAGGGCGGCGTACACCAGCCAGGTCACCAGGGACCAGGTTTCCTTGGGGTCCCAGCTCCAGTAGGTGCCCCAGGCGCTGTTGGCCCAGATGCTGCCGGTGACGATGCCGGCGGTGAGCAGGATGAACCCCACCACCACCGTCTGGTAGATGAGTTCGTCCAGGACCAGGGCCCGGCCCGAGTCCGGGTCCTTTTCCTGCTTGGTCACCAGGTACAACAGGCTGAGGGCGGCGGACACCCCGAAGCCGGCGTAGCCCAGGAAGCAGGTTATCACGTGGGCGATGAGCCAGTTGGACTTGAGGGCCGGCATCAGGGGCTTGATGGCCGGGTCCAGCTTCAGGGCGTAGAGCATGGCGAAGAAGGCCAGGGGCATGGCAAAGGCGCCGATGAGCTTGAAGCGGGTGCGCCACTCTATGATCAGGTAGATCAGGGTGAGGGTCCAGCCGAAGAAGACCAGGGACTCGAACAGGTTGGAGAAGGGGGCGTGGCCAAAGCCCTGCTCATAGGAGGCCAGCCAGCGCAGGATGATGGAGGCGGTGTGCGCCGCCAGGGCCAGCCAGGTGGCGGCGGTGGCCACGTTGCCGAAGGCCCGGCGCTTGAACACCCAGTTGCACAGATAGAGTACGCTCACGCCCAGGTAGGCGAAGGTGACCGCCACCAACAGGCTGTTGGATAGTGCTTCCAAGACCTACTGCTCCCCTTCCCGCAGGCTCCGGGCCAGGCGCTGCAGGAGCCGTTGCAGGCCCGGGCGGTTCTTGTTGGCCGATCCGGCGATCTCCACCCGCGTGCGGCCGGAGCCGGCGGGCGACAGCCTGATCCACACCTTCTGGTGCGACAGGTAGAAAGTGATGAGGAAGCCGATCACCATCAAGGTGCAGCCCACCCAGATGAACCACACCCCGGGGTCGTACTTCACCTGGAGCCCGCTGTAGGGCACGGTCTCCAGCTTGATTATCTCGATCTTGACCGGCCCCTTCTGGGGCATGCGGTTGCCCGCCTGAAAGGCGGTCAGGGCGATGGGCTCGCCGCCCTCGGGCTGGTAGGCCAGCCGGGCCACCGGGCCGGAGTACATCCGGCCCATGGTCACCTTCTCGCGCACCTCCAGCACGCCGGCCTGGCCGCCGCCGGGCAGCTTGTTCCAGCGGCCGGGCTCCAGGTCGGCCTCGAAGCTCTTTTCGCCGCGGGTGATGCGCACCCTGACCAGGCCGGGACGCTGGCCGTAGGAGGACTGGTAGAAGACGATGCCCTGGAACTCGGCCGGGTCGTTCACCACCAGGGAGGCCTTTTTCACCGGCTTGCCGCCCTGGAGGAAGGTCACGTCCGAGCGGTACTCGCTGGGCATGCCGTTGTCATAGTAGGAGATCTTGAACTTGTCCAGGCGCAGGGCAAAGCCCAGGTGGTGGAACTGGCCGCGGTCCAGCACCACGTGGTCCAGGGTCTGGCCCTGGTTGATGTTGATGTAGCCCGAAAAGCCCCAGAGGTTGCCCACCATGGCCCCGGCAAAGATGATGAGCACGCTCAGGTGCACCACGTACACCCCCAGCCGGCTCCAGGCGCCCCTTTGGGCCAGCAGGGTCAGGCCCCCGCCCTTCCCCGCGCCCTGGTGTACCTTGCCCAGGGCCTTTTGCAGGACCGCCCGGGCCCTGTCCGCGGCCTTTTCCGGCGGGCCGGCCAGGGTGAAGCTGTGGGCCGGGGCCCTCTTCTTGTCCAGGTCCGCGGCCGGGTCCTTGCGTACGATCTTCAGCACCCCGGGCAGGCGGTTGAGGGAGCAGATGACCAGGTTGGCGGCCAGGGCGCTCAGGAGCAGGAGGAACCAGGGCGCGTGGTACATGTCGTCCAGGCCCAGGCCCAGGATGAGCCCGCCCCAGTTCTGGCCGAACTCGCGGATATAGACCTCGGCCGGCTCCTTCTGGGGCAGCAAGGTGCCCGCGATGGAGGTGGCGGCCAGGGCCAGGAGCAAGGCGAAGGACAGCTTCACCGAGGCGAAGAAGCTCCAGATGCGTTCCCCTACAGATGCCGATGGCGCCTTGTCGTTCACGCGCACTCCCTCTGCAGATGAGTATCTTTCCGCCCCACCGCGGGCGCTGGGCTAGAAACTCTACCACGGGGGTCGATTATGGGCAACCCTACCCACAATTAGGACAACCCCGCCCGTTCCAGCCAGGCGCGGGCCGCGCGCCGCACCGCCGGGTCGGCCCCCGGCCCCGCGGCCCGGGGGCTCTGGGTGAGCCCGGCCTCGAAGGCCAGCAGCCCGGCCACCGCGGCCGGGCGGGAGGCCATGAGTTCGGCCAGCTCCCGGGCCTGGCCCGCGGCGCCGATGAGTTCGCGCCGCTCGCCGGGGCCTGCCTGGTCCCCCAGGCCCAGGGCATGGTCCGCCACCAGGCGCCAGGCGCGGGGCAGGATCGCCGCGCCGGCGCTCATCACCCCGGCGCTGGCCGGGCGGCTGAGGAAGGCCAGCTCGTCGCCGTCGTAGAGCCGGGCCTCCGGGTGGCCGGCCAGGGCCCGGCTGAGGCCCAGGCTGAGCTTCATGGAGCCGGCCAGCACCACCCCGGCCAGCTCCGGCCCGCACTTGGCCACCACCTTGGGCATGAGGTTCAGGTGGTGCCCCGGGCTCCGGCGGCCGCGGACCTCGTCGGGCCGGTTGGCCAACAGGACCGGCCGGCCCAGGGCCCCGGCCAGCTCGGCCACCCAGGCGGGCAGGCCCCGGTTGGAGTGGTGGAACAGGGCCAGGTCCAGGCCCCAGAGGGCTCGGCCCCCGGCCCGGGCGGCTAGCCAGCGGGCCCGCGCCAGGGTGGACCGGCTGCTGGGGGCGGTAACCCCCACCACCAGGGGCAGCCGCGGGGGCGCGGCCGCCAGCACCGCCTCCACCGCCCGGCGCCACAGCTCCTCGCCGAGCCGCTGGCCCTGGCCGGCGGCCGGGCCGGCCGCCACCAGGGCGTGGGCATGGGGCGCCGCCCGCCGCACCAGCCGGGCCAGGCCGCGCTCGTCCAGTCCGCCGCGTTCGGTGAGCGGGGTGGGAAGCTCTATGAGTAGGCCCTTGGGCGCAGGCTGCACGCCTTGCATGGCTCCTGTCAGGAGTTTTTGGCTATGGCCTTGAAGCTCACCCGGCCGCGGCCCAGCAGGTCGTGCAGGTGCACGATGCCCAAGACCTTGCGGCCTTCGGCCACCACGGGCAGCGCGGTGATGAGCCGTTCCTCCATGATGTGCAGGGCCTCGGCCGCGGTGGTCTCCGGCGGCACCGAAAACGGGTCAGGGGTCATCACCTCGCTCACCGGGGTGGAGCGCAGGTCCACACCCTTGAGCACCGTGCGCCGCAGGTCGCCGTCGGTGAAGATGCCCTTGAGCCGGCCCCGGCTGGTGATGAGCACCGTGCCCAGATCGCCCTGCTGGATGGCCTCCACCGCCTGGGCCGCCTTGGCCGAGGGGCGCACCGAGGGCACCTGGGCCCCTTTCAGCATCACCTCGCTGACCCGCAGGGACAAATGCTCGCCCAGCTTGCCCCCCGGGTGGTGGCGCCGGAAGTCCTCGGCATTGAACTGGCGCTTCTCGATGAGCACCACCGCCAGGGCGTCGCCCATGGCCAGGGCGGCGGTGGTGCTGGCGGTGGGGGCCAGGCCCAGGGGGCAGGCTTCGCGCTCCACCCCGCAGTTCACCACCACGTCCGCGGCGGCGGCCAGGGACGAATCCATGCCGCCGGTGAAGGCCACCACCTCGGCCCCGTGCTCCTTGAGCACCGGGATCAGCTCCACCAGCTCGCCGGTCTCGCCGCTGTGGGAGAGCGCCAGCACCACGTCGCCGGGGCTCACCATGCCCAGGTCGCCGTGCATGGCCTCCACGGGATGCAGGTAGATGGAAGTGGTGCCGGTGGAGTTGAGGGTGGCCATGATCTTGCGGGCCACGATGCCGCTCTTGCCGATGCCGGTGGTGATGACCTTGCCCGGCGAGGCCAGGATCAGTTCCACCGCCCGCTCGAAGCCCTCGCCCAAACGGGAGCGCAGGCGGAGTATGCCCTCTGCCTCGATGGTGAGAACCTCGCGCGCGGTCTTGAGCACGGATGACAACTGGCGTCTCCCTTTGGCTGCTGGTGGCGGTGGCGACATGGCTAACTGGTTAACATGTAGCCGCCCGGCGCGCAACGGACCCCCTCTCCCGCCGCCCCCCGTCGCCCGCCCCCCCCGTCGGCCGCCGTCGCCCGCCCCCGTCGCCCCCGTAGCCCCCCGTAGCCCCCCGTCGCCTAGCGTTCCAGGCAGTACTTGCCCGCACCCTCGCCGATGGGCACCGGGTAGTTGCCGTCGAAGCAGGCCAGGCAGAAGCCGTCGCGGGTGGTCTGGGTGCCGGCCAGCAGGCCCTCGATGGAGAGGTAGCGCAGGGAGTCCAGGCCCAGCATCTCGCGGATCTCCTCCACCGAGTGGTCGCTGGCAATCAGCTCGCCCTTGGTGGAGAAGTCGATGCCGTAGTGGCAGGGGAAGCGGTGAGGCGGGCAGGAGACCAGCATGTGCACCTCGGCCGCGCCGGCCTGGCGGATGTTCTTCACGCGGGCCATGGTGGTGGTGCCCCGGATGATGGAGTCCTCCACGATCACCACCCGCTTGCCCTCGATCAGCTCGTGCACCGGGTTCAGCTTGACGCGCACCCCGAAGTCGCGCATGTCCTGGCTGGGCTGGATGAAGGTGCGGCCCACGTAATGGTTCCTGATCATGCCCATCTCGAAGGGGATGCCGCTGGCCCGGGCGTAGCCCAGGGCGGCGTAGTTTCCCGAGTCGGGGAAGGGCATCACGAAATCGGCCTCCATGTCCGGGTACTCCAGGGCCATCTGGGCGCCTTGGCGCTTGCGGACCTCGTACACGGTCTGGCCGAAGATGCGGGAGTCGGGCCGGGCGAAGTAGATGAACTCGAAGATGCAGTGGGCGTGGCGCTGGGGCTTGAAGGGGGTCAGGCTGCGCAGGCCGTTCTTGTCGATGAACACCACCTCGCCGGGCTTCACCTGGCGCAGGTAGGTGGCGTCGATCAGGTCCAGGGCGCAGGTTTCCGAGGCCACCACGAAGCCGTCCTCCAGGGCGCCCAGGCACAGGGGGCGGAAGCCCTGGGGGTCGCGGGCGGCCACCAGGGTGTTTTCGGTCATGAAAAGGAAGCTGTAGGCGCCCCGGATCTGGGAGAGGGCGGTTATGATGGCCTCCTCGAAGCCCTGGTGGATGTTGCGGGCCATGAGGTGCATGACGATCTCGGAGTCCATGGTGGTCTGGAAGATGGACCCCTCGCGCTCCAGGCGGGTGCGCAGCTCGTGGGCGTTGACCAGGTTGCCGTTGTGGCCCAGGCACAGGGTGTGGCCCGCGTAGTTGATGATGAAGGGCTGCACGTTGGCCAGCACCGAGGAGCCGGTGGTGGAGTAGCGCACGTGGCCGCAGGAGATGTGGCCGGTGAGCCTTTGCAGGTCGCGCTCGGAGAACACGTCCGGCACCAGGCCCATGCCGCGTTTGTCCCGGAGCTGCTTGCCGTCCGACACCACGATACCGGCCGATTCCTGGCCCCGGTGCTGCAGGGCGTAGAGACCGTAGTAGGTCAGGCGGGCGGCCTCGGGATGGCCGAACACCCCGAATACGCCGCAGGCCTCCTTGGGACCTTCTGACATCAGATGGCTCATGGCAAGCAACCCCAACCTGTCCCCGGGCCCCCTGGGGCGCCCTCTGCGGGCGCCTCGTCCTCGGCCCGGCCGGTGGACATAGGTTTCGTTTCGCCCCCCCATCTCCCGTCCCCGTCGTCGCCCGCCCCCCGTCGCCCGCCCCCCGTCGCCCCCCCCGTCGCCCGCCCGGCGGCTCGCGCCCCTATGGTACTCCCCCCCGGCCCGGGAGGCAAACCGCGGCTCCGCGGCCCCCCCCCCGGGGGGGCGGGGGCTACATCTCCCGGTAGTAGTCCTGCAGGGCGGTCACCGAGAGATGGTCGCTCTTGAGGAGCGCCTCCACCGCGTCCACCGTGGCGCGGGCGGCGGCCAGGGTGGTGATGTAGGGGATACCCCGCTCCAGGGCGCTGCGCCGCATGAGATAGGCGTCCGAGGCCGGGCCCTTGCCCTGGGCGGTGTTGATCACCAGTTGCACTTCGCCGTTTATGATGGCGTCCACCACGTGGGGCCGCCGCTCGCTGACCTTCCACACCAGGCCGGCCTCCACCCCCTGGGCCTGGAGGGTGGCGTGGGTGCCCCGGGTGGCCACCACGTTGAAGCCCAGGCGGTGGAACTTGGCCGCCACCGGCACCGCCGCGGCCTTGTCGTCGTCCTTCACGCTGATGAACACGGTGCCGCTCTTGGGCAGCTCCTGGCCGGCGCCCATCTGGCTGCGGCCGAAGGCCAGGCCCAGGTCGCGGTCGATGCCCATCACCTCGCCGGTAGAGCGCATCTCCGGGCCCAGGACCGGGTCCACCCCGGAGAAGCGGACAAAGGGGAGCACCGCTTCTTTCACCGAGAGGTGGCGGGGGACGACCTCCTCGGTGATGCCCTGCTCCACCAGGCTGACCCCGGCCATGACCTTGGTGGCCACCTTGGCCCAGGGCACGCCGGTGGCCTTGGACACGAAGGGCACCGTGCGGCTGGCCCTGGGGTTCACCTCCAGGATGTAGAGGCGTCCTTCCATGACCGCGTACTGCACGTTCATGAGTCCCTTGACCCCCAGCTCGAAGGCCAGGTCCCGGGTGGCCGCCATGATCTCCTGGAGCATCTCCCGGCCCAGGGTGTGGGGGGGCAGCACGCAGGCCGAGTCGCCCGAGTGCACCCCCGCCTCCTCGATGTGCTCCATGATGCCGGCCACCACGCAGGTGGTCCCGTCGGCCACCGCGTCCACGTCCACCTCCACCGCGTTCTCCAGGAACTTGTCGATGAGGATGGGGTGGTCCGGGCTGGCCTCCACCGCCTCGGTCATGTAGCGCTGGAGGGACTGGCGGTCGTACACGATCTCCATGGCCCGGCCGCCCAGCACGTAGGAAGGCCGCACCACCACCGGGTAGCCGATGCGCTCGGCGATGGCCACCGCCTGCTCGAAGCTGACCGCGGTGCCGTTGTCCGGCTGGCGCAGGCCCAGCTTGCGCAGGAGTTCGCAGAAGCGGTCGCGGTCCTCGGCCCGGTCGATGGCGTCGGGCGGGGTGCCCAGGATGGGGGCGCCGGCCCGCTCCAGGGGTACCGCCAGGTTGAGGGGGGTCTGGCCGCCGAACTGCACGATGATGCCCCAGGGCTTTTCGCTCTCGATGATGTTGAGCACGTCCTCCAGGGTGAGCGGCTCGAAGTAGAGCTTGTCCGAGGTGTCGTAGTCGGTGGAGACCGTCTCCGGGTTGGAGTTGACCATGATGGACTCGATGCCCAGCTCCTTGAGGGCGAAGGAGGCGTGCACGCAGCAGTAGTCGAACTCGATGCCCTGGCCGATGCGGTTGGGCCCGCCGCCCAGGATCATGACCTTCTTGCGGTCCCCGGCGCGGCACTCGTCCTCGCTCTCGTAGGTGGAGTAGAAGTAGGGGGTGTAGGCCTCGAACTCGGCGGCGCAGGTGTCCACCAGCTTGTACACGTGGCGGATGCCCCGGCTCTGGCGGTAGGCGCGCACCGTGTGCTCATCGGTGCCCAGCAGGTGGGCCAGTTGGCGGTCCGAGAAGCCCCACTCCTTGGCCCGGCGCAACAGCTCGTCGTCCAGGTCGGCCAGGGGGTCCTTGAGGCTGCCCCAGGTGGCCCGCCCGGCCAGCTCGGCCTCCATGTCCACCAGTTGCTTCAGGTTGGCCAGGAACCAGGGGTCGATCCAGGTGAGCTGGTGTATCTCCTCCAGGCTCATGCCCCCCTTGATGGCCTGGGCCACGTGGAATATACGCTGGCTGTTGGCCACGGTGAGCTTCTGGCGCAGCTCCTCGGGCGGCAGCACCAGGTCCTTGCCGTCGCCCAGGAGCCCGGCCCGGCCGATCTCCAGGCCGCGCAGGCCCTTTTGCAGGGCCTCCTTGAAGGTGCGGCCGATGGCCATGGTCTCGCCCACGCTCTTCATGGAGGTGCCCAGCACGTCCTCGGCGCCGGGGAACTTCTCGAAGGCCCAGCGCGGCACCTTGACCACGCAGTAGTCGATGGTGGGCTCGAAGGAGGCCATGGTCTCGCGGGTGATGTCGTTGGGCAGCTCGTCCAGGGAGTAGCCCAGGGCCAGCTTGGCCGCCATCTTGGCGATGGGGAAGCCGGTGGCCTTGCTGGCCAAGGCCGAGGAGCGGCTCACCCGGGGGTTCATCTCGATGACCACCAGCTCGCCGTCGGCCGGGTTTATGGCGAACTGCACGTTGCTGCCCCCGGTCTCCACCCCGATCTCGCGCATGATGGCGATGGCCGCGTCGCGCATGATCTGGTACTCGCGGTCGGTGAGGGTCTGGGCCGGGGCCACGGTGATGGAGTCGCCGGTATGCACCCCCATGGGGTCCAGGTTCTCGATGGAGCAGATGATGACCACGTTGTCCTTGCGGTCGCGCATCACCTCCAGCTCGAATTCCTTCCAGCCCAGCACCGATTCTTCGATCATCACCTCGTGGGTGAGGCTGGCGGCCAGGCCGGCGGCGGAGACGTTCTCCAGGTCCTCGGTGTTGTACACCACCCCGCCGCCGGTGCCGCCCAGGGTGTAGGCCGGGCGCACCACCAGGGGGAAGCCCAGCTCGCGGCCCGCCGCCAGGCACTCCTCCACCGTGCGGCAGATGCGGCTGGCCGGCACCCGCAGGCCGATGTTGTCCATGGCCCGGCGGAACAGCTCCCGGCTCTCGGCCTTGCGGATCACCTCGGGGGTGGCGCCGATCATCTCGATGCCCAGGCGCTCCAGGATGCCGGTCTCGGCCACCTGCAGGGCGGTGTTGAGCGCGGTCTGGCCGCCCAGGGTGGGCAGCACCGCGTCGGGCCGCTCCTTCTTGAGCACCTCGCAGACGATCTCGGCGGTGATGGGTTCGATGTAGGTGCGGTCGGCCATCTCCGGGTCGGTCATGATGGTGGCCGGGTTGGAGTTGACCAGCACCACCTCCACGCCCTCTTCCTTGAGCGCCTTGACCGCCTGGGTGCCCGAGTAGTCGAACTCGCAGGCCTGGGAGATGATGATGGGCCCGGAGCCGATGATCATTATTTTCTTGAGGTCTTTTCTTTTGGGCATACGGGATTCTCTGTGCTCTGTGAGCTGGTTTGCTCCCCGCCGCCGCTAGGCCGCCGGCTCTCCGGTCTGCATCAGGCGCACGAAGCGGTCGAACAGGTAGTCTGCGTCATGAGGGCCGGGGCTGGCCTCGGGGTGGTACTGCACGCAGAACAGGGGCAGCTTCTTGTGGCTGAGCCCTTCCAGGGTGCGGTCGTTCAGGTTGAGGTGGGTCATCACCACCTCCGGGTCGGAGATGGTATCGGCGTCCACGCAGAAGCCGTGGTTCTGGCTGGTTATCTCCACCTTGGTGGTGGCCAGGTCCATGACCGGCTGGTTGGCCCCCCGGTGGCCGAACTTCAGCTTGAAGGTCTTGCCGCCCAGGGCCCGGCCGATCATCTGGTGGCCCAGGCAGATGCCGAAGATGGGCACCTGGCCCAAGAGGCTCCGCACGCACTCCACCACGTAGGTCACCGGCTCGGGGTCGCCCGGGCCGTTGCTGAGGAACAGGCCGTCCGGGGCCAGCTTCTTGATGACCTCGGCCGGGGTGAAGGCCGGCACCACCAGCACCTTCAGGCTCCTGGCCTCCAGGCAGCGCAGGATGTTGTACTTCACCCCGCAGTCCAGGGCCACCACCTTGAGTTCCCCCTCGCCCTCCTGCCACACCTTTTCGGGGTCGAACTCGCCGGCCAGGTCCCACTCCGAGCCGGGCCGGCCGTCGATCCAGCGGTAGGCCCTCTGGCAGGTCACTTCCTTCACCAGGTCCACCCCCACCAGGCCGGGGCCGGTGTTGGCCTTTTGCTGGAGGCTCTTGGGGTCCAGGTCCTCGGTGGAGAGCACTCCCTGCATGGCGCCCCGGATGCGCAGGTGGCGGGTCAGGGCCCGGGTGTCCAGGCCCTCCACCCCCATCACCCCGGCCTGCTCCAGGTAGTCCTTCAGGCTCTGGCGGGAGCGGAAGTTGCTGGGGAAGTCCAGGTACTCCTTGACCAGAAAGGCGCTCACCTGCACCCGGGCGCTCTCCACGTCCTCGGGGTTGGTGCCGTAGTTGCCGATGAGAGGATAGGTCATGGCCACCATCTGGCCGCGATAGGAGGGGTCGGTGAGTACCTCCTGGTAGCCGGTCATGGCCGTGTTGAAGCAGACCTCGGCCTTGACCTCGCCGGAGCCGGCAAAGGTGCGGCAGGGAAAGGCCCTGCCATCCTCCAGTACCAATAGCGCCTTTTGGGCCATAGAGGTAGTCCTTGTCAAGCTGCGGGGGCCTCGGGCCGGCAGGGCCCGGCCCCCGGCAGCGCTCGTCAATCCAACTCGCCCAGGGCCTGCACCACCAGGGAGCGGTCCAGGGGCCTTACGTTGTCCACTATATACTCGCGCACCGCCTCGCCCGGCGGGGTGCCTTGTTTGTAGCACATAAAGCCCAGTTTGACACCCAGGGCCCGGGCGGTGCGGCTGGCCAGCAGGGGCCAGAGCACCCCCAGGTCCCCCACCAGGGGCAGGGAGCCGGGCAGGCGGGCGAAGCCGCTCATCTCCATGCGGAAGGGCAGGTGCAGCCCGGCCGCCTTGGGCCGGCCCCGCTCGATGGCCCCGGCCACCGCCCCCTTTTGGCGCTCCAGGTCCCAGGCCCTTTTCAGGGCCGGGTCCAGGTCTATGCGGATCACCAGCTTGTCGCGCAGGGAAAAGGTGAACTGGCCCTCGTGGCGGGCCCAGAGGCCGTGGCCGGTGTAGAGCTCGAAGGGGCCGTCGTGTATCTCCTGGGCCAGGGCCAGGCCGGACTCTATGATGAGGTCGGCCGAGGCCAACAGCCGGGCCACCCGGGCCGAGCGCTCGGTGATGCTGATGGAGTCGCCCACCGCCAGGCCCACCTGGCCGCCGCCCACCAACTGGGGCACGCTCACCAGGCAGGGCACCCCCCGCCGGGCGCAGGCGCCCAGCATGGTCAGCCGGTCGCAGCCCTGGCCCGCCACCGCCTCCAGGGGCAGGCCGTGGGCCCGGGCCAGGGCGAGCAGCTCCCGGGCGCTGCGCTCCACCCACAGGCCGGTGGGGTAGGCCAGGTTGCCCGCCACCTTGATGATCTCCCGGCCGGGCGCGGCCAGCATGCGGCGGTAGAGGTCGCGGTCGATGAGGGTCTGGCTCTCCAGGCGCTCCAGCTCCTCGGCCCCCAACAGGGCCGCCTCCACCTTGCCGTCCACCGGCAACACCCGGGCCATCAGCCCCAGGCGGCGGCCCTCCACCCGGCGCACCCGCTCCAGCACCCCGGCCATCTCGTGGCCCACCACCGCCGAGGAGGTGAGCACCCCGTCCACCAGGCCGGCCCCCACCAGCTCGGCGATCAGACAGGTGACCCCCTCGTGCAGGTTGGGCCCGCTGCCCGTGGCCACCACCACCCGGCCGCCCCGGCGCTTGACCCCGGCCCACAGGCGCACCGCCCGGCTCAGGGAGCGGCTGGTCTCCGCGCCCAGGCCCTTGGCCAGCTCCTTGAGCGCGGCCGGCCCTATGACCGGCGGACGGGGGGGGCGGGGGCGACGGGGGGGGCGACGGGGGAGGCGACGGGAGTGAGAAGCGCTCATCACAGGGCTCCCTTGGCCGCGAGTTGCTCGCAGATCAGCTCCGCCGCGGCCGCGGCCGCGCCGGACCAGCCCTCCACCACCTGGCGGGCGGCCGGGTTTCCCTCCGCCCGGGGCGAGGCCAGGGCCGCCTCCCAAAAGGCGGCCAGCTCCCCGGCCCCGGCCACCGGCTGGGCCGCGCCGGCCGCCTCCAGGGCCTGGGCCGCGTCCGCGAAGTCCTCCATGGATTCACCATAGCACACCGGGATCCCCCAGGCCGCCGGCTCCATGGGGTTCTGGCCGCCCAGGGGCACCAGGCTGGCGCCCAGGAAGGCGGCCCGGGCCAGGCCGTAGAGGGGCATTAGCACCCCCATGGCGTCCACCACCACCACCCGGGTGGCGGGCCGGCGGGGGCTTTTGGGGCCCAGGCTGCTCCAGGCCTGGGCCGGCAGGGAGCGCCGGGTGCAGGCCTCCAGCCAGCGGGGGGCCCGCTCCGGGTGGCGGGGGACCACGGCCAGCACCGCCCGGGGGTGCCGTTCCAGCAGCCGGCCGAAGGCATCCAAAACCGGCTCCTCCTCGCCGCTGCGCACGCTGCCGGCCACGAGCAGGGGTGCGTCCCCCAGGGCCAGCCCGGGGGCCAGGGCCTGGGCCTCCTCCGGCCGCACCCGCTCCAGGAGCCCCGCGTACTTGGCGTTGCCGTCCACCCGCACCCGGGCCGGGTCCGCGCCCAGGGCCAGCACCCGCTCCGCGTCCGCCCGGGTTATCATGGACAGCCGGGCAAAGCGCCGCAGGGCGGGCCTCACCAGCCAGGCCAGCTTTTCATAGCGGGGGAAGCTGCGGGGGCTGATGCGACCGTTGAGCAAGAGGAGCGCGGCGCCCCGGCGCTCCAGCCAGGCCAAGAGGTTGGGCCAGATCTCGGTCTCCAGGGAGGCGTAGACCTGGGGCCGTATCCTGGCCGCGGCCGCGGCCACCGCCCAGGGAAAGTCCAGGGGAAAGATACTCACCGCCGCCCGGTCGCCGAACTCGGCCCGCGCCCGCTCCAGGCCCTTGGCCGTGCTGGTGGTCACCGTGAGCCGGAGCCCGGGCAGGCGCTGGAACAGCTCCCGGGCCACGGCCGCGGCCACCCCCACCTCGCCCACGCTCACCGCCTGGAGCCACACCCGGGGGGCGACGGGGGGGGCGGGGGCGACGGGGGGGGCGGGG
>CAZUHP010000046.1:0-4439 GCA_964620595.1 uncultured Desulfarculaceae bacterium | reverse complement strand
GGGGGCGGGGAGGGCGGGGGCCAAGTGGCGGAAGAGCCCCACCCGGGGCCACAGCTCCCCCCAGCGGCCGGAGAGCTGCGAGGCCAGCCACACCGGGGGCAGGCAGGCCGCGGCCGCGCCTGCCGCCAGGTTGTAGGGCAAAAGGGATAAGTCCATAAGCGGGGAGCCACCCGCCCGGCCTTGGCCGGGGGGAAAGAGGTTCACGCCTTGTCCGGCCGCCTCCCGGCGGCGGCGGGCTCGGGTCTCGCCCCTACAAGTAGCCCAGGTCCTTGAGCCGCCGCACCACCCGCGCCTCCTGCTCGGGGGTGTAGGCGGCTGCCGCCTCTCCGGGCGGGGCGTCCCCGGCGGCGGGGATGAGCGCCGCCTCCTCCAGCCAGGCCAGGATGCGGGCCAGGGACTGCTCCGGCCCCTCGGCCCCGGTGGGGCAGACCACCTCGGCCTGGCGGGGCGGCTCGAAAGGGTCGTCCAGGCCGGTGAAGTGCTCTATCTCGCCGGCCAGGGCCCGCTGGTACAGCCCGCTGGGGTCGCGGTTGATCAGCGTCTCCAGGGGGCAGTCCAAAAACACCTCCACGTACTCGCCCAGCCGGCGGCGCAGCTCCTCCCGCAGCTCCCGGTAGGGCGCGATCTGGCCCACCACGCAGGAGATGCCCTGGCGGTTCAGCATCCCGGCCAGGTGGGCGGTGCGCAGGCAGGCCTGGCGGCGGTGGGCCGGGGTGTGCCCCAGCTCGGGCCACAGCGCGGCCCGCAGCTCGCCGCCGTCCAGGCGCTCCACCGCCACCCCCCGCCCGGCCAGCTCCCGGGCCAGTCCTTGGGCCAGGGTGGTCTTGCCGGCCCGGGGCGGGCCGCAGAGCCACACGGTGAAGGCGTGGAAGCTCATGCCAGGGAAAACCTCACGCCAGGGAGCGGCCCTCCAGGGAGGCCGGCGCCGCCACGCCCAGCAGGTTGAGCACCGTGGGCGCCAGGTCCACCAGGGAGGCCGGCTCCTGCTCGGCCCGGGCCTTGACTCCCGGCAGGCAGGCGAAGGCGCCCTCGCTCACGTGCATGCCGGGTATCTCCGGCGGGCCCAACAAGCCGGGCCCGTCCAGGTTGGCCTTGAGGTCGAAGCCGGGCATGGGCTCCACGATCAGGTCCGCCGCCCGGTTCAGTTGGCTGCCGGAGTAGAGTTCCTCGCGCCGGTGCACCTTGCGCACCAGCGGCTCGCCCGTGTCCGGGTGGGTCAGGCCGGAAAGCCGGTGTATCAGCTCCTCCCGCAGCTCCTCGTAGGGCTTGCCCCGCTCCACCGAGCCCCGCTCCTCGCGCCCCTTCAGGTTGAGGTAGATGCGGCCCGGGATCAGGCTGTAGGCCTTGGAGTCCGGGTGCAGGTTCAAAAGCTCCTTCTTGCCGCGGCCGAAGAGCAGATACCCGTTCTCCTCCAGCCAGTGGTTCAGGTAGAGGTTGGCCCGGGTGCGGGTGAAGCCGTGGTCGCTCACCAGGATGAGCTGGCAGCCCTGGGGCGCCAGGTGGGCCAACTCGCCCAGGTAGGAATCCAGCTTGCGGTAGAAGTCCAAGAACTCGCCGGCCAGGCCCTCGCCGCTCTCCTCCTGGTCGGCCCAGAGGAAGTGGTTGATGCGGTCGGTGGCCATGACGTGCAGGTGGAAGAAGTCCCAGGGCTCGGACTGCATCAGCTTGAAGGCGGTGGCAAAGCGGCGGGAGAGGGTTTCGTCCAGGTCCACCAGGAAGGCGGCGGTGTCCTCCCGGGCCAGGGAGGTGTCCACGTCGATGCGGTAGTCCAGCTCCATGAGCCGGGGGGCCAGCTCCACCGGGTAGGTGGCCTTGCCCAGCTCCGGGCTCAGGAAGCAGGCCACCATGAAGCCGTCCACCTCCTTGGGCGGGTAGCTGAGCGGCACGTTTATCACCCCCACCCGGCGGCCGGCCCGGGAGATTATCTCCCACAGGGTGGACACCTTGAGGTCCCGGGCGTCGGGGATGTGCACCCGGAAGGGGTTGGGCTCGCGGTCCACGAAGCCGTACACCCCGTGCTTGCCCGGGTTCTGGCCGGTGGCATAGGTGGCCCAGGCCACGGTGCTCACCGCGGGCAGGGGCGTGGCCAGGGGGCTCACCGTGCCTTCGGCCAACAGGCCCCCCAGGTTGGGCATGACCCCCTCTGCGGCCAGTTTTTGGGCAAACTCCAGGCCCACCCCGTCCAGCCCCAGGACCAACACCCGGTCCGTCTGAGTCCCTCGGCCGAAAATGCGTTTGAGAAAACCCACTTAACTCCCCTACCCCAAGAGCATTTTGCTCAAAACTCTATAGCCCCGCCCCGGGCAAGTCAAGGGCTTTGGCCCAAATGCCCCGCCCCGGGCGGGCGCGGGGCCGGCCCTGGCCTTGACTTCGCCCACCCATGTGGTACATAGCGAAGATTCTAGGCATTTACACCCTCTAGCCGCCATAGGACTTCGCATGGACTACAAAGCCACCCTGAACCTTCCCAAGACCGCCTTCCCCATGAAGGCCAACCTGCCCCGGCGCGAGCCCGAACTCCTGGAGCGCTGGGAAAAGGAGCGCCTCTACCACAAGCTGCGCCAGGCCGCGGCCGGACGGGAGAAATACATCCTGCACGACGGCCCGCCCTATGCCAACGGCCATATCCACATGGGCACCGCCCTCAACAAGGTGCTCAAGGATTTCATCGTGAAGTCGCGCCAGATGATGGGCATGGACGCGGTGTACGTGCCTGGCTGGGACTGCCACGGCCTGCCCATCGAGCACGAGGTGGACAAGCGCCTGGGCCCCAAGAAGGCGACCATGAGCCAGGCCGAGGTGCGCCGCCAGTGCCGGGCCTATGCCGAGAAGTTCCTGGACATCCAGCGCGAGGAGTTCAAGCGCCTGGGCGTCTTGGGCCATTGGGAAGAGCCCTACATCACCATGAACTACCCCTACGAGGCGGTCATCGCCCGGGAGTTCGCCCGCTTCTACCACAACGGCGGGGTGTACCGCTCCAAGAAGCCCATCTACTGGTGCAACGACTGCGTGACCGCCCTGGCCGAGGCCGAGGTGGAGTACGCCGACCACACCAGCCCCAGCATCTACGTGGCCTTCCCGGTGGTGGACGATCTGGCCGCCAAGTACCCGGCCCTGGCCGGCCTGGAGGTCTTCCTGGTCATCTGGACCACCACTCCCTGGACCATCCCCGCCAACCTGGCGGTGGCCGCCCACCCGGACTTCGAGTACGTGGCGGTCAGGCACCAGGGCAAGGCCTACATCATGGCCAGCCGCCTGGCCCCCCTGTGCATGGACACCTTTGGCCTGGAGGGCTGGGAGATCGCCTGCGACATCGACCCCCGCGACCTGGAGGGCATAAAGGCCCGCCACCCCCTCTACGACCGGGAGTCGGTGGGGGTCCTGGCCGACTACGTGACCCTGGAGTCCGGCACCGGCCTGGTGCACACCGCCCCGGGCCACGGCCGCGAGGACTACGAGACCGGCCTCAAGTACGGCCTGGAGGTCTACTCGCCGGTGGACGACCACGGCCGCTTCACCGAGGATGTAGAGTTCTTCGCCGGCCAGAAGGTGTTCGAGGCCAACCAGGCGGTGGTGGCCAAGCTCAAGGAAGTGGGGGCGCTTTTGGCCAGCGAGGAGATAACCCACTCCTACCCCCACTGCTGGCGCTGCAAGCAGCCGGTCATCTTCCGGGCCACCGCCCAGTGGTTCATCTCCATGGAGGAGAACGACCTGCGCGCCAAGAGCCTGGAGGCCATCCGCCAAAAGGTGCGCTGGGTGCCCAAGTGGGGCCGGGAGCGCATCTACGGCATGATCGAGAACCGCCCCGACTGGTGCATCTCCCGCCAGCGCTCCTGGGGCGTGCCCATCATCGTGTTCCGCTGCCAGGCCTGCGGCCAGAACGTGCTCACCCCCGAGATGAGCGAGAGCGTGTGCGCGGTCTTTGAAAAGGAAGGCGCCGACGCCTGGTTCGAGCGCAGCCCGGCCGAGCTCTTGGACGGCAAGGACGCCTGCCCCCTGTGCGGCGAGCGCAGCCTGGTCAAAGAGAACGACATCCTGGACGTGTGGTTCGATTCGGGCTGCAGCCAGGCCGCGGTGCTGGAGACCCGGCCCGAACTGCGCTGGCCGGCGGACATGTACCTGGAGGGCTCGGACCAGCACCGGGGCTGGTTCCACAGCTCGCTCCTGTGCGCTGTGGGCACCCGGGGCGAACCGCCCTACCGCATGGTGCTCACCCATGGGTTCGTGGTGGACGGCCAGGGCCGCAAGATGAGCAAGAGCCTGGGCAACGTGATCCCGCCCAAGAAGGTCATCGACCGCTACGGGGCCGAGATCCTGCGCCTGTGGGTGGCGGCCGAGGACTACACCGTGGACATCCGCATCTCCGACGACATCCTCAAGCAACTGGCCGAGGCCTACCGCCGCATCCGCAACACCATGCGCTTCCTGCTGGGCAACCT
>CAZUHP010000045.1:0-25850 GCA_964620595.1 uncultured Desulfarculaceae bacterium | reverse complement strand
AGGCCATCGCAAACATCAAACGCGCCCTCGTGCAAAGAAAATTCTAAACGGGGCCTGCTCCCGGAGGAAAACGCCCGAGCCCAAAGGACTTGCCCTCCCCCAGCGAGCCGCTTCAATCCCTGGGAGGCGCCGCGCCGTGAAGCCAAGTGAGGCTCTAGCATGGCCGAAGAACTAGACTTACGCCGCAAGCGTCTCCGCCTCCTTGCCCATGGCCGGGGCATGCTGGAGGTGGAGTTGATACTCAGGCCCTTTGCCGACCAGGAACTGGCCTCCCTGGACCAGGCCGGGCTGGACGCATTTGAGCGCCTGCTCCAGATGGAAGACCTGGACCTTTGGGAAGTCATCTGCGGTCGCCGGCCCCTGCCCGAGGGGGTGGACCCGGCGCTGGTCAAGAAGCTGCGCGGCAAGCTGGCCGGGCCCACCCCCGGGGCCTGAGCCGCTGGCGCAAGCCGCCCTCCAGGCCCCATGCCTATTAAGTGTTTGACAATCCCGTTGGGCCTGCTTTATCTTAGACAGAGTTTAGGCTTTTAAACCGGTTAGTTATATAAGCCGATCCTCTTGGGGTAGAGAAGTGACAAGCCGGGAGTACACCATAGAGCCGGTCCTCAGCCCGGAGCAGATTCAAAAGCGGGTGGCCGAGTTGGCCAGCCAGTTGGACCAGGAACTCAAAGGCACCGAGCCCATCCTCCTGGGCGTGCTCAACGGCGCCTTCGTGTTTCTCAGCGACCTGGCGCGCAACATGAGCCTGCCCGTGCAGGTGGACTTCTGCCGCCTGGCCTCCTATGGCGACAGTACCGAGTCCAGCGGCCGCATCTCCATGACCAAGGACTGCGAGTTGGAGATCGCCGACCGCACCGTGGTGGTGGTGGAGGACATCGTGGACACCGGCCTCACCCTGAAATGGCTGGTGGACCGGCTGCGCGCCCGCGGCCCCAAGGAACTGAAGGTATGCGCCTTTATCGACAAGCCCGAGCGCCGCGAGATCCAAGTCGAGCTGGATTACGTGGCTTTCACCGTGCCGCGGGGTTTTCTGGTGGGTTATGGCCTGGACTATAACCAGCAATACCGCAACCTCCCCGGCGTGGGCGAGTTGAAGTTCCGTTCCTGATAACCCTTGTCGGCCGGGAAAAGACATGATCGTCCAATGCCATAAGTGCAATACCAAGTTCAAGCTGGACGACAGCAAGCTGGGTCCGGACGGCGCCTGGGTGCGCTGCGGCAAGTGCCAAGAAGTGTTCCAGGTATTTCCCGAGGGCCACGAGGAGCCCGAGCCGCCGGCCGCGGCCGGGGACGAGGACCTGGGCCTGGACCTGGAGGAGGGGCGCGATAGCGATGCCGCCGACCTGGCCGACTTCGGACTGGAGGAGGAACAGGAGGCGGTCGCCGAGGGCAGCGGACCGGGCAAGGCCTTCAAGGTCATCTTCTGGCTGCTGGGCATAATCATCTTCCTGGCCCTCCTGGCCGTGGGTTCGGTGGTGGCCCTGGACCGCCTGAACAAGATGCCCCAGATAGTGGACCTGGCGCGCAAGGTGCCGGGCATGCACTACCTGCTTCTGCCCAAGGACGCGGCCCGGGGCACGGACCAGCCCGGCGAGATCAAGATGGCGCTGTCCAACGTGCGGGGCTATTTCCGGGTGAATGAAAAGGTGGGCCGCATCTTCGTGATCCAGGGTTTGGTGGAGAGCCAGCACAAGGACGTGCGCACCGCGGTGCTGGTGCGCGGCCGCCTGCAAGACACCCAGGGCAAGGTGGCGCGCCAGGCAGTGGTCTATGCCGGCCCCACCTTCACGCCCGAGGAACTCCGCACCTTGAGCCTGCAGGAGATCCAGGCCCGACTGGGCAGCCCCAAGGGGCCCGACGGCACTGCCTACACCATAGCACCCAAGGGCACCATACCTTTCATGATCGTGTTCGCGCACCTGCCCGGCAACCTATCCGAGTTCACCGCCGAGGTAGTGGGCTCGAAGCCTTTCGCGCCCAGCGCCCAGGCCCCGGCCCGCTGAGCAGGTAGGCGCCTGCCAGGCGCCGTAACGGAAGTCACGTGGGCAGCTCTATACTCAAACGCATCACGGTGGGCACCATTCTGGTCCTGATGGTGATGGTGGGCGGCACCCTGGGGTTCCACTGGCTGGAAGACTGGAGCCTGCTGGACTCCCTCTACATGACTGCCATCACCGTGACCACGGTGGGTTTCGGGGAAGTCAGCCCCTTGAGCCAGTCGGGCCGTGTCTTCACCATGGTGCTCATCTTCACCGGGGTGGGCACCGTCTTCTACATCCTCACCTCCCTCACCCAGATGGTGGTGGAGGGCAAGATAAGACAAATAATGGGGAGGAGAAGCTTGCAGCGCCAGATTCGCCACCTCAAGAACCACTACATAATCTGTGGCTATGGCCGCATCGGGGCCCTGGTGGCCGACATGCTGCACGAGCAGGACGTGGACACCGTGATAGTCGAAACCTCGGAGGACATCACCCGCCGCCTGGAGGAGCGCGGCCAGCACTACGTGCTGGGCCCGGCCACCGAGGACGAGGTGCTCCTGGCCGCGGGCATCGAGCGCGCCGCCGGCCTGGTGGCCACGGTGAGCAGCGACGCGGACAACGTGTTTATCGTGCTTTCGGCCAAGCAGATACGGCCCGACCTGTTTGTCATCGCCCGGGCCACCGAGCTGGGCACCGAGCGCAAGTTGAAGCGCGCCGGTGCGAACAAGGTGGTGTCACCCTACTTCATCGGCGCCCGCCGCATCGCCCAGACCGTGATACGCCCCTCGGTGGCCGACTTCGTGGACCTGACCTTCCACGGTGGCGACATGGGGTTGCAGATGGAAGAGCTGGAGGTGTGCGAGGGCACCGAGCTGGCCGGCCTGCCCCTCAAGGACACCGGCATCCGCCAGAAGCTGAACCTCATCATCATGGCCGTGAAAAAGACGAACGACCAGATGATCTTCAACCCCGAGGCCGATACGGTGATCGAGGTGGGCGACATCCTCATCGCCCTGGGCACCAGGGAGTCCATGAAGAAGCTGGGCGCCATCCTCCACTCCCCGGTGTAACCCCCCTCCTAGCCCAGGATCAGAATCAGGGCCGCGCCCAACTGCATCAGGAAGCCGGCCAACAAGTGCTGGCCCAGCCGGGCCTCGCCCAGAAACACCCCTCCATAGAGCATGGCGATGATGATGCTGAGCCGCTTCACCGAAATCATGTAGGCGGCCTGCACCAGGCTGATGGCCAGGAAGTGGAACACGATGTGCCCGCTCACCGCCAGGCACACGCCCAGGGCCGGCCAGGGCCGGCGCAGCCAGCCCCAGGAGAGCCGCCCGCTCAGCCCCAGGGCCAGGACCACCCCCCCGCTGACCAGAAGCGGATACACCCCGGCCATGAACCAGGGGTCTGCGGCCAGCACCGCCCGGCGGCCCATCACTGCGGTGAAGGCGTAGATGGCCGCCACCAGCAGCATCAGCCAGGAGCCCTGTTCCCGGGTCACCGCCAGCAAGGGCTGGGCCCAGCCCCGGCGGGCCTGATCCAGGTTCAGGCCGTAAGCGCCCGCCGCCAGGATGAGGATGCCCAGGAGCCCGCCCCAGGAGGGCGCCTCGCCCAGGATGAGAATCCCGCTGGCCAGGGCGAAAAGGGGGGTGAAGGCCAGAAAGGGCTGGGCCAGGCCCAGGGGCGAAACCTGGATGGCCCGGGCGTAGAGAAAGGTGGCCACCAGCTCGGCGGGCAGGGCCAGGGCCACCGAACTCCAGAACTCGGGCCGCACCGGCGCCTGGGGCTGAAAGGCCAGGATCAACAGGCAGACCGGCACCGCCCCGCCAAAGCGGACCATGACCATCTCGCCCACCGGGCGGTCGCTGAAATAGCGTTTGATCAGAAAATCGGCGGTGGCCAGGAAAAAGGCCGCCCCCAGGGCCAAGAGAAACCAGGTCATGACTGCCCGGCCAGAAAGCGCTCCAGCTCGTATCGGTCCGGCAGGGCGCTGCGTCCGCCCAGGCCGGTGACGCTCAGGGCCGCCACCGCGCAGGCCGTGGCCAGGGTCTGGCGCGGCTCCTGGCCCAGAAGGATGGCATGCACCAGGCCGGCGTGGAACACGTCGCCGGCGCCGGTGGTATCCACTGCCTCCACCTTGAAGCCCGGCTGGCGCAGGTATCGGCCGTTTGCCAGCATCTCCGCCCCCTCCGCCCCCAGGGTGCGGCCGGCCCAAATCGGCCCCAGGGAGGCCAAGGCTTGCAGGGCCTGGCGGGGATCGTCCCGCCCGGTGAGGCGCTGGGGAAAGCGCTCCGAGCCCACCACCACCTGGCACAGGGAGACCAGCTCCTGGGTGCCCGGGTATACCCGCTCACCGTCCAGGCTCACCACCAGGCCATGCTCCCGGGCGATACGTGCGGCCTCGAGGCTGGGCTCCAGGAAGTGGCCGTCCAGGTGCAGCACCCGGGCCGAAGCTATGAGGGCGGGGTCCACCTCCTCCGGCTCCAGCCGGCAGGCCTGGTCGCGGTACCACACGATGGTGCGCTCGGCCGAGTCCTCCTCCACCATGATGAAGGCCTGCTGGCTGCCGGTGCCGGGTTTGAGCACCAGCCCGGCCGGGTCCACCCCGAACTGATGCAGCCAGGGCTCGACCCGCCGGCCGGCCTCGTCGTCACCATGCACCCCTGCATAGGCCACCCGCCACCCCAGGCGGGCCAAAGCGCAAGCGGCGGTGGCCGCTTGGCCGCCGCCGCTGGTGACCAGCCGCTGCACGCGCTGCTTGCCTCCCCGGGGCGGGAAGCCCGGCACCAGGCACAGGTGGTCGCAGGCATTCAGTCCCAGGCAGACTACGTCGTAGCGCCGCTCCTCCCGGGGCGGCGGCAAAAGACTATCCACCGGCCCCGCGCTACTCCTTGGCAAGGACCTTCACGGGCACCACGCCCTCCAGGGCCCGGGCAAAGCGCTGGGCATCGTCCGCCCCGCCCACGATGGCGCCGTAATGCATGGGGATGGCAAGCTTGGGCTGGATGGCCTTGACCGCCTCCACCGCCTGCTCGGCGGTCATGACATAGGTGCCCGACACCGGCACCAGGGCCACGTCCACCTCCAAGCTGGCCATTTCAGGGATGTGGTCGGTATCGCCGGCATGGTACAGGCTCACCCCGTCCACGGTGACCACGAAGCCCAGCCAACCCTTGTCCTTGGGGTGAAAGTCCTTGTCCGTGTTGTAGGCCGGCACCGCCTGGACCTTCACCCCCTTCACCTCGAGGGTGTCGCCGGGCTTCACCACCCGCACCTCGCCCGAGAGCTTCCGGGCGCACTCGGCCTCGGTTATCACTACGGTATCGGGGCCCTGCAACTTGGCGATGTCCTCGGCCACGCAGTGGTCGAAGTGGTCGTGGCTGGCCAGGATGATGGCCGCCGGCGCGGCCTTTTCGATCTCGTAAGGATCGAAATAGATGCTGCCGCAGGAGGCGTCGAGACGGAAGGTATCATGCCCCAGCCAATGCAGGTTTGCCACCAGCTTCTCGATGGCCTTCTGGTCTGCCATGCTCTCCTCCCTCTCCGGCGGGAGCCGGGCTACTTTTGGGCGAGCACCACGCGGTGGTTGACCAGGGACATGGACTTGATGTCCGCCTTCACCACCTTCTGCTCGCCGTAGATGGACACCAGGCGGATCTTGCCGCCCTCCTCCGGCTCGATCACGTCCACGTCGGCCAGGAGCAACTCCTCGGCGCCGTCCTTGTTGACGATATAGGCGGTTGCTTCACACATCTTGCATCAACTCCTTAAGGCGTACCTTGACGATGTGGTCCACCTGATGGGGCAGGGGTTCGTGGGCCACCCCCACCACCTCCACGTTCTCCTGGGTCAGGGGCAGCAGAAACTTGCGCGCCCGGCAGGAAGCCACCGCCGTGGCCACGGCCGGGGTGACCTCCCCCATCATGGCGTTGGCCAGCACGATGCCGATGGGGCCTATGACCACGTCGGCGTCCCGGATGCTCCACACGATGGCGTTCTCGCCGGTGGCGCCCTTGTTGGCGCGGGCCTTCATCATCTGGGTGGTGGCAATGGCGTTGGTACCCAGGGCCAATACCTCCACCGCCTCGCCGTATTCTTCTTTGATGCGGCGGATGATGACGCTGCCGATGCCGCCGCCCTGCCCGTCTATCACGCACACGCGCACGGTTGTTCGCTGCTCCTCCCGCGCCGCCCGCCTTGGCGCCGGCGCGGCGTATCTGCTTGGTCCCGGCTGATGCAGTTGAGCATACACTCTGCCGCAGGGGCAATCAAGTCTGGCCGGCGGTGCTGTGTTTTGGCCTTGCCTCGGCCGGGGGAAAACCGGTATGACTGGGGCATCATCTCGCTAACCCGCTGGGTGGAAGGGAGCTGGCATGAGTGCCTTGGGCCTGGGTCTGATGGTGGGGGCCTATCTTCTGGGCTCGGTGCCCTTCGGCCTGGTGCTGTGCAAGCTGCTGGGCAAGACCGACCCGCGCTCCGGCGGCTCGGGCAACATCGGCGCCACCAACGTGGCCCGCCTGGCCGGCAAGCCGCTGGGCGTGGCCACCCTGCTGCTGGACGTGGCCAAGGGCGCGGTGCCCACCTTCCTGGCCGCGTCCTGGCTGCCGGAATGGCAGGCCGCGGCCGTGGGTTTCGCCGCCTTCGTGGGCCACTGCTACCCGCTCTACCTGCGCTTCAAGGGTGGCAAGGGCGTGGCCACGGCCATGGGGGTGTACCTGGCCCTGTCCTGGCCGGCCCTGCTCGGGGTGCTGGCCTTGTTCCTGGTGGCGGCCTGGCGTTCGGGCCACGTTTCCCTGGGGTCGCTGGTGGGCTGCGGCAGCGCGCCCTTGTGGCTGTTGGCCTGGGGGGAGCCCCTGGCCGTGGTGGCCCTGGCCCTGGCCATGGCCCTCATCGTGGTGTGGAAGCACCGGGAGAACATCGCCCGCCTGCGGGCCGGCACTGAACACGGCCTGGGGCCGCGCTAGTCCTTTCCTCCCCGGCCCCGTACCTGCGCCCATCCCCGCAAAGCAGAACGCGCCGCCCCGGCAGGGGCCAAAGGCGCCCTAGAGCTTGGCCAGGCGGCGCGCCTTGCGGCGCAGGCTCTTGGGCAGGCGCTTGGCCGGGCCCTTCTTCTTGGTGGTGAAGTCCCAGCCCCCCTCCTCATCCTCCGCCTCCAGGCCCTCCAGCTTCCCCTGGGCCGCGGCCATCAGCCGGCCGGCGAACTCCCAGGAGGCGATCACCTCGCTGCCTGCCGCCTGGCAGCGCCGGGCCAGCTCGCGGTCGTCGGTTATCACCGTGATACCAGGGCCGTGCCTGGCGGCCAGGTCCGCGATCACCTCGTCCGCGCTCTGCCCGCTGCCCGAGTTGACCACCGGCACCCCGCTCTCGCTGCCCCGGCTGGGCTCGGCCTGGGGACCGCCGTCGAACACCACGGTGAGCTTGTGGCGGCGCTTCTGGCGGTAGAGCTTCAGCGCCGCAAGCAGGGCGGCCCGGCCCTGGCCCCGGGCCGTGGCCGGAGCCAGCTCCGGTGTGCTGTGCAGGAGGTTGTAGCCGTCGATGACCAGGTGCATGGCTCTCAGGAGCGGAGCACTTGCAGCAGGCGCTCCAGCTCTTGGTCCGAGGCGAACTCGATGGTGATGCGCCCCTTCTTGCCCTTGCGCTGTATCTTCACCCGGGCGCCCAGGCTGCGTTGCAGTTCCTCGGCCAGGCTGTCGATGTAGGCCTGGTCCTCGGAGGAGGGAGCCGCCGCGCCGGCAGCCGGCTTGAGGAGCTTTTTGACCAACTTCTCGGTGGCGCGCACCGAAAGCCCCTGGCGTACCACCTGGTCGCGGGCCTGGCGCAAGAGGGGCGGGCTGTCGGCCAGAGCCAGGAGGGCCCGGGCATGACCGGCGCTGAGCCGCCCGGCGGCCAGGTCTTGCTGCACCTCCCCCGGCAGCTTCAGCAGCCGGACGGTGTTGGCCACGGTAGAGCGGTCCTTGCCCACCGCCCGGCCCACCTCGTCATGGGCCAGGCCGAACTCGTCCATGAGCCGCGAAAAGGCGCGGGCCTCTTCCAAGGGGTTCAGGTCCTCGCGCTGCAGGTTCTCCAGGAGAGCCAACAGGAGGGCTTGCTGGTCCGTGGCCCGGCGCACCACCACCGGCACCGAGGTGAGGCCGGCCATCTGGCTGGCCCGCAGGCGGCGCTCGCCGGCGATGAGCTGATACCCCTCCTCCACCGGGCGCACCACCAGGGGCTGCAGGACGCCGTGCTCGGCGATGCTCTGGGAGAGCGCCTCCAGCGCCTGCTGGTCGTACTGCCGGCGGGGCTGGTAGGGGTTGGGCTCCACCCGCTCCAGGGGAAGCTCGATCACCTTTTCGCCGGGCCTGGGTTCGGTGGGCGGTCCGTCGGTGGGAAAATCGCTGTCCCCCAAGAGCGCGGCCAGGCCGCGGCCCAGGGCTCTCTTCTTGGGCTTTTCCTTCTTGGCCCCACTCATGCCACTGCCTCCTGGCGGGCCTTGCCGCCGCCCAGGGCGCCGCCGCCCTTGAGGTTGCCGAGCAGCTCCCGGGCCAGGGCCAGATAGGCCTGGGCGCCGGTGCTCCGCTGGTCATACAGGAGGGCCGGCTTGCCAAAGCTGGGCGCTTCGGAAAGGCGCACGTTGCGGGGCACCACGGTCTTGAACACCAGGTGCTTGAAATGGCCGCGCACGTCCTCCTCCACCTGGCGGGAGAGATTGTTGCGCCCGTCGAACATGGTGAGCACGATGCCGTCCAGCTTGAGCGAAGGGTTCCAGGCCCGGCGCACCCGGGCCACGGTGTGCAGAAGCTGGGTGAGGCCCTCCAGGGCGTAGTACTCGGTCTGGAGCGGGATCAACACCCCATGGCAGGCGGTGAGGGCGTTCAGGGTGAGCAGCCCCAGGGAGGGGGGGCAGTCCAGGAAAATGAAGCGGAACCGCGCGGTGAGCGGCGCCAAGGCCCGGGCCAGCAGCCGCTCGCGGCCGGGCATCTGGGCCAGCTCCATCTCCGCGCCAAAGAGGTTCACCTCGCTGCCCAGGAGCTTCAGGCGCTCCAGCGCCGTGTCCCGCAGGGCCGCGGCCGGCTCGGTCTGGCCTATGAGCACGTGATAGAGGGAGGCGTCTTCCTGGCCGAGGCTCACGCCCAGGCCGCTGGTGGCGTTGCCCTGGGGGTCCACGTCCACCACCAACACGTCCTGCCTGGCCGCAGCCAGGCTGGCAGCCAGGTTGACCGCGGTGGTGGTCTTGCCCACCCCGCCCTTCTGGTTGGCAACGGCGATGATGCGGCCCATAACAACCCCACCTTAACCGGGGCCCGCGAGGCTTGGCAAGGACCAAGCTCCGCTTGGTTCCCCCCGCCCCTCTCCGTTCCCCGCTCTCCTGCTCCCGCTACATCCGTACCTCTATTGCCGGCGGGCCTTGCGGCCGCGCCCGGGCCGGCCGCCTCAGCGGCGCTTGCCCTTCTTTTTCTTGCGCTTGCGCGTGCTGGACCTCTTTTGGGCCGAAGGCGACTTCGCCGGCTTCGAGGCGGCCGCCTGTTTCTTGGGCGCAGCCGGCTTGTTGGCGGCCGCCTGCTTTTGGGGTGCCGGGGCCTTGTTGGCCGGCGCTGGCTGACGCCGGCGGCCGGCCAGGGCGGCGGGCTTGCCTTCGGGCAGGAGCAGCAGGATCGGGCTGGCCACGAAAATGGAGGAATAGGTACCCACCGCGATGCCTATCAACAGGGCCAGGGCGAAATCCTCGATCACGCCGCCGCCCAGCACCCACAGGGCCGCCACCACGATGAGGGTGGTGCCCGAGGTGAGGATGGTGCGGCTCAAGGTCTGGTTGACCGAGTCGTTGATCACCGTGGGCAGGGGGACCCGGCCCGCCCGCCGCAGGTTCTCCCGGATGCGGTCGAAGACCACGATGGTGTCGTTGAGGGAGTAACCGATGATGGTGAGCAGCGCCGCCACGATGGGAAGCGTGAACTCCTTGTCCAACACGCTGAACACACCCACCGTGATGGCCACGTCGTGGATCAGGGCCACGATGGCGCCCAGGGCGTAGCGCAACCGGAAGAGCCAACAGGCACCCACGGTGACCACCAGGGCGGTGATGATCAAGGGCACCATGCCGGCGTCCTCGCCGCCGGTGGCCCCGAATATGGCCTGCACCAGAAGGGTGGCGCCCACCAGCACGCCGGCCATTATCGCCGACAAGGCCCACTTGGCCTCGAAGCGCCCGGAGATGTAGACCACGATGAGCAGGATGGCGTAGAAGATGGCCAAGAGCGCCTGCCGGCGCAGGTCCTTGCCCACCTTGGGCCCCACCATCTCCACCCGGCGCACCTCGAAGCCCTTAGGATAGCTCTCCTTCAAGGTCTGGCGTATCTTGTCGGCCAGGCCCTGTAGCTTGAGGCCCGCCTTCTCGGCCCGGATGAGGAACTCGTTGCCCTCGCGCCCGAAGTTCTGGACCGTGGAGTCCTCCATGCCAATGGGCCGCAGGGCCTTCTTTATGGCCGCCGCGTCGGTGGGGGCGTTGAAGCGCACCTGCACCAGGATGCCGCCGGCAAAGTCGATGCCGTAGTTGGGGCCGCCGCGAACGATCAGCGAAACCACGGTCATCAGCAGCAGCAGGCCGGACAGAATAAAGGCGAACTTGCGCCGGCCCACGAAATCGATGTTTACGTCATGCTTAATGAATTCCATGATTCTTCCGCGCTAGCAATCCTGGTTTAGATGGACAGGCCCTTGACGCTGAACCGGCTCAGGGCCAGGTCGAAGATCTGCCTGGTGAAGTAGATGGCCGTGAACATGGAGCTGGCGATACCGATGGCCAGGGTCACCGCAAAGCCCCGCACCGGGCCGGTGCCGAACTGGAAGAGCACCAGGGCCGCGATGAAGGTGGTGATGTTGGCGTCCAGGATGGTGACGGTGGCCTTGCCGTAGCCGGCCTCGATGGCTGCGGCCGGGGTCTTGCCCAGGCGCAGCTCCTCGCGGATGCGCTCGAAGATGAGCACGTTGGCGTCCACCGCCATGCCTATGGTCAGGATCACACCCGCGATTCCCGGCAGGGTCAGGGTGGCCTGGAAGGCGGCCAGTATCGCGGCGATGAGCACCAGGTTCAGCAAAAGGGCCAGGTCGGCCACCACGCCGGCCAGCTTGTAATAGAGCACGATGAACAGCACCACCAAGACGAAGCCCACCACCATGGAGATGAGCCCCTGGTTGATGGAGTCGCGGCCCAGGCTGGGGCCCACGGTGCGTTCTTCCAGTATCTTGACCGGCGCGGGCAAAGCGCCCGAGCGCAGCACCACCGCCAGGTCGCGGGCTTCCTCCATGGTGAAGTCGCCGGAGATGCGGGCCTCACCCCGGGTGATGGGCTCCTGGATCACCGGCGCGGATTGCACCTTGCCGTCCAGGATGATGGCCAGGCGCTTCTTCACGTTGCGGGTGGTGATGTCCGCGAACTGGCGCGCGCCCCGGGCATCGAAGGAAATCGAGACATAGGGCTCGTTGTACTGGGAGTCGATCTGCACCCTGGCGTCGGTGATGGTCTCGCCGGTCATCACCGTGCGCGAGCGCAGCACGATGGGCTCCTTGCTCACCCGGCCGGTCTGGGGATCGCGGCGGTAGAGGTAGGTCAGCTCGCTGCCCGGCGGCAGGGTGGCCTTGCGGGCGGTGCGGGGGTCCACCGTCTCGTCCACCAGCTTGAACTCGAGCTGGGCGGTCTTGCCGATGAGCGCGATGGCCCGCTGGGGGTCCTTGACCCCGGGGAGCTGCACCAGGATGCGCCCCTGTTCCTGGGGCATGATCTCGGGCTCGGACACGCCGAACTGGTCCACCCGGTTGCGGATGGTCTCCAGGGCCTGTTCCGCGGCCTGCTTGGCGATCTCCTTGGCGGCCGCGGGGGTCAGCTTCAAGGTGACCTGGACCTTGCCCTCGCTGTCGCTCTTGGCGCTCACCTCCTTGTAGTCCGGGAATTCGGTCTTGACCAGATCCTGGAACTTGGCCCGGTCGCTGTCGGCCAACAGGGTCACCGTGATGGTGTGGCCCGGGCCGGCCTCGGGCCGGGTGGCGCGGATCTTTTCCTCGTTCATCTTGCGCCGGAGTTCCTGGCTGGCGCGCTCCACTGCCGAACTCACCGCCTTGTCCACCTCCACCTCCAGCACCAGATGCATACCGCCCTGGAGGTCCAGGCCCAGGTGTATCTGGTCGCTGGGCAAGATTCCGCCCCACCAAGAGGGGGTCTTGCCGGCAAAGGTGGGCACCAGGTAGATCAAGGCTATGATGATCACGGCCGCCACCACGGCGGCCTTGACGGTCAGGTTCCTAGACAAGGTCCACTCCTTCAGCTCGTACCCTTACCGCTGCCAGGCGGGGAACACCCCGGCCGGCAATCTGGATGCGCCCCAAAGGCGGGCGGCTATTTCTTCTTGTCGTTGGCCGGGGCCGTCTGGCCCGCCACCCCGCTCACCGAGCTGCGGCTGACCTTGACCCGCACCTGGGGGGCGATCTCCACCACCACCACCTGGTCGTCGATGCCGGTTATCCGGCCGTAGATGCCGCCGGCGGTGAGGATGTTGTCACCCTTGCGCAGATTGGCCAACATCTCGCGGTGAGCCTTGGCCTTCTTCTGCTGGGGGCGGATGAGCAGGAAATAGAAGATCACGAACATGAGAATGAGCATGGGTAGCGGACCGGACAACAGACCGCCCAGACCGCCGGCACCCTGGCCGCCGGCCTTGCCCGCCTGCTCAGCGGTTCCCAAAGCCCAGGCGCTGCCTGCCATCAACCAATCAAGCATGGTTTCCTCCCTCGGATGGTTTGACCTCACCCGCCTGCTGGACCCTCTGGGACCAGAAGTCGCGGGCAAAGGCGTCGTATTCGTCGCGGGCGATGGCCTCGCGCAGAGCGGCCATCAGACCCAGCACGTAATGCAGGTTGTGTATGGTGTTCAGCCGATAGGCCAGGAGTTCCCGGGCCATGAACAGGTGCCGCAGGTAGGCCCGGGTGTAGCGCCGGCAGGTGAGGCAGTTGCAGCCTTCCTCTACGGGCGCCTGGTCATCGGCATAGCGCGCATTTCTTATGTTGAGGCGTCCCCAGGAGGTGAACAGGGTGCCGTTGCGGGCCATGCGGGTGGGGAGCACGCAGTCGAACATGTCCACTCCCAGCCCCACACAGGCCACCAGGTCCTCGGGCGCGCCCACCCCCATGAGGTACACGGGCTTGTCCCGGGGCAGTTGCGGCACGGTCCGGTCTATGACCTCCATCATCACCTCTTTGGGTTCCCCCACGCTCAATCCGCCCAGGGCGTAGCCGTCCAGCTCCTGGGCGCAGATGAGTTCCACGCTCTTGCGTCGCAAGTCAGCATACACCCCGCCTTGCACTATGCCCATGAGCGCCCCGCCTTTTTCGCTGCGGGCGGCCTTGGCCCGGCCCGCCCAGCGGGCGTCGCGCTCCAGGGCGTGCTCCAG
The DNA here is from genome assembly GCA_964620595.1 of uncultured Desulfarculaceae bacterium. Classification (GTDB taxonomy): domain Bacteria; phylum Desulfobacterota; class Desulfarculia; order Desulfarculales; family Desulfarculaceae; genus Desulfocarbo. Next base: position 12,445 of record CAZUHP010000045.1, on the reverse strand, counting down.
GTAGTCCCGGCCCGCCCCAGGGGGGGGACACTCGTCCAGCATCATCATCACGTCCGCGCCCAGCCGCTCCTGGGCCTCTATGGCCAGCTCGGGCGTGAGGTGCATGAGCCCCCCGTCCAGGTGGTTGCGAAAGCTGACCCCCTCCTCGTCCACCGTGCGCAGGCCGGCCAGGCTGAACACCTGGTAGCCGCCGCTGTCGGTGAGCACGGGCCCCTCCCACCCCATGAAGCCGTGCAGCCCGCCGTGGGCCTCCACCACCGCCAGGCCGGGGCGCAGCAAGAGGTGATAGGTGTTGCCCAGGATGATCTGGGCGCCCAGTCCGGCCACCTCCTCGGGCAACAGGCTCTTCACCGTGGCCTGGGTGCCCACCGGCATGAAGACCGGGGTGTCCACCCTGCCCCGCCTGGTGATGATCTCCCCCTGGCGGGCGCGGCCGCTGGCCGCCTTCTGGCGATACTCCAAGCGCGCCACGGCTAGATGATCAGCATGGCGTCGCCGTAGGAGTAGAAGCGGTAGCCCCGCTCTATCGCCTCGGCGTAGGCCGCCAAGACCCTCTGGCGCCCGGCCAGGGCGCTCACCAGCATCAGCAGGGTGGTGCGCGGCAGGTGGAAATTGGTCATCAGCCCGTCCACCACCCTGAAACGATGTCCCTCGGCGATCAGGAGGTCGCACCAGCCCGCCCCCGGCCGGGGCACCCCGCCGGGGCCCGCCCGCCACTCCAGGGCCCGGGCGCTGGTGGTGCCCACCGCAATGACCCGGCCGCCCCGGGCCCGGGTCCGGGCCACCGCCAGGCTGGTCTGCTGGGGCAGGTCCACCCACTCGGCGTGCAGCCGGCCGGCGGCCAGGTCCTGGGGCCGGGGCTCGGCAAAGGTGCCATAGCCCACGTGCAGGGTGAGCCGGGCGGTGGCCACCCCACGCCTTTCCAGCGCGGCCAAAAGAGCCGGGCTCAGGTGCAGGCCCGCGGTGGGCGCGGCCACGGCGCCCTCCTGGGCCGCGTACACCGTCTGGTAGCGCCGGGCGTCCTCGGCCAGCGGCCCCTGGGGCCGCTTGATATAGGGCGGCAGGGGCACTTGGCCCCGCTCCCTCGCCAGCTCCAGGGCCGAGCCGGGCACCCGTACCAGGGCCTGGCCCCGCTCCCCCCGGGAGAGCACCTGCAACCTGACCTCGGGCCGGCCGTCCTGGGCGGGGATCATGATCTCGGCTCCCGCGGCCAGGGGCCGGTGGCTCTTCAAGAGGGCCTGGTGCAGCTCGACGCCGGGCTCGCGGTCCTGGGGCCGGGCCGGGGAGAGCAGGAGCACTTCCACCTTGCCGCCGGTGGGCTTCCGGCCCACAAGGCGGGCCGGCACCACCCTGGTGTCGTTGAGCACCAAAAGGTCGCCGGGCTTCAGCCAGCGGGTGAGGTGGGCCACCTTTTGGTGCACCGGCGCCTGCCGGCCCGCCAGCACCAAGAGCCTGGCCTGCACCCGCCGCCGGGCGGGCCGATCGGCGATACGCCCGGGAGGCAGGCGGTAGTCATAGGCCATAAGGGGGCTCTGCCCCTCGGCCGGCTGTTGGCTCGCTGGGAGCATGTTCTCCACATTCATGAGTCTTTTGCGCCGGTTGCCTCCCCGGCCTCCGGCGCAACGTCATCCGAGGCCCTAGGCCCCACAAAGTATTGCATAATATGCCGAAGCCCCCCCCTTGTCAAGGCGGGTGGGGCCCCGGCCAAGCGGCTAGGCCTCCTCCTGGGAGCCGCCAGGGCGCTGGTTCTGCCGGACACTCAGGCGGCGTCCAAAGGTGAGGATGAAACGAAGCAGTTCCACGCCCAAGAGCCCGCCCACCAACATCACGCCCACGGTGAACAGGCGCGGCAGGAAGTTGTCCCAGGACCAGGGGCGCCCCGAGAACACCCCGTCCTCCTCGGTTAGGACGCTGAACAGGTTCCAGCGCGAGCGCTTGGGTTCCGGCTTGTCCAGGCGCAGGAAACCCAGGCGGCGGGGCGGCGGCTGATAGGCCAGGTAGCGCATGGCCGCCAGGTAGGCCTCCTTCCGCTTGGGGGGGGTGGGAGCCCGGCTCAAGGGCCGCTTTTCCATGTAGCCCGCGTGAACCATAAAAAGTACCTGCCGGGCCGAACCCAAGGGAATGACGGTGGTTCCCGAGCGCACGAAGTTTTGCCAGTCAGACCAGGTCTCGTCGCGCAGCAGGGAGTAGTAGAAGAAGTCAAAAGGCTCGAAGCCGGTATGGCTGGTCCAGCGGGGGATCTCCAGGGGCAGCTTGTTCAGGACGGCAATCATCTGGCGGTAGGTGAGCAGCATGCCGCCCTCGGCCTCCAAGAGCGGCCGCTCCACGGCAAAGTGCCGGCCCTGGGGTATGGGCGCGGCCCAGGCCGTCCCCCCCGCCCCCAGGACGGCCAGCCCCAGGGCCAGGAGAACATACCAAGTTGTAACTCTATATCCCCGCATGCCAAAAAGCATACCACCGGCAAGCACAAAGGGCCAAGCGTCGCCTTGACAAGCCATTGCCTTTTGTTAAGGTGCGGTATGTTTCTACCTTTCCCCCTGGAGAGCGCAGTGGAACCCCCTTCTCCCCACTCCCAAGCCGGGGACGCCCCGGAAAGCCAAGACCCGCCAGAGTCTCCTACCGGGGATTCCCCGTCGCCCCCCCCGTCGGACGCCACACCGCCCCCCACACCGCCCCCCCCGTCGCCGGATTTCGAGTGGCGCCGTCCCCAAACCTGGCTCGAGGTGGCCTGGGGGGCCTTGTCCGCGCCTCACGACTACTACCGCGGTCTGCTCGGGGCCCGGGGCCTGGCCGCGCCCCTGGCCTTCCTGTTCATCACCCAGCTCATCCCCGCGCTGGCGGTAGTTGTGGGGGGCGCCGTGGGGGGCGCCGGGGGGGGCGACGGGGGGGGCGTACCCGGCTGGACCATGCCCGTGCTGTTGCTCTCCTTGGCCTGGAAGCTGGCCCAGGCCCTTTTCATGGCTGCCACCATCTACCTGGTGGCCCGCCACATCATGAAGAGCCCCCTGCGCCTGGACCAGGCCCTGCGGGCCTTTGCCTACAGCGGCGCGGTGTGGGTGTTCTCCTTTGCCGGACTGTTCCTGCCGCCCCTGGTGGCCACCTTTGTGCTGGCGGCCATGCTGGGGGTGCATTTCTATCTGATGATGGTGGGATTGGTGGAGTTGGGCCGGATGTCCATGCCCCTGGCTGCTGCCTGCCAGATCATCGCCATGGTGGTGCTGTTTCTGGTGGTGGTGCTGCTTAACCAGTTGGGGAGCCCGGCCCCCATGTGAACCTGCCCGGCCGGCAGGGCGGCGGCCCCGGAGACAGATAAGGACGGGGCCCCGCGCAGGGACTTACAAGCCCAACTCCCCGGCGATTTCCCGCATGGCCTCCAGGGCCAGGGCGGCGAACTCGCCCAGGCGGATGCCCAATTCCTCGCACAAGCGGATGTGGTCGCGGTTCACGCCGGCCGCAAAGGACCTTTCCTTCATGCGCTTGGTCACGCTCTTGGGCTTGACCGAGGCCAGCTTCTTGTCCGGGTAGACCAGGGTGGTGGCCACCACCAGGCCGGTGATGGTTTCGCCGCAGGTGAGGGCGAAGTCCAGCTTGCTGCGGCGCTCCAGGCCCAGGTTTTCGGCGTTGTGGGCCTTGATGGCCGCGATGACCTCTTCCGGCACCCCGCGGCCGGCCAAGAGTTCGGCGGTGACCAGGCCGTGGCGGGCCATGTCGCGGGCGGTCTGGTTGTAGTCCAGATCGTGCAGCATGCCGGCCAGGGCCCAAAGCTCCTCGTCCTGGCCCAGACGCCTGGCCAGGGCGCGCAGCACCGCAGCCGAGGCCAGGCAATGCTTGCGCAGGCCCTCGTCAGCCAGGTGTTCCTCCATCAGAGCCCGGGCAGCGGCCAGGTCCATGGCAGAGTCGCGCCCTCCTAGCTGGCCAGGCGGCGGGTTTTCTTCTTGAGGCGGTTGATGCGCTTGCGCAGAATGTTCAACTGCTTCTTGTCGCCGCTCTGGGCCAACTCCTCGCGCTTGGCGCGAAGCTCCCTGATCTTCTGCTTGGCCTCGCGGACCGCTTTGGGGTCGGCCTTCTTGCCACCCTCGTCAACGATGCCCTTGGCCTCCTTGATGGCGGCGATCAGCTCGGGCTTGTTCATGGAGTGAACCCCCACGATGCCCTCGATGCCCAGCGCCATTTCGCGGAGTTCCTTGGCGGTCATCTTCTCCAGCGGCTTTTGTTTGACCTGCTTTTCGGCCATGGCTAGCTCAATGCCTCCCCTTCAGGCATGGGGTGATAGTGATTGGGTTTTGCCGTCAAAAGCCGGAGTTTACTCGCTGGAGCCCGGCTTGGCAACCCCTTTGAGGAACGGTGTGACCAAATCCAATGGTATGGGGAACAGGGTGGTGGAGTTGTTTTCCGCGGCCACCTCCCGCAAGGTCTGCAAGTAACGCAGTTGCAGGGCCTGGGGGTGCTCGGCGATGATGGCCGCCGCCTCGGACAGGCGCTGGGCGGCCTGGAACTCGCCCTCGGCGTTTATCACCTTGGCCCGCCGCTCGCGCTCGGCCTCGGCCTGGCGGGCCATGGCCCGCTGCATCTCCTGGGGCAGGTCGATGAACTTCAGCTCCACGGTGGTGACCTTGACCCCCCAGGGATCGGTGTGGGTATCCAGTATCTCCTGGAGCTGGTTGTTTATCTTGTCGCGGGCCGAGAGCAGGTCGTCCAGCTCCACCTGGCCGCACACGCTGCGCAGGGTGGTCTGGGCGAGCTGGCTGGTGGCGTAGAGAAAGTCCTCCACCTGCACCACCGCCTTCACCGAATCCACCACCCGGAAGTAGACCACCGCGTTCACCTTCACGCTCACGTTGTCGCGGGTGATGACGTCCTGGGGCGGCACGTCCATGGTCACCAGGCGCAAGGAGACCCGCACCATGCGGTCGATGATGGGGATCAAGATGATGAGCCCCGGGCCCTTGGCCCCCACGCAGCGTCCCAGGCGAAAGATGACCGCGCGCTCGTACTCGCGCAGCACCTTGAGCGACACCGCCAGGAACAAGACCACCAACACCACCAGAGGCAACAAGCCGGGAAGCATTTCATCTCTCCTGTTCCGGCGGCGGAGCGGGCTCCCGGGGCTCCACCATGAGCTCCAGGCCCTCCACCGCCTTGACCACGATCTCCTGGCCGGGCCGAAGCCCGCCGGCCGAGCGCGCCCGCCACAGCTCGCCCATCACCCGCACCTTGCCCGGCGCCACCACCACGCCCTTTTCCCCCACCAGGCCCTCGGCCCCGGTGCTGGCCTTGCGCAGTTGGGCGCGCATGGCCAGCCAGGTGACCCCGCCGAAAAAGGCCACCACCCCCGCCAGGGTGGGAATCAACACGCTCAAGGACACGCGGAGCAGCTCGTCGTCCGATTTGAAGAGCATGAGCGAGCCCAGCACCAGGGCCACCGCCCCGCCGGTGGCCAGCACCCCGCCGGAGACCACGTATATCTCGGAGATGAAAAGCACCACGCTGAGCCCGATGAGGGCCAAGCCGGTGTAGGACACCGGCAGCACGCTCATGGCGAAAAGGGCCAGGATCAGGGCCAGGCCGCCCACCACCCCGGGCAGCACCGCCCCGGGGTTGGAAAGCTCGAAGTAGAGCCCCATGAGCCCGATCATCAACAGGATGTAGGCCAGGTTGGGGCTGGCCAAGAGGCTGAGCACCTTGTGCCGCAGCCCCGGCTCCAGAAAGCGCAGGGCCCTGCCCTTGGTGACGATGCGCGCCGGGCCGGAGGCGGTCTGCACCACCCTGCCCTCCAGGGCCGCGAGGAGCGCGCCCAGGTCGCGGGCCACCATATCCACCAGGCCCAACTCCTTGGCGCGGCCCGCGTCGTAGGAGGCCGAGTCGGTCACCATCCTGGCCGCGGGCCCGGGGTTGCGGCCCCGGCGCTTGGCCAGGCCGCTGATCAGGGCCTCGAGGTCTGCCACCGCCTTGCCGGCCATGGCGCCCTTGATGTCCTCGCCGCCCGCGCCCACCGGGTGGGCCGCGCCCAGGTTGGTGGCCGGGGCCATGGCCGCCACTGGAGCGGCCAGGACCAGGAAGGCGCCGGCCGAGGCGGCGTGGGCGCCGGAAGGCGCCACGAACACCACCACCGGCACCGGCGAGGCCAGGATGGCCCGCACCATGGCCCGCATGGACTCCACCAGTCCGCCGGGAGTGTCCAACTGGATCACCACGCAGGCCGCATCCGCCTGGGCCGCGGCCTCCAGGCCGGCCTCCAGGAAATCGGCGCTGCCCGGGTTCACCGTGCCCTTGAGCGTGATGACAAAAACCGGGCCCCGCCCCACCGCGGGCCGGGGTCCTTCGCCTGCCGGGGCGGGGGCCGCGGCCATGCCCGCGGCCAGCAAGACGAGCAGCAGGATGGCCGATACCTTGGGCATGGTCACACCTCTGGCGGCCCTTGCCGGAGCGCGCGGACCAGGGTCTTGAGGTCCTGGTAGGCCTGGGCCTTGCGCTCGGGCGAGCGCAGCAGATAGGCGGGGTGGAACATGGGCAGAAGCGGCACGCCCTGGAAGGAGTGCCAGTTGCCCCGCACCGCGCTGATGGGCACTTCCCTGCCCAGCAGCGCCTGGACCGCGGGCCGGCCCAGGGTGCAGATGATCTGGGGGGCGATCGCGCGCACCTGCTCCTCCAGGAAGGGGCGGCAGGCCGCCACCTCCTCGGGCCGGGGGTCGCGGTTGCCCGGCGGCCGGCACTTGACGATGTTGGTTATGTACACCTCCCGCCTGTCCAGCCCCACCGCGGCCAGCATGCGGTCCAGGAGCCGGCCGGCCGGCCCCACGAAGGGCAGCCCTTGCCGGTCCTCCTCTGCGCCCGGGCCCTCGCCGATAAACATGACCCGGGCGTGCGCGTCCCCCTGGCCAAAGACAATGCTCCGCCGCTGCTGGTGCAGGGGGCACCTGGTACATTCTCCCATGGCCGCGCGCACCTGGGCAAGGCCGTCCGGGGAGGCCTGGGGCTCACCCGCCAGATCCGTGCCCGTGGGGGTATCGGTGTCCGGGGGCGTGGCGTGAGGTACGGGCTGCCGGGGCTCTGCCGGCGCGAGCAGGGAAAGCAGGCGGCGCAGGTCCTCCTGGCCGCCGCTCACCAGGTCCAGGCCCAGGCGGCCGCGACAGGCCAGGTTGTCGGCCAGGGCGGCCAGCCAGGCAGGGTCCCCGGGGCTCATGCCGCCCGGCCCAGCAGCCGGACCAGGCGGTCGCACAGGCGCTCGGCCACGGCCTGCTTGCTCATGAGGGGAAGCTCCTCGGCCTCGCCCGAGGGGGAGAGCAGCACCACCCGGTTGGTCTCCACCGCAAAGCCCGAGTCAGCCGCGCTCACGTCGTTGGCCACCAGAAGGTCCAGGTTCTTGTCTTTGAGTTTGGCCTGGGCGTTCTTCACCAACTCGTCGGTTTCGGCGGCAAACCCCACCAGGATGCGCGAGCCCTTTTCCCGGCCCAGGGCGGCCAGGATGTCGGTGGTGTGCTCCAGGCGGCACTCGGTGGCCGCGGGCTCGCCCTTTTTCACCTTGCGGGGGGCGCATTCCACCGGCCGGAAATCGCTCACCGCCGCGGCCTTGACAATGACCTGGGCGTCGGCCGCCTCGGCCATGACCGCCTCGAACATCTCCTGGGCCGAAACCACCCGCACGGTACGCACCTGGGAGGGCGGCTCCAGGTGGGTGGGCCCCAGCACCAGCACCACCTCGGCCCCGCGCCGGGCCGCGACCCGGGCCACCTCTATGCCCATGCGGCCGGTGGAGGGGTTGGAGATGAAGCGCACCGGGTCCAGGTGTTCCCGGGTGGGCCCGGCGCTGACCAGCATCTTGATCCCGCTCAGCTCCTGGGGCGAGGTCAGGTCCACCAGGGCCTGGGCTATGTCCGCGGGCTCGACCATGCGGCCCGGCCCCTCCTCGCCGCAGGCGGTGTGGCCGCTGGCCGGGCCCACCACCCGGGCGCCCCGGGCCTTGAGCCGCTCCAGGTGCTCGGCCACGGTGGGGTGGGCGTACATCTGGGGGTTCATGGCCGGCGCCAAAAGGAGCGGCGCGGTGGTGGCCAGGAGCACGGTGGTGAGCAGATCGTTGGCCAGGCCCAGGCTGGCCCGGGCCAGGAAATCGGCCGTGGCCGGGGCCACCACCACCACCTGGGCCCAGCGGGCCAGGTCGATATGGCTGATGGCCGCCTCCTGGGCGGGATCGAACATGTCGCCCGCCACCGGGTTGCCGGTGAGGGCGGCAAAGGTGAGGGGCTTCACGAACTCCTGCGCCGCCCGGGTCATGACCACCCGCACCTCCCGGCCCTGTTTGGTCAAGAGGCTGGCCAGCTCGCAGGCCTTGTAGGCGGCAATGCCGCCGGTTACTCCCAAAAGGACCCGCCTTGCCTCGCGGCTGTGGTTCATTGAGCCCCTTCCCGAGCCTAGATGGTGGGCGCCACCCATATCTCCACCTCGGTGGAGAAGGTGTGTTCGGTGATGTGGATGATGCAGGTCTTGCCCTGCTTGGCAAAGAACAGGGCGATCTTGGGATACTTGAAGGAACTCTTAAGCACCCAGTTGTCCTTGGTCATGGACTCCACGAAGAAGTTAATCAGGCTCTCCACCTCCAGGTTGTCCGAGAAGGAGAGCAGGCCGGCCTTGAAGGAGCCCACCTTGAACAGGATGGACTTTTCCTTGTTCAACTTGAGCTGAACCGGCACCTGGATGTCATCGAAGTCATAGTAGCGCCCCAGGGCCGCCGGGGTGGGCGCGCCGGAGTTGTCCACGTTGGACTGGGGCGCGCTGGCATCCTGGGACCCGGCCGCCTGGGCAGGGGCGGGCTCCTTCTGGAACACCGAACAACCCGCGCCCAGCCCCACCAGGGCCGCCAGGCAGATCATGAACATGGTCTTGCCGAACTTCATGCCCTCTCCTCCCCTTTTCATAAACCGGTCAGCCATCATGACGGGCCAGTATCAGCTCGTCCAAGGGCTTGCGCGAGCCCTTCTCCTTGCCGGACGCGGGCCAGCCCAGGGCCACCACCGCCATGAGTTCGAACTCCTCGCCAAGCTCCAGGGCCTGGCGCACCGCCTCGGCCTGGTTCAGTATCTCGCCCAGCCACACCGCGCCCAGGCCCAGGCCGTGGGCCATGAGCAGCATATTCTGCAAGCAGGCGCCCAGGGATTGGTGGTCCTTCACGTCGTTGTACATGGACGGCTTGTGGATGAACACCGGGATTACCACCGGCGCGGCCTCGATGACCTTGCCATAGCGGGTGAACCCGGCGAGGCGGGACCTGAGCCCAGGCTCGCGCACCACCACGAAGCGCCAGGGCTGGTTGTTCAATCCCGAAGGGGCCCAGCGCCCTGCCTCCAGGATCTGCTCCACCAGCTCGTCAGGCACCGGCCGGTCGGCGTACTTGCGCACGCTGCGGCGGCCCTTGATCAGCTCCATTAGTTGTTGGGAATCCAAATCAACTGCCTCCTTGCGGGCTTAGAGGGGAGTCTAGCCCATGGCCCCCACCAGGTCAAGCCGCCCCGTCGCCCCCGTCGTCCCCGTGGCTCCCGTCCTCCGTCGCCCACCGTCCACCGCCGCCCGTTCCCGTCGCCCGCCCCCGTCGCCCCCCCGCCCCCCCCGGTCTTGCGCCCTGCCGCCCCCCTGGCTAAACTGGGGCCAGTTTCCCTCTGCGCCAAGGAGACAGCTTGTCCATCCCCAAAGCCTTGCAAATCCTGGCCGCCGGCCTCGTCCTGACCCTATTGGGCTGGTTCACCGCCGCCTTCCCGGCCCGGGCCGGCCAGCCGGTGACCGGCGGCGAGATCGTCATGGGCACCATCGGCGACGCCACCAGCCTGATACCCATGATCACCTCGGATTCGGCCTCCAGCGACATCCAGGGCTACATCTACAACGGGCTCTTGAAGTACGATCAGAACCTGCAACTGACCGGCGACCTGGCCGAGTCCTGGGAGGTCAGCCCGGACGGGCTCACCATCACCTTTCACCTGCGCCGGGGCGTGCGCTGGCAGGATGGCAAGCCCTACACCTCGGCCGACGCCCTGTTCTCCTACCAGTTCATGGTGGACCCCAAGACCCCCACCCCCTACTCGGGCGATTACCTGAAGGTGGCCAAGGCCGAGGCGCCCGACCCCTACACCTTCAAGGTGACCTACAAGGAGGTGTTTGCGCCGGGCCTGGCCTCCTGGACCCTGCCCCAGTTACCGGCCCACCTGCTGAAGGGCCGCGACGTGCGCCAGAGCCCCCTCAACCGCCAACCAGTGGGCACCGGCCCCTATATCCTCCAGGAATGGGAGCCGGGCGCGCGCATCGTGCTGCGCTATAATCCCCACTACTTCGAGGGCAGGCCCAACCTGGACCGGGTGGTCTACCGGATCATCCCGGATGCGGCCACCATGTTCCTGGAGCTGCGTTCGGGCGGCATAGACATGACCGGCCTCAACGCCCTCCAGTACCGCCGCCAGACCAACACGCCCTTTTTCAAGCGCAACTTCCGCAAGTACCGCTACCTGTCCTCCTCCTACACCTACCTGGGCTGGAACCTCAAGGACAAGCGCTTCCAGGACGTGCGGGTGCGCCGGGCGCTCAGCTACGCCATTAACAAGAAGGAAATCATCAAGGGCGTGCTCCTGGGCCTGGGCCGGCCCGCCACCGGTCCCCTCAAGCCGGGCACCTACTGGTACAACCCCAAGGTGCGGCGCTATCCCTACGACCCGGCCAAGGCCAAGGCTCTCCTGGCCCAGTGCGGCTGGAAGGACCGCGACGGCGACGGCCTGTTGGACAAGGACGGCCGTCCATTCGCCTTCACCATCATCACCAACCAGGGCAACCAGTACCGGGCCAACACCGGGGTGATCGTGCAGCGCCGCCTGGCCCAGATCGGCATCAAGGTGGAGCTGCGCACCATCGAATGGGCCGCCTTCATCAAGGAGTTCATCAACAAGGGGCGTTTCGAGTGTTGCCTGCTGGCCTGGACCATCCCGCCCGACCCGGACCTGTATGACGTGTGGCATTCGTCCAACGCCAAGCCGGGCGGGCTCAACTTCACCTATTACAAAAACCCGGAGCTGGACCGGCTGCTCAGCGCCCAGCGCCGGACCTTTGACCAGGCCAAACGCAAGGCCATCATCGACCGTATCCAGGAGATCATGGCCGAGGACGTGCCCTATACCTTCCTCTACGTGCCCGACGCGCTGCCCATCGTGAATGCGCGTTTCCAGGGCATAAAAGCCGCGCCCGCGGGCATAACCTACAACTTCATCCACTGGTGGGTGCCCAAGGCGCGGCAGGGGCACAAGCTGGTGCCCTGAAGCAAGGCCCGGAGCCAGTTCCAAGACCAGGGGCCGGCCCGGCCCCGCCCCGTTTCCTTGGCAAGCAAGCCATTGTCGGCTTTATCCCCGCGGGCGCGGGGAACTCATTACCCCGCACCGGGTACTGGCTGTTGTGTTCGGTTCATCCCCGCGGGCGCGGGGAACTCTTCGATGGTCTCGCCGTTCTGGATTTTGTTCTGGGTTCATCCCCGCGGGCGCGGGGAACTCAGCAAAGGTAATTATAAAACTGATGCTGCTACAGGTTCATCCCCGCGGGCGCGGGGAACTCCGCAAATCGTTCCAGGCCCTGTTCCTGGAGGCCGGTTCATCCCCGCGGGCGCGGGGAACTCCAACGACCGGATGAACTGGCTTTGGGGCCAGGCGGTTCATCCCCGCGGGCGCGGGGAACTCGTGGCCTTGCCTTCAACTGCCACTGCCGCTATAGTGGGGCAAGGGTTGCGGAACGTTTCGGACGTTTGAGCGGGGGGCTCCCCGGAGGGGAGATGCATCTGGCGCCGCAGCCTTCTTTTTGTGCCTGCTGCCAGGCGCCTGCTCGTTCTCGCCCGTCCTACCTTCCTAAATATACTAGCGTTTTGTTCACTTGTCCCCCCCTTTTTCTGGCCTCCCTGCCAGCAGCCGTAGTTCCATTGGCCCCCAGGACGGGAAAGGCAAAATTTCAACAGCCTTGTCTTCAAGGCTTCTCTGCCGCTATATTGGTAGCAAATGGGCTGAGGCGAACCACGTCGGAAGGCGTGGTCGGGCTCCCGGATGATATTTCCTCTTCACGGGGACTTCTCGCCGGGGACGGAGGTTCCGAACTCCCGCCTCGGTCCATTGCTTTGTCCTTCCTCCGCCACAATTGTCCCTGGCCCAGGTTGTAAGCCAAGCGCACCTGGTACTTCCCACCCCAGAACTGAAATCCATCACCGCCGCCCGGTGCAAACCGGTTCATCCCCGCGGGCGCGGGGAACTCATGCGGCCTATCGTCTCCCGCAGGGTCTCCCGCGGTTCATCCCCGCGGGCGCGGGGAACTCGAAGGAATACGTATGTTAGAGCTAATACGCCACGGTTCATCCCCGCGGGCGCGGGGAACTCTTGATTCCCCAGGCCCGATACGATGCCGATTTCGGTTCATCCCCGCGGGCGCGGGGAAC
>CAZUHP010000044.1:14000-26235 GCA_964620595.1 uncultured Desulfarculaceae bacterium | reverse complement strand
ACGCCGTGCAGCGCTGGGGGGATGTCTTTATCGTCCTGCCGGCTGGGGCTAATCCAGGTCCAACTCCGTCTTACACTGGTTGCACCTCACCACGCCCCGGAAAAGCTTGTTGCCGCATTCAGGGCACACATAGCGGGCCTCTTCCTCTTGAACCCATCTTTCCGTGCCAACCTCCCGCCAATAGGGAATGACCCGCAGGATAACCTTTTTCCCCACGGCCATTGGAAAGTTGTCAATGTACTCGCAGGGGAAATCATCACACTGGTGACAGCCGGCATAACCCTTTTCTCTCGTGCAGTCCCTTATCTTGCATTGCCGGCAATACATGAACGGTTCGTCAGACAAGCATCCCTTGCACTTGATGTCATCCACGGTGAGGTTCTCACTGTTGGGAAGCGTGCCCTTGCCGGCAATATTACCCTGGTACAGCCTCACCAGGCTTTCCTTGAATTTTTGGTTGTTGTCGCGGTGCGCAATATAAATGGCACAGACCCCGCAATAAAGGCCGCAGGGCGAAACAAAATTCGGGTTTATTTCCATTTTTCGATCCTCCGGTTACAGGGGCAGCCACGCACGCGCTTTGCGTCAATAAACCATAGTAGACCTTTCGGGTTTGGCGGGTCAATCAAACCTTGTGCGCTCCTGGCGGGAAGCGCTTCCTGGATGCCGCCCCCGTCGCCCCCGCCCCCCGTCGCCCCCCGTCGCCCCTGCCCCCCGTCCTGGCGGGAGGGGCGGCATGTGTTATAATTCGGATATGGATTACCATTTATTAAGGTGCACACATGCAAATCACCGTGAAGTTGGGCGGCCCCTTGCGAAAGTTGGTGAGCGGCCACGAGGGCGGCGAGCTGGAGCTGCGGCTCCCGGCCGAGGCCAGCGCCTTTGCCGCCCTGGAGGAGTTGGGCCTGGGCCTGGACCAGGTGCGGGTCATCATGCTGAACGGCCGGCCTCTCAAGCAGGACCAGCCCTTGAACCCCGGCGACCGCCTGGCCCTTTTTCCGGCTGAGTGCGGGGCCATAACCGAGATACCCATCCTGTTTTCCCACCGCCCGCCCCGGCCGGACCGCACCCGCCGCTTTCCCAGGCTGGCCCGCCAGGCTCCGTCAAATATCCCGCGGTAAGGTGGCATTATTTGCCTGGAATGAGCGGCATTTTTTTGTCACTCCCCGGTCGGGGCCGGGGCAGTGCTCCCCGCAGAGCGAAATTTACCTTGACATGCCCTTGGGCTCCGTAAGATGCTCTTAGGTATCCGCAACAATTGAATACGCGCACAACTCGCGGGCCCAGCGTGGAGCAACCGGGGCCATGCCCGCCCAATCATTAGCCTTTTGCCCTCATGCCGAGGGGAGGAGTTCCTGGGGGGGCCTCCATCTGCGGCTTCGGGTGGAGCCCCGCAGGGGTCGTGGTGGCTATGTACCTAGCCTTTCGTACTTTTTGGCTTCTTTCTTGCAGTAAGCCCGGGCAAACGGCCGGGCCTGCCCCGCGGGGGGCCTGGTCAAAGGTTAACGCCTCCATGTCGCTGGTGCAGAGAATGAACCTTCAGCCACCGGTCCTCACGGGCTTGCCCCTGTCCGCAGAAGCCGAACCCCTGTCCCCAGGGCGAACCTGGAGGCTGGGCCCCCTGCTGGCGCGTCTTGACTGGCGCCTCCCCCGCCTGGAACTCAGCGTGCTCCTGCAATCCACACCAAGTGTCTGTGTCTTCCGCATGTTGCCGCCCAGGGCCAGCCGCTGGCTGCTGGGCCTGGTGGGGCGGGCCTATTTTTCCCTGAACCGCACCAAGCGGGCCCGCATCCTGGCCAGCCTGGAGGCCTTTTTGGGCCAGGACGCCGGCCGGCGGGAGCTGAGGCGCCTGTGGGGCGCGGTGCGCGGCGGAATCATCGACCACTACCACGAAAAACTGATGCTGGGCTTCCAGCCCCTGGAGCGGGTGCAAAAGATCCTGGCCGAGCGCCTGGAGGTGGAGGGCGAGCCCGCCCTGGCCAGGGCCTATGCCCAGGGCCGGGGGGTGGTCCTGGTCACCGGTCATTTCGGCGCGGTGGAATACCTGCCCCTGTCCCTGGCCATGCGGGGCTACCCGCTCACCACCATGGTGCATTGCAAGAGCGAGGGCCTGCGCCGGGCCCTGGAGGAAAAAGCCGCCCGCTTTGGAACCAATCTGCTTGACCCCAAGAGCGAGAGCGTGCTATTTCGCGCCATACAGGAATTGAAAGGGGGCCGGGTGCTGATCACCCAGTGCGACGAGCTGGACTGCTGGCGGCCCTACTCCAACCAGGTCATAGATTTCTTGGGCCTGGAGGCCGGGTTGGACCGCTCCCTGGAGATCCTGGTGCGCAAGTCCAAGGCGCCGGTGGTGTTCGGCCTCATGCACCGCCGGCCCGGGCGGCGCTACCGGCTTTGCCTGCAACCAGTGGACCCAGGCCCCCACCCGCCCCGCGGCCAGGTCGCCCGCTCGTGCCTCAGCCTGCTCTGCCAGAGCATCGGCCAAGAGCCCCAGGCCTGGTACGAGTGGGCCAAATTGAACAGGCTCATTGATGACCCCCCCGTTGCCCCTGAAAATCCAAAGCCTGTCGGCCTTCCTGGTGAAGCTGCCGCTCAAGTTTCCCATCCAGCATAGCCTGGCCACCAACACCCTCACCACCTCCCTCATAATCCGGCTGGAGGATGCCGGCGGCCTGGCGGGCCATGGCGAGGGGGTGCCCCGGCCCTATGTGACCGGCGAAACCCTGGAGGCGGCCCAGGCCTTCATCCAAGAAAGCGCCGCCCCCCTTGTCGTGGGCCGCGCCCTGGCCCCGGAAGAAACCCTTGGCCTTCTGATGCGCGAGCTGCCCCGGCCGGTCCTGGACGCGGCCCCGGCTGCGGCCTGCGCCCTGGAGACCGCGTTGCTGGACCTGGCCGCGCGCAGGCTGGGCCGGCCGCTCAGCGCGCTTATGGGCGGCGAGCAGCGGCAGGAGGTGGTCTACAGCGCGGTGATACCCTTCACCGAGCCGGAGCTGTTCGACCGGCTCCTGGGCCAGGTCAAGGCCCTGGGCATGCAAGAGGTCAAGCTAAAGGTGGGCCTGCCCGACGACCTGGAGCGGCTGGCCCGGCTCAGGCAGGTGTTGGGGCCGGGGGTGCGCCTGCGGGTGGATGCCAATGGCTGCTGGCAGGCGGCAGAGGCCATAGAGCGCATCCAGGCCATGGCGCCCTATGGGGTGGAGGCAGTGGAGCAGCCCGTGGCCCCGGGCGAGGCGGGCGAGTTGGCCCGGGTGCGGCGGGCAGTGGAGCCCCTGGTGCTGGCGGATGAATCGCTCTGCACCCCGGACCAGGCCGAGGCGCTGATCGCGGCCCGGGCGGTGGACGGCTTCAACCTGCGCCTGAGCAAGTGCGGCGGCCCGGCCCGCACCCTGGCCCTGTTGGAGACGGCCCTGGGGGCGGGGCTCAAGGCCCAGTTGGGCAGCCAGGTGGGCGAGTTGGGCCTGCTCTCGGCCCTGGGGCGGCACATGGCCTGCGCCCGGGGGGAGCTGGTCTACCTGGAGGGCAGCCTGGCCAAGTACTACGTGCAAGGGGACGTGGTCGCCGAGGACCTCTCCTTTGGCTACGGCGGCCGGGCTCCCGCGCTGCCAGGTCCGGGCCTGGGGGTCACGGTGCAGGAGGAGGCCCTGCAGGAGTTCAAGCTGTTCGAGCTGAACCGATAACCCCGTCGCCCCCCTTCGTCCCCCCGTCGCCCCCCCGCCCCCCCGTCGCCTCACGTCCGGCCCCTCGAGGCCGGCGGCAGCCAGGCCAACCGCCCTCTACCTGCGCAGCCGGTAGATGCCCAGCAGCCATCGCGGCTTGCCGTGCTCATCCCGCACCAGCCAGGCCCGGCCCACGATGGGGATCACCTTGCCGTCCTTGCGGATGTACTCCTTCTGGTACTCATCGCAAAAACCGCGTTTCATCACCTGTTCCTGCCGGAGCCTGTCCTCCATGGCGTGCCAGCGGGCCGGGGTGAGTTCCTGGTAGGTCAGCTTCCTGAGTTCCGCCAGGGTGTAGCCCAGCATCTGCTGATACCTCTGGTTGGCATACACCACCTTGCCGTCCAGGGCGCAGGCCACCATGGCATCGTCCAGGTGACGGACCAGGTAGAGGGAAAGGGTGGAATACCTGTCCGCCGGCGCGCCAGGGCCGGACTGCGCTCCCAGGGCCGGCAGAGCGGCCCAAGCCACCAGGAGCGCCGCCAGGGCCAGGGTCCACAGCTTGCACTTGGTCATGGCATGGCCTCCTTTCGGTTCCCGCGCTGGGAGATGAAACCAACATGACGGCGGGCAAGGCAGAATCGTACCCTCTGCCTTGCGGGCCGTTACTTCCCCCTTGCCACAAAAAAGCAGGCCGTGCAATCGGCCTGCCTCGCGCGCCGGGGGGACGCGCCCCCCTGTCTCATCCCCCCTCGGCTTATTCACCCCCGCCCCGTCGCTCCCTGTCGCCCCCGTCGCCCCCCCCGTCGCCGGGCTCAGCCGCTCACCACCCGCATGCGCTGGTCCTCGTCCGACAGGCGGGCGCTGTCCTCCAGGTCCCCGGCGCCGTCCTCGCGACACATGGCCACGAACTCCCGCACCATGTGGGGGTCGAACTGGCTGCCCGCCGCCTCCTGGAGCCTGCGCAGGGCCTCGGCCTGGGGGAGGCTCCGGCGGTAGGGCCGGTCCGAGGTCATGGCGTCAAAGGCATCACAGATGGCCACCACCCGCACCGAGGCGGGGATGCGCTCGCCGGCCAGTCCGTCGGGGTAGCCGCTGCCGTCATAGCGCTCGTGGTGCAGGCGCACTATGGCGCTCACCGCCGGGTTCAGGGCCAGGGGCAGGACTATGGCATGGCCCAGGCGGGGGTGCTGGCGCACCATCTCCATCTCCTCGTCCTCCAGGGCGCCGGGCTTGTTCAGTATCTCGCGGTTGATGCCTATCTTGCCGATGTCGTGGAGTATGCAGCCGTTGGAGATGTGTTGGATCTCCTCCTGGTCCAGGCCCAGGCGGCCGGCCAGGCGCACGGCCAGGTGGCGCACCCGCTCGGAGTGGCCCGCGGTGTAGGGGTCCTTGGCTTCCAGGGCCAGGGCCAGGGCCTTCATGGTGCCCAGGATGCTGTCCCTGAGGTTCTGGTACATCTGGGCGTTCTCTATGGCCAAGGCCACCTGGTTGGCGAACACCCCCAGGAAATCGCGGTCCGGCCTGGGCGCCCCGCTCTTGGCGGCCCCGCGGTGGTCCGCGGCCAGCACGCCTATGACCTTGCCCCGGGCCATGAGGGGCAGGATGATGATGGAGCTGGGCCGGTAGTTGCGGATGATCACGTTATCGGGGTTCAGGTTGAGCTGGGAGGGGTCGTTGCAGATGAAGGGCAGGCCGCTGGAGGCCACCCGGGCCAGCAGGTTCTGGGTGCGGCTGAGGGGCACCTCGTAGTCCAGGATGGGCTGCTTCTCCTGCTCGGACACGCCCACCCCCTCCACGAAGCGCAAGGTGCCCCGCTCCTCGTCCTTGAGCATGATCATGGCCCGGCTGTAGCCGATGGTCTTTCGGAACAAATCCAGCACCGAGGGCAGGAGTTCCTTGAGGTTGAGCTGGGCCAGTATGGCGGCGCTGGCCTGCTGGATGGAAAGGAGCTGGTCGATCTTGGCCTGGAGGTCCGCGTTCAGGGCCTGCACCTCGCTGTGTTTGTGCTCCAGCAGCAGCTTGTCATGCTCGATCTCGGCCAGGCTCTGCTGCAAGAGGCGGCGGCGCCCGAAGAAAAGGTGCTTCAGGCGAAAGGCCAGGGAGGGGGTTTCCCATCTCACCCGGAACTCGCAATAATCATCGCCGCGGAACTGGCAGGCGGTCTCCTCCACCTCGGCCGGGGGCACGCCCCACAGGGTGGCCAGGGCCGAATACACGCCCTGGTTCATGAGGCAGAAATCCCGGGTCAGGTTCAGGCCGCCGTCCCAGTGCAGCCGCACCACGGCCTCTTCCTTGGCCAGGGATACGATCTCCACCGTCTTGTTGCGGTTGAATTTCTGGTTGAGGTTCTTGATGCGGCTCACCGCCGCCCGCGGGGTGCCCAGGGCCTTCATGATGATGTGCTGAATGTAGCCCAGGCTCTGGTGGGTCACCGACTCGAAGCCGATGAGATAGGCCACCTCCTCGTCGCCGCTTATCTTGCGCGCATTGGCGTACATGATGCGGCACACGTCCGAGGACACCCAATTATGTACATCGCACAAAAAGTCCAGGGGCATATTTATGCCCTTGAGATGTTCCTCCAATCCCTGGAGCAACAACTCGGGCGAGCCATAATGCCGCGCGATGTACTCAATGATTGCCCTGGTGTTGGTGCAGCAGTTGTGCCTGTCCACTCTCAATCCCCGCCTCCCCCCTATCTCATCAAATTTACTATATACTCTCCGGTGCCTGTCAAGAAAAAAATGCCCTGGGGATATAAAACGAGCCCATCTTTTTCACAGCAGATACATCTCAATCAACTCATGATTACAAATTTAAAACAATACCAAGTGGACCAGATTTATATGGGAAGGGACCGCCTTTTGCAAGCAACAATCCAGCGGCAAAACCGCGAGAGTGCACCCTGGCCGGCTGTTGCGGCCAGGGCTTTTTGGAGGTCATAACCGCCAAGACCAAGAATATATTCGAAAAGTCGCGGGCAGCCCCGGCCCGGCTGGGCGCGAGAGCGGCTCTGCCAGTGCAGGGACGGCAGCCCAACCCAGCCCAAGCGCCAGCGCCCGCCCGGCCCCGGCCGGGCTGAATGCCCTTTCGCCTCCTGAATACTGATTCACGATTCACCTTGACACCGGTTCCCCGCGGTGAAATAGTTAGACAAATGGCCGAGAAAGAGCACATCCTGGCCGTGGGCGACATCCACGGCCTGTATGACAAGCTGGAGCGCCTGCTGAGCGAGTTGGCCCCCAGCCTGCCCCCGGCCACCCGGCTGGTCTTTTTGGGCGACTACGTGGACCGGGGGCCGGAGTCCAAGGCCGTGGTGGAGCGCCTCATGCGGCTAAAACGCGAGCGGCCAGACACGGTGCTGCTCATGGGCAACCACGAGCGCATGCTCCTGGACGCCCACCAGGGCCGGGACCTGTTGCTGTGGATGGTGAACGGCGGGGCCCAGACCCTGGCATCCTATGGCCTGGAGGAACATCAGGCCCACCTGCTCCCGGCCGAACACGTCGCGTTCCTGCGCTCCCTGGAGCCCTATCACGAGAGCCAAGACCACATCTTCGTGCATGCCGGCCTGGTGCCGGGGGTGCCCCTGGCCGAACAGGACGAGCACGACATGCTGTGGATCAGAGAGGCTTTTTTCCTGGCCGAGCCGAGTTGGGACAAGACCGTGGTCTTTGGCCACACCCCCTTCCCCACCCCCTTTGAGCGGCCCGGCCTGATCGGCATAGACACCGGCGCAGTGTACGGCAACACCCTGACTTGCCTCAAGCTGCCTGAAAAAACCTTTCACCAGATCTGAACCCGCGTACCCGAGGATTTCTGATGAAGCAGTTCTACTACCCTGATTCTGTGGCGGTCATCGGCGTGTCCCCCCGGCCCGGCAACCTGGGGCGCAACATCGTGGCCAACCTGAAGACCTTCGGCTTCCAGGGACCGGTCTACTATGTCTCGCCCCGGGGCGGCGAGTTCAAGGGCCAGCCCATCTACCCCGACGTGCGCGAGCTGCCCGAGGTGCCGGGCCTGGCCGTGATCCTGACCCCGGCGCACACGGTGCCGGACATCGTGGAGGCCTGCGGCCAGAAGGGGATCAAGCGGGTGATAGTGGAGTCCGGGGGGTTCAGCGAGCTGGACCAGGCCCGCGGCGAGCTGGAGGCGCGCCTGAAGGCGGCGGCCGAAAAATACGGGCTGCGCTTCATCGGCCCGAACTGCATCGGCCTGATCAGCACGGACAACGGCCTGGCAGTGCCCTTTCCCCTCCTCACCAAGCCCGCCAACACCGGCGGGCTGTCCATCGTGGCCCAGAGCGGGGGCATCGGCCTCACCTACCTCATCCGCTTTTCGGACATGGGCCTGGGCATAGCCAAGTTCGCCAGCGTGGGCAACAAGCTCAACGTGAACGAGGAGGACTTCCTGGCCTACCTGATCGACGACCCCCAGACCGAGGTCATCCTCTTGTACCTGGAATCCATCGTGGCCGGCCGGCGCCTGTTCGAGCTGATCCGCGGCACCGACAAGCCGGTGGTGGTGCACAAGTCCAACATCGGCCCCACCAGCCACCAGATCGCCCAGAGCCACACCGCGGCCCTGGCCAACGACGACGCGGTGGTGGAGGCGGCCCTGGAGCAGGCCGGCGCCATCCGGGCCCACACGGTGAACGAATGCTTCCAGATAATCCAGGGGCTCTCCCTGCCGCGCATGAAGGGCCGGCGGGTGGCGGTGATAAGCCGCTCCGGCGGCCACGCGGTGGTGGCGGCGGACGCGGCCTTCCGCCGGGGCATGGAGCTGCCGCCTTTTCCCGACAGCTACCTCTCGGCCATCCAGGAGCACACCCGCGCCTCGGTGATCAAGCTGCAAAACCCCCTGGACCTGGGGGACCTGTTCGACTTCCACTTCAACGTGGAGGTGCTGGAGGGGGCGCTCCGCCTGCCCGAGGTGGACGGGGTGCTGATCGTGCACGGCTACCGCGGCCCCGAGGTGCCTGCCAGCCGCGAGTACATCGCCAAGGCGGGCGAGCTTTGCCAGCAGTACCAGAAGCCGGTGGCGCCGGTCCTGCTCACCGACCCCGAGGAAATGGCCGAGGCGGCCAGGCTGTCCTCCCTGCCCGTGTTCACCGCGCCCGAGGAGGCCATGCTGGCCCTGGAGGCCAGCGCCCGGGCCGGGGCCACCCGGGCCGGGGCCGAGCCCCCGAAAGTGGAGGACCTGGACCTGGAACGCTGCCGCCAGGTGTTGCGGGCGGCCGGGGCGGAGGGCGAGCTGGAGCTGCCCGAGGCCCTGCACCTGGTGGCCGCGGCCGGGGTGCCGGTGGCGCCCTTCGTGGTGGTCAGCCAGGCCGAGGAGGCGGCCCCGGCGGCCGAGGCCCTGGGCTACCCGGTGGTGCTCAAGGCGGTGGGCGGCCGGGTGAGCCACAAGACCGAGCACGGGGGGGTGAAGTTGAACCTCGCCGACGCCGGCCAGGTGGAGGCCGCGGCCGCGGACATGCAAGAGCGGCTGGGCCTCAATCGCCTGCTTCTCATGAAGCAGCTCACCGGCGGCACGGAGGTGATCGTGGGCGCCAAGCAGGACCCGGCCTTTGGCGCCCTGGTGCTCTGCGGCCTGGGCGGGGTTCTCACCGAGGTGCTGAGGGACGTGAGCCTGCGCCTGGCGCCGGTGAGCCCGGACGAGGCCCGGGCCATGCTGGAAGCGCTCAAGGGCAAGGTTCTCCTGGAGGGCTTCCGGGGCGCGCCGGCCGCGGACCGCGCCGCCCTGGTCCAGGTGATCTGCCGGGTGGCGGCCCTGGCCGCGGCCCTGCCCGAGTTGGTGGAGCTGGACCTGAACCCTGTGCTGGCCGGGCCCAAGGAGGCCATCGCGGTGGACGCCCGCGTCCGGGTGAGGCTGAAGTAGCTTTAGGGCGGGCGCCCGGGGTCGAAAGCCCGGTCCAAAGCGGCTATACTTAGTCGCCATGGGCAAGCAGGTAGGCATAACTACTACCATTCCGGTAGAGGTGCTCCTGGCGGCCGGGCTGGTGCCGGTGGACCTGAACAACCGCTTCATCAGCGACCCCGACCCGGCCGGCCTGGTGCGCGAGGCCGAGGAACTGGGCCTGGCCCGCACCCTGTGCGCCTGGATCAAGGGCATCTACGCCTGGGCCCTGGCCCACCCGGAGCTGGACACCATAATCGCGGTGACCCAGGGCGACTGCTCCAACACCCACGCCCTCATGGAGCTGCTCACCCTGGCCGGCCGCCGGGTGATTCCCTTTGATTTTCCCTATGGCCGCGACGCCGGGGCCCTGCGCGCCCAGATGGAGCGCCTGGCCCGGACCCTGGGCGCGGACCTGGAAAGCGCCGAAAAGGTGCGCCAGGAACTACTTCCCCTGCGCGCGGACCTGGAGCGGCTGGACCAACTCACCTGGCGGGAAGGCAGGGTCAGCGGCGGCGAGAACCACCGCTGGCTGGTGAGCGCCAGCGACTTTGAGGGCGACCCGGCCGCCTTCCACGCCCGGCTGCGCGATTTCCTGGCCCAGGCCGAGGAGCGCGCCCCCCGCGCCCCCCGATCATCTTTCAAGGTGCGGCTGGGCATCCTGGGGGTGCCGCCCATCATGAGCGACCTGCACGAGCGCCTGGAGGAGTTGGGCGCGGAGGTGGTGTACAACGAGGTGCCCCGCCAGTTCGCCATGCTGCCGCCGGCAGAGGGCGAAGGCCCGGACCAGGACCTGGTGGCGCAGTACCGGCGCTACACCTATCCCTACGACGTGTTCCACCGCATAAGGGACATCCGGCGCGAGGTGGAGCGGCGGCGCCTGGACGGGCTGGTGCACTACACCCAGTCCTTCTGTTTCCGCCAGATGCAGGACCTAGTCCTGCGGGAAAAGCTGCGCCTGCCCATGCTGACCCTGGAGGGCGACCGGGTGGGGCCGGTGGACGCGCGCACCGCCCTGCGCCTGGAGGCTTTCATAGATGTGCTCCGCTAGCAACATAGCCTGGCCCCCGGCGCCGCGGGCCGGCCTGGACCTGGGCAGCCGGGCGGTGAAGCTCTGCGTGGCCGGCCCGGAGGGCATCCAGGAGCGCCGCCTGCTGGAGGCGGTGCCCTTTGTGCTGGCCGCGCGCAACGGCGGCCGCCTGGACCCGGGGGCCCTGGGCCTGGACCCGGCCTGGCCCCTGGTGTTCACCGGCTATGGCCGCGCCGCCCTTGCGGGCGCGGCCGGGATCAGCGAGATACGGGCCCATTTTCGCGGCGCCCTGTTGCAGACCGGGCTGCGGGACTTCACCCTGGTAGAGCTGGGCGGCCAGGACAGCGATGTGCTCCGCTAGCAACATAGCCTGGCCCCCGGCGCCGCGGGCCGGCCTGGACCTGGGCAGCCGGGCGGTGAAGCTCTGCGTGGCCGGCCCGGAGGGCATCCAGGAGCGCCGCCTGCTGGAGGCGGTGCCCTTTGTGCTGGCCGCGCGCAACGGCGGCCGCCTGGACCCGGGGGCCCTGGGCCTGGACCCGGCCTGGCCCCTGGTGTTCACCGGCTATGGCCGCGCCGCCCTTGCGGGCGCGGCCGGGATCAGCGAGATACGGGCCCATTTTCGCGGCGCCCTGTTGCAGACCGGGCTGCGGGACTTCACCCTGGTAGAGCTGGGCGGCCAGGACAGCAAGGTGATCCAGGTGGAGGGCGGCCGGGTGCTGGACTTCATCACCAACGACCGCTGCGCGGCGGGCACCGGCCGCTACCTGGAGAACATGGCCGGGCTGCTCAAGGTGAGCCTGGCCGAGTTGGCCCAGGCCCAGGAGGACCCGGTGGAGATAAACAACACCTGCGCCACCTTTGGCGAGACCGAGATCCTGGCCCGGCTGGTGGAGGGGGTGGAGCTGGAACGCATCATGGCCGGGGTGAACCTGTCGGTGGCGCGGCGGGTAGCCCAGATGGTGCGCCGCTTCAAGCCCAAGGTATTGGTTTTCTGCGGGGGCGTGGCCCTGAACCGCGCGGTGGTGGAGCTGTGCCGCCGAGTGATCGATTGCGAAGTGCTGGTGCCGCCCGAGCCCCAACTGAACGGGGCCCTGGGCTGCTGCCTGGAAGTTGAGTCTGCCCGAACATGCGAAAGGAGTCTCCCATGATCGAAGACCTGTTCCGCGAGGCGCTCAAGGGCGTGCGCTATCCCGGCTTCGAGCTGGACATACTGGCCATGGACCTGGTGGAATCCGCCCGCCTGGAGGACGGGGTGGCCAAGATCAAGCTGCGCGCCGTGCAGGCCCCGCCCTCGGTGCGCGAGGAGCTGGAGAACAACCTGGCCGCGGCGGTGATGGAGCTGCCCGGCGTGAAGGAGCTGGAGCTGGACTTCCCCCAGCCGCCCCAGCCCAAGCCCAAGTCCCTGGAGGGCCCCCGCCCGGTGGACGGGGTCGCGCACATCGTGGCCGTAGCCTCGGGCAAAGGCGGGGTGGGCAAGAGCACCGTGGCGGTGAACCTGGCCCTGGGCCTCCAGCAGGAGGGGCTCAAGGTGGGGCTGCTGGACCTGGACCTGTACGGCCCCTCGGTGCCGCTCATGCTGGGCCTCACCGACGCCCAGCCCGAGGCGGACGCGGACAAGCTTAGGCCCATCCAGGCCCACGGCCTCAAGGTC
>CAZUHP010000044.1:0-13990 GCA_964620595.1 uncultured Desulfarculaceae bacterium | reverse complement strand
TCCATCGGCTTTCTGATGCCCTCGGACCGGGCCTTGATCTGGCGCGGCCCCCTCATCATGAAGGCGGTGACCCAGCTCCTGCGCGAGACGGCCTGGGCGCCCCTGGACGTGCTGGTGCTGGACCTTCCCCCCGGCACCGGCGACGTGCAGATATCCATGACCCAGGAGGTGCCCCTGAGCGGCGCGGTGGTGGTGACCACCCCCCAGGACGTGGCCCTGGTGGACGCGGTGAAGGGCGTGGACATGTTCCAGCAGACCGGCGCGCCGGTGCTGGGCATCGTGGAGAACATGAGCTACTTCGTGTGCCCGGACTGCGGCAACCGCCACGAGATATTCGGCCACGGCTCGGTGAAGCCGCTCTGCCGGAAGCTGGGCGTGGACTTCCTGGGCGAGCTGCCCCTGGACCCCCAGGTGCGCCGCCAGTCGGACGAGGGCCGGCCCACGGTGAACGGCGACTCGCCCAGCGCCCAGGCCTACAAGGAACTGGCCCGCAAGGTGAAGGACAAGCTCATGAGCGCTGGCAAGGAGGTGAAGTGATGGCCGCGCCCACCCGGGAGGAGGTGGAGGCCGCCCTGGACCTGGCCCGGCCCGAGCTGGTGAAGCACGGCGGCAACGTGGAGCTTCTGGACGTGAACCAGGAGGGGGTGGTGCTGCTCAGGCTGGTGGGCGCCTGCTCGGGCTGCAAGCACGCCAACGCCACCCTGCACAACATCATCGAAAAGGCCCTCAAGGAACGCCTGCCCGGGGTGAGCCGGGTGGAGGCGCTCATGTGAAAGCCGGGGGCTCCTACATGAGCCCCCGGTACATGCCGCCGTCGATCCAGTAGGAGGCGCCGGTGATGTAGGAGGCGCGCTCAGAGGCCAGGAACACCACCAGGTCGGCCAGCTCCCGGGGCCGGCCCAGGCGGCCCAGGGGTATGTCCGCCACCACCGCGGCCAGGGCCTGGTCCCGGCTCATGCCCTGGCTCTGGGCGCGGTGGTTCAGAAGCTCCTCCACCCGCTCGGTGTGGATGTAGCCCGGCATCACGTTGTTGACCGTTATCCCCTGGCCGGCCACCTCGTCGGCCAGGCTCTTGGCCCAGCCCACCACCGCGGCCCGGATGCTGTTGCTGAGCATCAGGCCGGCGATGGGCTGCTTGACCGAGATGCTGGTCAGGTTGATCACCCGGCCCCAGCCCCCCTGGCGCATGGAGGGCAGGGCCGCCCGGGTCATGTCCTGGGCCGAGAGCAGGGTCAGATCCACCGCCCTTTGCCAGTCCTCCTGGCTAAAGTCGTCGAACCCGCCGGCCGGGGGCCCGCCCGCGTTGTTCACCAGCACCTCCACCCGGCCGTAGCGCTCCAGGGCCCCCTGCACAAAGGCCCGGCCCGCCCCGGCCTGGGCCAAGTCCACCGCCTGGTGCCACACCTCCACCTGGAAGCTATCTGCGATCTCCCGGGCGGCCGCGGCCAGCTTGTCCTCTCCCCGGGCGCACAACGCCAAGTCGCAGCCCTCGGCGGCCAGGCCCTCGGCCACGGCCCGGCCCAGCCCCCGGCTGGCGCCGGCCACTACTGCCACCTTGCCCTTGAGTCCGGTATCCATAGTCGCTTACTCCCCTTGCCTTGTTTCGAGTTCTTGCAGGCGCACCAGACGGGCGTACACGCCGCCCTTGGCCAGGAGCGCCTGGTGAGTGCCCTGCTCCACCAGCCTTCCCCCCTGCATCACCAGGATGCGGTCCGCGTGGCGCACCGTGGACAGGCGATGGGCCACCACCAGGCTGGTGCGGCCCTGCATCACCCGGGGCAGGGCCTGTTGGATGAGCCGCTCCGAGTCCGGGTCCACCGCGCTGGTGGCCTCGTCCAGCACCAGCACCCCTGGTTCGCCGGCCAGGGCCCGGGCCAGGGCCAAAAGCTGGCGCTGTCCCGCGCTCAGGCGGCGGGCGCCTTCACCCAGGGGGGTCTGCAGGCCCTGGGGCAGGCCGGCCAGCCAGCGGTCCGCCCCGGTCACCTCCAGGGCCCGCTGGAGCCGCTCCGGGGTCACCTGGGGCCGGTCCAGGGTGATGTTCTCCTCCACGGTGCCGGAAAAGAGGAACACCTCCTGGGGCACCAGGGCCACCAGGCGCGCGATCTGCTCCTCGCCGAGTTCGCGCAGGTCCACCCCGTCCAGGAGCACCCTGCCCTGCTGGGGGTCCATGAGCCGCAGCAACAGGTTGACCAGGGTGGTCTTGCCCGCGCCGGTGGGCCCCACCAGGGCCCAGGTCTGGCCGGGCGGAATGGTGAAGCTCACCTCCTGCACCACCGGCCGGTCCGGGTGGTAACCGAAGCTCACCTCCTCGAAGCGCACCTCGCCCGGGCCGGAACCTGGCTCTCTTGCCCGCCGCCCGCGGGGCGGGGCCAGGGCCTCCCCCTGGTCCATGAGGTGGAAGATGCGCTCGGCCGAGGCCATGGCCGCCTGCATCACGTTGTATTTCTCGGCCATGTCGCGCACCGGCCGGAAGAACATCTGCATGTAGAAGATGAAGGCCACCAGGGTGCCCAGGCTCAGCTCGTCCTGGACCACCCGGCCGCCGCCGTACCAGATGATGAGCCCGGCGGCCAGGGAGGAAAAGAGCTCGGTCAGGGGCATGAACACGGCGAACACCTTCACCTGGCGCATGCCCGCCTGGAAGTGGGCCTGGTTGAGGCGCTCGAACTCCCGGCGGCCCTCCTCCTCGGCCCGGAAGAGCTTGACCACGGCCAGGCCGCTCAAGGTCTCGCTCAGGCGCGAGTTGATGCGGCCCAACTGGCCCTGCATGGCCCGGAAGGCCTCGCGGGCCAAGCGGGCGAACACCCAGGCCAGGGCCGCGATGAAGGGCGTGAGCGCCAGGCAGACCAGGGCCAGGCGCCAGTCCAGCACCAGGAGCACCACCACGATGCCCGCCACCAGCATGATGTCCTGGCAAAAGGCCACCATGGTGGAGCGGTACATCTCGTTCAGGTTGGCCACGTCGTTGGTGAGGCGGGTGACCAGCTTGCCCACCGGGCTGCGGCCCAGGTAGGAGAGCGCCCGGCTCAACAGATGGGCGTACAGGTCCTGGCGGATGGAGTACACCATCTCCTGGCCCGCCCTTTCCAATATCACGTACTGGGCGAAACCCAGCCCCCCGGCCAGGGTGGCGGCAATGAGGAACACCAGCCCCAGCCGCACCAGGCCCCAGGCGTCCGGCGCGCGCAGCGCCCTGAGCTGGGGCCCCTTTAGGCGCTCCAGGTCGCTGGTGAGGATGAGCAGCCGCCCCTGCACCCGGCGGAAGAGGCGGGGATGCTGCCGGGCCAAGTCCTCGGCCGCCTCTCCCGGCGGGGCCAGGTACCAGGCCCCGCCGGCCACCGCGCCCGCGGCCCTCAGTCTCTGGGCCAGGCGCGGGTCCAGCTTGCGCCAGCGGGCCTCGGGCACGTAGAGCCGGTCCCGGCCCCGGAGCAGGGCGTCGCCGGCCTGGGCCTGGAGCTGCGCCAGCAGGCGGGGCGGGGCCTGGGCCGGGTCCAGCTCCAGGGCCTGGCGCACGATGTAGGAGTCAATGGCCACCCGGGTGAGATAGGGCAGGAGCAGCTCCAGGCCGGTGTTGCCCACGATCAGCAGGGCGGCCAGGACGAGCAGCCTGAGCTGGGGCCGGATATAGGCGGCCAGGCGTCCGATGAGGCGCGCGTCATAGGGCCGGCCCAGCTTGTCGCCCTCCATGTAGCCATAGTCCCACACCGGCATGGCTAGCCCTCCAGCTCGGCCAGGATGGCCTGCTCGGCGAACAGGGTGTGGTACACCCCGCGCCTGGCCATGAGTTCCTGGTGGCGGCCCTGCTCCACCACCCGGCCCCGGTCCAGCACATAGATGCGGTCGGCAAAGGCCACGCTGGCCAGGCGGTGGCTCACCATGAGGGTGCTGCGTCCCCGGCGCACCCGGGCCAGGCTGGCCAGTATCTCGCCCTCGGTCTCGGTGTCCACTGCCGAAAGCGGGTCGTCCAAAAGCAGGACCGGCGGGTCCAGGAGCAGGGCCCGGGCCAGGGCCAGGCGCTGGCGCTGCCCGCCGGAGAGGCTGTGCCCTTTCTCGCCCAACTGGCTGTCCAACCCTTGGGGCAGGCTCGCCACCTCTTGGCTCAGGCCCGCGGCCTCCAGCGCGGCCCACAGCTCCGCCTCGCTGGCCTGGGGCTTGCCCATGGCCAGGTTGGCCCGCACCGTGGCGGAAAAGAGAAAGGCCTCCTGGGTGACCAGCACCACCTGGGCGCGGAGGTCGGCCTGGCGCAGCTCGCGCACATCCACCCCGGCCAGGAACACCGTGCCCGGCGGCGGCTCGTAGAGCCGGGTGAGCAGGGAGAGGAGGGTGCTCTTGCCGCTGGCGATGCGCCCCACCAGGGCCAGGCTGGCCCCGGCCGGAAGCTCGAGGCTCACCTCGTGCAGCACCGGCCCCTGCCCGCCGGGATAACTGAAGCTCAGGTTTCTCACTTCCAGATCCAGGGGCGCCCCCGCGGGCAGGGAGGCCGGCCGCTCCGGGTCGCTCACCTGGGGCCTGGCTTCCAGTATCTCGTCCACCCGCTGGAGCGAGGACCGGGCCCGCTGCATGAGGCTCACCACCCAGCCCAGGGCCATCATGGGCCAGGTGAGCATGTTCAGGTAGGCGGAAAAGGCCACGAAGTCGCCCGCCGTGATCCGGTTGAACACGGTCAGGGGCCCGCCCGCCATGAGCACCACTGCCAGGCTCAGGTTGGTGAACAGGGTCATCATGGGGAAGAACAGGCCCAGCAGCCGGGCCAGGTTCAGGTTCAGCTCCAGGTGGCGCCGGCCGCTGCGGGCCAGGCGGCCCAGCTCGCGCCCGGCCAGGCCATAGGCCTTGACCAGGCGGATGCCGCTCAGGGCCTCGCGCACCTGCTCGGTGAGGGCGGCAAAGGACTCCTGCACGTCGGTGTAGCACTTGTGCATGCGCCGGCTCTGCATGCGGGTGAGCAGGACCACCGCCGGCATGGGCAACACGGCCAGCAGGGTGAGCAGGGGGCTGATGTAGAGCATGAAGCCCAAGGCGGCCAGGCCCATCACCACCCCGTCGATGGCCGCCACCATGCCCATGCCGGTGGCCATGCGGATGTTGTTCAGGTCGTTGGTGGCCCGGGCCATGAGTTCGCCCGGGGCGTTGTGGTCCAGAAAGCCCAGGTGCATGCGCTGGAGATGGTCGAAGATGCGGCCGCGGAAGTCGCGCTCGGCCGCGCGGGCAAAGCCCAGGAGCATGGGCCGCCACACCGAGCGCAGGGCCGCCATGGTCACGGACAGGCCCAGCACCCCCAGGCCCAGCAGGAGCAGGGAGCGGCTGGTGGCGGTGCCCAGGGTGAGGCTGTCCACCGCCGACTTGATGAGCCGGGGCACGAAGAGCTGGGCCAGGTCCACCCCCACCAGGGCCGCCAGCCCCAGGGCCAGGCGCGGCCAGCGGCGGCGGGCCAGGCGGGTGAGGATGGCATAGCCCGGGCTAGGCACGCTCTATCCCGGCCGCGCCGGCCCTCACCTGGCTTGCGCGGTATGGCAGCCGGGGCTGTGCAGGATGAAATCGCCGCTCTTTTCCACGGGCTGCCGGTTCTGGTCCAGGATGGTCACCCAGGCGCGGTAGAGGCCGCCCAGGGGAGTGGGGGGGAGCTGGTCGCAGCGCACGAAAAGGATGTGGTGCAGGCGGGAGGAGTCGTCGATGCGCAGGTACAGGCGCTTGGGCTCGGCCAGCTTGGCCAGGCCGCTGCCCACCCGGGCCTCGGGCTGGAGGTCTATGGCCAGCCACAAGCCTTGCTCGGCGGGCAGGTCGGCCACCTCGGCCAGCACGTGCACGAACACCCCCCGCTGGCCGCCCAGCACCCGGTTGTCCTGCACCCACACCCGCCGGAAGCGGCGCTCGCCCGGACGGCGGCGATGCACCCGGGCCGAAGCCGGCGGCCCGGGGGCCCGCCGGGGCAGGTAGGCCGCCACCGCATCCAGCATGCGCTGCACCGAGGCCCCGCCCACGAAGCGGTTCACGATGCGCCCCTGGGTGTCGATCACCAGGGTGGTGGGCAGGTACTTGACCGGATCCAGCCGGCGGGCCTGGGCCAGGCTGCCCAGCACCACCGGAAAGCTGATGCCCAGGCGGGCCACGAAGGGGCGCACCGCCTTGCGCCCGCCGTCGTCCACCGAGTAGGCGATGACCGAAAGCCCCCGCCCGCTGTAGCGCTGGTGGAGCTTTTCCAGCTTGGACATGGCCGCTTTGCAGGGGCCGCACCAGGTGGCGAAGAAATCCAGGAGCACCACCCGGCCGCGGAAGTCGGAGAGCTTGAGGCGGCCGCCGTCCACGGTGGGCAGGTCGAAATCAACCGGCTGCCCCGCCCTGGCCGCAGCGGCGAGCAGGATCAGCACCAGAAACGCCCCCAACAGGGTCAAGGACAGGCGAGGGGTTTTCCGCATACAGCCCTCCCAGGAATGTTCATCCCATCATACCATTTGTGCCGCGCCGGGCAAGTTGACACCCCCCAGGGGGGCCGGTAGACTGAGTGCTCGATCTTCACCCAAGCCCCGGGCCGGGAGTTTCATGGACCCCGTTGGTCATCTCGTCGAGTTCATAGAAAAAAACCGCGTCATCTTGGCCATGGTCCAGGCCGCCAAGAAGAGCCGCTGGGGCATACTGACCGCGGCCGACCGCCAAATGGCCCTGCCCGCCGGGCGGGCGCTCTTCCTCTCGCCCGCGGCCATCTCGCCGGAGCGCCCCCGCCAGGCAGTGGTGGAATACCTGGCCGAGGTGGACCAGCGGCGCGAAGATCTGGCCGCCCAGGTGGACGTGCCCGGCCTCTGGGAGCTGGTGCACGAGGAAAAGGACCTGGTGCCGGTCAAGGACCTGGCCGAGCTGCAATTCGGCGCCGAGGCCGGCGACGACCACCAGGCCGCGGTGCTGCGCGCCCTGTTCTACGAGCGCCTGCACTTCCGCCTGTCCGGCGGCGACTACGTGCCGCTCACGCCCGAGCAACTGGAGCAGAAAAAGCTGCAACAGGAGCGCGAGGCCGCCCACCGGGCCGAGGTGGACCGGGCGGTGGCCTACCTGCGCGCCCTCGGCGGCCAGGAGGGCGGCGAGCCCCCCGCCCCCCCTGCGCCCGCCCCCGAGCCGCCGGAAGGGCTGCTGGAGCTGCTCAAGGAGCTGCTCGTCTTCGAGGACGAGGCGCCCCAGGCCAAAAAGGCCAAGGAGATCGTCTCCCTGGCCGAGCTGGGCGGCCGGCGCCGGCTCTTCGACCTCTTGGTGCGCCTGGGTGCCCTGCCCCCCCATGCCAACCTGCCGCTCCTCAAGGAAGGCATCCCCGTGGAGTTCCCCGCCCAGGTGGAGGAACTGGCCGCCCATATCCAGCCGGACGCGGCCCGGGGCCCGGACCGCGCGGACCTGACCGAACTCTACACCTTCACCATCGACGGGGCCTTTACCACCGACTTTGACGACGCCCTCTCCTTTGAGCCCGAGCCGGACGGCGGCGGCACCCTGGGGGTGCACATCACCGACGCCTCGGCCCTGCTCCCGCCGGGCGGCCCCCTGGACGCCGAGGCCATGGAGCGCGCCACCACCCTCTACATGCCCGACACCCGCATACCCATGCTGCCGCCGGTCCTTTCCGAAGACGCCCTGTCCCTGCGCGAGGGAGAGCCCCGGCCGGCCATAAGCTGCCTGGCGCGCCTGGACGCGGAGGGCAACCTCCTGGGCTTCGAATTCCTGCGCAGTTGGCTGCGGGTGCACAAGCGCCTCACCTATGACGAGGCGGACGAGATGCTGGCCGCCGGCGACCCCCGCCTAAAGGGGCTCCTGGCCCTGTGCGACGCCCTGCGCCGCCGCCGGGGCGAGGCCGGGGCCTACTTCCTTCCCCTGCCCGAGGTGCTGGTGG
Organism: uncultured Desulfarculaceae bacterium; assembly: GCA_964620595.1. Classification (GTDB taxonomy): domain Bacteria; phylum Desulfobacterota; class Desulfarculia; order Desulfarculales; family Desulfarculaceae; genus Desulfocarbo. The sequence goes on along the minus strand of CAZUHP010000044.1, from coordinate 6,123 downwards.
GGGTGGACGAGAACTTCCAGGTGCGGGTGCGCCTGCTGGACCGCGACGGCCTGAGCCGGGAGATGGTGGCCGAAACCGCCATCCTGGCCAACACCCTGGTGGGCCGCTACCTGGACCAGGAGGGGGTACCCGCCCTCTACCGCATCCAGGCCGAGCCCCGGGAGCCCATCGAGGAGGGCGACCCCAGCGACCTGTTCCTGCACTTCCGGCAGAGGCGGCTCTTGAACCCGGTGGAGATAACCACCAAGCCGGGCAAGCACTCCAGCCTGGGGGTGGAGCACTACACCCACGCCACCAGCCCCATCCGGCGCTACCTGGACCTGGTGATGCAGCGCCAGTTGGCCGCGGTGCTGGCCGGGGAAAAGCCCCTGTACAGCAAGCGCGAGCTGGAGGAGGTCACCATGCAGGTGATTCCCAAGGTGCGCCGGGCCATGCGGGTGCGCCAGGCGCGCCAGCGCTACTGGCTGCTGCGCTGGCTGGAGGAGCGCCGCGACCAGCTCCTGCCCGCCCTGGTCATGGAATACCAGACCCGGCGCTGGCAACTCCTGCTCACCGAGGTGATGATGCTCACCACCATCCCCAACCAGGCCGGTCTCAGCCTGGAGCCGGGTCAAAAGGTCCGGGTCAAGATAGAAAAGGTGGACGCCTTCTTCGACCAGCTCCGGGTGAGCCTGGCGGAGGACCAGGCAGGGGACTAGAAGCCGCCCCTCCGGCCGGTCATCTCCTCCACCTGGATGCAGACCACCGCGGTCCGGGCCAGGTTGGGCGCAGGAAAGTCATACTCGCCCGGCCCGGCATAGTGCTCCAGGATCAGCCGCAGGCCCTCGAGGCGCTCGTCCTGGTCCTGCACCACGCGGGCCCGGCCAAAGCCCACCACGCTCTGGTAGCGCACGCTCCAGGCGCAGGGACTCTCCGCCGCCAGCACCTCCACCCCGGTGTCCACCTCGAAGCACACCCTGGGGTTGGCGGCCAAAAAATCCATCTTCATGCCCTTGGGGCCGGTGTGGAAATAGATGCGCCCCCCGGCGTAGGCAAAGCAGACCGGCACCAGGTAGGGCTGCCCATCGCGGCACATGGCCACCCGCAGCACCAGTGCCCTTTGCAGGATGGCCTCGATCTCGGCCTGGTCGCTCACCAGGTTCTTCCGCCTTCTCATGGGCTGCATAGTTCCTCCAATAAAGAACGCCAGGCCGGGGCAAGGGCCTGCCAGGTCAAGGGCCGGGCCAGGCTGCGCCAGTCCCCCTGCCGGGCCGAGCGGGGATCGGCCGCCAGCTCGGCCAGGGCCCGCGCCAGGCCGCCGGGGGGATAGCGCAGCTCGGGCGGGTACAGCTCGGGGTAGACCAGGGCGTCGGGCACCAGGGGACGGCACCCGGCCCAGGCGGCCTCGGCCACGGCCAGGCCCTGGTACTCTTGCAAGGCGGTGCTCACGCACACATCCGCCCAGAACAGCCAATCCCAATACTGGCGGCGATCCTCCACCGGGCCCAGGTGCACCAGCCTCTCGCCCAGTTGAGCGGCCGCCCGGCCGAATACCGCCGGCGGCCGGCTGCCGGGCCGGCCCAACACCGCCACCTGGAACTCGGCTCCGCCCGCGGCCAACTCGGCCAAGGCCCCGAAAAAGGCCTCCGGGTCCTTGTCCTGGGCCCAGCGATGGTTCCACACGATGCGCAAGGGCCCCTGACGCGGCCGGCGCTCCAGGCCGGCGGCCTCGTCCACCAGAAGCGGCACTGCCAGCACCCGGGCCTTGGCGGCCAGGCCCGCGGCCAGCTCCTTTGGCACCGCGTCGGGCAGGCGGGCCATGAGTTCCCTTGCCGCCCCTATCACCTGGTCCTGGTGATAGGCCGAGTTGAACACCACCAGCCTGGCGACCGCGGCGCTGGTCAGGTTGGAAAAGGCCAGGAACAGGTCGCGCTCCTGCTGGCGGGCCCCGGCCCGGCCGGGCGCGGGATAGGCGAGCTGGTTCTCGTGGAAGTACACCAGGGCCGGCACCCGGGCCAGGGCCGGGGCCAGGCCCCGCAGCTCGGCCAGGTTCAGCATGGAGGAGCAGATGAGCCCGTCCCAGGGCTCGCGCAGGAGATCGCCGGCCGCCTCGGCCAGAAAGGACGCTGCCCCGCGCATGCGCCAGCGGAAGAAGCGGCCCGGAAGCGCCAGCAAGGTCCAGCGGGCGTCCAGGCCGGCCATGAGCGCCCGGGCCAGGGCGCGGTGGGAGCCGTTGGCATAGGGCTCGATGAAAAGGTAGCGGGGTCCCTGACCGCCATCCTGCTGAATAATCAAGTCTGCGTTTGCCATTTGTCCGAGTCACCGCCTCCGGCTGTCCGATGTAACTACGCTATGTTATCATGGCCTCAAAAAGGAGGTACTTTATGTGGCGCGCCATGATGGGGGCATTTATTGGGGGTCTGGTCTTGGTGACAACCGCCTTTGCCGGGCCCACCCCGGACTGCTGCACACCTACTTACGACAAGCAGGTGATGCAGAGCTATCGCAGGCTGATGTTCAAAATGAGCATCTATGACCAGCCCCCGGCCCCTGGCAAGGGACTTCGCCTGGGCCTCTACCAGGGGCAGGCCGCCTATGGTCCCGGGGCCACCCCCAAGAACTTGAAGCGCCTGGCCGAAGCGGTGCGCCAAGCCGCCAAGTACGGCGTGCAGTTGCTGAGCTTCCCCGAGCTTTATTTGCCGGGCTATACCCTGAGCCCCCAGCAGGCCAAGAAAGTGGCCCAGTTTGCCAGCGGCCCGGCCATAACCCGCTGCCGGGAAATCGCCAAGCAATACAATATGGCGCTGATCGTGCCCTATGCCGAAAAGGCCAAGGGGCCCGGCGGCAAGCTGCAGTACTTCGACAGCATCGCGGTGATAGGCAACGACGGCAAGCTCATAGTCAGCTACCGCAAGACCCACCTGTACGGCATCCAGGAGCGTGACAACTGGGACTTCGGGGATACCCTGGCCCCGGTATTCAAGATAAACGGCCTGCCGGTCAGCGTACTCAACTGTTACGAGTGCGAGTTCCCGGAGCTGAGCCGCATCCTGGCCTTGAAGGGCGCCAAGCTCATCGTGGGCCCCACGGCGGCGGATTGCTACTACACCTTGCCCAACGGCCAGCGCAGCGCAGTGCCCTACCCCGACATTTCACACCTGCTCATCCCGGCCCAGGCCTACGCCAACAACATATTCTACGCCTACAGCAACCGCTGCGGATACGAGACCAGAGGCAAGGACAAATGGCACTACCGGGGCAACAGCATCATAGCCGGGCCCCATGGCGATGTAATCGTCGAGGCGAACCACCAGCAGGACACCATGGTCATCGCCGACATCGTGCCGGCTTTCTATGGACGCACCCACCCCGCCCCGGGCCATAACTATCTCAAGGACCGGCGGCCGGAGATGTACCAGGAGCTTATCGCTCCCAGGGTTGAATTCCAGCCGGGCGGCTGGACCTACCCGCGTTACGAAAACGGGCGGGAGGTGCCCGTCAAGGGAAGCGGAAAAAAGTAAGGGGCTGGTTTTTGCAAGATGCCAAGGGCCTGGCGCGGCCCGCAGGCACTAGCGGATCACGCTGCGGGGCGGGTGATAGCCGGGCTTGACCGAGTGGCAGGGAGCCACCAGGCAGCCGGGCCCCAGGATGGTGCCCGGGTTGGTGACGCTGTTGCAGCCGGTCTCGCAGCCATCGCCCAGGATGGCGCCGAACTTGCGGCGCTTGACGGTGTGGGTGACCCCGCCCAGCTTGATGTAATAGGGCCGGTCGATGATCTTGAGGTTGGCCAGCTTGGTGCCCGCGCCCAGGTTCACCCCGCGGCCCAGCACCGAGTCGCCCAGGTAGGCGAAGTGGCCGGCCTTGGCCTCGTCCAGCATGACGCTGTTCTTCATCTCGGTGGTGTGGCCCACCACGCAGCCCTTGCCCACCAGGCAGGCCCCGCGCAGGTAGGCGCCCTGGCGCACCTCGGAGCCCGGGCCGATGAAGCTGGGCCCCTTGATGAGCGCCCCGGGCTCCACCTTGCAGCCCGGCGCGAAGTGGACGGCATCGTCCATGATGGCCGCGCCGGCGTGGATCACCGCCGCGTCGCTCACCACCTCCCCGCCCAGGCGCACCTTCATCTGGCCCTTGGTGGGGTCGCCGCCCAATAGCTCGAAACCAGCCTCGTGCACCTGGCCCTGGTGGATGACCACGGTGGAGGCCAGCACCTCGCCGCCGCGGCGCAGCACCGCGCCATGGGCGCCGGCCTGGGCCACCGCGTTGGCGGTGTACTCCTTGATCTGGTCCAGCACCTCCCACACCAGCTCCACGCCGGCGAACAGGAAGGCATGGCTGAGTCCGTCCAAATCGAACAGTCCTGCGGGGGAAAGCATATGCATGGGCCTCGCTTTTGGGGGTGGGAGTTGCGCCGGCCCGGCCGGCGGGGTCCTCCTTACCAGTAGCTCCTGACCTTGATGCCCTGGCCCGCCAGGTGGTCCTTGATCTGGCGGATGGTGTAGTTGCCGTAATGGGTCATGGAGGCGATGAGCGCGGCGTGGGCCTTGCCCTCGGTCAGGACATCGGCCAGGTGCTGGGGCACGCCCGCCCCGCCCGAGGCGATCACCGGGATGGACACCGCCTCGGATATCATGCGGGTCAGGGTCAGCTCGTAGCCCTCCTGGGTGCCGTCCGCGTCGATGCTGTTCAGGCATATCTCGCCCGCGCCCAGGTCCTCGGCCTGCTGGGCCCACTCCAGGGCGTCGATGCCCATGGGCTTGCGGCCGCCGTGGATCACCACCTCGTAGCCGCTGGGGATGCCGGGCCGCACCCCCACCTTGAGCACGTCCATGCCCAGCACCACGCACTGGGAGCCAAAGGCATCCGCGCCCTGGCGGATGATGTCCGGCTCCTTGACCGCGGCCGAGTTCACGCTGATCTTCTCGGCCCCGGCCAAGAGCACCGCGCGCATGTCCTCCACGTTACGCAGGCCGCCGCCCACCGAAAAGGGCATGAAGATGCGCTCCGCCACCCGGCGCACCACATCTATCATTATGTCGCGGGCATCGCTGGAAGCGGTGATGTCGTAGAACACCAGCTCGTCGGCGCCTTCCTGGTAGTAGAACTCGGCCATGTCCACCGGGTCGCCGATGTCCACGTTGCCCTTGAACTTGATGCCCTTGGTCAGCTTGCCGTCGCGCACGTCCAGGCAGGGGATTATGCGTTTGCTCAGCATCCCTCACCCGCCTTTCCATCCCATTTCAGGAAATTCTCCAGGATCAACAGGCCGGGGGCGCCGGACTTTTCCGGGTGGAACTGCACGGCCACCAGGTTGTCCCGGGCCACGGCCGAGGCGAACTCCAGGCCGTAGTCCGTGGTGCCCACCACGATGGAGGGGTCGGAGGGAGCGGGGTAGTAGGAGTGCACGAAGTAATACTCCGCCTCCTCGGGCAGGCCGGCGAACACCGGGTGGCCCTTTTGCCAGCGCACCTGGTTCCAACCCATGTGCGGCACCTTGAGCGGCTGGCCCTTTGGATCGCGGTGGTCCAGGGGAAAACGCACCACCTGGCCGGGCAGGAAGCCCAGGCATCGGGCCTGGTCCTCCTGGCTGCGCTGGAACACGATCTGGGTGCCCAGGCAGATGCCCAGGACCGGCTTGCCCGCCTCCAGGGCGCCGGCCAGGGCCTTGTCCAGACCCAGGCGCCTCAGGCTGGCCATGGCGCTGCCCGCTGCGCCCACCCCGGGGAATATGACCCGCTCGGCCGCCGCGATCTGCTCCAGGTCCTGGGTGACCGCGCACCGGGCCCCCAGGTGGCGCACCGCCCGGGCCACGCTGGTCAGGTTTCCCGCCTCGTAGTCAATGATGGCTATCACCGCGGCTCTTCCCTTTCCGGCAAAGGTCAAAGCATATTTTTACCACAACGATGCAGCCGGGGCCGCCCCGGTCGCTTCACGGCGCGGACGGCCCCGGCTGGGTAGGGTCGGGCGGCTAGTACTGGTAGAAGCCGCGGCCGGTCTTGCGGCCCAGCCAGCCCTGGTCCACGTACTTGCGCAGCAGGGGGCAAGGCCGGTACTTGGGGTCGCCCAGCCCCTGGTGCAGCACCTCCAGGATGGCCAGGCAGGTGTCCAGGCCGATGAGGTCGGCCAGGGCCAGGGGCCCCATGGGGT
>CAZUHP010000043.1:0-28858 GCA_964620595.1 uncultured Desulfarculaceae bacterium | reverse complement strand
AGTCGCACGGTGCAACAACCACGCAACATAGCCAGGGTGAAACCGGTAATGTACCCGAGGTGCATACGCCTTCATCGCGCTACCTTCCCGGTGAGCCCCTGTCGGGGCGGGGTTATTTTTGATAGGCCCTGCGGCCCTCCAAGTACAGGTCGCCGCCGTGCACGTCGTTCACGCAGATGAGCGGCATGTCCTCCACCACCAGGCGGCGCACCGCCTCCGGCCCCAGCTCGGGGAAGGCGATCACTTCCGCCTCCTTGATGCAGCGCGCCATGAGAGCGCCCGCCCCGCCGATGGCGGCCAGGTATACTGCCTTGTGCTCGGCCAGGGCAGCCTTCACTTCGTCACTGCGCTTGCCCTTGCCGATCATGGCCTTCAGGCCGCGGGCAATGAGGGTGGGCGCGTAGGGATCCATGCGGTAGCTGGTGGTGGGGCCGGCCGCGCCGATCACCCTTCCCGGTGGGGCCGGGCTGGGACCCACGTAGTAGATCACCGCTCCCTGCAGGGGGAAGGGCGCCTCCTGGCCCTGGGCCAGGGCCTCCACTATGCGCTTGTGGGCCGCGTCGCGGCCGGTGTAGATGGTGCCCGAGATCAGCACCCGGTCGCCGGCCTTGAGCCGGCTCACGTCCTCCGAACTCAGCGGCGGGGTCAGGCGGATGGAATCGCTCATAGCACCGCCTCCTTGTGCCGCGCAGCGTGGCACTGCACGTTGATGGCCAGCGGCAGGCTGGCGATGTGGCATTGCTTGATGTCCACGAACACCCCCAGGCAGGTGACGCGGCCGCCCAGGCCGGCCGGGCCGATGCCGGTGTTGTTGACCAGGGTCAGGAGTTCCTTTTCCAGCTCAGCCGCCTCGGGGTCGGGGTTGGTGGAGCCCAGCTCCCGGAGCAGGGAGCGCTTGGCCCTGAGTGCCGCCTCGTCAAAGGTGCCGCCGATGGCCACCCCCAGGATGATGGGCGGGCAGGGGTTGGGCCCGGCCGCCTCCACCGTTTCCACCACCTTTTGCTTCACGCCCTCCAGCCCTTGGGCCGGGGTCAGGAGAAACACCTTGGACATGTTCTCGCTGCCGCCGCCCTTGGGCACCACCCAGATGTGCAGCTTGTCGCCGGGCACGATGCGGACGTGCACCACGGCCGGCGTGTTGTCGCCGGTGTTGGCGCGGGTGAAGGGGTGGCACACGCTCTTGCGGAGGAAGTGTTTCTCATACCCCTCGCGCACGCCCTGGTTCACCGCCTCCACCACGTCGCCGCCCTTTATGTGTACCTCCTGGCCGATATCCAGGAACACCACCGCCAGCCCGCAGTCCTGGCAGATGGGCATGCTCTCGCTGGCGGCGATCTCCGCGTTCTCCATGAGCCGGGCCAGTATCTCCCGGCCTACCGGCGACTCCTCGCGGTCGCGGGCCTTTTCCAGGGCGGCCTTCACGTCCGCGGGCAAGAGCAGGTCCGCCTCGCCGCAGAGCCGGGCCACGGTGCTGGTGATCTCGGCCGCGTCAATGGTGCGTATATCTCCCATTTGGTTTTCCTTTGTCATGGATATCCCCCTCCGGGAATCAGCACGCGAAACCCCGGAGAATTAAACTAGTATCCCTCGCCTCCGGGGTATGTCAACCGTAGACTGGGCGGTATTCGACCGGCGTAAATGTCAGCCAGGACAGGCCCCTTTTCAGGGGCGGGGGCGGCGGTAATAGTGGCGTTCCAGGCGCTCCACCGGCGTGCCCATCAGGCGGTAGCGCAGGAAGGTGTGCCAGTTGTGCAGGGTGTTGCGCCACACGCCGCGCTCCAGCCAGGAGCGGGCCGAGGACACCGCAGGCAGGGAGGAGATCACGATGCGGCCCTTTTGCCGCGCCCGGCGGACCAACTCCACGTCCTCCATGATGCTTAGCGCGGGCATGCCGCCTATGGCCTCCAGGGTGGCGGCCTTGAGGAACAGGGCCTGGTCGCCATAGGGCAGTTGGAGCCAGCGGGAGCGCAGGCCGACCATCATCTCTATGAAGCGCAACGAGGCGCCGGGGGCATCCAACCGGAAGCGGAAGGCGCCGGCCGCCACGCCGGGAAGCTGGCAGATGCGGCGCACCTCCTGGTCCCATCCCAGGTGGAGGCGGGTGTCGGCGTGCAGAAAGAGCAGGTACTCGCCCTGGGCGCGGTCGGCCCCGGCCTTCATCTGGGGCCCCCGGCCGGGCGGGGTGCAGATAACGGTGCAGCCCAGCTCGCGGGCGGCCTGGGCGCTGCCGTCGCGGCTGCCGCCGTCCACCACGATGATTTCCAGGTCCCGGCCTTTCCGGGCGCTGGCCACTGCCCGGGGTAGGTTGGCTGCTTCGTTCAGGCAGGGGATGACCACGCTGATGACGCCTGGCCGGCTTTCCCGGGGCAGGGGACGGGCCTGCTCCCATTCGGGGAGGTCCTCGGGCCGGTCCAGGTCCACCCGCACGGGCAACAGCTCGTGACGCAGCTCGTGGGCCTTGACGAGGGTGAGGGTTTGGGCCAGCACCCGTCCGCTGCCCCAGTCGATGTCCTGGAACAGGCCGGGGGCTGGGCGGCTGAGGCCGATCAGGTAATAACCGCCGTCAGCGGCCGGGCCCAGCACCACGTCGTTGCGGCCCAGCAGCACGAAGGCTTGCTCCAGGAGAATGTCGTCCAAGCCGGGCACGTCGCAGCCCACCAGCACCACCCGGCCCGCGCCCTCGGCCAGGGCCTGGTGCAAGGCCCGGCACATGCGCGCGCCCAGGTCGCCGGGGCCCTGCCGGTGGTAGAGGGGGCCGGGACCCAGCCAGGCATGCACGGCCTGGCTGTCGCTGCCGGCGAAACGCACCTCCAGCTCCAGCCCCCGCCGGGCAGCCAGGCGGCGGGCCCAGCCCAAGGTGCGCTCGCTCATGAGACGTTGCAGCTCTGCCGCGCCCCAGGGACCCAGGGCCGGAATGAGGCGGGTCTTGGTATTGCCTGGCTGGGGCCAGCGAGTGAAGACGATCAAGCGCTCAGCAGGGAAGCTGTCCATGCCTGCATCTCAAGGGGCTTTTCTGGCAGGTGCGGGTGCCGCCCTGAGCATATACGCCCGCAGGGGCGGGGGGCAAGGGATAAGCCGCGAGCAAGGCTGCCCGGTCTCAACGCCGCCAAGCCAGCCAGCGGGCCATCCACTTCTTCACGGTGGGGGTGAGGCGGGTTTTGTTGTAGGCGTCGGCCGCCTTTTTTATGGCCTCGGCCTGGGTGGGGTAGGGGTGGATGACGCGGGACAGGCCCTTCAGGCCCAGGCCGCCGGCCATGGCCACGGAGACCTCGGAGATCATCTCGCCGGCATGGGGGGCCACGATGGTGGCACCCAGGATGGCGTCCCGGCCTTGTTCCAGGTGGATTTTCACGAAGCCTTCCGCGCTGTCGGTCAGGGCGCGGTCCAGTTCGCTGAAATCCACCCGCAGGGTCTGGGGCGTCTTGCCCTGGTCCTCGATGTCCTTGGGGTAGAGCCCCACGTGGGCCACTTCGGGGTCGGTGTAGGTGCACCAGGGGATGGTGAGCTGGCTGAGCCTGGCGCTGCCGGCGAACAGGGCGTTTTGAATCACGATGCGGGCGGCGGCATCGGCGGTGTGGGTGAACTTGCGGGCCAGGCACACGTCGCCGGCGGCAAACACGCGCTTGTTGGTGGTGCGCAGGTGGTCGTCCACCAGCACGCCCTTTTTCCGGTCGTATTGGATGCCCGCCTCCTCCAGGCCCAGGCCCTCCACCACGGGTTTGCGGCCGGCCCCCACCAGAAGGTGGGAGACCTTGATGCGAGCCTGGCTCCCGTCGGCTTCCAGGTGGAGCACCTTCTTGCCGTCTTCCACGGTGATCCGGCTGACCTTGGTTCCCAGGCGCAGGTCAATGCCGTCTCGGCGCAGGCACTCGGCCAGCAGCTCGGCGGCCTCGGGGTCCTCGCGGGTCATGATCCGGCCGGAGCGGCCCACCATGACCACCCGGCTGCCGAAGCGGCACATGGCCTGGGCCAGTTCGCAACCAATGGGGCCGGTGCCCAAGACGGCCAGGCTATCGGGCAGCTCGCTCAGGTCGAAGATGGTTTCGTTGGTGAGATAGCCCGCTTCTTCCAGGCCGGGGAAGGGGAGGCTGCCGGGCCGGGAGCCGGTGGCCACCACCGCCCTGGCAAAGGCCAGGGTATGGCCGTCCACTTCCATGGTGTCGGGTCCGCTGAAACGGCCGCGGCCCAGGTACAGGTCCACGCCCAGCTCCCGGAAACGGGAAGCAGCGTCGTGGCGGCTTATCTCGGCCCGGATGCGGCGCATGCGCTCCATGACCGCGGGAAAGTCCACCTCGACCCCGGCGGGCACCTGGATGCCCAACTCCCGGGCGCGGGCGATTTCGCCCACCACCCGGGCCGAGCGCAAAAGGGCCTTGGAGGGCACGCAGCCCACATTGAGGCAATCGCCGCCCAGGTGGCGTTCCTCCACCAGGGCCACCTTGGCGCCCAGGCCGGCGGCGCCGGCCGCGCAGACCAGCCCGGCGGTGCCGCCGCCCAGCACCACCAGGTTGTAGCGTCCCCGGGGCCGGGGGTTCGACCAGCCGCCGGGATGGACGTTGGCCATGAGCTTTTGGTCGTGGGGGCTGTCGGCGCGGGTCATGACGGGTCCTCCTGGGGTGTGGGTGGCGTGTCGTCGCGCAGGCGCTGGCGGGCCTTGCGCACCACCACCACCAGCAAGAGGGCCATGACCGCCACCACCGCGATCAGCACCCAGGGCACGCGACCTTCCTTGAGGCCGGTGAACAGGGCGTCGAAGCCCACCACGTAGAGGATGGTGCCGGGCAGCATGCAGAGCCACGAGTAGAGCAGGTAGGTCCAGAAGGGTACCTTGGTGAGGCCAAAGCCGAAGTTCAGCAGGTTGAAGGGGAACAGGGGAACCAGCCGGGTGAGGGCCACCACCACCGCGCCCTGGCGCTCCACCATGTGGTCCAGCCTTTGGAAGCGGGGGGTGCCGGCCAGCCAGGCTTCCACGCTGGAGCGGGCGAAATAGCGCGCAGCCAAGAAGGCCAGGGCCGCGCCCAGGGTGGAGCCGATACTCACCGCGATGGTGCCCACCACCGAGCCAAAGAGCCCGCCGGCCAGGGCGCTGAGCGCCACGCCGGGCAGCGCCACCACGGTGGCGCCGGCGTAGATTGCCACGAAGACGACCGGTCCCCAGGCGCCGAAGCCCTGTATCCAGTCTTGCAAGGCGCGTATCTTGGCGCCCACCTCGAAGAAGTAGGCCAGGGCCATGACCGCCACGACCGCGGCCAGCAATATGATGGGCCGCCAAGGTATGCCCTTGGCCCTGGACGCCGATGAAGGATTATGACCGGGGCTTTCCATGCCAGTCCTCGGAGTGAAGGGGGCCGCAGCCCGGGTTGGGTTGTCTGGTGACGGGGCTTGAGCCTGCGCCGGCCTGAACTCAGGTCGTGATAGCGCCGCCTCAGGTGAAGCCGGAGCCGGCGGTGCAGGTGAAGCAGTGGTCGCCCACGGCGATGGCCGAGCCGGGCCGAGGCGGTCCCTCCATTTCGCTCACGTGCACCCGCTGCCCGCCCAGGGGCAGTCCGGCGGCCAGGTTGAAGTCGCAGTCATAGAGGTAGCCGTCCCAGGCGACCGAGACCTGGTGGCGGCACATGAGGCCTCCCACGGCGCAGCCGTTGAAGGAGCTGATCAGCTTTTCCAGGTAGGCGTCGTAGTTTCCCGAGCCGTTGAGCCACTCCTTGAAGCGGCCCAGGGGGACGTTGGCAAAGGTGTAGAGATGGTTGAAACGAATGCCCCAGCGCCGTTCCAGTTGGCTGCGGAAGCGCTCTTCGGCCTGCTTCTGGTCGGGTGGCAGGAAGGCGCCGGCAGGGTTGGAAACCAGGTTCATCTCCAGGTTCGAGCCCTCCTGGCCGTAGCCCAGGGAATTGAGTTCGCCGAGCACCTCCAGGGAGCGCTGGAACACGCCGGCCCCGCGCTGGGCGTCGGTCTGGCCAGGGTTGATGGCCGGCAGGGAGGCCACCACCACCACGCCCAGTTCGGCCAAGAGCGGCATGAGGTCGCGGTTTTCGGGCAGGCCCAGGGCGGTCAGGTTGGCCCGCAGCATGAGGCGTGGGGTCAGGGGATGCAGCCGGCGCAGCAGCTCGGGCAAATGGGGGTTGAGTTCCGGGGCGCCGCCGGTGATGTCGATGGCGGCGAAATGCCCGCGGGCGGCGAAGTCCACCACCATTCCCGCGGTATCCGCGTCCATGATTTCATGGCGGTGGGGCCCGGCCTCCAGGTGGCAGTGCTTGCAGGCCTGGTTGCACATCAGACCCACGTTGACCTGCAAGGTATCGGTCACCTCGCGTTGCAGGCTGAGACGGTTTTCGCGCAGCTTCAGGGCAAAAGAGGACAAGGTTGCTTCCTGACCAGGTTACATGGATAGCTTCTCGGCCAGCCGGCGCATCTGCATGCCGTGCACCAGGGCGGCGCCTCCCTTGATGGCGCAGGCCACGTGCACCGCCTCGGTCATCTCGCCCAGGCTGGAGCCCTTTTCCAGGCAGGCCTGGGTGTAGGCGTCAATGCAATAGGGGCATTGCACGGCGTGGGCCACGGCCAGGGCGATGAGCGCCTTTTCGCGGGCAGAGAGTTCACCCTCGGCAAACACCTCGCCATAGTAGTCAAAGAATTTTTTGGCCAGTTCTGGTGCGTCTTTGCCGATGTCGCCGAAGTTGGGCAAGTCCTGCGGGTCGTAGTATCCACTCATGAATAGGTCTCCAGAAAAAGGCTGGCAGGGAATGACGACTCGGCGAGCGGGCTCACCGATTCAACACCATATTTCTCTAAAGTATAGGGAGCAAACAATGGATTGACAAGCAGGGGCGGACCTACTGGTCCCAGGTGTCGTCCAGCATGAGGGGTTCCACCGTGTTGTGCACTCCAGCTTGAAAAGAGAACAGCACCGGATGGGAACCTTTCAGGAACTCCAGGTAGCGGAGCCACAGGCCCAGCAGCATCTTGAGGGCCTTGCCCACGTCACCGGCCAGGTGCTCGCGCACCGCCGGGCTCAACTCTTTTTCCCGGCCGCGGAAGCGCGACTCCTCGATGAGATGGAACAGTGCCACCAGGGCACGGTAGAACTCCTCGAACTCCCAGAGGTTGGGGTTGCGGGTCATGTCCATGATCTCGTGTTCGCGCTCGGTGAGGATGTCGAATACCCGGGCCAACAGCTCCGGGTCGGGGTTCATCCGCAGGGCAAAGTGCCGCACCGCGGCCTGCGCCTTGCGGATGCGCCGCCGATCCCAATCCTTGCCCACCATGATCAGCTCCTCGAGCTGATCGCGGTTCTGCACCATCTCGGCCATGGTCACGTAGAAGTCCACCCCCATCTGGCGGAAAAATATGCCCAGGAACAGGTTGAGCTTTCGTTTCTGCTCCTGCTTGCCGCGCCAGGCGAGTATCTCCTCGATGATGATGCCCAGGACGAGGGCGTGGATGGGCAGAAAGGGGATGTGGTAGACCACGTATTTCTTGATGCTCTCCAGGTCGTGGAACAGGAGATAGGCCACCGTGTAAAGCGAGGCGGAAAAAAAGATCAGGCCGGCGGCTATGGCCAGCTTCTCCAGCCATCTCTTTTTGGTGGGAGGTATGCCGTGCAAAGGGTCGCACTCCCTGGCCCGCCCCTGCCGGGGGGCGGCGGCCACTCTCTTGTGCTGCGCGCCAGGCAAGCCGGCCCGCGGCGGGGCCCGGTGTCATGACCGGCGGCCGGGACGAGCCCGGCCGCCGCTGGCGCTACTTCTTGCGCCAGTTGCCTCCGTTGTCTTGGACCCACCAGCCGCCCGGAGCCTCGGAGCGCCACTTGGCGGCAAAGATGCCCTGCACCTTGCCCGCGTTCTGGGGCTGGTTGAGGGCCCGGGCTACCTCCTGGTAGAGCCGCTTGCGGTCGGCGTTGTCCGCGCTGATCAGGCGCTTGACCTGGGCCACCTGGGCCACGCTCAGGCCCTTGGTATGCCGCAGGGCCAGGAAGCCGTTGCGGTCGATGCCCAGGTGGCCGCTCCGGAAGTAGGGCGCCAGTTTGCCGATGCGGCTCTTGATGTTGTTCTTGAGCGCCCGGATGGTGGCGTTGGACACGGTGGTGGCCCCGGCGGCATGGGCCTGGCGAGGCCCCAGCCAGGCCAGCAGCATCATCAGCGAGGAGCTGCCCTCGGGCTTGGGGGGCTTTTTCTGCTCCACCCCCTGGTACACGTCCTTTACGATCTCGTCAGCGGTCTTTTCCACCTTGGCCGCGGGGAAGTAGATGTTCACCGTTACGCAAGCCATGGCGAACAGGAGCGCGCCCAAGACCGTCAGGTAGCGCAGGTTGCGTCTTCTCATCTCTCCTCCCTTGCTTGGGCCCCGTCGTCACGGGGGGTGCTGCCTCGCCGCACCCGTTTCAAGCGATCCAGCATGTCCGAAAAGCTGATGCGGTTGTCCGGGTTGCGGTTGATCACGTTTATGCCCATCAAAAAAGGTCTCTTTACAAGATACTCCACTCCGTCTTCATGGATAAGCCCCCTGATGCGAAAAACATCATTTTGCAGGCGGCAGGAGAAGGCGATCTTCTGGTAGGGGAACTCCTTGAACACCTGGGCGAAGAGGCCCATGCCCATGCCGCCCAGGCCGGTGCCGGTGCCAAGGACGCTGATGGAGTCCACCGCCTTGAGGCTCACCTCTTGCGTCACCCCGGGGACCTGCTGGGACTCCACCCGCAGGGTAAAGGCCACCGGCTGGCCGTAGGCCAAGCGCAGGCCCCTCATCTCTGCGTCGAGCCGGCCGGTTATGCGCCCTATCTGGAGGGCCTGGCTGAGGGGCTCCAGGTCCATTCCCCGGGCGGTCGCCTCGGTGCGTATCTCCCGGCCGGGGCTCAAGGGCCGCTCCACGGCCAGGCCGCTCACGGTGAGACTGCCGCCGAACAGGGTGCCCGTCAGCTCGCCCTGGGTTTGCAAGCGCTTGGCAGTGAGGATCACCGGCGCCAACCGGCCGGCCAGGGAGCCCGTGAGCGGCAGGGAGGGCGGCGACAGTCGAGCCAGGTCCAGGTCCTCCACCTGCACGGCGAAGCGGGCGCGGAAGCTTGGCGACAGGGGTTCGTCCACCTGCAGGCCCGACACTTGCAGCGTGCCACCGGCCAGGGGCGCCTCCAGCTTGCCGCGCACCCACAGCCGGTTGGGCGTGAGGGCCAGGGGCAGTTCCAGGTGCTTCAGCTCCAGGCCCGGCAGGTTCAGGCCGGCCAGGCGCAAGCGGCCCCAGTCTTGTCTTTCGGGCTGGCGCGGCCTTGCCGGGCCGGGGACGCCCAGGCGGTAAGCCAGGGGCAGCTCCAGGTCCAGGGTCTTCACCAGGGTGCCCTGGTCGGTGGCCAGGCCGGCTCCGCTGACCACCAGCTTGCCCTGGATGTCGGCCTGGTCCAGGCTGCCCCGGCCCTCCAACTCCAAGGCGGACCGGCCGCGCACCTGCCAGGAGGCGAGGCGGGGATGGGAAACCGAGAGCGGATCGCGCACAAAGGTGGCGAACACCTTGGCCAGGTCTATGTCCTCCACCTGGAGGCGGCCGGCGTGCGACAAGGCGCCGTCGGTCAACTGCACGAAGCCCTGGCCCGCCAGGCGGCCGTAGCCCTGGAGCTTGCCTTGGAAGCTCACCTGGCGCAGGGTGCTCAGCGCCGCCACCTTGGCCCGGGCGTTCAGCTCCAAGGGGGACTGGGCCAGGTCCAGGAGCACGGTGCCCAACAGGGCTTGGCCCGCCCGGAGATCGAGGCGGGCCTCCACCATGGGCTCAGTGTTCAGTTCGCCCTTCACGGCCAACTCGCCGGCCAGTTGGCCCACCAGCACGGTGCCGTCCGGCGAGCTGAAGCCCAGCTCAGAGGAAGAGGCCCGGACCTGCCAGCGGCCGGGCCGGTCACGGTCCAGCTCGGCGCTAACTTGCAAGGTGCCTTCTGCCTGCCAGCCCTGGGCAGGGCGGTTGGTGAAGGCCCGTGCCAGGGCCAGCACTCCGCCGGCATTGAGGGCCCGGCCCTGGAGCGCGCCTTTCTGGAGACGGCCGCCAGCCAACAGCAACGCGCCCTCCAGGCTGCCCAGGCCCTCTGCCTCGGCCCGCAGCTTATCCAGGCGCAGGGTCCCGCCCGCCCCCAGGGTGGCGCGGGTGCTCACCTCCAGCTTGCCCAGGGGCAGGGGCTTGCCTCGGTACAGGAGGCCGTGCTGGGCAAGGCTCAACCTGGCGTGTTCAAGGCAGGGCGCGGCCAGGCTGCCGGCCAGGTTCAGCTCCAGGGCGGCGCCCCTGATCTCCACCAGGCCCAAGGCCGCATCGCCCCGGGCCTTGAACTGGCCGCGGATTCCGTGGTGCAGGCTGCCCTCGAAGTCGGCGCTCACCCGCAGCAGGCTGCCCAGGGCCAACTCCTCCACGGTGAGGCGGACCGCCGAGCCGTCCAGCCCGGCCTGGCCCCGTAGGCGCAGGCTGCTGGGGGTGAGCCGGCCGTGGCCGGCGGGCAGGGACAGGGAGAGCGACGCCACCTTGAGCAGGTCCTGGCCCAGCTCCAGCCGGGCCGCGCCGGACAGCGGCCCCTTGAGACCGGGCAGGGCCAGGCCGCCTTGGGCCAGGCGCAGGTTGAGGCGCAGGCTGGGCTCATCGTCCAATCCGCCGCTGCCCGTGAGCCGGGCCCAGGCCAGGCGCCGGCCGGACGGATCCTGCCAGGCCAGCCGGCAGGCCAGGCGCAAGGCGCGCGAGCCCGGCGCTTGGGGGGTGATGGCAAGGCGCAGGGCTTCCAGGTGGAGAAGGCCCTGCCGAGTGGCCAGCTTGATGGTGGCGCCGTTCACCCGGGCCTCCTGGCAGGCCATCACCAGGCCCAGGCGGCTCAGGTCCGGGGGGCCTGCTTCGGCTTCAGGAGAGGACTGCAGGTCTAGGTGCAGGCCCTGGATCTCCACCAGCCGGAGCCAGGGCCGCCGGCCCCACAGGTTGGATGCGTCCAGCACCAGGCGCAGGCGGGCCAGCTTCAGGGAGGTTCCTTCCGGGCCCGTGGTCTCCAGGTCCTGGATCACCAGTATCAGCGGCGAAAGGCCGATCTCCAGGCGGTCCAGGGAGGCGCTGCCGCCTTCAGGGGTCAGGGCCCACAACACGAGGGGCCTGGCCAGGGCGGGCTGCCACCACACCAGGGCTGCGGCTCCCAGAATCAAGAGCAGGAACGCCGCCGCCAGCGAGGCAAGCCAGACAAGGAAGCGGGAAGCTTTGGGAGGCAAGGCAGCCCTCTGCTAGGGGAGGTGGTTGCCCCCATTGTAGATAGGGCGGCAAGTGGTGTCAAAGAGCCGGAGGGCGGGCTACTTGACCAGGGGCAGGGTGGCGCGGAATTCGTCGGTGCCGGCCTTGCCCAAGAGCTCGTAGATGAGCATCTCGGTGGAGGTGAGCACCACCCCCCGGGCGCGCATGCGCTCCAGGGCGATGATCCAGTTGTGCTGGGCGCGGCTGCCCACCGCGTCGCTCACCACCTGCACCTGGTGGGTTTCCGTGCCGGAGAGCGCGGTCTGGCATACGCAGATGTGGGACTCGATGCCGCACAGGAGCAGGGTGCCGCGGCCCAACTCCTGCACCCGCTTGCGGAAGGTTTCTTCACCAAAGCAGTCGAAGGTTATCTTTTCCACCGCTTCGGCCCCGGGCAGGGCCTCCTTGATCTCGGGCAGGGTGGGGCCCAGCTTCTTTTGCTCGGTGAGCACCACCGGCAGGCCGATGATGCCCGCGAACTTGACCAGGCGCAGGATGTTGGCCGTGACCGCCTCCTTGTCGTGGATCACCGGCATCAGCTTTTCCTGGGCGTCGATGACCACCAGTACGCAGTCCTCCCGCTCCACCAGGGCCTGGTTCGTGGGCATGGGCTTTCCTCCCCGCTCGAGTAGGGCTGGTTTTATTGGCGTTCGGCTTTCCGTATAGTTATACGAAGCCCGGCGCGGCCGGTTCAAGTCCAATCTGAGCGGGGAGGTATGCAATGCAAAAGAGCCAGGTGCCGCCTCTGGTACAGCGGGAATTGCAGGCCGAGGTGTTGGGGCCGGTGTATGAAGTGCTGGCCGAGCGCCTGGGCCGGGAAGAGGCCCTGGCCATCATCCAGGTGGCCATGGCCCGGGCGGCGGAGGAAGCAGGCCGCCGGGCCGCAGCCGCCGCGCCGGACGGGCCCAGCCTGGCCCATTTCGCCGCCTGCATGCAGGGCCTGGCCATGGGCGGGGAGGCCCTGGAGATGAGCGAGCCCCAGGTGCAGGGCGAGACGCTGACCTACACAGTGAGCCGCTGCGCCTACCTGGAGCGCTACCAGGCCATGGGGCTGCCCTTGGAGCTGGGCTATGCGATCTCCTGCTCCCGGGACGGCGCCTTTGCCCGGGGCTATCACCCCGGCCTGGTCATGGAGCGCACGGCCTGCATCGGCCGGGGCGATGGCCGCTGCCGGTTCCGCTTTGTGTGGGGCCCTGAAAAATAACGGCCGCCTCCCTGGCCCCGCCCCGGTCCGGGGCGGGAGCGGCACGCCAGCGGCCATGTCCCCTCAGGGCTTGGGCAGGGCATCGGGCCAGAACAGTTGCCTGCCGCCTGCCTGGTAGCTGCGGATAAGCTCCTGGCCTTTGGGCGAGAGCAGAAAGTCCATCAATGCCTTGGCCGGGCCGGCCTTGACCTTGGGGCAGCGGGCCGGGTTGACCAGGATCACCGAGTAGGGGTTCTTCAGGAGCGGGTCCTTGGCGAACAGCACCTTCAGGTCGAGCTTGCCCGCGCTCTGATACTTCAGGAAGGTGCCGATGTCGCTGAGGGTGTAGGCCTGGAGCTGGTTGGCCATGGTGAGCACCGCGCCCATGCCCTGGCCCGCCTCCTTGTAACCCGGCCAGGCGGGCTTGACTCCTGCCGCCCGCCACAGGGCCGTTTCCTTGACATGGGTGCCCGAGCGGTCGCCACGGGAGACAAAAGGAGCCTTGGCCGCGGCCAGGGCCCGGAAGGCCTGGGCCGCGTCCTTGGCCTGGGCCACGTGGGCTGGGTCGCCAGGAGGCCCCAGCACCACGAAGTAATTGTGCATGAGTTTGCGGCGGTCCGCGCCAAAGCCTTGGGCCACGAACTTCTTTTCCAGGGAGGGGGCGTGCACCATGACCAGATCCACGTCACAGCGCCGGCCCAGGGCCAGGGCCTTGCCCGTGCCCACTGCGATCACGTCCACCTTGATGCCGGTGGCTTTTTCAAAGGGCGGCAGGAGATGGTCCAAGAGCCCCGAGTTCTGGGTGCTGGTGGTGGTGGCCAGGCGGATACGCTCCCCTGCCGGCGCAGGGGAGGCCAGGAGCGCCAGCCCCAAGGCCACTGCCAGGCAGAACAGCTTGCGGAACATGTCTTCCCTCCGGTTCAGGGGGATGAATCGTTGCTAGCGCAATCTATGTCAAGCATGACCTATGTGTCAAGCAAGGCATAGGTCGCTCCGCCGACCTGCCCGCTGCCGGGCCTCGCCGTCTTGGCCCAGCATGGCTGGAGTCTCTAGCCAACCAGGTTCTTGGGGTCGATGCCGTAGCGCTGGATGCGTTTCCACACCGTGACCCGGCTCACGCCCAGCAGACGGGCGGCCTCGCTTTGGTTGCCGCCGGCCCGGCGCAGGGCCAGGACGAGCCGCTGGCGTTCCTGGCCGGCGTCGGCAGGGCCGGAAGGGAAAGCAGAGCCGGTCACGGCCGGGGGCAGGTGGGCGGGTTGGATGAGCCGCCCCGGCGCCAGGATGAGGGCGTACTCGAGGGCGTTTTCCAGCTCGCGCACGTTGCCCGGCCAGGAATGGGCCTGGAGCATCTCCAGGGCAGGGGCGCTCAGGCTGGGTTGGGGCAGGCCGCGCCGCAGGCTGAGGTCGCCGAGCAGGCGGTCCACCAGGACCGGCAGGTCTTCGCGGCGCTCGCGGAGGGGGGGCACGGTCAGGATGACCGCGCTGAGTTGCAGCCACAGGCTGCGCTCGAAGCGGCCTTCCCGCGCCATCCTGTTGAGGTCGCGGTTGGTGAGGGCGAATATCCGCACTCCCCGGGGCCGGCCGCGGGCCAGGAGGCGGGCCAGGCGATCTTGGGACTCTGGGGGCAGGTCGCCGATCTCGTCCAGGATCAGATCGGTCTTGGGCTGGGCCTGCTCGCTCCAGGGCGCGCCTTCGAGGTCCTGGGGCAGGATGGCCGCGCAGCTCAGCCTGGCCAGGGGGGTATGGGCCCGGGGGCCCAGGCGGTGGAGCAGGCGGGCCACCAGTTCCTTGCCGGTGCCGCTCTCGCCTTGGATGAGGATGGGTGCTTCGCCTTGGGACAGGCCCTCCAGGGCGCCCAGGAGGGCGGCCATGGCCGGCGAGCGGCCCACCAGGCGGCGGCGCTCGTCCGGCTCCGGGGGGATCAGCACTTGGGCGGGGGGCTGGGGCGCGTCCAGCGCGGCCGCGTCGATCACGGTTTCCACCGCGCCCAGGGTGCTGCCGTCGGCCGCAAGGAGCAGGGAGGCCCTTTTCCAGAGGTCCAGGCGGCGGCCGCTCTTGTGGGTCATGCGGCAGGCCACGGTTTCGCCGCTGAGGCCGCCCTGGAGCACACAGCCGCCTTGCCGGCTGAGCTGGTGGCAGGCGCTGCAATCGAGCACCGAACAGGTCCGGCCCACCAGCTCCCCGGCCTGGTAGCCGGTGATGCGGCTGAAGGCCGGGTTCACCGCCACGATGACGGCCTGGGCGTCCAGGACCATGAGGCCGTCGGGCAGGGCGTCGGTGATGTTCTTCCAGTCTTGGCCGTGCAAGGCAATGGCCTTTTCTGCCGGGCTCCCTGGCCAGGTGGCTGCTGCTTGGGTTAGACTGTGACCGCCCACATCCTGGGGGCGGGCGCCCCGGTCGTCCCCCGGTCGCCCCCCCGGTCGCCCCCCCCGGTCGCCCCCTGTTCACACTTTGGCCCGAGAGGTGAGCCCATGGACACCCTCTCCGCCGCCAGCGAGCGCGAGCGGGAACTACTTCTGGAGAGCCTGGTACTCCTGGCCCGCATCTTCTGGGGACCGGAGCCCTTGCTCTGCGCGGACCTCTGCGGCCCGGCCCGGGAGACCCTGGCCGAACTGGGTCCTTTGCTTTCGCCTCCCGGCCCTGCCGCCGCCCGGGAGCTGGGCCGGAGCCTGGCGGACTGCGGCGGGCCAGAGGAACTTTGCTCCGAGCTGGAGCCGGCTTACGTGCGGCTCTTTGTCAGCGACAGGGACGGCGTGGCCGCTCCCTTGTACCACTCCTGCTACCAGGGTGAGGGCCTGCTCATGGGGCCGCCGGCCCAGGACATGGCCCGGCGCCTGGAAGCAGCCGGCCTGAGCCTGGAGGGGGAGGCGGCCGAGCCGCCGGATCATTTGGCCGTGGAGCTGGAGTATCTGGTCCTCCTCCTGGAAGAGGGCTGGAGCCACGGGGACGCCACCCTCCTGGCCGAGGCCGGCGAGTTCGCCGGCGCCTTCATGCTGCCCTGGGTAGAGGCCTTCCTGGCCCGGCTGGCCGGGGAGAGGGATGCCCGACTCTATCCCCTGGCCGCGGAGCTGCTCACGGCCATCCTGGCCCGCCTGGGCTCCCGGCCCCGGAGCCAGGCACCGGGGTAGGGCCTCTTTGCTGCCGGTCGCGCCGGGTCATGCCCCCGGCCTTGGCAAGGCCGGGAGCGGCCGGCTGCCCTTCAGCCGCTCCCGGGTGTGGCCAACCGTTGCCGGCGGCGATCAATGGGGCTTCTTCACGTTGCAGGAGCCGTCCTGGTTGAAGGTGACCTCGGCATCCAGGTAATAGACGTCCTTCATCTCGGGCCGCAGGTCCTTGAGCATGTAGTAGGCCTCGCCAGCGCGGGCGCCGGTGCCGCACACGAAGATGATGGGCTTGTCCTTGGGCAAGCGGTCCAGGCTTTTTTCCAGCTTGTCCACCGGGATGTTCACCGAGCCGCTGATGCTGCCGGCCTTGAACTCGTGGGGGTCGCGCACGTCCACCAGGTAGACGCCCTTTCCCTTTTCCGCCGCGATCTTGCGGAACAGGTCCAGGTCTACCGAGCCTTCCTCCTTGCCGGGCTTCAGGCTGCCCTGGCGGGCGGGGGCCTTGGCTTGGGCCGGGGCGGCGGCCAGGGCGGCGCCGGCGCCAAAGGCCTTTTTCCACACCGGGTAACCCTCGGCGAACACCCGCACCTTGGTGTAGCCCAGCTTTTCCGCCTTGTAGGCGGCCTTGTGGGACAAGGCGCACTTCAGGCCGCCGCAGTAGAACACCAGCAAGAGGTTCTTGTCCGCGGGCAGCAGGCCCTTCATCTTGTCGAACTTGCTGGTGGGGATGCTGAGGGCGCCGGGGATGTGGCCCTTGTCATACTTGGTCTTCTTGGGCCGGGAGTCCACCAGCAGGCCGAGCACCTGGCCGTCCACCACCTTCTTGACCAGGGGGATGGAGACGATGGCGTGGTAGGGCTTGTAGCCGGCGTCCTTCAACTTGCGGGCGACTGCATCCGCCTGGGCGGTGGGGCCGGGGCCATAGGCCTTGACCCAGGCGGGATAGCCCAGCGCAAAGACCTTGACGTTCTTGTAGCCCAGCTTCTCCGCCTTGAAGGCGCTCTTGTGGCTGAGGGGGCACTTGAGCCCGCCGCAGTAGTAGACGATGGTGGTGCTTTTGTCCTTGGGCAGCAGGTTCACCTTCTTGTCGAAGCTGCTGAAGGGGATGCTGAGGGCGCCGGGGATGTGGCCCTTGTCATATTTCTTCTTGGCAGGCCGGGCGTCGATCAAGACCGCCTTGGTTTTGCCGTGCACCACGTTTTTGACAAAGGCGAGGTCCACGATGGTGTGGAACTGCTTGAAGGCCGGCTTGGCCCCTTCCGCGGCCAGGGCGGCGCTGGCTCCCAGCACCACCAGAAGGGCCGCCAGGACCAGGGCCAGGTTTTTTTGAAATGCTTTCATTGGCTCCTCCGTTGGGTTGCCTTTAGATATTGGATGTTGGCGGCCGCCATCCCCTCAGCTCCCAGGCCCGCCGGCGGCCGCGCTGATTTGCCCTGGAAAGCCGCCGCAAGAAAAAGGCGGGAAAGGGCTTTCATGGCCTCGCGCGCTCCGGGGCGAGGGGGGCGAGGGGGCGAGGGGGCGGGGGGCGCTTGTCAGCGGCCCCCTGGGTGCTACTTGCATTTGGCCGGCGAGGGGGAATCCTTGGCGTGCCCGTACAAATAGGAGTAGATGTCCGTGAGGTCTTTCTGGGAGACGCCCTTCCAGTCCTTGTAGCAGGGGAACTCCTGGTAATTGTCGAAAAGTTGTTTCCACTGGGCCTGGGTGTGATCCACGGGGCTCATGTCCTTGGCCGTCTTGCCCGCGGCATGGCAAGCGCGGCAGTTCTTGCGGTAGAGATACTTGCCCTTGCGGGAGTTGCCATTGGCTTGCAGGGCGAACGACACGCCGATGCCGCTGAGCACCATGGCCAGGGTCAGGATCAGGATTGTGCTGCGTTTGAACATTTTGTCCTCCAGGCTGGTATGTAATCGATTGCTGTTGCGTATTTGGATGTGGGGCAACCCGTGCCGCGGGGCGACGCCGATTTGTTCTCTGGCCCCCAGAGGGCGAGGGTTGCGGTTCCATTAGGGGCAAGCCTCGTGCCAAAGCGGCTGCGAAAAAGAATGGTCAGTGATAACAGGATAATATCCAGGGCGGGCCAGGGTAGGGGTGCCAGAGGAGTGGTGGACAAGGCGTTAAACTATTAAGACATGTTAAGTAGTTGGCCTGGCTGGAGGCCGGGGAGGCGGCGGCTCCTGGATTTCCCCAAAAGAGACGCATTATTAATACCTATTTATTCCAGGGTGTTATCAAGGCGAGGTCGGCTGGGACGATTCAGGGTTCCTTTGCCGGGGGTCGGTCCTGGTGTGAAGGGAGAGGGGGCACCTGTTAAGTCGGCACCAGGCGCCTTTGCAGGGGATGATTTGCGAATCGGGTTGTAATTACAGCCAAATCAACAATAAATCCGCCTGGGGGGCTGTTGCCTGGTATTATTCAAAAAGGGGGCAGGTGTTAAATCTGGCCTGAACACCGGAGGGCCGGGGTTATGGATTTTGCCGACTACTGGAAGACCGTGGCCGACACCATGCAGGACGGCCTGTTGGTGATAGACGCCAAGGGCACCATCTTGCAGGTCAACGCCGCGGTGTTGAAGATGACCGGCTACCAGGAGCGGGAGCTGGTGGGGAAGAGCTGCCGGGTGCTCAATTGCACGGGCTGCCGCATCTATGGCCAGGGCCGCGGCCGCCAGTGGTGCAGCTTGTTCAGCGACGGTCAGGTGCAGGCCAAGCAGTGCTTCATCACCAGCAAGAGCGGTGAACTGGTGAGCGTGACCAAGCGGGCCAGCGTGTTGCGGGACGACCAGGGCCGCGAGATCGGCGCGGTGGAGACGCTCACCGACACCAGCGAGCTGCTGCGCAAGGACCAGGAGATCAGCGCGCTGCGCCGCACCTTGGACGGGCGCGACGGATTCCACGGCATGCTGGGCAACTCCCCGCCCATGCAGCGGTTGTACCGTCTCCTGGAGAACGTGGCCCAGTCCACGGCGCCGGTTCTCATCTGGGGCGAGAGCGGCAGCGGCAAGGAGTTGGTGGCTCGTGCCATCCACGAGCTGGGGCCCAGGAAGGGCAAGCCGTTCATCAGGGTGAATTGCGCGGCCCTGAACGAGAATCTCCTGGAGAGCGAGCTGTTCGGCCATGTGAAGGGCGCCTTCACCGGCGCGGAACGCACCCGCATCGGCCGCTTCGAGGCGGCTTCGGGCGGGGATCTGCTTCTGGACGAGGTGGGGGACATTCCCTTGGCCACCCAGGTCAAGCTGCTCAGGGTGATCGAGCAGCGGGAGATCGAGCGGGTGGGGGACCACAGGCCCATTGCGGTGGACGTGCGCATCATGGCCGCCACCAACCGCGATTTGGAGCAATTGATCCGGGAGGGCCGTTTCCGGGAGGACCTGTTCTACCGCATCAACGTGGTGCCGGTGGTGGTGCCCTCCTTGCGCGAGCGCCAGGAGGACATACCGCTTTTGGTGGAGAGCTTCGTGGCTTCGGTGGCGGCCAAGAGCGGCAAGCCCATCAGCGGGGTGTCGCCCGCGGCCATGGACCTCATCCTGTCCTATTCCTGGCCCGGCAATGTGCGCGAGCTTCTGAACGCCATCGAGTATGCGGTGGTGCTTTGCCCGGGCGGCGAGATCGGTTGCGAACACTTGCCGCCCCGGCTGGTGGCGCCGGTGGACACACCCGGCGCCCCGCTGCCCGCCGCTGGCAGCCGGGACGAGCGCCAGCGCCAGGAGTTGATCCAGGTGCTCCGCGCCTGTGGTGGCAACCAGAGCGAGGCGGCCCGCCGCCTGGGCGTGAGCCGGGTGACCATCTGGAACCGCTGCAAGCGGCTCAAGGTGGACCCCAAGGCCGTGGCCTAGTTCGGCCTTTTTCCGGTCTTCCCGCTTCTCCTTGCCGGCCGGCTCGTTTCCCGCTTGCGGATGCCCCGTCATCCGCCCCCGTCGCCCGGCCCAGTTGTTGGCCCCGTCGCCCGTCCCCCCGTCGCCCGCCCCCCCGTCGCCCGGCCCCGCGGCGCTCGCCCCTTGTTCAGCGGAAAGCCGGTGTGCTAGCCTGAAAGAAACCCGCCCAGCTTTGACACCCCATCACCAGCGCGGGGCCGATCCGGCACCCTCACACCGTATTGCCCAGGGAGGAAAGACATGAGTGAGAAAAGAGTCGCCAGGGTAACTGATATCATTGCCGCCTCTCCCACCAGCTTCGAGGACGCGATCAAGGTGGGTTTTGAGCGCGCCACCAAGACCTTGCGCGGCGTAACCGGTTTGAAGGTAACTGAAATGCGCGTGGCAGTGGACAACAACCAGATACAGGAGTACCGGGTGCGCATGGAGGTGATCTTCGTCCTGGAAAACTAGCCCCCGGGCAGCGCGCCTGCGCGCGGTTCTTCTCCCCTAAACCAGCCGTTTGACCGCCGGCATCCGGCGGAGGGCATTTCTGCGCGCCTGATTCGAGGCAAGACCTGCGTTTAAAAAAGGAGCAAGGCCGCTGGCTGCGGCCTTGCGCGAGATTCAAAAAGGTTGGGCTCCCAGCCAGCGTTCCCAGGGGCCCCGCCCCCCGTCGCCTTCATTGCCGGGCCCAGCTAGGACCCGCCGGCTGGAAGCCATCATGTAAGTGCTATCTTGCCGCAGAGCGAGAAATGGGTGTTAGTAGGAGCGGCGCACCCATTCTAAGAAATAGGAGATTTTCGACTAAGGGATTGGAGGATATAAAGGCGGTTTTGTCTCACTTATGAAGACAGCCACTCGTCCAGAGAGACGACGCCCTCCCGCATGGCATACTTGATCAGGTCCACCAAGTTGTTCAAACCCAGTTTTTCCATGATGTTACGCCGGTGGGTCTCCACGGTCTTCACACCCAGGTGAATGCGCTCGGCCACCTGCTTGGCAGTGTGGCCCTCCACCAACAGTTGCAGGACCTCTCGTTCGCGGGGGGTGAGCACCGAGGCGGGAGGGGTGCCGGTTTCCTCGCCCAGGCGGCGCACGAATCCCTTGACCACCACCTCGGCCACCTGGGGGCTCAGGTAGGTGCCGCCATTGGCAACCGTGCGGATACACTTCAGAAGTTCCTGGGAGGTGCAGTCCTTTATCATGTAGCCATGAGCCCCGGCCTCCAGGGCGCCGGCCACGAAGCGGGGGTCGGCGTGCATGGAGAGCGCCAGCACCCGCACCCGCTCCAGCTCGGCCAATATCTGGCGGGTCGCCTCTATGCCGCTCAGGCCGGGCATGGAGATGTCCATGACCACCAGGTCCGGCCGCAGCCGCCGGGCCATCTGCACGGCCTGGCGGCCGTCGCTGGCGTCACCCACCACCTCCAGGTCCGGCTCGCCGGACATGAGGCTCATCAGGCCTTCGCGCATTATCTGGTGATCGTCCACCAACAGGATGCGGGTCGTCACAGTTGGTCTCCTTTCGCAGGGTTATCGTCAGCCAGGGGCACCCACAGGGTGGCCCGGGTGCCGCCGCCTTGGGGGGTTTCCACCTCCAGGCGCCCGCCCAGGAGCTCCAGCCGTTCGCGCAGGCTGAAGAGCCCCAAGCCGCCCCCGCGGCGGTCCAGCACTGCCGGGTAGTCGAAGCCCACCCCGTCGTCGGCCACCACCAGGCGCAGGCGGTTGCCCTCCTGGCCCAGGTTGATCCAGGCCCGGCGCGCCCGGGCGTGCTTGGCCGTGTTCAGGACCAGCTCCGAGGCGGCCCGGAAAAGGGTGGTGCGCAGGTCGTCGTCCAGGGTCCGGCGGCGGCCGTCGTGCTCAAAGGAGCACTCCAGGCCGAAGCGCTCCCGGCAGTTCTGGGCCAGCCACTCCAGGGCGGCCTCCAGCCCCAGTTCGTGCAGGATGCGGGGGCTCAGGCGGGCGGTCAGGGAGCGGGTGTCCTGGATGGCCTGTTCCAGGAGCTTCATCACCTGGGCCGCGTTCTCGGCCTTGTCGCCGTCCTCTTGGTCCAACATCCTGCTGAGGCGCAGCTTGCAGGCCGCCAGGTACTGGCCCACCCCGTCGTGCAGGTCTATGGCGATGCGGCGGCGCTCGCGCTCCTCGGTCCTGGCCAGCTCGCCGGCCAGGGTGCGCAGCCGCCGCTGGTAGGCCACCAGCTTGCTCTCGGCGCGTTTTCGCGGGGTCACGTCGCGGGCAATTCCCCTGAACCCGGTGGGCTGGCCGTTGGGGCGTTTTATCAGGGAGACCGACACCTCCACGTAGCGGGCCTGGCCGTCCTTGTGCAGCAGGTCCCATTCGGTGGCCAGGGCCGGCGCGCCGGTGCGCAGCACCTGCTGCAAGGTCTGGTAGAGCCGGGCCGCGTTGGGCTGGCTCATGAGTTCCCGCAGGTCGCGGCCCTCCAACTCGCTCCGGGAATAGCCGGTGATGCGGCACAGGGCGTCGTTGCAGAAGGTGACCCGGCCGTCCAGGTCCAACTCGTAATAGCCTTCCTCCATGCTTTGCAGGATGCTGCGGTGTTTTTCCTCGCTCTGGCGCAGGGTGAGTTCTATCTGGCGCAGGTACAAGGCCACGGCCAGGGCCTGGCTGAGGGAGAGCCACACCGACCCCAGCCACAACACGGTGTAGTCGAAGACAGTGGGCAGGCCCAGGGAGTAGAGGGCGTCGTGGATGCCGCCGATCAGCCAGAAGGCGAGGCCCCAGGCGAGGGGAGTCACGAAGGAGGGGGGCTTGGGGCCCGGCCACCAGCGCAGGCGCATGAGCAGCATGAAGGCCAGGTTGGAGATCAGGCAGTGGATATATATCGCCGGGCGCAGGAGCAGGGATTGGGGCCGGAAGACCCCGCCCCTGGTGAGGAACTCCAGGGGTCCGCCGAGCACCGCGGGGTGGTGCACCAGGGCCAGGGCCCCGGTGAAGACCAGGGCCGCGATCAAGGTGAAGCGGAACATGAAGCCGCGCTGGCCGCCGCGCAGCTCGCTGGCAAACCACGCCCAGGTGAAGGGCATCCAGCTCAGGCCCAGCAGCATGACCCCGTACCAGAAGATTATGGCCCGGGGCGAACTCTGGCAGCCGTACACCGTGTAACCCAGGAAGTAGATGGCGAGGGAGAGGTAGAATACAGCCAGGCTGCGCAGGGCCTTGAACTGGGTGTAGATGACCATCACGGCCACGCACAGGGCCGTGAGGCAGCCGTTTACCACCAGGCCGATGGCCGGGCCCACGCTGTACCAGGGCACGAATTGGGGCAAACCTAGATCTCCCGCCCCCTGGGGGCTTGGGCTGTTTCAGCAGCGCCGGGCAGGCCCCCGCCTTCCCGCCCCCCTCCGCCCCCCTTCCGCTCCCCCCGCGCTGCCCGGGTTGAACCAGGTCTTTATTCTACAACACAATAACGCCGCCCGGGCCAGGGGGGCCTCAACCCAGGGTGCGGCTGAAGATCTTGAGTTCAAAGGCGGACTCGTAGATGAGCTCTCCCCGCACCCGGGGGGCCTCTCCCTCCCGGCGGGGCGGCTCCAGGCTCAGGCTGACCACGTTGCGCACCGGCTTGGCCCAGAAGTCCCGGGCCAGAAGCTCCCGGCCCTGCACCCAGCCCGCCCGCCGTGGGGGCAGGGCGTAGCGGCCGGCCCAGTAGAGGAACCGGTTGGGGATGTTGCTGGTGGGGGAGGCGATCCACTGGTGGATCTCCCGGCCCGGTCCCACCGGGATGCGGCAGAAGCCGGCCACGTGCACATCCCCGGCCACCAGGAGCGCCCGCCTGGTTCCGGCCGGATGGTCCAGGAGCACCTGGGCCAGGCCGCCCACGATGGCGTCGCGGGCCTTCAGGTTCAGGGTGCAGGCCAGTTGGTCCCGCCAGTCGTCGTCAAACCCGTCTATGTGCAGGAAGCGCTCCATCCAGCGCATGAAGCCCACCAGCCGGTAGGCGGCCACATCCAGGCGCCAGCGCTTGATGAACACCGCCGGCGAGGAAGTGACCACGATCAGCACCTGGGCCCTCTCCCCGGCCTCGGCCAGCCAGCGACGGTAGCGTTCCATCTGGTCCGGGCCAAAGGGGTGGTACTCGCAGGGGTCCTGGTAGCAGCGGTAGGAGCGGGGGTCGAAGACGAACACCGACACCGGGCCGAAGTCCAGGGTGAACTGGAAGTCCTGGCCGCTCTGGCCCGGCGGGTTGCCCTGGTTTTGGTACAGGGCAAAGGCCTGGCGCGCGGCCTGGTACTTCTCCCAGGCCGCGGGCTTGAACCCGCCCTCGGCAAAGTCGTACCAGTTGTCGCCCCAGCCGTCGCGGATGTCGTGGTCGTCCAGCATCATGCTGGTGGGGGCCAGGCGCAGGAAATCCTCCCACTCCGGGTAGCACCAGAAGCGGTCGTAGACCTGGGAGTAGGAGGCCAGGCGGGCCAGGTGGCGGTCGGCCGGGTCGGGCCAGGGCAGGAAGAGCTGCTCCTTCCAGTAGTCGTCCGCGTATATCTGGTCGCCCAGGTGCACCAGGGCATGGGGCCGCTTACCCGGGTGGCGGTGGAAGTAGCGCAGGAGCAGGCGCACGAAGGACATGCCCTGGTCGCCGTCCCAGGGTACGTGGCGGGGATAGTGGCAGGAGCCGAACAGCAGCCGCAGGTCATGGGTGGAGGCGGGCGGGGTGCGCAGGGCAAAGCGGGTGGGGGTCTCGGAGACCTCCTCCTTCAACTGGTTGCGCCGGGTGAGGGGCCAGAAGTTGCCCTCCCGGTCTTGCCAGGACACCCGGAACTCGTACTCCGTGTCCGGCGCCAGGCCGGAGAAGCGCCAAAGGTGGGTGAGCTGCTCGGCCAGGGACACCTCCTCCTCCAGGCAGGCCACCAGCTCCCCCTGGTGGAAGAGTTCCGCCCGGTGCAGGCCGGGCTCCAGGTGGGCGGTCCAGACGTTCAGGCTGTCCGGCGGGCCTTGGCGCAGCAGGGGGCCCAGGAGCAGGGGCCGCCGGTTGCGCGGGGAGCGGGCCTCTACCCGGGCCGCCTGGTGATAGCGTTGCAGGCCGCCGGCCACCATCTCCCACAGGCATGCCAGGTGCCACTCCCGGCTGAAGTAGGCGGTGTGGGCGCTCACCGGCTCCCAGGAGGCGCGGTACCACTGGCAATGGGAATTCTTGAGGCTCTGGTGATGCACCGGCCCGGCCACCGGGTCCAGGGGATCGTAGAGGTTGTACCAGCCCAGGGCCAAATCCAGCGCCACCTCCTCCACCGGGGTGTAGTCGCGCTCGATGGCCGGGATGATCCACAGGGGCGAGCCCAGGCTGATCCAGCCCAAAGGCAGGGGGGCGGGGTTCAACTGGCGCTCCAACTGGTCCAGGGTGAACACGCTGCCCAGGCTGTGGCTGACCAGGACCAAGAAGCGCGGCCGGTCCATGGCCAGGATGTCGTTGAGCTGGCGGTGCAGGCGCTGGTTGATGGCCTTGCGTACCTCGGGGTCCTCCATCTGCAGGACGTCGCCCAGGTACTCCATGATGGTGCCGGCCAGTTGGGCGGTCCAGTTGTAGCGGCCGCGGAAAGGCCAGTTGCCCAGGGCCAGCAGGAGGCCGGCCAGGCCGAAGAACAGGAGTATCAGGTATAGGAACAAGGCGCGCAGGTAGCGGGCCAGGCGGCGGAAGAAGCCGGTGCCCGGCGGGGCCAGGCGGCCCAGGCGGGCGCGGCCCAGCAGGCGCAGGAACCAGGCCATGAGCCGCAGGAAGTTCGGCACCGTGGGCTTGAGGCGGCCGTCCAGGTCGGCCCAATAGACCTCGCGCAGGCGCACCCTGGCGCGGGGGAGGGGGTCTGGTTCTGGGCCGCGCAGGCAGGGCTCCATGACTAGGTCGAAGCCCCGGTCCAGGCCGGCGGCCGGCGGCGCCGGCTGGGTGTAGAGCTTGGCCTGACTGCGCAGGCGCCGGTTGAGAAAGCTCAGGAGGCCGTCCTGGAACTCCTCCACCACTGACCAGCGCTCGTGGTTGCCCACCCCGTGGATGATGGCCACTACGCAGTCCGGGTACTCGCTCATGTCGTCTCCCCCCTCGGATGAGCCGGCGCGGCCGCCGCTGAAAAGGCCGTTCCCTTTTGGAGTCGGCCTGCCCGGGCATGGATCACCCCCAGGGGGCTTGCCTGCTGAGCTTCCGGAAGGATTTCCGGCACCGGAATCCAGGCAGGGCCGGGCCGGGCGGCGTGAGGGGACCAAGGATCACCCACCCCCCATACACCCCCCGTATGGGTGACCGTCAGCTCAAGATATTAGCACAATCCTGGGGGCAGGGGCCGGAGGCAGGCGCGGACTAGCGGGAGAGCACCTCCAGCCGCTCCACCGACCACCACCAGGTCTTCACCGCCTTGGTCAGGACCAGCCGCAGGTAGCGCGCGGGCCGGGGCTTGACCAGGGCGTACTCGCCATAGGCGCCCGCTGCGGCAAACAGTCCCCGGCCGCTGTAGACCAGGGGAGCGGTCAGGTTGAGGGGGGCCTCTTGCCAGCTCTGGCCGTCGTTGGAAAGCAGCACGGCCAGGCCCCGCGGGTAATCACGGGGAAAGTGGGGGTTCCACAGGCGCACCCGGGCCACCTGCCGGGCGCGGCCCAGGTCCACGGTCAGGCTCATGCCCGGCTGCTGGGGTACCAGGCTGCCCCAGCGCCCCCCTGCCGGCACGCCCCGGGCGAGCTGGGCCGCCTTGGCGGGGTCTATGTCCGAACTCACCGCGGACAGGGGCAAGAGGCCGTCCCGGAAGCCGGGCCTGCCCCTGAGCAGCAGTACCACCACCCGCCCCGCCCGGTGGCTCCGGAACGCCACCCCGGCCCGGCTGAGGGCGGCCTGGGCCTGGCCGGCCTCGGCCGCGGGCACCACCAGGGCGCTGCCCGGCGAGGTGTCCACCACCAGCGGCTCCTCGGCCGGTGGCCGGCGGTCGCCGTAGTCGTTGCTGGTGTAATTGGCCGGCAGGGTCCATACCCTCGGGCCCAGGGCCAGGGCCAGGTAGGCCGACAGCCAGGCGTCGGCATATACTCTTTTCACGCCTGCGCTACGCGCCACCTCGGCCACCAGTCTTGCGCTTTCGGGCCAGGAGATGGTATCGGCCTGGTCCCGGGCCGGGCCCAGGAGCAAGACCTCGGCGATGAGGCAATGGTGGCGGCGGGGGCGTACCGCCTGGTGGATGACCCGCAGGTAGCGCAGGGGGCGGGGAGGGAAGTAGCATTCCACCCGGGCGTAGCGGGCCTTGAAAAAGGGGTGGGTGGCGGACCAGTAGCAGGGCTGCCAGGCATTGGTCATCTGGCGCAGCACCTGGAACTCGCCGTCTTCGCCGGCGCCTTCCACCCTCAGGCTGCCCGGCGCGGTGCGGTAGTCCGGCGGCACCAGCACCAGGCCGCCCACCGTGCGGGTCTGGCCCAAGTCGAGCAGGAAGCCCTTGCCCGAGTCCCGGGGGCCTGCCAGCTCCAGGCCGGTACGCAAATCGCCGTCCATCAGGCTGCGGCCGGGCTGGGCCCCGCCCACCCCGTAGAAGCGCCAGTCATGGCGGGGCAAGGGCGCGGCCGCGCCCTGGGGCGGCTTGAAGCGGTGGAACACCCGGCCGCGCCACACCTGGTGCTCAAGGCCCAGGAAGCGGAGGCTCTCCTGGGGGGCGTCCAGCACCGCCGCCCGGGGATCGGCGTCCACTTGGTTGGCCGCGTACTGCCGGCGGTCGCCCCAGGCATCGGCGAACTGGGGAGTCTCGCCGGCATAAAAGGCCAGGCGGTACAGGTCGCGGGTAAAGAGGTAGAGTCCGCTGAAGCCGGCCTGGCGCAGGCTGGCGATGAACTCCCGCTCCTTGGGCTCCACCGTGCAGCGGAAAGGACGCCGCCCGCAGGTAAGCACCCCCCCGCCGTAGCCCGCCCACCCCGAGAGGTTGAGCGCGAGGAGCAGTCCGCCCATGACCAGCACGGTTCCCTTTCCCCAGCGGCCCAGGCCCTGGGCCAGGGCGGCCCAGGCAAAGGGCAGCCCCAGGTACAGGGGCAGGAGGTAGCGCAGGTCCCAATCGTACATCTCGCGGCCGTAGATGGAGCCCACCAGCACTGCCAGGCTCATGAACACCACCAACACCGGCAGCAGTGCCCAGCGGCCCTCTGGCCGTCGGCTGCGCCAGAGCAAAAGCAGCATGCCCACTGCCAGGCAGGCGGCCACGGCCAGATACAGGGCGAACCAGGGCGAGCCCGGCGCCACCACTCCGCCCGCCGCCGGCGTGTTGAAGCCCAACACTATGGGCAGGGCGTTCTTCCACAGCATGTCCCCGTGGGGGGCCAGGTATTGCCAGGCGAAGCTGCCGCTCTGCTCCAGGTGCTTTCCCTGGTGCAGGAGGTTGTAATAGATGAGGGGGGTTGCGCCCAGGATCGCGCCGGCCAGGCCGCTCAAGAGCGCCAGGGGCCGCAGCCGGGGCAGGCAGGTGAGGGCCAGAAACAGCATGCAGGCCCAGATTACCACCACGGTCTGGAAGTTGGTCCACAAGGCCAGGCCGGCCACCAGCCCCCAGCAGAACGCGGTGCCCTTGCGCCAGGGGCGCTGCTCCCAGAGCCGGAAGCTCAGCCAGAGCAAGAGGGCGCAAAGCAGGATGCCCATGGGGTAGTGGTTGTTGGGCTTGCCCGCGTGCCAGTAGGCCATGGCCGGAGGAAGCGCCATATAGGCCAGGGCCACCAGGCTGGGCAGCGGCGGCAGGTAGCGGCGCAGGCAGCGGTAGAGCACCGCCAAGGTGGCCAGGCTGAGGATGGGAGCCCAGATGTTCAGGGTGAGGGTGGAGGGGCCGAACAGGGCATAGACCGGCGCGGCCAGGTAGCCATCCAGGGCGCCCATGAAGTCCTGGCCATAAAAAAAGAGGGGCCAGCGCCCGGCCAGCACCCCCAGCCCCAAGAGCCCCACCACCGCCCCGTCCAGGCCCACCGAGGAGCAGTGCAGCCGGTACAGGCGCACCGCCACCGCGGCCAGCACCAACAGCGCCACCACCCAGGTGTGCCAGCGCGGCCGGGTTTCCCAGCTTGTGTCCTCCCTGAGCTGCCAGCCTCGCATCTGGGGCCCTCGCAGTTGGGACAGGCGCAAAAGGCGGGTGTACAGACTCAGCTTGCTCTTGCAGGCGGCCAGAGATCAACCGCAGCGGGCCCTGCCCGGCGCTTGCGGGGCCAATGGCAGCCTCGTCTTCCTTTGTAGCCCAAAACCAGGCCGCAGGCCAAGGGATAAGCCCGAAAGGGATGGGAAATTGCGAGTCCAGCCGGTGCGTTCAACCGCTGTCGCACCTCGGGCGGCAACGGAACATTACTGTTCTGGTGTGCGGACCGGGGACTCTGGCAAATGAAGTTGCGGGTACGCAATCAGGTGGTTTCGCTTTGGTTAGAGATGCCTGGTTTCCGACGGCTTTGGGATGGCAATTTTTTCTGTCAGCCCCCTAATTTGCCGAAGGTGTCATGTGGTAGCGTAAGCTTCCCCCAAAAGAGGACCAGCGAGAAGTAGAGCTTTCTGGCATTATCG
>CAZUHP010000042.1:0-29754 GCA_964620595.1 uncultured Desulfarculaceae bacterium | reverse complement strand
TGCCTGGTCCTTTGCCCCCCGCCGTCCCCCTGACCGCCCCCCGTCGCCCCCCCGTCGCCCCCCGTCGCCCCCCCGTCGCCGCCCCGTCGCCCCCCTGGCCGCCCGGCAGGATGCTGGATTTGGCGGAAAATTCTCCGCCCGGCTTGACAATCGAACGTTTGTTCGATACAAACGTTCGACATAAACCAGGGAGGCCATATGACCCACGAACACCCCCAAGCCGACCCCACCAGGGAGCGGCTGTTGGACGAAGCGGAAAAACTCTTTGCCGAAAAGGGGTTTGCCGCGGTGAGTGTGCGCGAGATCACCACCGCGGCCGGAGCCCATCTCTCGGCGGTGAACTACCACTTCGGCAGCAAGAAACAGCTTTACCTGGCGGTGTTCGAAAAGCGCTGGGTGCCCCGCGCCCGCCGCCTGATGAGCCGCCTCGAGGAGCTGGCGGACCAGGACACCAAAAGCGTGGAAGATATGGTGCGCGCCTTGGCCGAGTCCTTCATGCTGGGCTTCGAGAGCGAGGAGGAGCGCACCCGCCACCACCTGCTCATCCACCGCGAGATATCCCAGCCCACCGAGGCCCTGAAGATGATCTCCGATCAGGTGACCAAGCCCGCTTTCCAGCGCCTGGCCAAGCTCCTCAAGCCCTGCCTGTCATCCGCCCAGAGCGAGGAGGAGCTGTTCCTGTACATCTTCAGCGTGTTTTCCCAGGTCCTGTTCTTCAGCTTTGGCCGCAGCATGGTGAGCAGGCTCACCGGCCGCGAATATGACCCGGCCTTCCGCCGCCAGGTAGCAGAGCACATAACCCGGTTCTCTCTCTACGGCCTTAGCGGCCGCATCCCGGAGGAGGGGGCATGATCCGCAACCTAGCAGCCTGCCTGGCGCTCCTGGGCGCGCTGGCCCTTGGCGCCGGCTGCCTGAAGGTGGGGCCGGACTACTCCCGGCCCGAGCTGGCCGCGCCCGCGCGGGCCGCCTATCAGCACGCCGAGCCCCTGCGCGGCCAGCACCGGCCCCGGGACCAGTGGTGGCGCGAATTCGGCGACCCGCGCCTGGACGCCATGGTGGCCGAGGCCCTCAAGCACAACCTGGACCTGAAAAGGGCCGCCGCCAAGGTACTGGAATTCCGGGCCCTGTTCGTGGAGGCCAAGGCGCCCCAGTACCCCAGCCTGGGCCTGGAGGGCCAGGCCGGCCGCTCCCAGACCGCCATCTCCAACCCCGACCTGCCGGCCATCCTCCAGCAGAACCGCCGTACCGAGCAATACAACCTGTCCCTGGCCGCCTCCTATGAACTGGACCTGTGGGGCCGCTTGGCGCGTCTGGAAGAGGCCGCCCGGGCCGACCTGCTGAGCGTGGAGGAAAACCAGCGCACCGTGGCCCAGACCATCGTGGCCGGGGTGGTGAGTTCCTACCTGGCGGTGGAGGCCCTGGAGCGCCGCCTGGCGGTTTCGCGCAAAAGCCTGGCAGCCTACCAGCGCAGCCTGGAGTTGGTGGAGAGCCGCTACCGCCGCGGGCTGGTCAGCCTGCTGGACTATCGGCAGGCCCGCCGGGCCCTGGCCAACGCCAAGGCCGAGGTGCCCCGCCTGCGCCTGGAGCTGGGCAGGGAGCAGCAAAAGCTCATGGTGCTCCTGGGCCGCTATCCCAAGACCGAGCCGGCCCGCCTCCAGGACGACGACTACTTCCCCCGCTTGCAGCCGGTTCCCGCCGGGCTGCCCTCGGAGCTTCTCCTGCGCCGGCCCGACCTGCGCGCGGCCGAGGCCAGGCTCATGGCCCTGAGCGCCCGCATCGGCGTGGCCAAGGCGGCCCGCTTCCCGGCCATCAGGCTCACCGGCGCTTTCGGCTACTCCAGCGTGGAGTTGGACAATCTCTTTTCCCCGGCCTCGGAGCTCTGGAACCTGGCCGCCGGCCTGACCGCGCCCATCTTCAGGGGCGGCGAACTCCTGGCCCGCCAGCGCGCGGCCGAGGCCCGCTACCAGCAGGGCCTGGCCGACTACGCCAAGGCAGTGCTCAACGCCTTCCGGGAGGTGGAGGAAGCGCTCCTGGCGCGCCAGGAGCTGTTGAAGCAGCGTAAGCTGCTCAAGGATGCCCTGGCCGAGGCCCGCGCCACCCAGCGCACCGCCGAGAGGCGCTACCGGCGGGGCCTCATTGATTATCTGCGGGTGCTGGAGGCCATGCACACCCGCTACCAGATGGAAGACGCCCTGGTCCTGGTGGAGCTGAGCATCCTGACCAACCGGGTCACCCTGCACCGCGCCCTGGGCGGCGGATGGGACCTGCCGCCGGCCAAGCCCAAGGAGAGCTGACGCCATGAGCAAGAAACCCCGTTTTTGGATTCAACTGGGCCTGGCCCTGGGCCTGGTGGCCCTGGGCGCCGTGGGTCTGGCCGTCTTGA
Organism: uncultured Desulfarculaceae bacterium; assembly: GCA_964620595.1. Classification (GTDB taxonomy): domain Bacteria; phylum Desulfobacterota; class Desulfarculia; order Desulfarculales; family Desulfarculaceae; genus Desulfocarbo. Next base: position 27,371 of record CAZUHP010000042.1, on the reverse strand, counting down.
CCCTGAGCAAGCCGCCCATGGCCCAGCGCCGTCCCCAGCCGGTGCTGCCCTTGGTGCGCACCGTCACCGTGGAGGTGGAGCCGCTGCCGGTGGTGGTGGAGGGCGAAGGCACGGTCAGCCCCTTGCGCCGCAGCGTACTGTCCTCCGAGGTCAGGGGCCGGGTGGTCTACGTGTCGCCCCGGCTGGTGAGCGGCGGCATGGTGGCCAAGGGCGAGGTGCTGGTGCGGGTGGAGGACAGGGACTACCACCTGGCCCTCACCCTGGCCCGGGCCAAGGTCAAGGAGGCGGAGACCGCCTTTCAGCGGACCCAGGAGGACGCCGCGGCCGCCCTGGAGGAGTGGCGCCGCTACGAGGGCGCCAAGGGGCTGGAGCCGCCGCCCCTGGTGGCCCATCTGCCCCAATTGGAGGAGGCCAAGGCCAAGCTGGCCGCGGCGCGGGCCCAGTTGGCCCAGGCCGAGCTGGACCTGAAGCGCACCACCATAACCGCGCCCTACCGGGGCCGCATCAGCGCCAAGTACGTGGACCTCGGCCAGTACCTGCGCGCCGGCGACCGGGTGGCCGAGATATACGGCACCGAGGCGGCAGAGGTGGTGGTGCACCTGGAGGACGACGCCCTGGCCTGGATCAAGGTGCCGGGCCTCACCCAGAGGGGCGGGCGGGGCTCCCCGGCCAAGGTATACACCCTCTTTTCCGGCAAACGCGTCTCCTGGCCGGGCCGGGTGATGCGCGCCCTGGGCGAGCTGGACCCCCGCACCCGCATGGTGCCGGTGGTGGTGCGGGTGGCCAAGCCCTTTGCCACCCAGCCGCCCCTGGCACCGGGCATGTTCGTGAAGGTGGAGATACATGGCGTCACCCTGGCCAAGGCGGTCCGCCTGCCCCGCGCCGCCCTCCGCCAGGGCGGAGTGGTCTGGGTGGTGGACGCCAAGGGCGTGCTGCGCTTCCGCAAGGTGGAGGTGGCCCGCTTCTATGACGACCAGGCCCTGATCCGCTCCGGCCTGGCCCAGGGCGAGCAGGTGGTCGTCACCCCCCTGGAGGCGGTGACCGACGGCATGTCGGTGCGGGTGGTCCAGCCCGGCAAGGGCGCTAAGGGCCGGGACGCCGCCCCGGCCGGCGGGGAGGCGCGCTCATGAAAGGCCCCATCGCCTGGTTCACCCAGAACCACGTCGCGGCCAACCTCTTGATGCTCTTCTGCCTGGTGGGCGGCATCATCACCGCCTTCACCATGAAGGTGGAGGTGTTCCCCGAAACCACTCTGGACAAGATCACGGTGGAGGTGGAGTACAAGGGGGCCTCCCCGGCCGAGGTGGAGGAGTCCATCATCCGCCGCATTGAGGACCGGGTGGCCGGCCTGGCCGGGGTGCGGCGCATCGATTCCCTGGCCCGCGAGGGCTGGGGCACGGTGACCATCGAGGCGCTCACCGGCTGGGACGTGCAAAAGCTCCTGGACGATGTGAAGACCGAGGTGGACCGCATCACCAGCTTCCCGGAAGAAGCGGAAAAGCCCATCGTGCGCGAGGTGGTGACCCGGACCCAGGTGCTGTGGGTGGCTCTCTACGGCGACGCGCCGGAGAGCACCCTCAAGCGCCTGGCCGAGAACCTGCGCGACGACATCACCATGCTGCCGGGCGTCACCCAGGCAGACCTGTTCGGGGTGCGCAACAGCGAGATACACATCGAGGTCTCGGAGGACACCCTCCGGCGGCACGGCCTCACCCTGGCCCAAGTGGCCGAGGCGGTGCGCCGCGCCAGCTTGGACCTACCCGCGGGCAGCGTCAAGACCGCCGGCGGCGAGATACTGGTGCGGGCCAAGGGCCGGCGCTACCATGCCCAGGACTACGCCGATATCGCCCTGCTCACCCGGCCCGACGGCAGCAAGCTGACCCTGGGCCAGATAGCCCGGATAAGCGACGGCTTCGAGGACACCGACCTCTTTGCCCGCTTCCAGGGCCAGCAGGCCGCCCTGATCCAGATATACCGGGTGGCCGACCAGAACGCCCTGGACGTGGCCGCCAAGGTCAAGGACCTGGTGGAAAAGGTGCGGCCCCAGCTCCCCAAGGGCGTGCACATCGACTTCTTCGCCGACCGCTCCAAGATCCTGAAGAGCCGCCTGGACCTCTTGCTGCGCAACATGGCCATGGGCCTGGTGCTGGTGGTGCTGGTGCTGGGGCTGTTCCTGGACCTGAAGCTGGCCTTCTGGGTCACCCTGGGCATCCCGGTGTCCTTTGCCTTCGGCGTGTGGCTCCTGCCCTCCCTGGACGTGAGCATCAACATGATCTCACTGTTCGCCTTCATCCTGGTGCTGGGCATCGTGGTGGACGACGCCATCGTGGTGGGCGAGAACGTGTACAAGAAGCGCGAGGACGGGGTGCCGCCCCTCAAGGCCGCGGTGGAGGGCACCATCGAGGTGGGCGGGCCGGTCATCTTCTCGGTGCTCACCACGGTGGCGGCCTTCGTGCCCCTGCTTTTGGGCAGCGGCGCCATGGGCAAGATCATGCGCAACATCCCCACCGTGGTGAGCGTGGTGCTGGTGGGCTCGCTCCTGGAATCGCTGTTCATCCTGCCCGCCCACCTGGCCCGCAGCAAGCCGCCGGCCAAGGACCGCCGGGAAAAGCGCGCCACCGCCTGGCTCCTGCGGGTGGTCAACGGCCCCTACCGCCGGCTCCTGGACCTGTGCCTGCGCTGGCGCTACGCCACGGTGGGCCTGGGCATCATGGTGCTGCTGATCACCCTGGGCACCTTCACCGGCGGCATCCTCAAGTTCACCCTGTTCCCCAAGGTGGAGAGCGATGTCTTGACCGCCAACCTCACCATGCCCGCCGGCACCCCGGTGGAGCGCACCACCGAGGCGGTGGCCAGGCTGGAGCGCGCGGCCAAGACCGCGGTCACCAGCGCCGACCAGGACCAGCCCCCGGGCACTCCCTCGCTGTTCAAGTACACCGTCAGCCTGGTGGGCATGCAGGCCGGCGGCAAGGGTCCCCACGGCGGCCGGCCGGAGCTGGGCAGCCACCTGGCCACGGTGTTCACCCAGATACTGGAAGGCGAAAAACGCGAGTTCAGCGCCGCCGAGCTGGCCAAGCGCTGGCGCCGGGAAAGCGGCAACATCCCCGGCGCCCGCTCGGTCACCTTCCAGAGCGATCTTTTCAGCGCGGGTAACGCCATCGAGGTGCACCTGAGCGCGGCCGACCATGCGCAGCTCCTGGCCGCAGCCGACGAGCTGAAGGCGCGCCTGCGCACCTACCCGGGAGTCAGCGACGTGGCCGACAGCTTCCTGAGGGGCAAGGACGAGCTGCAACTCAAGCTCAAGCCCGCGGCCCGATCCTTGGGGATCACCCTGGAGGACCTGGCCCGCCAGGTGCGCCACGCCTTCTACGGGGCCGAGGCCCTGCGCCTGCAACGGGACGAGGACGAGGTCAAGGTGCTGGTGCGCTATCCCGAAGGCGAGCGCAAGAGCCTGGGCAACATCGAGAGCATGCGCATCCGCACCCCGGACGGGCACGAGGTGCCCTTCAGCGAGGTGGCCGAGGCGCGGCTCAAGGAGGGCTACGCCACCATCCAGCGCTCCCAGCGCCGCCGGGTGGTCAAGGTGACCGCGGACGTGGACGAGAAGGTGGCCAACGCCGCCGAGCTGCGCAGCCTCCTGGAGAAGAAGGTGCTGCCCGCCCTGCAGGCCCGCTACCCCAGTCTGCGCTACGACATGGAGGGCGAGGGCCGCGAGCAGGCCGAGTCCATGGCCGACATCGCCCGGGGCTTCATGCTGGCGCTCTTTGGCATCTACGTGCTCCTGGCCATCCCCTTCCGCTCCTTCACCCAGCCCTTCATCGTCATGGCGGCCATCCCCTTCGGCATCGTGGGCGCGGTGGTGGGGCACCTGATCATGGGGCTCAACCTGAGCCTTCTGAGCCTGTTCGGGGTGGTGGGCCTGTCCGGGGTGGTGGTCAACGACTCCCTGATCCTCATCTACCGGGCCAACCGCCTGGTGACCGGGGGCATGCTCCCGGACCAGGCGGTGCGCGAGGCCGGCCCCCAACGCTTCCGGGCCATCCTCCTGACCTCGATCACCACCTTTGCCGGGCTCACGCCCATCATCCTGGAGCGCAGCCTGCAAGCCCAGTTCCTGATCCCCATGGCCGTGAGCCTGGGCTTCGGGGTGCTGTTCGCCACGGGCATCACCCTGCTGTTGATACCCAGCCTGTACCTGATCCTGGAGGATGCCCACCGGCTGGGCGAGCGCATCAAGGCCCGCCTCTTTCCCGGCGCGGCCCAGGACCGGCAAATCCCATAGGACGCCTCCCCCGCGGCCAAGGGGAGCCCCTGCCCGGGCTCTCCCTGGCCGCGGGATTGCCATGGCGCCGCCCCCAAAAAGGGGTTGGTGAGAGGACACCAAAAATATTATCTTGTTAGCCATGAACCCCCGGATCAGCGAACCAGAAGCCGCCAAACGGATCGACGAACTCTGCCGGGAGATCCGCCGGCACAACCGGCTCTACTACCTGGAGGACCGGCCGGAGATAGCCGACGCGGCCTATGACCAGCTCCTGGCCGAGCTGGAGGAACTGGAGCGGGCCTTCCCCCACCTGAAGGCCCCGGACTCGCCCACCCAGAGCGTGGGCGCGCCCGTGCAGACCAGCTTCGAGCCGGTGGAGCACTTCCGGCCCATGCTCAGCCTGGAGTCCAAGGTGGACCCGGCGGTGGTGCACGACTTCCTGCGCCGCCTGCAAGAGGCCGGGGCCGCGGGCGCCCTCCTCCTGGCCCAACCCAAGATCGACGGGCTCTCGGTGGAACTGGACTACCGGGGGGGCCTGTTCTACCAGGGCTCCACCCGCGGCGACGGCACCGTGGGCGAGGACATCACCCCCAACCTGCGCACCGTGGCCGAGATTCCCAGCCGCCTCCAGGGCCGGCACCTGGAGCGCCTGGTGGTGCGGGGCGAGGTGTTCATGGACCGCCAGGGCTTCCTGGAGCTGAACAAGAGCCTGGTGCAACGCGGGCAGGACCCCTTTGCCAATCCCCGCAACGCCGCGGCCGGCAGCCTGCGGCAACTGGACCCCAACGTGACCGCCCAGCGCCCCTTGAGCTTCTTCCCCTTCGAGGTGTCCAACGCCGCGGAGCTGGGCCTGGCCACCGACAGCGAGGCCCTGGAGCTGCTGGCCCAGGCCGGCTTCCCGGTGCGGCGGGAGCACCTGCACTTCGGCTCGGACCTGGCGTTCCTGGAGGAAGTGCACGCCCGCTACCACCGGCTCCGCGACGAGCTGCCCTTTGAGATCGACGGGGTGGTGATCAAGGTGGACGATCTGGCCCTGCGCGAGAAGCTGGGCGCCCGCTCGCGCACCCCCCGCTGGGCCGTGGCCTGGAAATTCCCCCCCCGCCAGGAGCGCACCCGGGTGCGCGACATCATCGCCCAGGTGGGCCGCACCGGCAAGGTGACGCCGGTGGCCCTGCTGGACCCGGTGGACGTGGGCGGGGTCACGGTGAGCCGCGCCACCTTGCACAACTACAACGAGGTCCTGCGCCTGGGGGTGCGGGTGGGCGACACGGTGCGGGTGGAACGGGCCGGCGATGTGATCCCCCGGGTGGCCGAGGTGGTGCCCGGCCCCACCCTGCCGCCGGAGACCTGCCCTTCCTGCGGCGCCAGACTCACCCGCACCCGCAAGACCGAGGAAGTCTTGCAGCAAAAGACCGACACCATCTTCGGGGTCATGGTCAGAACCCGGGTGGAGGGCCGGGAGCGGGCCGGCAAAAAGGCCGGCGCCGGGCCAGGCCGGGACGCAGGGGTGCGGGTGTTCTTTGAACGCGAAGGGGCGGATCACATCTGCCCCAACCACTTCGCCTGCCCGGCCCAGGTGCTGGCCTCCATAACCCACTTCGCCAGCCGCGGCGCCATGGACATAGAGGGCCTCGGCCCCAGCCGGGTGCAGGAACTCATGGACCTGGGTTTCATCACGGACGTGGTCTCCATCTACTCCCTGAAGGACAAGCAGGACCAAATCGCGGCGCTCAAGGGCTGGGGCGAACTATCGGCCCGCAACCTGATCCAGGCCATAGAGGCCACCCGGGGCAAGCCCTTTGACCGCTTCATCTACGCCCTGGGCATCCCGGGGGTGGGCGAGGCCACGGCCAGGCTCCTGGCGGTGGAGTTCCCCACCCTGGACCAGTTGGCCCAGGCCAGGCAAAAGGACCTGGAGAAGCTGGAGGGCCTGGGGCCGGAGGTGGCCAACAAGCTGGTGGATTTCTTTGCCGAGCCCAAGAACCGCGGCGCCGCCGCGGCCCTGTACCGCCTGATACGGCCGGTGGCGGTTTCCAGCCCGGCCGGGCAAGGCCCCCTGGCGGGCAAGACCGTGGTCTTCACCGGCAAGCTCTCCCGCTTTGAAAACCGCGACCAGGCCGAGGCCCTGGTGCGCTCCCTGGGCGGCAAGGCCACGGGCAGCGTGTCCCAAAGCACCGACCTGGTGGTGGCCGGGCCCGGGGCCGGCTCCAAGCTGGACAAGGCCAGGAAGCTGGGAGTGGAGGTCATCGACGAAGAGGAGTTCCTGAAACGTGTGCAAGGGGAGAGCGCCGGCACCGCCGGGCTCCCCTTGTTCGAGGGGAAATAGCCATGTCAGAAGAAGTACGTGCCGAATTGATCATCCACGGCCGGGTGCAGGGAGTGTTCTTCCGCGCCTCCACCCGGCAGACGGCCGAGAGCCTGGGCCTCAAGGGCTGGGTGCGCAACCTGCCCCTCATGCGGGTGGAGGCGGTGTTCCAGGGCCCGGAGGACAAGGTGAAGGAAGCCATCGACTGGTGCCACCAGGGACCGCCCGGCGCCCGGGTCACCCGGGTGGAAGTGAAATGGGACACGCCCCGCAGTGACCTGCAAGGCTTCGAGGTGCGCTATTAGCCACCCGCCGGGCTTGACAGGGAACCGGCTTTGCAGTACTCAGCATAGGACCATTAATGCACAGCTCCACCGCATCGAACCCTCCAGGGAGTGACCACCGCATGACCGCCCGCCATTGCAAGCCCCTCTGGCTCTTCGCCGCGCTCTTTCTGAGTCTGGCCTTTCTGGCGGCAGGCTGCGGCCTCACCGCCAAGGTGAGCGAGTTCCTCGACAGCCAGGACACCAGCCTGCGCAAGCGGGTGTGCCTGGCCACCTTCAACAGCGGCATCAAGGGGCTGAACCCCATGGCCCAGCGGTGGCAGCAAGGCCTGGAAAAGCACCTGGCCGCCCAGGGCAACCTGGTGCTGGTGCCCTTCGACCGCCTGGCCGGGGCGATGGAAAAGCTGGCGCCCGGCCCGCGCAGCCAGGAGGAACGCGCCATAAAGGCGGGCCGTGCCCTAGGGTTGACCAGCGTGGTGATGGGCCAGATAACCGACCTCTCGGTGCGGCGCCGGCTCACCGGCATCTACGGCTTCCGCGACAACGACCCCTTCCTGGGCCTGGAGGCGGAGCTGAGGGTGCTGGACGTGGCCAGCGGTACGGTGGCCGGCCAGAAGAACTTCCGTCCCGAACTCAAGCTGAGCGACATGGAGGCGGAGGGCATCCGCCTGGGCGACAAGCCCAAGCCCAAGCAGGTGGCCCAACTGTTGGCCAAGCTGGCCGAGGAGACCGGCAACTGGCTGGTGGGCACGGTCAACAGCCAGGCCTGGGCCGCCTTCGTGCTGGAGACAAGGGGCGACATGGCCAAGATCACGGTGGGCCGCGACACCGGCCTGCCGGTGGGCTCCTTTGTCACGGTCTACAGCCGCGGCGAAAAGCTGCGCTCCGGCGCGGGCACCATCCTCTTCCTGCCCGGCCCGCCCCTGGCCCAACTCCGGATCACCGACCTCATGCCCCGCACCGCCTGGGCCAAGATCGTGCCCCTGGGCGACAAGGAGAAGGAGCCGCCCAAGCTGGAGCCGGGACAACTGATCCGCGCCAACTAGGCTGCCTCCAGCCAAACGCGAAACACGGCCGGGAGCGACCCGGCCGTGTTCTTTCGGGGGCCCGTGGCCTAGGAGGCCTTTTTCAGCTCCGCGGCCGAGGCCAAAAGCTCGCGGGCGTGGCGCAGGGCCGTGTCCCGGCCGCCGGCGCCGGCCAGCATGCGGGCCAGCTCCTCGGCCCGGCCGGACTCGTCCAGGCCCATGACCAAGGTGGCGGTGCGCCCTTGCCGGGTCTCCTTGCGCACTGAATAATGCCTGTCCCCAAAGGCCGCGATCTGGGGCAGGTGGGTGATGACCAGCACCTGCACCCCAGCGGCCAGGCCGGCCAGCTTGCGGCCCACCGCCGCGCCGGTGGCCCCGCCGATGCCCGCGTCCACCTCGTCGAAGACCTGGGTGGGCGCGCCCTTTTTCTGGGCCACCAGGCCCTTGAGGGCCAGGAGCACCCGCGACAACTCGCCGCCAGAGGCGATACGCCGCAGCGGCCGGAAGCCCTCGCCCGGGTTGGGCGCGATGAACAGCTCGGCCGCCTCCAGGCCCCGCACGCCCAGGGGGCCCTGGGGCGTGTCCACCACTGCGCCGGCGGGCTGGCTGAACTCCAGCCTGAGCTGGCACTGGGGCAGGCCCAGGTCCTTGAGTTCGGTCCGGGCCGCCCGGGCCAAGAGAGGGGCGGCCTTCTGCCGGGCCTGGCGCAGGGCCTGGGCCAGCTCGAGCGCCTGGGCCAGGGCGCGGGAGCGCTCCTCCTCCAGGCCGGTCAGGCGCTGGCTGCCCTCTTGCAGGCCGGCCAGCTCGCTGCGGGCGTCCTCCAGGGCCTCCAGGGCCGCGGGCACGTCGCCGCCGTACTTGCGGGTGATGCGCTGGATGTCCAGGAGCCGGGCCTCCACCCAGTCCAGGCGGCCAGGGTCGAACACCAGGCGGCTGGCATAGTCCCGCAGCTCGCCGGCCGCGTCCTCCAGTTGGTAGTACAGGTCCTCCAGCCGCCGGGCCAGGGGCTCGGCCCGCTGGTCCAGGCGGGCCAGGTCCTCCAGCATGCCGCGCACCCGGCCCACCACCTCCAGGGCCGAACCCTCGTCCGCCTCCACCAGGCCGGTGAGCGCGCCCTGGGCCAGGGAGGCCACCTGCTCGGCATTGGCCAGGAGCTTGCGCTCGGCCTTGAGCGCGGCCTCCTCCTCCGGGTCCAGGCCGGCCTGCTCCAACTCATCCACCACTGCTTGCAGCCACTCGCGCCGTTCCTCGCGCTGGGCCATGCGCTGGCGCAGCTCGTCCAGCTCGCGGTCCAGCTCCCTGACCCGCTGCACGGCCCGGCCCACGGCCCGGCGCTGCTCGTCCAGGCCGGCAAAGGCGTCCAGCAGCAGCAGATGCTCGCCAGGCCGCAGGAGGTCCTGCTGGGAATGCTGGCCGCACAGGGCCAAAAGGGCCGGCCCCAGTTCGGCCAACAGGGCCAGGGTGGCCAACGAGCCGTTGACCTGCACCCGGTTGCGCCCCTCCCGGCTCACCACCCGCCGCACCACCAGGTCCTCGCCCGCCTCCAGGCCCTCCTCGGCCAGGCGCCGGGCCACCGGTCCCTGGGGGTCGATGACGAACTGGGCCTCCACCACCGCCGAGTCCGCGCCCGCACGGATGAGGTCGGAACTGGCCCGCTGGCCCAACAGGAGCCCCACCGCGGCTAGGATGATGGACTTGCCCGCCCCGGTTTCGCCGGTGAGCACGGTGAGGCCGGGCCCCAACTCCAGCTCCAGGTCTTGGATCAGGGCGAAGTCCTTTATGCGCAGATAAGTGAGCATGCACAGCCTGTGGGTTGGTTGGAAGCGCCCCGGGGGGACTCTTCTCCCGGGCGATGACCAGCCCATCGAGGGCAGGTCACATGGTATGGATCATGCCAGGCTTAAATGCCAACTGCAAGGGTCCAGGCTGACCACCCGGGGCCACCAGGCCACCCTTCCCCTGCCCAGCAAGAGCTTGATTGCCTCCAGGGCCGCGGCCGCCCCGGCCAACCAGACAACCGGCCCCAGGCTGGGCGCGGCCCGGCCGGCCAGCATGGCCTGCACAAAGGCCGGCTCCAGGGCCAAGGGCCCGCCCTGGCCATCGCCCAGCCGCGGCAGTTCGGCCTGGAGCCAGGCCCGGGTCAGGGCCGCCTCGTCCACCGCGGCCAAGTCCCGCCCCTGGCTGGGCAGCCCCTCCTCCGGGTCCGGGCCGGTGGGATCATAGGCCCGCACCTGCACCACGGGCAGCCCCAGGGCCTCCACCAGGGGCATCCCCAGCGCCCGGCCGGCGCGCAGGGCGGCCAGGGAGGGCTTCAGGGCGTCCACGGCCAGCACCCCGGCCGCGCAGCCGCGCAGGGCCGCCCGGGCCGTACCCGGCTCCAGGCCCAATGGTTCGGCCAGCTCCAGCTTCAGGCCGGGGTTGATGTCCCTGAGCCGCGCGGCCATGACCTCGGCTTTGGACCGGCCCAGGGTGGAGGACAGCGCGCCCACCTGGCGGTTCAGGTTGGAGGGCTCGAAGGACTCCACGTCGCACACGGTGAGCCCCCCTACCCCGGCCCGGGCCAGAAGCTCGGCCGCCACCCCGCCCACCCCGCCCAGGCCCAGCACCGCCACCCGGCGGGCAGCCAGGCGTTCCTGTTCGGCCGGGCTCACATAGCCCAGGTTGCGTTGCCAGGCAGGGGGTATGTCGGCCGCGGTCATGCTCTCCTCCAGCCCTTTTCCTGTCCCGCGCCCATTATCCCCCAGCCTAGCGGCGGGTCAAGCCCGGTCCCGGCCCGGGGCGGAGCCTCCACCCTTGACGGGGTGGGGCGGGTGGTCTAGGCTTTGGCGGCAAGCGAGGAGGGCCCAGGTAGCGCCATGCTGTTGGAGATCAATCCCCATAATCCCCAAATGCGCCTGATCCGCCGGGTGGTGGAGGTATTGCGCCAGGGCGGGGTGGTGGCCTACCCCACGGACACGGTGTACGGCATCGGCTGCGACATCATGAACAAAAAGGCCATCAAGCGGGTACACCAGATCAAGCGCCAGCCCCTGGACAAGCCCTTCTCCTTCATCTGCCCCGGCCTTACCGAGCTTTCCCAGTACGCCCGGGTGACCAACTATGCCTACAAGAACCTGCGCCGCCTGCTGCCCGGGCCCTACACCATCATCCTGGAGGGCTCCCGCCAGGTGCCCAAGATGATGCTCACCCGGCGTAAGGAGGTGGGCATCCGGGTGGTGGACCATCCCATCGTCCAGGCCATGGTGAGCGAGTTGGGCCACCCCATCCTGTCCACCAGCGCCACTGACCCCGAGGGCCGCTACTACCTGCAGGCCTGGGAGATAGAGGAGAACCTGGGCCGCCAGTTGGACCTGGTGATCGACGGCGGGCCGGTGCCGGGCGAGCCCTCCAGCGTCATCAGCCTGGTGGGGGACGTGCCCCAGGTCATCCGCGAGGGCGCCGGCCCAGTGGAGGAGTTCAAGTAGAGCCCCCAGGCCCCGGTCCAATGGCCTACTCCGGTCCCTTGTCTTTGGTTGTCTCTGGGAAAAGACGTGCGCCGAAACCAGGCGGGGCCGGCGCCCCGGCCCGCGGGGGTCAGGGCAGCCGGGCCAGGGCCTTTTGGGCCAGGACCTTGGCCGCCTCCAGGTCGCGCCGGGCATCGCCCGCAGCCACCGAGATGTTGAGGTACACATCCCGGGCCAAGACATGCAGGCCGGCCCCGGCCTTGAGCCCGCTGCCGCCCCAGAAGGCCTCCTGCCCCAGTCCCTTCACGGGCTTGGGCCTGCCCAAGAGCTTCTTGCTGTCCTGAAAGAGCTTGGCCGCGCTGTACCCGCTCCGGCGCAGGTCCTCGCTGAGCCCGGCGGTGGTGACCAGGGAGATTTGCACGAAGCGCATGGCCGCCGCGCTGCGTCCCTCGTAGAAGCAGATGCGCTGGCCCAGGGGGTTGGCCGTCTGCCGGAGCTTGCCGGCCTGGACCACTCCGCCCAGGGCCTCGGCCGCCTCTTGCTGGGTGATCAAGGCGCAGGGGTTCAGTGCGCCGCCGGCCCGGGCCGCGGTCTTGTCCTCCTCGTCCCCACAGGCCGCCACCCCCACCACCACCAGGGCCAGGCATGCCACCAGCAGCCATTTTGCTACGCGCACCGTTCTCTCCCTTCCTGCGGACCCAGGGTCCAGCCGGGCGGCCGGCCCGGCCTCTGGCCACAGCCTACCTTTTCTCTTTCTTCATCAGCTTGGCCCAGGAGTCGCGCAGGGTCACCGTGCGATTGAAGACCAGGTTCTGGGGAGTGGAGTCCTCGCTGTCCACGCAGAAGTAGCCCTTGCGCTCGAACTGGTAACGGCTCCCGGGCTCGGCCCCGGCCAGGCTGGGCTCCACCCGGGCCTCCTTCAGCACCACCAGGGAATCGGGGTTGAGGTGGTCGCGGAAGGTGGTGCCGTCCTTCATGCCCGCGGGGTTGGGCACCTTGAACAGCCGGTCGTAGAGGCGCACCTCGGCCGGCAGGCTGTGCTCGGCCGACACCCAGTGGATGGTGCCCCTCACCTTGCGGCCGTCTGGCGCGTCGCCGCCGCGGGTGGCCGGGTCATAGGTGCAGTGGACCTCCACCACCTCGCCGGCGGCATCCTTGACCACCTCGGTGCAGGTGACGAAATAGGCCCAGCGCAGGCGCACCTCCCGCCCCGGCGCCAGGCGCCAGAACTTCTTGTGCGGCTCCTCCATGAAGTCGTCGCGCTCCACGTAGAGCACCTTGCTGAAGGGCACCTTGCGGTAGCCCATCTTGGGCGGATCGTCGGGGAAGTAAGGCGCATCCAGCTCGTCCACCTGGCCCTCGGGATAGTTGTCGATGACCAGCTTCAAGGGGTTCAGCACCGCCATCACCCGGGGCGCCTTGCGGTTCAGGTCGTCGCGTATGGCCCACTCCAGCTTGCCCATGTCTACCATGGAGTCCCGCTTGGCCACGCCGATCATCTCGCAGAAGGTCCTGATGCTCTCCGGGGTGAAGCCCCGGCGGCGCATGCCGCTGATGGTGGGCATGCGCGGGTCGTCCCAGCCGTTCACGATACCCTCGCTGACCAGGGTGTGCAGGATGCGCTTGCTCATCACGGTGAATTCCAGGTTGAGCCGCGCGAACTCGATCTGCTGGGGATGGTACACGCCAAGCTGGTCCAGCACCCAGTCGTAGAGGGCCCGGTTGTCCTCGAACTCCAAGGTGCAGATGGAATGGGTGATGCGCTCAATGGAGTCGGACAGGCAGTGGGTGAAATCGTACATGGGATAGATGCACCACTTGTCGCCAGTGCGGTGGTGGCGCACCTTCTTGATGCGGTAGAGCACCGGGTCGCGCATCACCAGGTTGGGGTGGGCCATGTCGATCTTGGCCCGCAGGGTGCGCGAGCCGTTCTCGAACTCGCCGGCCCGCATGCGCTGGAACAGGTCCAGGTTCTCCTCCACGCTGCGCTCGCGGTAGGGGCTGTTCTTGCCCGGCTGGGTCAAGGTGCCGCGGTACTCGCGGATCTGCTCGGGGCTCAGGTCGCAGACATAGGCCTTGCCGGCCTTGATGAGCTGCACCGCGTAATCGTAGAGCTGGTCGAAGTAATCAGAGGAATAGTACAGGTGCTCGCCCCAGTCATAACCCAGCCAGCGCACGTCCCGCTTGATGGCCTCGATGTACTCGGTGCTCTCCTTCTCCGGGTTGGTGTCGTCGAAGCGCAGATGGCAGCGGCCGTTGTTCTCCTGGGCGATGCCGAAGTTCAGGACGATGCTCTTGGCGTGGCCGATGTGCAGGTAGCCGTTGGGCTCCGGGGGAAAGCGGGTGACCACCCGGCCCTCCCACTTGCCGGTGCGGTTGTCCTCTGCCACGATGTTGCGGATGAAATCAGTGGGCTTGTTTTCCTGGGCCGAGGGCATAGTCAAGGCTCCCTGTGATAGATATGTTTTCCGATGCCGGCCGCGGGCCAAACGGAGGACAGCAGGCGACAATGCGCGGGCGCCTGAAGTCGCCCCCCTAGTTCCCCGCCGCCCCCCCGTCGCCCCCCCGTCGCCCCCCGTCGCTAGGGCAATCTCACGTCATTATATCGGATTGTCAAGCACCCCTGCCAGGCTGCCGGCCAGGCGGCCCGGCCTCCCGGCAAGCAGGGCATGCCGGCACCCGGCCGGATGCCCTTATAATGGAATAGAAAGGGCTCCACCCGGCTGGAGGGATTCTCCGGCCCCAGGCAAGGAGGGATTGCCATGCACCCCGCCGGCAGGCCCCGAACGCCCGCCCCTGCCAGAAACAACGTCTATATCCACCTGATCTCCGACGCCACCGGCACCGCGGCGGAAAGAATGGCCAGGGCGGCCCTGGTCCAGTTCCACCGCCAGTTCAACTCCATCTTCATCCGCCACCCCTTCATCAAGTCGGCCAAACGGCTGAACGCCATCCTGGACGAGGCAGAGTCCCAGAACGGGGTGGTGATCTACACCATGAACGACCGGAGCCTGCGCCAGCACCTGGCCCGGCAGGAGGCCAAGCGGGACCTGGTGATCATCGACATGCTGGGCCCCCTGTTCGAGAAGGTGGGCAAGCGCTACAAGTCGCGGCCGCTCTTGAGCAGCGGGCTCCTGCCCAACGCCCTGGGCGAAAAGTCCCTGCGCCTGGCCGAGGCGATCGACTTCACCCTGCGCCACGACGACGGCAAGCTCCTGGAGACCCTGGGGCAGTCGGAGGTGATCCTGGTGGGGGTGTCCCGCACCTCCAAGACCCCCACCAGCCTTTACCTGTCCTGCCACTACGGCCTGAAGGTGGCCAACGTGCCCATAATCCTGGGCGTGGAGCCGCCGGCCAAGCTCTTTACCCTGAAGCGGCCCAAGATGGTGGGGCTCACCATCAGCCCCCAGAAGCTGGCCTCCATCCGCCGGGGCCGGTTCCACAAGAAGGTGCTGGACGGCTACAGCGACGCCAGGACCATTGCCTCGGAGCTGGCTTACAGCGAGGAGGTGTTCGAGAGGATCAAGGGCATCCAGGTCATAGACGTGACCGACCGGCCCATCGAGGAGGTGGCCAACCTCATCGTCCAGCCTTGAGCCGCCCACCGGGCCGCCCCCCTGCCGGGTGGACCGTATATATGGAGGCCCGTGACGGTTAGGGGACCTGGCCAGCCAGGATCACCCGGCCGACATTGCTTGCCCCATGCGGCTTCCGCAAAGTGGAGAGATGGGAAGCGAGGTGATAAAATGGAAAAACAGGTATTGGATTACCGAAGTCCTCCGGCTGGAGAACTGGATTGTGAGGATCGGACCCTGCCGGAAACATGACTACCCGTCCCGGTGCCAGCCTGAAGGTTTACCACCAAGAAGATGCGGGTAAGAGACGCCCTCCCCGGAGGGGATTGTCGGATGTAGTCATTCCCCAGAGGGCTGGTCTGCGGTCTACCCGCGATACCAGCCCCCTTTTTTTGGGTATCAGCAATGCCCAGGGTGATCCCCGAAAAGGCCGTAAAGGCAACAAAAGGAATTTGCGCCTATGCCGTATTTTCCCATGAGGAAGGTGGTAGGGGGCCATTTGCCGGCCATGATCGCAGGTGAAGCGAAAGCGCCCGGCCCGTGGCCGGGCAGGCACCAGCCGGGCCGTTGGGCCTGGCTGGCGGGCAAGGCCGTTTTCCTGCTGCTCGTCTGTCAACTGGGCCTTGCCCTGTCCGCCCCAGGCGTCCATGCCTTGACTCTCAAGCAATGCGTGGAGCTGGCCCTGAAGAACAATCCCGACTTGCAGAAGCAGCAGATGAACCTCGAGCTGGCCCATAGCGACCTCTCCGAGCAGAAGTCGCGCAACTTCGGCAAGCTGGATATGGTTTCCTCCTACACCCACTACAATCTGCCGCGCACCCTTGCGCCCATGACTCCCGCCTCCATAATGAACGATCCCACCTCGGTGGCCACCACAGAGGACCTCTTCGGCGCAGGGCTGGTGTACGAAGTGGCGCTCTTCACCGGCTTTGCCCAAACGCGCTCCATAGAGATAGCCGCCTTGCAGAAGGAGATGGCCAGGGCCAGCCTCAAGCTCAGCCGCCAACAACTGATCTACAACGTAAAAGCCCTCTACGTGAATATCCTCGCCCAGCAGTCGCAGGGGAAGGCCCAGGCATCCTACGTCAAGGCCTTGCAGCGGTTGCATGACGACATAGCCTACGAGTTGAAGCTGGGCAAGAAGGCGCGGGTAGACCTGCTCAAGGCGGCGGCCGACCTTGAAAAGGCCAAGGCCAAGATGGACCGCATCGCCGCCAACATCAAGACCATGAAGGCGGCCCTGGCCTCCCTGATCGACGTGGAGCGAATCACTGAGCTGGAGGACATCGACCCCACCCGGCAACCCATGAAATTCATCGAAGAGGACTTTGCCGGACGCATCAAAGAATTGCAGCGCCTGAAGGTGGCGCAACTCGAGATCGAAAAGAGCAAGCTGCAGATCGACAGGGTCAGCGGCGAATGGTACCCCCAAATCGTCCTTTCGATGGGGTATGGCTACAACTTCGGCCCCAACGACGAGTCCAACAAGTACAGCGGGGACTGGCGTGACCAGGAGGTATGGCAGGCCGGCCTGAAACTGAAATGGAACATCTTCGACTTCGGGACCCAGCGCTCCAAAGTACAGAAGGCGAAGATAAGGGAGCGCCAGAGCCGTTACCAGCAGCGGAAGACCGAGTTGGAACTCAGGCGGGCCTTGCAGGAGGCGGCCACCAAGATCAACACCGCCTTAACCGAGTTCAACAGCGCCAAGGCCGAGCTGGCCATGACCCGGGAGACCGAGGCGATCGAACAGATGCGCTTCAAGCAGGGGGCCGCGGACATCAACGACCTCCTCTACGCCAAGGCGCGGAACCAGCTGGCGCTGAGCCGCTTCATCAATGCGGGCTACAGCTACATGATCAGCCGCTTTTACCTGGATTACCTTCTCGAGTCTGGAGAAGACCGATGAGAAAGATGTTCCTGATCGTCCTGGCCGCCCTCATCATCGTGGCCGGGGTGATGCTCTTGAGGAGTCGCAGGCTGGCGGTGGCAGAGGCCCCCACTGCCAAGCCCATGGCCTACGCGGTCGAAACCGTGCGTCCCCGGACCAGGACCGTCTGCCAGACCCGCACCTTCTTGGCCAGGCTGGAGTCGCTGAAAAGCGCCGGCATATCGTCACGCCTGAGCGGCAGGATCGAGCAGGTACTGGTTTCCGAGGGCCAGCGGGTGCAGCGGGGCGAGCTGCTGGTCCGAATCGACGACCGGGAGACCCGGGCCAACCTGGACGCCCTGCGGGCCTCGCTCGCCTCCGCCAGTAAGGATCTGGCCTACAAGAAGTCCCTGCATGCCCGCAACCTCAAGCTGTACAAGGCCGGCGGCATCTCGCGGGAGAAGCTGGACGCCTCGGGGGTGGCCTACGCCGCGGCAGAGGCCGCGGTGAAGAACCTGGAGCAGAAGATCAAGGCCGCCAAGGCGCAGTTGGACTACCTCGACCTGAAGGCGCCCTTCGAGGGGATCGTGGGCACGGTCTTCCTGCGCCAGGGAGATCTGGCCACCCCCGGCCGGCCCATTGTCTCCCTCAACTCCTTGCGCCGTAGGCTCACCTTCAGCTTCGCACCCGAACGCCAGGCGATAAAGGCCGGCCAGGAGGTGCGGCTGCGGGGCCACAGGATCGGCAGGGTGGCTGGATTTTACGGCGACGCCAAGTCCGGCCTGTCGGTGGCCAAGGTGCTCCTGGAGCAGGAGCTGGACGGGCCCAACGGAAGCTATGTGACCATCCAGGTGGTCACCCGCAAGGCCTCCGGCTGCACGGTCCCCCTCCAGGCCCTGCTCCGCGACCAGCAAGGAGTGCGTCTCATGGTCTACCGGGACAAGGGCTTCGAGCCTCTGGCCGTGACCGTGAAGGCCCAGGACGAGGCATACGCCCTCATCGAACCCTGCGTGGACTCACCCGTGGCCGTGGCCGCCGAGGCCAAGTTGAGCCTGCTCCCCACCCGCGGCGCCGTACCCATCATGCCGGGAAGCCAAGATGCAAAGTAGCTGGATTGAACGCCTCCTGGGGCGGCCCTCTTTCATATACTCGCTTTTGGTCCTGTTCCTGTTTCTGGGAATCCTGGGCTACCACCGGCTCGACCGGAAGCTGTTCCCCGACTCGAACTATCCCGAGATCGCCGTGGTCATCGTGCAGCCGGGTGGTTCGGCCAAGAGCCTGGCCGCCAACGTCAGCGTGCCGGTGGAGGAGGAGCTGTACACCCTGGACAACATCCGGCGGGTGTACTCCACCACCATCGACGAGGTGAGCGTCATCCGCGCTGAGTTCGACTACAGCAAGAACCTGGAAATCGCGGCCAGTGACGTGACCAACTCCCTCAACAAGATCCGCTCCTCCCTGCCGCCGGATATCCTGGAGCCCCAAATCCACAAAATATCCGCGGCCACTGCCCCCATCCTGGTGGTCGCCCTGAGTCCCAAGGGCGATATGAGCCTGGAGGACATACGCCAGTTCGCCGAGAAAGAACTCAAGCAACAGCTCATAAAATTGCCCGGCGTGGCCAACGTGGACGTGTTCGGCGGGTACCAGAAAGAAATCCAGATCATCGTAGACAAGGAGAAGCTGGATCGGAACGGCTTGGGGATCGGGGTGGTGCTGGCCGCGTTGCGGAGCAACAACCGGGACTACACCATAGGTTTCATCACCAACGAGCACAGCCGCTACCTGGTCAAGTCCTCCGGCCGCGAGGAGAGCATCGAGGGGCTCAAGTCCCTGCGCTTGGGCAAAGACGTGACCCTGGGCAATGTGAGCGAAATCTACTTCGGCCACTACGAGAACACTGCCGGCTATTACGGCAACGGCAGGGAGGCCATCGCCCTGGCAGTACAACGGGGGCTCGACGCCGACGTCATCCGCACCACTGAAGAGGTGGAGGCGGAGCTGGCCAGGATCAAGACCAGGTATCCGGGCATCCGCTTCGAGATCACCGACACCCAAAAAGACATCATCGTCCAATCCACCCAGAACATGTTCGAGTCCCTGCGCGACGCCATCCTCATGTCCACCTTGGTGGTGTTTCTCTTCCTGGCCAGCTTCCGGCAAGTCCTGGTGGTGCTGCTCACCATCCCCCTGGTGTATGCCTCCACCATCGCCCTGATGTGGATGGTGGGCATCGAGTTCAACGTGGTGACCCTGACCGGCATAATCCTGGCCCTGGGCCTATTGCTGGACGACGCCGTGGTGGTCATGGAAAACATCGAGCGCCACTACGGGCAACAGGGCGCCAACATCGGCAAGGCGGTCCTGGAGGGCACCAAGGAGATCATGTTCGCCGACCTCTCCGGCACGGTCACCACCATGATCGCCCTGTCGCCGATCCTTTTCGTGGGAGGCTATCCCCAAACCGTGTTCCGCCCCCTCACCGCCACCCTGCTGTTGGCCCTGGCCGCCTCCTATCTCATCTCCATCACGGCGGTGCCCTTGCTGTCGCTCAAGATCCTGGCTATCCGCCAACCCTTCATCCTGCGCGCGGAGTCCGTCTTCCAGCGCATCACCGGGGTTCTCAACGAGGCCGTGCAGGGCTTCTTCGCCCGGGCGGTGGAGGCGGCGCTGAGGCGCCGGCTGGTGGCCATCGTCTATTTCGTGGTGCTGGCCGCCCTTTTCGTGGTCAGCGTCAGGGGAGTGATGCCGGTGGTGGGCCGGGAACTCCTGCCGCCCATGGACACCGGCGGGGTGAAGATAAACATCACCACCGACCCCAACCTGCCCATCGCCGCCAGCAAGAAAATCGTGGAGAAAGTCAACCGCGTCGTGGCCCAAAGCGGCAAGCTGGAGCGGCTTTCCTGCGCCATCGGCAGCGAGCCGGGGGTTTTGAGCATTGGCAGCGGCTCTGGCATCGACCACATCGCCATCACCGCCACCTACGTCGACCGCTACCAGCGCAAGGATTCCATCTGGGACATCGAGCGCCGGCTCAGGGTGCTGCTCGCCAGGATCCCCAACATCAAGACCCTGGACGTGGTGGACTACGGGGCCACCGCGCTCGCCAGCATACGCGCCAACCTAGATGTGATGCTCTCCAGCCCCAACCTGGACGACTTGGTTATGGCCGGCAAGCTGGTGGAAAAGGCCATGTACCGCACCAAGGGCCTGGTCTCGGTGGGCAGGACCTGGCACATCGACAAAACCGTCTACAACCTGGAGATAGATAAGGAAAAGGCCGCCCTCTACGGGCTGAAGGACTCTGACATCACCTCCCAGCTGCAGGCGCTCCTGCGCGGCGCCCTGGTGGCCACCTTTCCCTCGTCCAACAGCACGGATTTCGGCGTGCGCCTTTGGGTGCCCGCTGCCCAAAGGGACCGGCTGGCTCTGCTCGACACCACCCTCATAGATACGCCCAAGGCGGGCAAGATTCCCCTGTCCGCCCTGGCCAGGGTGAGCCGGGACCTGGAACCCAGTGTCATCAGCCGCGAGGGGCTCAACTACACCCTCAATGTCTACGGCTACCGCGAGAAAGCAGCCATATCCCACATAATGGACGGCTTTGAGAAGAATTTCGCGGGAACGGTGTTGCCGCCCTTGGTCAAGCTGGAGCAGGTGGGCGACATCAAGGAGTTCACCAACTCGGCGGGGAGGATGGTATCGGCCATCGGCTTTGCCGTGATCCTGATCTTCTTGACCCTGATCACCTTCTTCGACTCAATCAAGATATCGCTGATGATAATCCTCTCCATTCCCCTGACCATCATCGGCGCGGCCTGGACCTTGTTGCTGCTCGACTACCACGTTTCCATGCCGGCGATGATGGGCTTCATCCTCTTGTCCGGCATCATCGTGAACAACGCCATCCTGCTGATCCATTTTGCCCAGGAAAAGATGGCCGAGGGCTTTGACAAGCGCCGGGCGATGCTGGAGAGCATCCGGATCCGAACCCGGCCGGTGCTCATGACCGCGCTGGCGGTGGCAGCGGGGATGCTGCCCGTGGCCCTTGGTTCGGCCATAGGCCTGGAACGCCTGGCCCCCCTGGGGGCGGTGGCCATCGGCGGATTGCTGGTGGGCACCTTCTTGACCTTGCTCTTCATTCCGCTCATTTTCATCTGGACCACCAGGGACGGGACGAAATGAGCCCAAAGAAGCGCCCATTCTCCCCCTTGGGAGGCCTTTTACCCGGCGCCTAAGATACAACCCTCCCCTTCTCAAGGCGCTCCGGGCGAGTCAAAGCAGCCTCGTGAGGCCCTTCTGCTTCAGGGCAGGCACTTTGGGCTTGCAATTGGCCGGCGTTATATTGTAAATAAAATATCGTACTTCATTCAGGGA
Organism: uncultured Desulfarculaceae bacterium; assembly: GCA_964620595.1. Classification (GTDB taxonomy): domain Bacteria; phylum Desulfobacterota; class Desulfarculia; order Desulfarculales; family Desulfarculaceae; genus Desulfocarbo. The sequence goes on along the minus strand of CAZUHP010000042.1, from coordinate 6,228 downwards.
TATCCGCTCCGGCTCATGGCTGGGCAGGTTGTCGCGAAGCGCTATATATCATTAAAAATAACGTTCCGGCGGGTGTTGGTCTCCGGGCCCGGTGGATTCATGAAAACAGGGGGACGGCAGGTGATGCAAATCATGAGGGGGCGCCACATCATGGCCTTGACCGCCTCGTTGGCCTTGGCGGCCCTGTGCGCCCTGCTGCCGCCCGCCGCCCGCGCCAGGGAGCTGCACCTGCTGGCCGGGGCGGGCCTGCGCCAACCCACTGACCGGCTCATCAAGGCCTTCAACAAGGCAAGTAAGCACAAGGTGTACGTGGACTATGGCGGCTCCGGCCAGCTCATGACCCGCTACCTGGCATCGCGGAAAGGCGATTTGTTCATGCCAGGCTCCCTGTTTTACATAGACAAGCTCGAGGAGCGCGGCCTGGTGTCGTCGGTCAGGCTCATCGTCTTGCACACGCCGGTGCTGGCGGTGAACCGGGCCAAGGCCGGCTTGGTGAGCGGCTTGGCAGACCTGGCCAGGCCAGGCTTGAGGGTGGGGCTGGGGGATCCCCGGGCCATGGCCCTGGGCCGGCTGGCTGCGGACATTTTGCAGCGGGCCGGGCTGGCCCACAAGGTGGCCGGCAACGTGGTGGTTCGCACCGCCACGGTAAAGCAACTGGCCTTTTATGTCGGCCAGGGCTTTGTGGACGCGGCCATAATCGCCCGCTCCGATGCCTTCCTGCTCCGCGGCCAAGTGAAAATGCTGCCCATCTCCAGGCGGTATTTCACGCCGGAGTTCATCGGAGTGGCGCTATTGAAAACCAGTGCCGCTCCGGAGGCGGCCCGCCGCCTGCAGGAGTTCTTGAGTTCGGCCCGCGCCCGGAAGGTGTTTCAGGACTTCGGCTTCCTGCCGCTTTCCCACCCGGGCCAATAGCCGGACGCCGGTCATGCGCAGCCTGGAACGATATTGCCTGCCTCCCCTGATCTTGCTGGTCCTGGCCGTGGTTGCGGTGCTGGCCTGCCTGGTTTCTTTTCTTCCGCTCAGGGAGCACTGGAGGGCCCTGGCCTCGGGGGAAACCCTGTTTGCCCTGCGCCTCAGCCTGTGGACCTCTGGCCTGGCCATGGTCGTCGCCCTGCTCTTGGCCATCCCGGCGGCATACTTCCTGGCGCGCAGGGATTTCCCGGGCAAACAGGCCCTGGACACCGTGCTTGACCTGCCCTTGGTCATGCCGCCCTTGATAGCCGGTGTCGGCCTGTTGCTGCTGTTCGGCGACACCATATTGTCCACGGCCCTGGCCCGCCTGGGCCTGCGGGTGATCTTCTCCCCGGGCGGGGCGGTGGTGGCCCAGGCCTTTGTGGCCTCCTTCATAGTGCTCCGCAGCAGCAAGGCCGCCTTCGAGGCAGTGGACCCGGAATACGAGGCCGCGGCCCAAACCCTGGGCCTCAAGCCTCTACAGGTATTCCGGCGGGTGACTTTGCCCCTGGCCGGAAGGGGCATCTTCTCCGCCGCAGTATTGGGCTGGGCGCGGGCCATGGGGGAGTTCGGCGCCACCTTGATGCTGGCCGGGGCCACCCGCCATCGAACCGAGACCCTGCCCCTGGCCGTGTACCTCAACATCTCCAGCGGTGAGCCTGGCATCGCCATCTCCTGCGCCTTGATCTTGTTGGCCTTGGGCTTCGCGCTCTTGGCGGTGCTGCGCTCGGTCACCGGGAGCACCCGCCGGGGATCTACTCATAGGGGAGGCGAGCGTGTCTGCCATAGCAATTGAGGCGGTGCGTAACCAGGTGCTGAAGGGAATCGACCTCCAGGTCGGCCAGGGCGAGCTGTTCGTGCTGTCGGGTCCCTCGGGAGCCGGCAAGACCAGCCTGCTGCGGGTGGTGTCCGGGCTCATGGCGCACACGGGCAGCATCTTCTTTGGACGCCGCAACGTAACCGGCCTGCCGCCCCACCAGCGCCGGGTGGGGTACGTGTTTCAGGACCCCCTGCTTTTCCCCCACCTCTCAGTGGCCGGCAACATACGCTTGGCCCTGCGTAACCGCCGGCTGAGCAAGGCCCGGAAGGCCGCCAAGGTCATGGCGCTCCTGGAGATGCTCCAGATAGAGAGCCTGGCCCAGCGGCGGCCGGACCGGCTCAGCGGGGGCGAGCGGCAGCGGGTGGCCCTGGCCCGGGCCCTGGCCTCCTCGCCCCGCATCCTTCTCTTGGACGAACCTTTCAACAGCCTGGATGCCCACGCCGCGCGCTACCTGCGCCAGGAGTTGAAAAGATTGCAACGCAAGCTGGGGCTCACCACCATATTGGTCACCCACGACCGGGAAGAGGCCCTGACCTTGGCCGACCGCATGGCTGTGCTGCGGGAAGGCAGGCTGGTGGCGGTGGGAACCACGGCCGAGCTGTTGGGCGCCGAAAACTCGCCGCGAGCTTTCTGGGGGAAAGGCATCACCCCCCTGGCGCACGGATTCCAGGACCAACTTGGCCGGGAGGTATTGACTTGTCGTCCGTAGCTGAAATCAAGCAAAAGTTCGCCAGTATCGCCCAAGACAAGGGCCTCTTGGCCGAGCAAGTGACTGTGGAGGTAAAGACGCTGACCGCCCAACAAGCCATTGGAAGGCCCGAGCGGGACGACTTCCCCCTACTCAAGGGCAAGGAGCGCATAATCGAGGCGCGCTTCAAGGGCAGCTCCGGCCAGGCCTTCACGGACGCGTTCCGGGAATATCAAGGCGATATCTCCAGCCTGCTCCGCCTGGATTTGGCCGACCGCTTCAACCTGTCGGTGTTCATCGCCGCCTTGAACGCGGTCATGCGGTATCTGGATCTGGTAGAGGGCACGGTTCATTGCCGAAACGAGGAGCCCACCCAATGCGCGCAGAAGCTATCCCAATTCATCGCAGGGCACTACCCGGAGGTAAAAAGGATAGCCCTGGTGGGCCTGCAGCCGGCCATGGCCGCGGCTCTGGCCCAGGACTACGAGCTGGGCATTCTGGACCTGGATCCCGACAACATCGGCAACCAGCGCTGCGGCCTGCTGGTGAGGGACGGGCATCAGGACCTGCTAGAGCTGGCCCAGGGCAGTGATCTGGTGCTGGCAACCGGCTCCACCTTGACCAACCACACCCTGGACCAGGTGCGCCTGGCAGCCAAGGGACGGCACCTCCTGTTTTTCGGCATCACCATCTCCGGCGCGGCCAGGCTGCTGGGCGTGCGGCGCTTCTGTCCCTTGGGGCATTAGGGCGCCACGGAAAGACCGGAAGCCAGGCCATGATCCTTTCCCGCGAGGAAAAACCCCGGCGCAACTATTCACTTGACCGCAACTGGTCAAGGCGGAAAAATGCCTGGCAGCCGCATTTGGCTACCCGGCACTGCGCCGGGTTTTGGCAAGGGGGCGCCAGGCCCGCACCAAACCGGGCAGGCGGCAATGGGGCGTCACAAGTGGTCCCCTGCCGCAAAACCGGCAAGCAAGTCGTCAGTCATCCCGGCGGTGGCCGCCGGCTGTTTTTTTGAATAACAACCCACCGCCGCGCGCCAGAGTGCGGCGGAACTGGATTTGGGCATTACATCTTGAGCATCTATGAATGGTTGCCGGCGGCCATGTCGGCTGCCTACGCAGGGGCGCTCGCCGCCTCCCTGGCCGGCCGCTGGGGCTGGGCCAGGGTGTGGGGGCTGGCCGGCGTCGTGGCCGGCGCCCTTTCGGTGGGCCTGATCATCTTTGACCAGCAGCGGCCGCCCCTGCTGGGTTTCCTGGAAACCATCACCGAAACCGGTTTCCTGCTGGGCGTATTCGCCCTGGCCGGCTGGGGCAAAACGGGCGCCGGGCGCTACGCGGCGCGCTGGGCCTGGGGATTTTGCCTAGCCCTGTTGGTCCTGTTGTGGGGGTCCACGCGCAAGCTGACACCGGATTCCTTCATGTTCGACTACCCCCTGTTGATCCTGTTCTTCCAGATGCGCCTGGCGGCCATTGCCCTGCTCTTGTACGGGGCCGCCTGCCACGGCGGCCTGCTCCTGGCAAACGGAGGCCAGGCCCTGCCGGCCGCGGTCCGCCGGGGCCGCCCCTGGCTCTTGGCAGGCCTGTGCGCGTTTCTGGTCAGCGAATTTTCCGGCGCAGTCTGGAGCTTCCAGTGGACCGGCTGGTTCTGGCAGTGGAACCGGGGGTTCCTGGAGTCCGCGGCCTTGTTCATGGTCCTGGCGCTGCCCCTGCACCTCCCGGCGCGCTGGTCCCGCTCGCGCCGGCTGGTCTGCCTGACCGGCATGCTGCCCGGCGCGCTCATAACCGCGGTCACGCTGCTTCATCAGTTGGGTTAGGGTGTGATGGGATCCTTGGCATCGCTGCGTTTGTCCCTGCTGGCCTTGAGCGGCCTGGCCCTGTGGCTGGGCGCAGGCGCGGTCATGGCCGCCAGCAGCGCATTCTTTGCAGAGTTCCGGCAGATCAACCAGGCGAACCTGTGGCAGTGGGCCCTGGCCTCGGCCAGGGACAGCGTTGGCCTTGCGGCCTGGCTGGCCGGACTCTTCGCGCTGGCTGGCTTGCTGTTGACCAACCTGGCCTGCTGCATCTGGCAACGCCTGTTACCCTGGTTGAGACGCCGCAGCCTGCCCCGGTATCTGAGCCTGGCCGTGCACCTTCTGGCCCTGGGGGTGACCCTGGTGCAAGGCGCCTCCTTCTTCACCGGCGAGAGGGCAGCCAATGTGCGCCTGGCTCCAGGGCAATCGGTGGAAGCCTTTGACGGCATCCGGGTGAAGCTGGAGCAAATCGTCTACCGCAGCGACCCCGCCCTGCTCAAGCTCAAGGGGCGCAAGGCCAGGCACGCCATGACCCGCGAGAACTTCGACCGCCACGCCAGTTGGGCGGAGATCGGCTTCTACAAGCAAGGCAAGGAATTGTCGCGCCAAAGGATCCTGTATTTCCATCCTGCCAGGCAAGGTGATGTCCGGGTCTTCCTCACGGGCTTTTTCGGCGCGGGCAAGGAGAAGGTGGGAGCCCGGATAAACGTGGTGCAAAGCCCGCTGTGGCCCCTTTTTGCCTGGCTCTATGCCTTGTTGGTACTCTCCCTGGCGGCATACACCATAAGGCAGGCGGTTGGCGGCAATGGGCAGCAACAGGAAACGAACCGGTGACCATGGGGCCCGAGCCAGGGCCCTTGGCGCGAACCTGGAGGAGCCGTGATGCCAAACAGGCTGAAGACCTTGCTTTGCGTGATCATCGTCCTGCTCGTCATGCCCTGGGGGGCGCCGGCAGAAGCCGGCAAGCGGGGCAAGCTCTATGTCATCGGGCTGGGCCCGGCCGGGCCCCAGACCGCCACCCTGCAAGCCTTGCAAACCATAAAGCGCATGGACGCGCTCGTCTCCCCGCCGCGGCACCTGAAACCCTTTGCCGAATACATCGGCGACACCCCGGTCTGGTTCGACCACCTCAGCGGACTGTGGGATTACCGGGGTGTGTTCTTCACCAAGCTGGACGCGGCCGACCTTGAAAAGTTCAAGGCCGAGCGGGCCCGGCTGACCAAGGAACGCCTGGCGCGCATAAACGCCTTTCTGGCCCAGGGCAAGAACCTGGGCATGCTGGAGGGTGGCAACCCCTGCGTGTTCAGCTCCAGCCACTGGTACATAGAGCGCATGAACCCGGCCGACGTGGTGATCATCCCGGGCATGGGCAGCGCCGCCGCCGCCATGGCCGCCCTGGGCAAGAGCACCATACCGGCATACGGCAGCCGCTTCCTGCTGCAAACCGCGCCCTTTGTGCTGGGGGACAAAAGCATGGGCCTGGGCCGGGCCTTTGCCGGCCTGGCCCCCTTCCAGCCCACCATGGTCTTCTACATGGCCCTAAAGCACCAGGCCGAGCTGTTTGCCCAACTGCGCACCGCCTTTCCGGCGGACACCCCCTGCGCGGTGGTGTTCTGGGCGGGCTATCCCGGCAAGCAGCGGGTGCTCAAGGGCACCATAGCCTCCATGCCCGCCCTGCTGGCCAGAAAAAAGGAACGCTACATGGGCATCCTGTTCGTGGGCCGTTTCCTGGAGGGCAAGCCCTACCTGGCCGCAGAGGACAAGCCCTAGGGCTCCCAGGGTTCCCCGACCCAGGCGGGGCGGCGGGCGCCGCCCTGATCCCCAGCCCCTGGCAGGGGTGGTGTCGCTTTTCTTTTGACATCCGGGCATGGGTGTGGGATTACTTTTGGCCGATGAAATAGCCTTGTTCCGGTGCCCTTCGGGGCTCTCAAGGGAAAGCGGTGAGAATCCGCTGCAGCCCCCGCTGCTGTGAGTGAG
>CAZUHP010000041.1:7269-30164 GCA_964620595.1 uncultured Desulfarculaceae bacterium | reverse complement strand
AACGAGTTGGGAGGGGAGACCATAGCCTTAGGGCTGGTGGGGGGCTACACGGGCCAGGGAGAGCCAGCGGTCCCCCTCGCTGAACATGAGGCGCTTGGCGCGCATCATCCGCAAAAAACCCAGCACCTTGTCCTCGCCCAGAGGGAAGCGCTCCAGGATGGCGCCCAGCCGGCGGCGGGTGGTGCAGAAGAGGTAGATGCCCCGGGAGGGACCGGTCAGGCGGTGGGTGCGGGGTTCGCCCACCACCCGGCGCTCCCGGATGAGCATGAAGTCCCCGCCGTCGGCGTAACTCAGGATGGGACCCGCCAGGGGACGCGCCCGCAGGCGCTGGTATTCCCGGCGCCATCGGCGCAGGCGCTCGGCCACCGGCCGCCACAGCTTCTTCTGCTCGCCCCGGCCACCGCGATAGCCCTGGATCACGAGGCTCGCCCCCTGGAGCGCGGAAGAGGGGAAGAGCGCCCGGTAGTTGGGGTGGTTGAACACCGCGCTGAGCCCGAACTCCCCCGGCCGGCGCCACACCGGGCTCTCCAGACCCAGCCAGAAAGAGGCCGGGCTCAGGGGACGGTAACAGGCGGCGAACTCCAGGGCCTCCAGGGTCTGGGCCACGTCCTGTTGGTCAGAGCCGGGGAAGTGCAGGATGAGGTTGGCCCCGTTCTTGATGCCCAGCTCCTCGCAGTGGCGCATGGCCTCCAGGTTGGCGATGGCGGTGGTGCCCTTGTTCAGCTTCTTGAGCAACCGGGTGGAAAGCGCCTCTATGCCGATCTGGACCTCCTGCATGCCGGCCCGGCGCATGGCCGCCAGCACCCGGCGGGGGGTGGTGGCGCGTATCTCGCCGAACAGCGACAGGTCGCGGCCCAGGGCGGCGATGGAATCGAAGGTCTCCTCCGCCCCGGCGGCGGGCAACAGGTTGTCCATGAAGGCCACCCCCAGGCTCTGGTGGCGGCGGGTGAGCGCCTCCACCTCGGCCGCGGCGCGGCGGGGGCTCTTGCTGCGGTAGCCCTGCCATTGCAGGTTCAGGTTGCAAAAGGCGCAGCCGCCCCTTTCCGCAGCCTGCCAGGAGCAGCCCCGGGAAAGCTCCAGGGGCAGGGCCGGGATGAAGCGCCGCTCCGGGGGCAGGCCGGCCAGGGCCTGGAAGTAGTCGCCGAACTCGGGCAGGGGCAGGCTGTCCAGGTCCTCCACCTGGGCGCAGCCCGGGCCGGCCGGCTCGTCCACCTCCTCCCGGCCCACCAGGCCGGCCACCCCCCGGGGCGTCCGGCCGGCGCGGAGCGCCTCCACCAGGGCCAACAGGGGCAGCTCGCCCTCTCCGCTCACCACGTAGTCCAGCTCCGGGGCCAGGCGCAAGAGCCCGGCCGCGGCCGCGCCGGCGAACATGGAGCCCCCGGCCACCAGGGTCAGGCCGGGGTGCAGCTCCCTGAGCCGGCGCAGGAGCCACAAGGTGGCGGTGAGCTGGCACAGGCAAAGGCTGAAACCCACCAGCCGGTAGGCGCTCCAGTCGGTGGCGGCCAGGAAGGCCTCACCCGCCTGCCGGGCCTGGTCGGCCAACCGCTCCAGGTCCAGGCCCTTGAGCGCAGGGCGGCCCCGGGCCTGGCGCCGGAACAGGCGCTCGATGCGCTCCCGGCGCCCGGGGTGCAGGAGCAGGGCGTACACGCACTCGGCCAGCCAGGTGCGCTCGCTGAGGGCCTGGTAGACCGGGTAGCCCACGGCCTGGGCCAGGGAGAGGTAGTGGTGGTGGGCGTCCACCCTGAGCCCGGGCAGCCGGGCGCGCAAAAAGGCCTTGAGCGCGCCCAGTTGCAGCGAGGGCCGGTTGAACAGCGGCCAGGGCGCCGATACCAGCGCCACCCCCTGTCCCTTGTCCCAGGCCACGGCCAACCGCCTCAGCGCCCGGCGGCCAGGTAGCTCCACAGCTCCCGGCCCAACTCCGAGGCCAGCCTGGGTGCGGCCTCGGGAACCACGTTGTTGAGGTATTGCAGGCGCAGGAGGTCGCCCTGGGCCGCGGCCTCGGGCAGCACCCCGGCCAGGAAGAAGCCCAACATCTCCAAGCCGGCCACCGCCCCCTGGGCCGCGGGGTCGTCCAGGGGCAGGTCCAGGTAGATGCAGGGCAGGCCGCGCAGGCAGAGCCCCTTCAGCTCGGCCGCCACCTGCTGCTCCAGGTCCGCACCATACTGGCTCACCGTGATCACCGCCCGGCCCCACTCGGGCTGGAGCTTGAAATCCAACAGGCTCTGCCGGGGCAGTTCCGCCGGGGGCCGGGGCTCCGCCAGGCGCCGGGGCAAGCCGCAGCCGGCCAGGAGCTTGCGTATGATCCCCTGGTGGTGCAGGGGGGCGTACACCTCGCGCTCCGGCCCGGGATCCAGGGCCAGGTAGTAGAGCAGGCCGCTCTGCCGCCCCCCGGCCTCCCCCTGGTCCTCCGGGGCCGGGCCGGCGGCCAGGAGCAGGCCGGTCTCCTTGAAGCCCAGGCCCAACGCCGCCTCCTGCACCTCCACCCCGGCGCAGCCGGCCAGGCCCCACAGGCCGCCGAGCCCCCGCTGCCGGGCCTGGTCTATGAGCAGCTCCAGGGTCCGGGTCCTCAGGCCCCGGCCGGCAAAGCGGGGGTCCACCAGGTTCAGGCCCACCTCGGCCACGCGGGCGCCGGGGTCCTCCAGGCGCAGGCCCGCGTGGGCCGCCACCTCGCCCGAGTAGGTCATGGCCACCGCCGAGACCAACCGTTCGCTCTCCAGGAGTTCGCGCACCTGGTCCGGGTAGTAGAGCTGCTCCTCGGCATAGGCATAGCCAAAGGCCCGGTACACGCAGCGGGTCAGCTCCAGGGCCTCCTCCGGCTCCAGGAGCCTGAGTTCCACCGGCTCGTCGGAAGGGGCGGGCCGCTCCTCCGGCTCCTCGGACTCCTGGTCCTCCAGAAACAGCTCGGCCCGGTCGGCGGGCAGGTGCTTGAACAGCTCCAGGCGCTTGCCCGCCGCGCCCCGGTTGTAGAAGCGCACCTCGTCGGCAAAGCGCTTGAGGAAATGATGCCCCAGGCCGGTGCGGTCGCCGAAGCGGAAGCTCTCCAGGTCAAAAGGGAGCCCCTGGTCCTCGATGGCCACCTTCACCTGGCCCGGCCGGCGCGAGACGATGAGGGTGTAGGTCCCGCCTCCTTCCGGGAAGGCGTGCTGGATCACGTTGGTGATCGCCTCGTCCACCGCCTGCTCCAGCTCCCGGGACCGCCGCTCGTCCAGGCCCAGGGCCAGGCCCAGGCCGCGGACCATCTCCACCATGCTGGCCAGGTAACGTATGTCCGCCGCCACCGTGACCCGCGCCACCTCCCGCTCCGAGAGGGCTGTATCCATACTCGCTCCTCCTTGCCTCTGATGGGCAGCATAAACCAAATCCCCGCCCGGTTGAACCCCTGCCGGCCGGCCAAAAGGCCGCACAGCAAACCGGGTTTGGGTTATAATGGGACGCACGCGCCCCCAGCGGCGGGCAGCATCCATTTCGGGAGATCAACAATGCGCTTCACCTTCTGGGGTACCAGGGGTTCGGTGGCGGTCCCTGGGCGGGACACCTTGCGCTATGGCGGGAACACCACCTGCCTGCAGGTGGAGCCCGCCTCGGGCGCCACGGTGATCGTGGACGCGGGCAGCGGCATCCGGCTCCTGGGCCAGGAGATATGCCAAAAAGACCCGGGCGAGGTCCTGCTCCTCATGACTCACCTGCACTGGGACCACATCCTGGGCTTTCTCTTTTTCGAGCCGGTGTACCACCCGGGCTGGCGCATCCGGGTCTGCGGATGGCCCCAGGCCTTCAACGGGCTCAAGAACATCTTCAACTCCCGCTGGACGGACGGCCACTTCCCGGTGGGCTGGGACGACCTGCCCGCCGAGGTGGAACCAGCCAGCGAGCTGCGGACCGCCTGCTTCCGCAAGGACGGGCTGGAGGTGCGGACCACTCCCCTCAACCACCCGCAGGGCGGAATCGCTTTCCGCTTCCAGGAGGACGGCAAGTCCCTGGCCTTCATCACCGACAACGAGTTGCTGGGCCCCGGGCCCGCCGAGGTGGAGGACTTCGTGCGCTTCTGCTCCGGCGCCCAGGTCCTGGTGCACGACGCCCAGTACCTGCCCGAGGAGATGCCCACCCGCCGCGGCTACGGCCACAGCGACTACAGCCTGGCCGTGGAGCTGGCCCGCCGGGCCGGGGTGGAGCGCCTCATACTCACCCACCACGACCCCAGCCGCACCGACGACGAGGTGGACGCCATAGTGGCCCGGGCCCGGGAGGCCGCGGCCGGCGAGGTGCAGGTGGAGGCGGCCAGCGAAGGCATGGTGGTGGAGGTCTGAGCGCTCCCCTCCCCCGCGGCCCCCGCGACAAGGGGGACCGGCCGTGGCAGATCGTCGAGCGGACCTTCCCCTCCCGCGCAGCCCCCGCGCCTGTCTCCAAGGCGGCCCGCCTCCTGGTGGCGGGGCGGGCGATCCCCCCCGGCGCCCCCTTCCCGGCGGCACCCGGCCCCAAGAGCGCAAAGCAGGGTTCCCCAAAACAAAAGGCCGGCCATTGGAGACCGGCCGCCGGCTCCTTGCCCGGATAGGGCTTGGGGGCAAGAGACAAAAGGCCGGCCCCTTGGGACCAGCCGCTGGGGTTTCGTGGTGCGAGAGGGGGGACTCGAACCCCCACGGGATCTCCCACTGGATCCTAAATCCAGCGCGTCTACCAAATTCCGCCACTCTCGCGCCGGCCGCAGGCGCGGCGCCAGCCCAAATCTATGCCATGTCGCAAAGGGCGTCAACCAAGCGCTGGCCAGGGGCAGGGGGCCGGCCCGGGGTCCGCCCCTGGTCCCCGGCCAGCTCCCGGGCCAGGGGGTCCAGGTAGTCCCGCACCGCCCGGGCCAGGAGCGCCTCCATGCGCGCGGCCTGCTCCCGGCGCGAGACGCCGGGGCTCAAGGATGCCTCGTGGGCCAGGGCCAGGAGGTGGTCCGCAGCCAACAGGAACCGGGCCCAGGCCAGGGCCGCGGCCGGCTCCAGGCCGGCGGGAGGCTGGTAGCTGCGGGCGAACTCGCGGCAAGGGCCGGCCAGGGCCGCGTGGCTCAGCTCGGCGGCCGCGCGGAAGGCGGCCCGCCCGCCCAGGGCCTCGCGCAGGTCCAGGTAGGCGCGCAGCGCCGCCCGGGCCTGGGGGCTCTTGGGCCGGCGGCCCCTGGTCAGGTAGGCGCTGATGGCCCCCCACAGGGCCGGGTCGGGGCAGACCTCCTGCAAACGTCGGCGCATGAGCTTCTGGGGGTCAGTGGCGAACAAGCGGCTGAACATGAGATGGTCTCCTTCTGGTGCCGGCGGGATGCGCCCCGCGCGGGGAGCCGGGGCGCACGCAGCGCCGCCCGGGCTCTGGTCGAACTCTGCTTATCGTCGTGGGAAAAAGCCGGCGGATCTGCCGGCGCAAGCTCAGCGCCGCTACAGGCAGCCCGCCCAGGCTACCGGTACGCCGGACCCCCCAGCGGAGAGGCCCGGCGTGCGCAGGACCAGAAGGTGTTCCAAGGCCGGGAAGGCGCACGCGGCCGCTCCGGAGGGCTCCGGCCGGGGTACCCGCGCGCTCAAGATGTGGCTCATGACGGCCATTGACAGCTTCCCGGTCTGATCGAGGTGTGGGCCGGCTCTCCACGGCCGGCATCGCGGCAAAATATTTATCCGCAGAACCCGCGGCTGTCAAGTGCCTCTCTGGCGGGCCAGCTTGACACCCAACGGGGCCTGGGCTAGATTTACCCACCTGGATTCACCACTGGATAAGGGCGGTTAGCAGAATGACCCGCGCCGAGGGACGCCATCCCCAGGCCATGCGGCCGGTTCGCATCACGGCCCAGGTGAACCCCTATGCCGAAGGCAGCGCCCTGTGCGCCTTCGGCCGCACCGAGGTGCTGTGCACCGCCTCCCTGGAGGAGGGCGTGCCGGCCTGGCTGGCCGGGGAGGACCGGGGCTGGGTCACCGCAGAGTACGCCATGCTGCCCAGGGCCACCCACACCCGCACCCCCCGCAACCACCGGCGCGGCGGCCGGGCCCAGGAGATCAGCCGCCTCATCGGCCGCAGCCTGCGGGCGGCGGTGGACCTGGACGCCCTGCGGGGGCACACCATCCGGGTGGATTGCGACGTGATGGTGGCCGACGGCGGCACCCGCACCGCCAGCATCACCGGCGGCTACGTGGCCCTGGCCCTGGCCCTGCGCAAGCTGGGGTTGGCGCCCCTGTTCCCGGTGGCCGCGGTGAGCTGCGGCAAGGTGGCGGGTGAGCTGGTGGTGGACCTGTGCTATGAAGAGGATTCCAGCGCCGAGGTGGACCTGAACCTGGTGCTGGCGCCGGGCGGCAGGCTGGTGGAGGTGCAGTCCACGGCTGAGCGCGGCTTTTTCAGCGCCGGCGAGCTGGAGCGCATGGTGGCCCTGGGCGCGGCCGCGGCCGAAGAACTCTTCGCCGCCCAGGCCGCGGCCCTGGCGGAGAGCTAGCATGGAACTGGTGCTGGCGAGCAACAACCCGGGCAAGCTGCGGGAGATAAGGGCGATCCTGGAGCCCCTGGGCATGGAGATACGCACCGCGGCCCAGGCCGGCTTCAAGGGCGAGGTGGAGGAAACCGGCGACACCTTCGAGGCCAACGCCAGGCTCAAGGCCTGCACCGTGGCCAGCGCCCTGGGCCTGCCCGCCCTGGCCGACGACTCCGGGCTCACGGTGGAGGCCCTGGGCGGCGCGCCGGGGGTATACAGCGCCCGCTACGCCGGACCCAACGCCACCGATGCCGAACGCAGCGCCAAGCTCCTGCGGGAGCTGGCCGGGGTGCCGCCCGAAAAGCGCGGCGCCGCCTTTGTCTGCGTCATGGCCTGTTGCCTGCCCTCGGGCCGGGTGCTGACCGCCCAGGGCCGGCTGGAAGGACGCATCGCCCTGGCGCCGGCGGGTGAAAACGGCTTTGGCTACGACCCGGTGTTCGAGCTGCCCGAGCGCGGCTGCACCGTGGCCCAGCTCACGGCCGAGGAGAAGAACGCCATCAGCCACCGGGGCCGGGCCCTGCGCAAGCTGGCCCAGGGCCTGGAGGACTTTCTGAAATCGCGGGCATAAGTCGGGGCGTAGCGCAGTCTGGCAGCGCACCTGCCTTGGGCGCAGGGGGTCCCCGGTTCAAATCCGGGCGCCCCGACCACCTTTCAAGCCACCCTTGCCGGCCCGCGGGCAGGCACCCCCACCCCACCTGATCCGAATTGAATATCCCCACCACCCGTGTCAGCATTATAAGGGACAGTGAAAACCCGCCCTTTCGCCCACCCCTGACCAGGTTTGGACCATGCCCTTCTCGCAACGCCTCCTTCCCCGGCCGGCCGGCCCTTGGCTGGCCCTGTGGCTGGCCCTTGTCTGGGCCGCGCTCGCGGCCCCGGCCACGGCCGGCACCCCCCTGGGCCAAGGCCAGCCCTTGCCGCCCCTCAAGCTCGAGCGGCCGGCCGCAGAGTCCCAGGCCGCCTACCTCGGCCTGGGGCCGGGCCGGGGCCGTTTCCAGGTAAGCCAGATCAAGCGGCCCTGGCTCCTCATCCAAGTGTTCAACATGTACTGCACCATCTGCCAGGGCGAAGCCCAGCGCGTGAACCAGCTCTTCGGGTTGCTCTCCCAAGGGCCACTCAAGGAACAAGTGGCCGTGATCGGCATCGGCGCGGGCAACTCGCCCTTTGAGGTAAAGGTGTTCCGCGACAAGTACCAGGTCCCCTTCCCCCTGTTCCCGGACCGGGACTACACCATACACAAGGCCCTGGGCCAGCCCGGCACACCCTACTTCCTGCTGGTGCGGCTGGGGGAGGGAAAGCCCCGCATCGTGCTGGCCCACCTGGGACCCTTTGGCCAGCCGGCCGATTTTATGGCCCGCATCCAGGCGGCCATGAAGACCGAGTAAGGAGGCTCCCCATGTACCGGCGCTCCCTCGTGCTTACCCTGGCGGTCGCCCTCCTCTTGGGCGCCCCCTGCCTGCTCCCGGCGCGGGCGGCCTCCCCTGGGGGGAGCCTGCAAAAGGGCATCTACCAAGTGGGCCGGCTCAAGCCCCGGGACAGCCGGCTCAAGGTGAAGCTGGGCCAGAAGGCGCCGGACTTCACCCTGCCGGTGATAGGCGGCGGCAAGGTGAGCCTCGGCCAGTTCCGCGGCAAGAAGAACGTGGTCATCTCCTTTGTGCCCGCCGCCTGGACCCCGGTGTGCTCGGACCAGTGGCCGGGCTACAACCTGGCGGAGGAGGAGTTCAAAAAGCGCGACACCGTGGTGCTGGGCATCACGGTGGACAACCTGCCCTCGCTCTTTGCCTGGATCCAGGCCATGGGCGGGGTGTGGTTCCCGGTGGCCTCGGACTTCTGGCCTCACGGCAGGGTGGCCGGGCTCTACGGAGTGCTGCGCAGTGACGGCACCAGCGAGCGGGCGCTGTTCGTGGTGGACAAAAAAGGCGTGATCCGCTTCATCGACGTGCACGACATCAACCAGCGTCCCGACCTGGGCGTGCTGGCCGCCGCCCTGGACGAGCTGGAGCGTTAAGCGACGGGGGGCAACGGGGGGCGACGGGGGGGGGCGGGGGGGCGTTAAAAGAGGGCGTTAAAGGGGGGCGTTGAGGGGAGCGGGGCTCGCCGGCCCGGCGCCGGTCACTTCAGGTTGAGGGCGGTCTTCAGCATCTCGTCCGAGGTGATGATGGACTTGCTGTTGGCCTGGAAGGCGCGCTGGTAGTTGATCATCTGCACGAACTCGGTGGCCAAATCCACGGTGGAGTTCTCCAGGGCGCCGGACTCTATCTCGCCCAGGCCCGCATCCTGGTCGCCGGGCTGGCCCACCCGGGGGGTTCCCGCCGCATCGGTGGCGGCCCACAGGTTGTCGCTCATGCGCTTCAGCTCGCCGGGGGCGATGAAATCGGTGAGTCCCACCGCGGCCAGGGCCACCTCCTCCTGGTTGGAGTAGATGCCCCAGATCACGCCGTTCTTCTCCACCAGGATGCTTTCCAAATACCCCGAGGGCGAGCCGTCCTGCTCCAGGTACCAGACCTCGCTGGCGCCGGCGCTCTGGGTGGAGCCGGTGTAGAGCGCATCCGGGTCGTTGGGGTCGTACTCGGCCCAGTAGTCATAGGTGATGTTCTGGGTGACCTGGGTGACGTTGCCCTGGTCGTCGGTCACGTCAAAGGTGAAGCTGAACTCTATGTCCCCCTCGTCCCGGGCCCAGGCCGACCCGTCGCTGGCCGCCTGGGTCTCGGTGGCATCCGCGAAGTTGAGGGGCGAGGCCAGGTTGTTGCCCAGGGTGCCGCCGGTGATGGTGATGGTGGCGCTGGCGCCCACGTCGTTCTGCCGGGCCAGGTGCAGGCCCGTGCCCAGGAGCACCGGCGGGGTGGAGGAATCGTACACCTGGGTGGTGGTGGCCTCCACGTCGGTGGAGCCGGTGCCGTCCATGCCGCCGGTGAGGGTGCTGGAGCTGGCCACGAAGGTGCCGGTGCTGCTGGTGGCCAGGGTGTCGCTGTTGCCCGCCTCGCCGGTGGGGGCCTGGATGAAGATGCTGCCCGCCACCGCGTTGCCGGTCAGGGTGGCGGTGTAGCCGGCCGCGGAGATGAGGGTCACCAGGTCGTTCAAGGTGCTGAAGGTGGTGCCGGGCGGCGGGCCGGGCACCGCCGGGTCGTCCCACACAAAGGTGTTCCCGCCCACGGTCACGGTGTCGCCCTCGTTCCAGTTGGGATCGGCCAGGTTCAGGTAGATGTTGCCGGTGGCCGCGGCGCCGTTGTTCACCGCGTCCACCACGTCCTGCAGGGTGTTGCTGGTCACGGTGACCGTGGCGTCGCTGAAGCTCAGGGTGGCCGGGTTGGAGCCGGTGCCGTAGAAGGTCAGGGTGTCGCTGCCCGCGTCGTAGGCCACGTACACCCCGCTGGTGGCCGCGTTCTGGTTGATGGCGTTGGCCAGGTCCTGGGCCGTGGGATACAGGGCCTGGCTGTAGATGGTGTCCACCCCTCCGATGGTCACGGTGAGGGTGTCGCCCGCGCCCCAGCTACCGCCCAGGGCCGCGCTCTGGGTGCTGATGAAAGTCTGGGCGTTGCCGTCGCCGGTGTAGGAAAAGGTCTCGCCCACCCGGTTGCTCACCGGACTGGTGGCCGCGGGCACGGCCGAGCCGTCGATGGTCCAGGCGGCGCCGGTGGGGTAGCCCGGCCCGGAAAGGCCCACCAGGTGGCCGTCGGTGTCAAAGTGCAGGTAGAACTCGTTGTCCGGGGGGGTGGGGTTGGCCACCGGGGTGCCGCTGGTGGTCTCATACACCGCCGCCTTCCACACGCTCACGCTGTCGGTGGGCCGCAACCCGCTGTAGTTCGAAACCTTCTGGTAGTAGATGTTGATGCTGTGGGCCCCGCCCTGCTCGTCATAGACCTGGTTGGTGTAGGAGTAGTTGTAGGTGGCGGGATCGGCGGGGTCTATGTCCGTGGCCTGGGTGAACTGGTTGGGGGCGTCGGCAGCCAGGTTCATGGCCAGGGCCACCCGGGCGGTGGCCTGCTGGTATTCCTCCTCCAGGGGTATCTGGATGTCGGACAGGGCGGTGCTGGACACCTCGCCGTCCTCGCTCACCGCAAAGCCTTGCAGCCGGTGGCCCGAGGGCAGCACCAGGTAGCCATCCTTGTCCACCACGAAGTTGCCGGCCCGGGTGTAGAACACATCGGTGCCGTCCGGCACGCTCACCGTGAAGAAGCCATGGCCGTCGACAGCCAGGTCGGTGGCGTTGTCGGTCACCATGAAGGAGCCCTGGTTCATGATGTTCTGCATGAACACCTGGGAACCCTGGCCCACCTGGTTGAGGCTGGCCACCGCGCTGGGGGTGCCGGTGTGGAGCTGCTGGGACAACAGGTCCTCGAAGTTGGCCCGGGTGTGCTTGAAACCGGGGCTGTTGATGTTGGCCAGGTTGTCCGACACGCTTTGCAGGGCCGCGGTGTGGGCCTTTACGCCCAAGAGCCCGTTGAACAAGGAGGTCGCCTTCATGGGGGCCTTTCCCAGTATGGTTTCCGGCCAGGGCCGGGCCCACCCCGTTGGGTGTAGGCACATGGCATGGGCCCAGCGGCCGGGCCGGGTTTGTCGCTACCAGTGCAGATAGCAAGCCCGGTGCCAAGAAAGGCCGTACGGCTTTTGGCACGTAATTACAGTGTGTTATCCCATAAGACCTTTGGAGGAGGCCATGGGGGCGCGGCAAGATTTGCCGCGGAGCGCAGGTTTTTGCCCTAATGCCTGCGCCAGAGGTACACCGCCACCAGCATAAGGACCAGGCCGCCGGCCAACAGGAGGGCCAGGAGCAACACACTGGCCATGAGCCCGCCCTTGACCCAGGCCTCGGTGAACACCAGATCGTACACCGGCAGGGCCACGACCCAAAAACTCAATCCCATGATCCCCAGGAATATGCTGGCTAGCTTCTTCACTGGCGTCCTCCCGCTGGACCGGGCAAGTCATCGTCCCCTTGTCGTCATGACGCAGGGTGCCGCCCTGCCGCCACGGCCCAGGCGCCGGAGGGGGGAACTACCTGCCGGGCAACAACTTCCCTCTGGGGGTGGTTGGCTGGGGGGCGATCCAGGCAAGGTGCCGATTTTACTGATTTAAACCTGGCAATCCTGGATGGCAGGCATTTTGCTTTACGCCCAAGTGGACTCTTTTGCGACGGTGGAGGCACTGAACGTTGCGACCTGTTTTTTACCATTTTGCCTCCGGGGTTGGCAACTCGGCCGCCAAGACCCCGCTCCCCAGCCGGGCCACCGCCCCGGTCGGGGACAGCCAGCCGAGCTTTGCCAAGGTGCTGGGCGGCCGCCTGGCCGGCAGCCGCAACCCGGCGCCTCCCCAGCGGCTCAGCCCGCACTCCCCCCTGGTGCTGGCCAGCCAGCTCTGGGGCGGGGTGCCGACCCTGCGCCGCGCCCCGCTCCCCGGCTCCCGGCAGATATCCGCCGGCCGCCCGGCCCCCCACCGCACCCCGCGCACGCCCTGGCCCCAGAAACGGCCCGGCCAACAGCGGCCCGAGGCCAAGCCCTTGGGCCAGGCCATGAGCACCTATGACGGCGGGCGTTTCCATATGCGGGTGGGGCGCTCCCGGCCGGAGCGGGTGGGCCGCGGCATCGAGCAGTTCCACTTCCCCCACCTGGTGGAAAAGGACGGCCTGTACTACGCCTACTTCATCGACCACACCGGCGGCTCGGAAAACGACGTGGGCCTGGCCATCAGCTCGGACGGGGTGAACTTCGAGTACCAGGGCAAGGTGCTCACCAAGGGTGCCGAGTTCGACGACGCCCAGGCCAGCTTCCCGGGCGTGGCCTATGACGGCGAGACCAACACCTGGTACATGCTGTACGAGGGCAAGCGGGCCGGCGACGACCAGAACAGCGTGTGCCTGGCCACCAGCCAAGACGGCCGCCACTGGGAAAAGCAGGGCCCCATCATCCGGCCGGGCGACGCCGGCCCGGTGAGCAACATCGACGTGGGCACGCCCACCCTGTTCAAGGAAAACGGGGTGTGGCACGTGTACTTCCACACCTTTGCCGACGACGGCCGGGTGCGCATCGGCTATGCCAGCGGCAAGAGCCTGACCGACCTCACCGTGAAGCAGGGCCCGCTCCTGGACACCGACGCCTCCGGCCTGGAGGCAGGCACCGTGGGCGCCCGCTCCAACGTGATCAAGGTGGGCGACTACTACTACATGGCCTACGAAACCTGCGAGGCCTACACCGACTTCGGCCAGGCCCGCTGGGGCACCAACCTGGCCCGGGCCAAGAGCCCGGAGGGCCCCTGGGAAAAGATGGACGGCCCCCTGCTCAAGAACAAGGGCATCGGCTTTGGGGCCGACGGCCCCGAACTGTTGGTGCAAGACGGCAAGATATATCTCTACTACCGCTACGGCGGCAACAACACCGCCCGGGTGGAACTCACCGGCCTGGAAGGCCAAGGCCAACCCTTGATGGCCCACCAGGCGGCTTGAGGCCACGCCCTCCCCGCCCTGCCGGAGCCCAACCTGGCACCCACCCCAACCCTCGCCCCAGCGGGACAGCGCCTTGCGGCAGGATGACTTTTAGGGTATTTATACGAAGCGCACTATCCTGCCCTGGTGCGGCAAGCACCTAGATTCCGCGCCAAATCTACCAGTTATCTCCAATGAGCGGCGTGAGGCTGGTCAGGCAGGCCTTTCCGCCGCGCCTACAGGTGGGCCCATGAAGCCTCTCAGCATAAAGACCAAGCTCAGCCTGGGCCTGAGCGCCCTGTTGCTCGTCACCTTCGTGGTGACCAACTTCATAACCTATACCACTTCCAAGGCATCCATCCGCCACAACCTCATCGACGACGCCCTGCCCCTGATCAGCAACAACATCTACTCCGACATCCAAAAGGACCTGATAACCCCCATCAACGTCTCCTCCCTGATGGCAAACGACACCTTCTTGAAAGACTGGGTGCTGAACGGCGAAAAGAATACAGGGGATGTCATCAAGTACCTGCGGGAGATAAAAGATAAATATGGCTTTTTCACCACCTTCCTGATATCGGAGCGCACCCGAATCTATTACTCCTTCAAAGGAATACACAAGCGCATCAGCACCAAGAACGCCCACGACGTCTGGTACTTCGACTTCAAGAAGCTGAACGTGGACTATGACCTGGACGTGGACACCGACGAAGTATCCCATGGAACGCTCACCATCTTCATCAACCACCGGCTGAACGACTACCAGGGCAACCTCTTGGGGGTGACCGGCGTGGGCCTCAGCATGGAGCGGGTGGGCACCCTGCTGGCCTCGTATCAAGACAAGTACCAGAAGAACATCTTCCTGGTGGATGGCAACGGCCTCGTCCAGGTGCACCGCGACAAGAGCTTGATCCACAAGATGAACCTCTCCCAGATGGAGGGCCTGGGCCGGTTTGCCAAGGAGATTCTGGGTTCAAAGGAGATGTCCACGGTTCATGAATATGACCAGGGGGGAAAACACATAATCGTCATCTCCCGCTTCATCCCGGAGTTCAACTGGTACCTCATGGTGGAGCAGGTGGAAAACGCCGTCCTGCAGGATATAAAGGCCAACTTCATCCGCAACCTGATCATCGGCCTGGTGGCCACCCTGATCGTCATAGGCATAGTGATCCTCATGGTGAACTACTTCCAGGGCAAGCTGGAGCGGTTGGCCACCACCGACGAACTGACCCGGGCCCACAACCGGCGCCATTTCCTGGAACTGGCCACCCGCGAGTTCGCCCGGGCCCAGCGCGGCGAGGCGCCGCTGGCCCTTTTGATGGTGGACGCCGACCATTTCAAGAAGATCAACGACCGCTACGGGCATCTTACCGGCGACAAGGTGCTGGAGAACCTGGCCCGGACCATGGGCGGGCAACTGAGGAACTACGACATACTCGGCCGTTGGGGTGGCGAGGAATTCGCGATCCTGTTGCCCCACACCTCTTTTGTCGAGGCCCAGAAGGTGGCTGCCCGCATCCTGCAGGCAGTGGACGCCATGGAGGCGCCGGACGGCACCAAGACCTGCACGGTGACGGTCAGCATAGGAGTCGCGGTCACCGGCGGGGACATCTCCTCCCTGGAGGAGCTGGCCAAAACGGCGGACGATGCCCTGTACCAGGCAAAATCCCTGGGCCGCAACCAGGTGTATCCTCCCCCTGCCGACCCAGCCTGAGCCCCCTCTACCTCTCCCCGGAGGGCCAGCCGCGAGGTGAAAGGCCCGCCCGCGGGTGGTAAGATATTGTTTAAGCTAACTACCAGCCTGAACTAGCATCTTTCGGGAGCAAGCGTCATGGCCAACTCCTTCTGGCCCGGCGACTACGGGGCCAAGCGCAAGACCCCGGCCGAAGCGGTGAGCATGATCCGCCCCGGCCAGCGGGTCTTCATCGGCACCTCCTGCGGCGAGCCCCAGCGGCTGGTCAAGGAGCTGGCCGAGCGCTCCAGTTGTTTCACCGACCTGGAGATAGTGCGGCTGCTCTCCCTGGAATCCACCCCCCTCACCCTCATCGCCGAGCAGAGCGCCTGCACCGCCTTCAACGTGCGCTCCTTCTACCTGGGCTCGGGCAAGCCGCGGGCCCTGGCCGCCAACAAGCGCTTCCTCACCCCCATCAACCTCTCGGCCGTGCCCCGGCTGTTCAAGAGCCGGGCCCTGCCCATCCACGTGGCCCTGATCCAGGTGTCCGAGCCGGACAGCTTCGGCTGGATGAGCCTGGGCATCAGCGTGGACGTGACCATGGCCGCGGCCCAATCCGCGGACCTGGTCATCGCCCAGGTCAACCCCCGGATGCCCCGGGTCCTGGGCCGCAGCTTCATCCACGTCAATGAGGTGGACGTGATCGTGGAGCACGAGGAGCCGCTGCTCACCATCGGCGAGCCGCCGGAGGTGGTTTCGGCCATGCGCATCGCCAAGCTGGTGGCCGGGCTCATCGACGACGGCTCCACCCTCCAGATGAGCCTGGGCGCCAGCCCCAAGGCCATCATGGCCGCCCTGGCCGACAAGAACGACCTGGGGGTGCACAGCCAGTTCCTCACCGACTCCATCATGAACCTGGTGGCCAGGGGAGTGGTCACCAACCGCAACAAGGGCTTCATACCGGAGAAGCTGGTGGCCTCGGGCGCCATCGGCAGCCAGGAGCTGTACGAGTTCGTCAACGACAACCCGGCCATAGAGTTCCACCCCTCGGACTTCGTGAACGACCCGGCCGTGATCGCCCGCTGCAACAAGGTGGTGTCCATGAACGTGATCATGGCCATGGACCTCACCGGCCAGGCCGCGGCCGACGCCCTGCCCTACAACCACTTCTCCGGGGTCACCGGCATCATGGATTTCGTGCGCGGCTCCCAGGCCAGCGCCGGGGGCAAGTCCATACTCATGCTGCCCTCCACCACCCTGGACGGCAAGGCCAGCCGCATCGTGCCCAGCCTGGGGGACATCCCGGTGGTGGTGCCCCGGGGCGAGGTGCAGTACGTGGTCACCGAGTACGGGGTGGTGAACCTCTTTGGCAAGAGCCTGCAAGAGCGGGCCATGGCGCTGATCAGCGTGGCCCATCCCGACTTCCGCGACCAGCTCTTCGAGACGGCCAAGGAAATGGGGCTGTTGGGCCGGGAGCGCACCCTCGGCGAAAGCCTGCACGGGGTCTACCCCTTGCAACTGGAAGAAACCAGGATCATCGACGGGCAAAAGGTGCTCTTCCGGCCGGCCAAGCCCACTGACGAGCGCATGATCCAGGAGCACTTCTACGAGCTGCCCATGGAGGACGTGGTGCGCCGCTTCTTCCACGAAAAGACCAGCTTCCTGCGCAGCGAGGTGGGCGGCTTCTCCCAGGTGGACTACGTGAAGGACCTGACCATGGTGGCGGTGGTGGGCGAGCCCGGCTTCGAGAAGATAATCGCGGTGGGCGGCTATTTCCTGGACCCGGCCAAGAACCTGGCCGAGGTGGCCTTTTCCACCCTGCGCCAGTGGCAGGGCAAGGGCCTCAACACGGTCATCATCCAGAAGCTGGCCCAGGCTGCCCGCGAAAACGGCATATCCGGCCTGGTGGCCTACACCGCGCCGGGCAACCAGGGCATGATCAGCCTGTTCCAAAAGCTGCCTTACAAGATCCGCACCAGTTTTGACGGCGAATTCCTGACCCTCACCTGCCGCTTCGACGAGCCCCTGGAAAAGAGCGCGGCCCTGAGCCAGGGCACGGGAGAAGAACCGGCCCCGGCCCAGAACTGACGCCCCCGAGAGCCCCCTGAGCGCCCCCTGAGCGCCCCCCTGGCCACCCCCCCCGTCGCCCCGTCGCCCTCTGCCCCCCGTCGCCCCCCCGTCGCCCCCCCGTCGCCAAAAGGTTGGCGGCCCCCGCAGGAAAGAGGGGGCCGCCGAAGTTAGGGGTGGGAGGTAAGGAGGGGCGCTGGCGGGGGGGTTGTCTGGCTTTTACCGCCAGCGCCCACGGAGGAGCTTTTCAGGTCGCCACGCTCACTGCAGCCGCCTTTCCCGGCCGGGGGCCGAAGAGCCGGTCAGAGAAACGCACGTACCAGGCCGCGGACTGCACTTGCAGTATGTAGGCCACGCAGATTATCAGGGCCGCCTCCGAGCCGGCCGGACCAAAGGCGCCCATGGCCACCGCCAGGGCGATGGAGAGGTTGCGCATCACCGTGCCGTAGACCAGGGCGATGCCGTCGCCCCGGGGCAGCAGGGTGCGGCCCACCACGGTGCTGAGAACGTAATTGATCAGGTAGAGCAGGCCCAGGGGCGCCAGCAGGTAGAGCAACATCTGCGGCTCCCTGGCCAGGGCCGGGGCCTTCAAGGCCATGGCGATGAACACGATGCCCAGCACTCCCAGGGTGGACAGGCCCGGGAAGCGGGGCGCCCAGTCCCGCCGGAAGCCCTGCTCCCCGAAGCGGGCCACCAAGGCCCGCTGGGTGGCAAAGCCGGCGGCCATGGGCAAGAAAACGATGAGGCCGATCTGGCGCAACACCGCCAGCAGATCCACCTGCAGCTCGGCGCCCATCAGGTACTTGACGTAAAAGGGCGTGGCCAGAGAGCCCAGGGTGAGGCCGACCACGGTCATCTTGACCGCCGCCGCCAGGTTGCCCTTGGCAAAGCCGGTCCAGGAGATGGTCATGCCGCTGGTGGGCACCAGGCCCGCCAGCAACAGGCCCAGGGCCAGGTAGGGCTGGTGGGGGAAGAAAACCCGCCCCAAGCCAAAGGCCACAAAGGGAATCACCCCGAAGTTGATGAGCTGGGTGATGGTCTGGGCCTTGAAGTCGCCCCCCTCCAGCACTTTTTTGAGCTTGAGGTTGACCATCATGGGGTAGACCATCAAAAAGGTGAAGGGAATGATGAGCCCCTTCAGCCAGGCGGCCTGGGCCAGCCAGCCATAGAGGAAACCCGCCAGCATCATGACCGGGATGGCTGTCACCAGGTTGCGGTTGATCTTGTCCAACAGCTTGAACATGGTGCGAAATCCAAACCTAGAAAGTGAACACCTTGTACTGGGGGTCCATCATCTTCTCCACCAGCCCGGGGGCGCCTTCGATGCTGGCGGTGGCGATGAGTTCATCGGGGCTGACCAGGCGCTTGTCCGCGCAGGCCTTGCACACGTAGATGGGCACGCCGGCCTCGGTGAGCTGGTCCAAGAGGTCTTTCATGTGCTCACCGGTGGAGGAACGGATGCCCTCGGCCATGCCCAACTGGGCCCAGTGGATGGCATCGTCGATCAGAAACAGTTCCACCTCGCCGCCCTGCTCGGCCGCAATGGCTGCGAGCTGTACCGCGCGGGTGGCGCCGCCGGACTTTTCGAATCCCTTGGAAAGAACAAATAGCAGCTTCTGCATGTTAGCCTCCTTCCGCATCTCTCGGGGCTGGCGCTTAACGCCGCCAAGCCTTGCCTGACTTGCCCCTGAACTTGTGCAATGGCCGTGCCCGTTTGGTCCCCGCAAAAAAATAAACTGCACAATTATTCGCCATCATTACCTAAAATTGACCAGAGCAAAGCGGATGAACGCCCGGCCCGCGCTAACCGTTAACGGATATGTTAAGAAAGTGTAAAGGCGCTGCCCCTGCCCAGGCCGGCGCCCTTTGCCGAAGACAATTAAGATTGCGCCCCTACCCGCAAAAAGGTACTATCTGCCGCACACTAAGTGGGGGGAGAGCCTGAACATGCCCTGGTCCATCCTGGTCATCGCGCTTTACCTTGTCCTCTGGCCGGTTTGCGCCGTCCAGGCCCAGCCGGCCTCCGGCCCGGCCGCCCAGGCCAAGCTGGTGGAGGCCAAGGCCGCCTTCCACTCCGTGACCCTGACCGGCTTCACCCGGGCCAAGGCCGAGATCAAGCTCATCAGCGAGGTGGCCGGACGCTGCCTGGCGGTCAAGGCAAAGGTGGGCCAGGCCATCGGCAAGGACGGAATGTTCGCCCGGCTGGACGCCACCTTCACCAAGCTGGAGCTGGAGGCCAACCTGGTGGAGCAGTCGCGCCTGAAGAGCCGGCTGGCCTACCTGGAAAAGGAACTCCAGCGCACCCGCACCCTGGTGGCCAGGAAGAGCCAGGCCCAGGCCAAGCTGGACGCCCAGGAGCAGCAGACCGACCAGGCCCGCCACCAGCTACGCGCCCTCCAGGTGCAGGAGAAGACCCTGCGCGAGCGCCTGGCCCGCCATCTCATAAAGGCTCCCGTCGGCTGGCTGGTCATGGAACGCCTGGTGGAGCCGGGCCAGTGGGTGGCGGCCGGCGCCGCGGTGGGCCGGGTGGGCGACTTCCGCACCCTCTTGGTGCCCCTGGCCCTCACCCCCGCCGAGTACCAGGTCCTCCGCCAAGCCAAGGAGCTGTCCCTGAAAATCCCGGCCACCGGCCAGACCGTGAGCGCCAGCATCTACCGGGTCAGCCCCGCCTTCGACCCGGCCACCCGCAAGATCAAGCTGGACCTGGCCATAAGCAAGGGGCTCACCCTGTGGCGGGGGGGGCGGGGGGGGCTGCGGGCCATGCTCACCCTGGACATGCCCGACCCCGCCGGCGCGGTGCTCCTGCCCGCGGCGGCAGTGGGCGAACGCTACCAGGAGCACTGGCTCATCCGCGCCGACGGGAGCAAGGTGCGGGTGGTGGTGCTGGGTCCCGGCCCCCAGCCGGGCACCCTGCGGGTCAGCTCGCCCGAGGTCCGCCCCGGCCAGCGTTTCCGCCTCTTCTCTCCCTAGGAAGCCCGCATGCGCTCCCTGGTCCGCTTCGTATTGAGCCGCACCGTGCTGGTGAACCTGGTGTTCATCATCTTCATGGTGGTGGGCGCCTTCAGCCTCTTGAGCGTGCCGGTGGACCGCTACCCCAACGTGTCCATGGGCAAGGTCTACATAGAAACCTTCTTCCCCGGCGCCTCGCCCGAGGAGGTGGAGGCCCTGGTCACCGACAAGATCGAGGACGCCCTGGACGACCTGGAGGACGTGGAGTTCATCCGCTCCTCCTCCTACCGCCAGCGCTCCAGCGTGGTGGTCAAGTTCCTGGACGACACCGACTACCAGAAGGGTTTCGACGAACTCCGCTTCAAGGTGCTGGCCATCCTGGACGAGCTGCCGCCCGAGGTGGACCCCCCCCGCTTCAACTTCATCGACGTGGACGACTGGCTGCCGGTGGTGAGCGTGAACCTGGTGGGCGAGCGCTCCAACCGGGCGCTGAGCCTCATGGCCAAGGAACTCAAGATCGCCCTGCGCCAGGTTGCCGGCGTGAAGGAGGTCAAGCTACAGGGCGAGCAGGTGAACGAGTTCCACGTGCTGCTGGACCCCCAAAAGCTCATCGCCCACGGCATCACCTTCGACCAGGCGGCCGAGGCGCTCCGGGGCGCCAACGTGGTCATCCCGGCCGGCGACTTCACCACCCCGGCCGGCGAGTTCGTGGTCCAGGCCGACGAGCGCTTCCGCACCCGCGCCCAGGTGATGCAGACCATCGTGCGCACCGACGCGGACGGCTCCTTCGTGCGTATCGCCGACCTGGCCACCGCCGCCCACCTCTCCTACCGGGACCCGGTGGTCCTGTCCTCGGTGAACGGCCAGGACTGCGTGACCCTGCAGATAATCAAGACCAAAAGCGGCAACGCCCTGGACATCGCCCGCCAGGTGAACCAGGTGCTGGATGAATTCCGGCCCAAGATGGCCAGGGAGGGGGTCACCCTGGTGCTGACCAGGGACAGCACCGTGTTCATAAACCAGTCCCTGCGCACCCTGGGCAGCAACATGCTGCTGGGCATCGTGCTGGTCTGGCTGGTGATCTGGTACTTCATGGGCATGCGCAACGCGGTCATCACCACCCTGGGCATCCCCTTCGCCTTCCTCTTCACCATGGTCTTCATGTGGCTCACCGGCAACTCCCTGAACGAGATAACCCTGTTCAGCTTCGTGCTGGTCAGCGGCATCATCGTGGACGACGCCATCGTGGTGGTGGAGAACATCTACCGCCACGTGCAGCAGGACGAGCCCTTGACCCAGGCCATCGTGGAGGGAGTGAGCGAGGTGGCCCTGCCCGTGGTCTCGGCCACCGCCACCACGGTGGCCGCCTTCTTGCCCATGCTCATCATGACCGGCTCCACCGGCGAGTTCTTCGCCCTGGTGCCCAAGGCGGTCACCTTCGCCATCGCGGCCAGCCTGTTCGAGTGCATCTTCATCCTGCCCCTGCATTTCCGGGACTGGGGCCCCAAGAAGGACAAAAGCCGCTTCGACGCCGAAAGCGAGAACTTCTCCGGCGAGAACCGCCTCATGACCCTGATCCGCCGGGCCTCCCTGGCGGCCCTGGGCTGGTGCCTGCGGCGGCGGGTGCTCTCCCTGGGCGTGCTGGGAGCCTGTTTCGTAGCCGCGCTGTTCATCGCGGTGGTCAGCTTCACCGGCAAGCTGCCCCTCATCAAGATACAGTTCTTCCCTGCCGACTATTCCCTCTACTACGTGATGGTGGAAGGCCCGGTGGGCACCCCCATCGAAAAGACCCAGCGCCTCCTCAAGAAGATCGAGAAGTTCATCATGGCCGACGGCCCGGGCATGGCCGCCAGCGCCCAGGGCTATGCCGGCTTCTACCCCAGCGAGGACTACGAGCCCATCTTCGGCTTCAACCTGGGCCACGTGGCGGTCACCCTGCCGCGGCGGAGCCTGCGCCAGTTCGCCCCCGCCACAAACGGCGATCCCCAAAAACACCTGGAGTGGATGCGCGCCCGCATCAAGGAGCGCTTCGAAAAGGAGGGGGTGACCATCAAGATGCGGCCCGAGCTGGACGGCCCCCCCGCGGGCAAGGACCTGAACATCCGGGTGGTGGGCCCCAATCCCCAGGCGGTGCAGGCCCTGAGCCGGGCGGTCATGGACCACCTGCTCCACCAGCCCGACCTGCGGGCCGGGCTGGTGGACCTGGACGACGGCAAGGGCGTCCCCGCCCTGGTGCTCAAGTTCAAGGTGCGGCCCGAGCGCGCCGCCGAATACGGCACCACCCCCGGCCGGGTGGTGGCCCTGGCCTCGGCGGTGCTGAGCGGACGCTATGTGGGCAAGTATCGCCTGGTGGACGAGGAGGTGGACCTGAAGCTCAAGCTGGACCCGGCCAGGCTGGCCGAAACCTCCACCGCCCTGGCGGTGCCCCTTCTGGAGCACCCCTCAGGGCCGCTGCGCCTGGGCGATTTGGCCTCCATCGAACTCTACACCGACAGCGGCCAACGGGACCGCTTCCAGGGCGAGCGGGCGGTGACCATAACCGCCAACCTCAAGGAGGGCGGCAACCTTTCCCTGCCGGCGGTGGTGGAGGAGATCCGCTCCTTCTACCGCCAGGTGGCGGACTCCTATCCCGGGGCCACCCTGTCCTTTGCCGGTGAATTCGAAACCACCCGCAAGTCCTTCACCTCCCTGGGCTACGCCTTCATCGTGGCCTTGATGATCATGTACCTCATCCTGGCCACCCAGTTCAGTTCCTACACCCAGCCCCTCATCATCCTCTCGGCCGTGGTCTTCGCCATCATCGGGGTGGTCTTCGGCAAGTTCCTCACCCAAAGCCTGTTCACCATCAACAGCTTCATCGCCACCGTGGGACTCACCGGGGTGGTGGTCAACGACGCCCTGGTGCTGCTGGACTTCCTGAACAAACGCTACCGGGCCACCGGCGACCGGCGGGAGGCCATCCGCCAGGCGGTGCACATGCGCCTGCGGCCCATCCTGCTCACCACCTTCACCACCACCCTGGGCCTGCTGCCCATGGCCCTGGGCATCCCCTACTACTCGCTCATCTGGGGCACCATGGCCAGCACCTTTGTCACCGGCCTGTGCACCGCCACCTTCCTGACCGTGGTGCTGGTGCCGGTGCAGTGGGACTTGCTGGAGCAGTATCGCCTTTGGAGGGAAGGCCGGCGCGGCGGCGCGGCGGCGGCCTCGGTGGAGTCGCCCCCGCGCTGAGGCGGTGGCCCCGACCGCGCGCCGGCGCAGGAGGCTACCCCGCCGGCTCGAAGTAGGCCCCCAGCTTCTGG
>CAZUHP010000041.1:4853-7169 GCA_964620595.1 uncultured Desulfarculaceae bacterium | reverse complement strand
GCGCGCCGGCGCAGGAGGCTACCCCGCCGGCTCGAAGTAGGCCCCCAGCTTCTGGGCGGCCATCATGTCGCCCTTGAGCTTGAGCCGGCCGGTCATGAAGGCCTTGGCCCCGCCCAACTGGCCCGAGGCCATGGCCAGCCAGGTCTTGTCCTTCATGGTCAGGCTCACGGTGGGGCTCTGGTGCACCCCCTGGCTGACGGTGCACTCGCCGCCCTCTATGCACACCTGCCAGTCGCCGGCCTGTTCGCCGGTGATGTGAAACTGGAACACCAAGCTGTCGTCGCCGGCCATCTCGGGCCGAAAGGCCTGGGGCATGCCTTCGAACACCTCTTGCACGGAAAGGGCCATTCGCTTTTTCTCCCTGCTGGTATGGGTGGGCGCCGTTCCCCAATCTACCGGTGAGGCGGATTCATTGCCAGCCCAAACCCCACGGGCGACGGGGGGCGGGGGGGGCGACGGGGGGCGACGGGAGGGGGGCAAAAAAACGAACGACAGGGGGGTGTAAGGTGCATCCCCTTGAGCCGTTGCAAGCCGGGCGGCGATGGATTAGGCTATAGCCAACCTGTGCGCGGATGGCTGTGTGAGCAACGGCAAACAAAAAAACAGCCCCCCCACTCCGGCCCTGGACTCCCCAGGTCCCCTGTCCCATCGCTTTGTGGTGGACAACATCATCCAGGCCATGAGCGACGGGGTGATGGTGGTCTCCCCCACGGGCGAGATCGTCCTGGTCAACCAGGCCCTGTGCGAAATCCTGGGCTTCAGGGCCGAGGACATGCTGGGCAAGGGCTGGGCCGAACTCTTTTTCGACGACCCCCAGAACCTGGACTTCAACCAGACCGCGGTGGAGGTGATCCAGAGCCGCCAGCCCATCTCCAACCGCCAGGTCAGCTACCACGCGCCCGACGGCCGGCGGCGCGTGCTTCTGGCCACCACCAGCCTCATCTACGAGGACCACAAGACCGTGGGCCTGGTGTCGCTGTTCAAGGACGTCACCGAGCTGGAACACCTGCACCACCAGCAGCGCCGGCTCCTGGCCCAGTCGCTCCGGCTGTACGAGGAAAAGGCCGAAAGCCTGGACCGCATCGCCCGGGCCGTGGCCCACGAGGTCCGCAACCCGGTCACCGCCATCGGCGGCCTGGCCGCCCGGCTCATCAAGATGCACCAGGAGGATGAACGGCTGGTGGGCTACCTGCGCCGCATCCTGGAGGCCGCCGGCCGCCTGGAGCAGGTGGTGGCCCAGGTGCGGGCCTATGCCTACCTGCCCCGGCCCAACCGCCGCACGGTGGACATGGTGGCCTGGATCGAGGAGGT
Source organism: uncultured Desulfarculaceae bacterium (assembly GCA_964620595.1). GTDB lineage: Bacteria > Desulfobacterota > Desulfarculia > Desulfarculales > Desulfarculaceae > Desulfocarbo. The sequence continues at coordinate 5,858 of CAZUHP010000041.1, read as the reverse complement.
CATCGCGCCCTATCGCCAGCGCTGCCAGGACCAGGGCGTCAAGCTGAACATCCAGGTATCTGCCTGCGCCCAATGCGAGGCCCAGATCGACCCCTTCCTCTTGACCACGGCGGTGAACAACATCCTGGATAACGCCCTGGAGGCCATGGAGAACGGCGGCGAGTTGACCGTGAGCCTGCTACATGAGCAGGACGAGCTGGTCATCACGGTGCAGGACACCGGCCCGGGCATCGCCCGCGAGGACCTGCCCTATCTCTGGGATCCCTTCTTCACCACCAAGGCCGACCGGGTGGGCATGAGCCTGGCCATAACCAAGCGCATCATCGGCGAGCACGAGGGGCTCTTGGACGTGGAGAGCCCGCCCGGGGGCGGCACCCGGGTCATCATCACCCTTCCCGCCGGCGAGCCGCCCGACGAGACACACCACCGGGCGCCCCAGATGAAATAGCGCCCCTGGGCCGCCCTGGAGCGGCTCAGTCCGGGCTGCCCATGATCTGCCGGAAGCGCTCCTCGGGAATCAGGATGTAGCTGCCCCGGGCGGTGGTGCACACCTGGCCGGTCTCGTCCCTGAGTTCGGCCTCCAGCCACACCTCACGGCCCTTCACCTCTCCTGCCCGGCAGCGCACCTCTATCTCCTGCCCTATCTTCACCGGACGCAGGAACTTGACGTGCAGCTCGCCGGTCACTGCGCTCACCCCCATGAGGTGGTGGGTGGTCCAGCCCATGATCTCGTCGAACAGCCCGCTCTGGATGCCGCCGTGCAGCACCCGTCCCAGGCCGCGAAAAAGCTCGTCCGCCTGCCAGCGGCAGACCAGCTCCCGGGGTTCGGATCCGGTCTCGAAAAAAGTGAGCTTCAGGCCGATGGGATTTGCCGGGCCGCAGAAAAAGCAACCGCTCCCGGAGTAAGGATTGCGGAGTGGCTTCAATCAAACCTCCCGGGCCGCGCCTATGGGCCCTGCGATCTTCAAGAAAAGAGGGAAAGGGCCTCCTCGCAGGCCCGCAGGC
>CAZUHP010000041.1:0-4753 GCA_964620595.1 uncultured Desulfarculaceae bacterium | reverse complement strand
CCGCCGGTGAACACGATGCGGCTGCCCAGGCCCAGGCGCTCGGCCATGGCCGCCACCCGCCGGGCCACCGCCCGGTGGATGCCCGCCACCACCCGCTCCCGGGGCACGTCCTGGGCCAGGAGGCTTATCACCTCGCTCTCGGCGAACACGGTGCACATGCTGGATATCTCCACCGGCTCCGCCCCGTCCGAAAGCGCGCCCAGCGCGCCCACCTCGGTGTCCAGGGCGCCGGCCATCACCTCCAGGAAGCGGCCGGTGCCCGCGGCGCACTTGTCGTTCATGGAAAAATCCACCACCCCGCCCGCGCCGTCGGTCTTTATCACTTTGCTGTCCTGGCCGCCGATGTCGATGACCATGTCCGTGCCCGGCACCAGGAACTGGGCGCCCTTGGCGTGGCAGGTGATCTCGGTCACCTTCTTGTCCGCGAACCCCACCTGGCCCCGGCCGTAGCCGGTGGCGATGAGGCAGGCCACCTGGCCGCGCTCCAGGCCGGCCCGGGCCAACAGGTCCTCCACCGCGGCCGCGGCCGCGCGCCTGGGGCTGGCGCCGGTGGGCCGCAGCTCGCTCTGCCACTGGCCGTCCTGCAAAAGCACCGCCTTGGTGGTGATGGAGCCTACGTCGATGCCTACGGTGTTTGTCAACTCGCCTCACTCCTGGCTGGTGGTCTCGCCCTGCATGCGCTGGAACAGCTCCTCGGTGGTGGCCGGAGCGCGCTGGTCGGTGCGGCGCTTGAGGCTTATGGCCTCGGTGGGACAAACCACGGCGCACACCCCGCAGCCGATGCACCAGTCCTCGTCCACCTCCGCCACCTCGCCCTCCAGGCTGACCGCCTCCACCGGGCAGATATCCACGCAGGCGCCGCAGCCGATGCACTCGTCCTCGTCGGTGGCCCGCAGGAAATAGGAAGCCATCAAGACGTCGCGGGGCACCTTGCGGCGGCGGATGATGCCCACGTTCCAGCAGTAGTGGCCGCAGCAGTTGCAGGTGTGCTTGATCCGGCCCTCGGCGTTGTCCACCATGTGCACCAGGCCCTCCTCCTCCGCGGCCTTGAGCACGGCCAGGGCCTCGTCCGCGCTTATGGCCCGGCCCAAGCCGCGATCCAGCACGAACTCGGCCATGTCGTCGTACTTGAGGCACACCTCCAGGCTGTGGGTGCAGTCGGTGCGGCCCAACACCCGGGCCGAGGTGCGGCAGGCGCAGTGGGACAGGGCGATCTTGTCCGCTGCGGCCACCAGCGGCTCCATCATCTCCTGGGGCAGCACGCCCTGGCGGGGGATGTCCACGCTCAAGGAAGCCGGCGCGTAGCGGAAGGTCTTGGTGGGCCGGCCCCCGTATATATCGCGGGTGGTGGGCACGTCGAAGTAGTCCAGCACCAAGCGGGCCATCTTGCGGGCGGTCTCGCTCTCCTGCCCGCCCCAGAAATAAATCTGGGGCATGCCGTAGCCCACCTGCAACAGGGCATAGCCCGGGCCGCCCGCCGGGGTCTTGCGGCTCAGAATCTGGCCCCGGGCGGCCAGGGCCTCCAGCAACTCGGCCAACTCCCCGGCAGGCAGCTCGCTCCGGGCAGCCACCTCCTCGAAGGGTGCCACCTCCAGGGGCATGAGGCGGTTGGGAATGGCCAGGGCGGCCAGGGCCTCGCGCTCGCTGAAACCGGCCTTCAACAATTCGACCAGGCTGTCGCTGTAGGGATACCCCGAAAGCAAAGGCCCCAAATGGCGGGCCAGGCGCTGATAGACCTCGGACACGGCGCACCTCCTTTTTCAGGCCGTAAAAAGAGTATAGTATTGGGGCCGGGCGCGGGCAACCGGACAGGTTTCCCCGCTCCCTGGCCATGACCCGTCTCCGCGCAGGAGTTCCATGCATCCCTGCCTTTTCATAGACGCCCCGCTTCTGCCCTATGCCCAGGGCCTGGGCCTGATGCGCGGCCTGGCCGCGGCCCGCCGATCCGGCCGGGTGGACGACGCCCTCATCCTCACCGCCCATCCGCCGGTCATCACCCTGGGCCGGCGGGGAGGGACCGGCGACCTCCTGTTTCCCGAGGCCGAGCTGGCCGCCCGGGGGGTGGCGGTGGAGCGGGTGGAGCGCGGCGGCCTGGTCACGGCCCACGGGCCGGGCCAGCTCATGGTCTACCCGGTGATGCACCTGCCCTCCCTGGGCCTGGGGGTGGCCGAGTTCGTGCATCGCCTGGAGGAGGCGGCTCTTGGGGTATGCGCCGCAGTGGGGGTGGAGGCCGGGCGCCGCCAGGATCATCCCGGTCTCTGGGTGGGGGAGCGCAAGATAGCCTCCCTGGGCCTGGCGGTGAGCCGGGGGGTGACCACCCACGGCCTGGCCCTGTACAACCGGCCCGAGCCCGAGCTGTTCAGCCTGATCAACCCCTGCGGCCTGGCTCCGGGGGCCATCACCAGCCTGGCCGAGCTGCGGGGCCGGCCGGTGGAAGACACCCGCCTGCGCCGGCTCATGGCCCAGGCTCTGGCCCGAACCCTGGAGTTGAAAATGAAGCCCTGGCCCCTGGCCCGGGCCCTGGAGGAAAGCGGATGCCATGACCAGGCCGCTACCCAAGCCACCCTGGCTCAGGCGTAGGCTGGCACCGGCGGGCCGGGCGCTGCGGGTGGAGGCCTCGCTCCAGCGCGGCGGGCTCCACACCGTGTGCCAGGAGGCCCAGTGCCCCAACCGGGGCGAGTGCTATGGCCGGGGTGAGGCCACCTTCCTGCTGCTGGGCCCGGCCTGCACCCGGGGCTGCGCCTTCTGCGCGGTGCAGAAGCAGCGCCCGGTTCCGCCAGATCCCCAGGAGCCGGACCGGGTGGCCCGGGCCGCGGCCGAGCTGGGCCTGGGCTACGTAGTGCTCACCATGGTCAGCCGCGACGACCTGGCGGACGGCGGCGCGGAGCAGGTGGCCCGGACCATCACCTGCCTGCACCAGACCTTGCCCGGGGTGGGGGTGGAGGCGCTGATCTCGGACCTGGGCGGAGACCCCGCCGCCCTGGCAGTGGTGCTGGACGCCGGGCCGGCGGTGCTCAACCACAACCTGGAGACCGTGCCCCGCCTTTACCCTGCCCTGCGCCCCCAGGCCCGCTACCGGCGCTCCTTGCAGCTCCTGGAACGGGCGGCGGCCCAAGGGGCGCTCACCAAGAGCGGGCTCATGCTGGGCCTGGGCGAGCGGCGGGGGGAGGTGCTGGCCGTGCTGGACGACCTGCGGGCGGCCGGCTGCGCCCTCCTGACCCTGGGCCAATACCTGGCCCCCAGCCCCGGGCACCACCCGGTGGTGCGCTACGTGCACCCGGACGAATTCGCCGAAATGGAGGCCGAGGCCCGGGCCCGGGGTTTCAAGGCCGTGGCCAGCGGTCCCTACGTGCGCTCCTCCTACCAGGCGGGCCGGCTGCGGCGCCAAGCCCTCGCCACCCAGCCCCAGGCAGGCCCGCCGGCCTGACCCCTGTTGTCACCGGCTTCAGGGGGCGAGGCCCGGCCTGCTTTGGGTTGCAGGGGGCAGGGGCAAGGCATATGCTCTAGCCATGAAACAGACAGACGTCATAGATCTGGCCCGCCGCCTGGTGCGGACCGACACCATGAACCCGCCGGGCAACGAATTCCGCCTGGCCGAGCTGCTGGCCGGGATCCTGGAGGAGGCCGGCTTTGCGGTGACGGCCCACGAGCTTGCGGCCGGCCGCCCCAGCCTGGTGGCCCGCCGGGGAGAGGAGCCCTTCCTCTGCCTCACCGGCCACATGGACACGGTGCCCGCCGACCCCGAGCAATGGAGCTGCGACCCCTTGGGCGGGGAGATAGCGGAGGGCAACCTATACGGCCTGGGCGCCAGCGACATGAAGTCCGGCCTGGCCGCCCTGGTGACCGCGGCCTGCCAGGCGGCCGGCCGGCCCTGGCAGCGGGGCGGGCTGGTGCTGGTGCTCACCGCGGCCGAGGAAACCGGTTGCCAGGGTGCCGAGCACCTGGCCGGGCTGGGGGTGCTGGGCCGGGCGGAGGCGCTCCTGATCGCCGAGCCCACCGGCATGGAGCCGCTGGTGGGCCACAAGGGCGCCATGTGGGTGCAGGCCATGGCCCGGGGCAAGGCGGCCCACGGCTCCCGGCCCCAGGAGGGCGTGAACGCCATCTACAAGGCGGCCCGGGCCATCACCCGCATAGCGGACTACACCCCCTCCGCGCCGCCCCACCCCATCCTGGGTCCCTCCACCATCAGCGTGGGCACCATCCAGGGCGGGGTGAAGACCAACGTGGTGCCGGCCCAGGCCAGCTTCAGCCTGGACGTGCGCACCATCCCGGGCCAGGAGACAGAGGCGCTGCTGGGCGAACTGGCCGAGGCCCTGGGGCCGGAGGTGGAGATCAGCGCTTGGAAGGCCACCGAACCCCTGCTGAGCGACCCGGCCGACCCCTGGGTGCAGGAGGTCATGGCGCTGGTGGCCAGGCTCAGCGACCGCGCGCCCCAGGGGGAAGCGAGGGGCGCCAGCTACTTCACCGACGGTGCGGCCCTGTACCGGGCCATGGGGCGTCCGCCGGCCTTGATCCTGGGTCCGGGCCACATGGCCCACCAGGCCGACGAGCACTGCCCGCTGGTGGAAATCGAGCTGGCGGCCCGGGCCTACGGTGAAGTCATCCGCTCCTGGCTGGGCTTTTGATCCCGCGCCATTGAGGACGGAGCCTGGAGCCGGTTGGACGGCAGAGTCACACACCAAAAGCCCCCCTTTGGTTGGGGGGCTTTGGTGTGGGTTTGGTTTTTTGTGGTGATCAGGCGGGGTGGGCCTGT
>CAZUHP010000040.1:23678-32438 GCA_964620595.1 uncultured Desulfarculaceae bacterium | reverse complement strand
ACCGGCGACCACTACCGCACCCGGCTCACCCACACCCTGGAGGTGGCCCAGATCGCCCGCACCATGGCCCGGGCCCTGGCCCTGAACGAGGACCTGACCGAGGCGGTGGCCCTGGGACACGACCTGGGGCACACCCCCTTTGGCCACGCCGGCGAGAGCGTGCTCAAGGAACTGTTGCCCAACGGCTTCCGCCACTACGAGCAGTCCCTGCGGGTGGTGGACACCCTGGAGAAGAACGGCAGCGGCCTCAACCTCACCTACGAGGTGCGCATGGGCATCCTGCACCACTCCAAGGGCCGCGGCAAGTTCCTGACCCCGCCCGAGGGCGACGCCGACCTCACCCTGGAGGCCCAACTGGTGCGCGCCGCCGACGTGATGGCCTACATAGCCCATGACACCGACGACGCCATCCGCGGCGGGGTCATCACCCGCCAGGACCTGCCCCCCCTGGTGAAGGAGGTCTTGGGCGACCGGCTCTCGCGGCAGATAGACACCATGGTGCGCGACCTCATAGACCGCACCCTGGAGGCCGGTGAGCCCCGGCTGGTGATGAGCCCCCAGGTGGAGGAGGCCATGTGGACCCTGCGCGAATACCTGTACCAGCGGGTGTACGACAACATGGAGGTACACCGGGACTTTCTCAAGGCCTCCAAGGTGGTGCGGGAGCTCTTCCAGCGGCTCATGGAGGACGACGGCTTTTACGAGAGCTGCCTTGGCTCGCCCCCGCCCGGGGATATCGAGCAGCGCCGGCTGCACACCGCCGACTACACCGCCGGCATGACCGACCGCTTTGCCCTGCATCTCTACGAGGACACCTTCCTGCCCAAGCCCTGGGGAAGAATCTGAGGACGGAGACGGGTGGCCACCCACGCCGACCGCCTGTGACCCTGGGGGAGACCGGCACCCCGGATAGGCCCGGGCGCCCCCCCACAGGGCGCCCGGGCCAGGCATAGGGCCGAATCGTAGAGTTGAAGGCCCTTGGGGTAACTGGGTTACTTGAGACGTTCGCGGTAGGCCGCCTTGTTCATGTCCCCCCGGCGGGAAGAGCCCAGGGAGCCGGTGGTGAGGATGGCGTTGAGGGAGCTGACCGAACGCATCCGCGGCGTGGGCTCCAGGGCGGGCCGGCTCGCCCTGACCTCGGCCAGGGCCGGCTTGTCGATGACCATGGTCATACCCGCGCCCATGAGCAGGAGCACCGCGGCGGTGAGATAGGCCGAGTTGAAGGAGCCGGTGCCGGCCACGATCATCTGGGAGAGCCGGGGCAGCACGAAGCCGCCCACCCCCCAGGCGGTGAACAACAGGCCGTAGTTCACCCCAAAGTTCTTGAGGCCGAAGTAGTCCTTGGCCGCGGAGGGGAACAGGGAGAGGTTGGTGCCGTAGTTGAAGCCCACCAGGGTGGCCGCCATGACCACGATGATGCCCTGGTTCTTGCCCACCATCATCAGGGAGAACATGATGAGCGCCTGGAAGGTGAGCATGATGGCCAGGGTCTGGGTGCGCCCGATCTTGTCGGACAGGGTGCCGGCCACGATGCGCCCGCCGGCGTTGCCCACCGCCATGAGGGCCACCACCACCCAGGCCAGCTCGCCCAGGCTGGCCTTGGCCATGCCGGCCACGTTGCCGATGATCATCAGGCCGGCGCCGGCGCCCACGAAGTACACGAACCACAGCAGATAGAAGCTCCTGGTGCGGATCATCTCCGAGGGCTCGAAGTCGTTGCTGGAGGGGGCGGGCTCGGCATCCGCCTCCTTGGCCTGGGCCTGCTCGGGGCTGTAGCCGGCAGGCGGGTTAACCAGGAACTGGGCCAGCAGGCAGACCACCACCAAGAAGGCGCCGCCAAAGATCATCATGGAGGTGCTGAGGCCGAAGCGGCCGATCAGGTAGCTGGAAAGGGGGGCGATGTAAACCGAGGCCAGCCCGAAACCGGACACCACCAGCCCGGCGATGAGGCCGGTCTTGGAGGCGGGGAACCACTTTATGGCCGGCGGGGTGGCCGAGGCATAGCCAAAGCCCAGGCCCGCGCCGGTCATGACCCCGAAACCCAACACCCACACCCACAGGGAGTAGGACTGGCTGACCCACATGAGGCCCAGGCCGGTGAGCAGGCCGCCGATGAGGGCGGTGACCCGGGGGCTGAGCTTGTCTTGCACCCGCCCAGCGATGATCATGGTGAAGGCGAACACCAGGCAGCACACCGCGTAGGGGTCGTTCAAGGAGGAAAGGCTCCACTGGAAGCGGCCGTCGCCGGCGGTGATGGACTCCTTGATGGCCATCTTGAACATGCTCCAGGTGTAGAGGATGCCCAAGGCCAGGTTGATCCCCAGCCCGGCCATGGTGACCGACCACCCTTTGTTCTTGATCTTTTCCATGAGACTCCTCCCTTGGGTTCCGTGCGCTTGGCTATCTGCTCGGCCCTGGCCAGTACAGGTTCCGTGCCAAAGGGAGGCCATGCCGTATTAGGCAATTGATAACAATGTGTTACGATAGGTGGCCCAGAGAAAGGCTTTCCCGGGCCGTCCCGGGGAGGGGCGGGAAAATAGAAATTTCTCTAGATTGTTGGCAATTTTTCCAGGCGGCCGGGTAAGGGCGGGGAACGCCGGCGGGCGGCAGCCTAATCCTCTCCATCCAGCAGCTTTTTCTTGCGGTAGCGAAAGGTGTGGTAGTTCATGCCCACCAGCTCGGCCGCCCGGGTTTCGTTGCCCCCGGCCAGCTCCAGGGCCTTGTGCAGGTAGCTGCGCTCGGCCGCCTCCAGGACGGCGGGCAGGTCCACCCCCTCCTTGCCCAAGGGGGGCAGGGACAAGGAACGTCCCGCCGCGGCCGGCGGTTCGGCGCTCCCCTGGTCCAGGCCCATGTCCTGGGGAGTGAGCAGGGGCCCTTGGCCCACCAGCACCCCCCGCTCCACCAGCCCCTTCAGCTCGCGCACGTTCCCCTGGTAGGTGCGCCGGCGCAACAGTCCCTCCGCCTGGGGGGTGAAGCCGGTGAACTGGCGGCCGTACTTGCGGCTCAGCTCCACCAGGAAATGGCGGGCAATGGGCAGGATGTCCTCCCGCCGCTGGTTCAGGGCCGGCACCTCCACCTTGATCACCCCCAGCCGGTAGTACAGGTCGCGGCGGAAGCGCCCCTGGCCCACCATGGCCTCCAGGTCCTGGTTGGTGGCCGCCACCACCCGCACCCTGGCCTTGAAGGGCCGGGTGCCGCCCACCTTGTAGTACTCGCCCGAGTCCAGAAAGCGCAGCAGCTTGGCCTGGGCCTCGGGCGGCAGCTCGCCCACCTCGTCCAGGAACAGGGTGCCGTCCTTGGCCTCCTCCACCAGCCCCTTCTTGCCCCCGCTCTTGGCCCCGGAAAAGGCCCCGGGCTCGTAGCCGAACAGCTCGCTCTCAATGAGGTCGGTGGGAAGGGCCGCGCAGTTGAGGGTGACCAGGGGGCCGCGGTAGAGAGGGCTCTGGTAGTGTATCGCGCCGGCGATGAGTTCCTTGCCGGTGCCGGTCTCGCCCAGGATCAGCACCGGCGCGTCCGGGCTGCGGGCCACCCGGCGCACGAAGTCCATTACGTCCTGGATCTGGTGGCTCTCGGCGATGAAGCAGGGCAGGTTCTCCCGCAGGCAGCGCTGCTGCAGCTCGCGCACCTCCTTGCGCAGGCGGATGCTCTCCAGGGCGTTGTGGATGGTGGTCTTGAGGGCGGGCATGTGCAGGGGCTTGACCACGTAGTCATAGGCGCCCAGCTTCATGGCCGCCACCACGGTCTGCACGTCCTCGAAGGCGGTGATCATGATGGAGAGCACCTCGGGATGCCGGGCCTTGATGCGCTCCAGGGCCTGCACCCCGTCCATGCCGGGAAGCCCGATGTCCAGCAGCACCAGGTCGGGCACCTCCTCCTCAAAGGCCTCCAGGGCCTCCTCGGCGCTGGCAAAGGCCCGCACCCGGTACTCGGAGAGGTTCATGAGCGCCGCGTCGCGGATGGACTCCTCGTCGTCCACCACGAAGATGCTATAGGAAACCATGGCCGCTCCTAGCCGTGGGAGTCATAGCCCCAATATACCGAGGCCGGTATCTCCATGTGAAACTCCGCCCCGCCCCAGCGGCTGGTGGCCACCGACAGCTTGCCGCCATGGTCGCTCACGATACGGTGGCACAGGCTGAGGCCAATGCCGAAACCGTCCCGCTTGCCGGTGAAGAAGGGGTCGAAGATGCGCTCCCTTATCTCCGGGGGCACGCCCGGGCCGTTGTCCGCCACCTTGATGATGATGCGGTCGCGCTCCAAGGAGGTGGTCAGCCCTATCTTCCTCTCTCCCCGCACCTCGGCCAGGGCCTGCACCGCGTTGGTCACCAGGTTGAGCAACACCTGCTCCAGGAGCTGGGCGTCGGCATGCACCAGGGGCAGGTCCCGGGCCAGGGAGGTCTCCAGGCTGACCCCGCTCTTGCGCAGGGTCACCGAGGACAGCTCGATCACGCTGGTCACCACCTGGTTCAGGTTGAGCAGGGACACCTTGGGGGCACTGGGGCGGGAGAAATCCAGCACCCGCTTGATCACCGCCTCGATCTTGGCGCTGGCCCCCTGGATGCGGGCCACGATGTCCTCCAGCTCCGGCCCCTGGCCGGTGGCGATCTTGTTCTCCAGGGCGCTGAGGTACATGTTGATGCCGGAGAGGGGGTTGCGTATCTCGTGGGCGATGCCCGCCGCCACCCGGCCCAGGGAGGCCATCTTGTCCTGGATGCGCACCAGTTGCTCCAGCTCCTTGGCCTTGGTGATGTCCAGCATGATGATGAGCAGCGCGTCCCGGCCCTGATAGGTGATGCGCCGGGCCCGGCAGTGCACCCAGCGGGCCGGCGGTTCCCCGCCCCGGCGCTCGGGCGGCAGGAAGCTAAGGTCCAGGTCCAGGGCGCGGCCCTCGCCGCCGGACTCCTCCTTGCCAGGCTCCGGCGGCCGGGCCAGGGCCAGCAGCTTGTCCAGATCCGGCGAGGGGGTGGGCTGGGCGCCGGCCAGTTCCTCCAGGGGAAAGGGGAGGGGCAAGGGGCCCAGGATGCGCTCCTCCTCGGGGTTGGTATAGACGATGTTGCCCTCCTGCACGATGGCGATACCCACCTGGGCGTTCTCCACCAGGGTGCGGAAACGGCGCTCGCTCTCCTTGAGGGCCTGGTCGGTTTCCCGGCGGCGGGTTATGTCCTCGTAGGTGCAGAGCACACCCACCACCTGGCCGGAGCTGTCCTTGAGGGGGATGCGGTTGGTGTCCATCCACAGGCGGGTGCCGTCGGGGCGGGTCTGGGGCTCGATCTGGTGGAACTCGGCCCGTCCCGAGGCCATGACCCGCTGCTCGGCCCGGTGCAGGCGCTCCTCCTCGGCCGGCTTCAGGGGCAGCTCCCGGTCGCGGCGGCCCTTCACCTGGCCGGGGTCCTCCAGACCCATATAGGCGGCAAAGGCCCGGTTGCAGCCCAGGTAGGCGCCCTGGCGGTCCTTCCAGAAAATGAGCTGGGGGATGTTGTCCATGACCAGGCGCAGCATGCCCCGCGAGCGTTCCATCTCCCGCTGGGCCTCCTGGCGCCGCCGCTCGGAGCGCAGGCTCTGGGACACCATGAACAGCTCCAACAGGGCCACGATGAGGATGATGCCCAGCCCCACCCAGGTGAGCCGGCCGGTGATGGCCGACACCTGGTGGGCCACGTCCTCCAGGTAGATGCCGGTGCCCACCACCCAGCCCCAGGGCTTGAACTCCTTGACAAAGGACACCTTGGGCACGATGCGCCGGGGGTCGTCCATCCACTGCCACATGTAGTCCACGTAGCCCTGGCCCTTGCTCCGGGCCACCTGCACCACCTCCAGGAACAGGCGCTTGCCGTGGGGGTCGGCGAAGTCGCTCACGTCCCGCCCCTCCAGGTCGGGCCGGTAGGGATGCATGATGATGCGGGGCTTGAGGTCGTTTATCCAGAAGTAGTCCTTGTTGTCCGTGCCATAGCGCATGTCCCGGAGCTGGGCCTTGGCCCGGTCCTGGGCCTGGTGGCGGGTGAGGCGGCCGGCCTTTTCCTGGGCATGGTAGTAGGCCAGGGTGTCCCAGGCCACCTGGGCCAGCTCCCGGATCATCTCCCGCTTGCGGTCTATGAAGGCCTTTTCCAGGGCGGGCAGGATCACCACGAACAGGGCGCCGGTGAACAGCACGATGGTGAGCACCGAGGGCAGCACCAGGCGCAGGATGTTGCCCATCCGCCAGGGCCGGGCCTGGCCGCCGCCTGGGTCGCGGGGTATGGCAAAGGGCATGGCGCGGTCTTCCCTCCCCTAGGAGCCGGGGCCGAAGAGGCTGTTCACGGGATCGCCGGCGCAGCGGCGGGCGGCGTCCGCCTCGCCGTCTTCACCCCGGCCCTACCCATGAATAGCCCCAACCAGCATGCCAAAGCCACGATTTTTTAGCGAGGGCGAATTGCCCGGGCCGGTGCCGGAAAAAGAGCGGGGAAGCCGGCCGCGGCGGGTGGTGCCTGGCCGGCAGCCAGGATTCGGGGCCCGCCACGGATGCCGGGACGGGCGGGCGCGCGGTCAAGCCTTGGGCTACTGTATCTTCTTCAGGGTGAAGTCCACCTCATACCGGTTGAGGGTGGAACCGGCAGGGTGGATATACCCGGTTACCTTGCACTCGCTCTTGTCCCCGTTGCACCAGAGGCAAAGGCGCACATCGTCCTTTACCTCACCGTCTTGCAAGGTGTAGAGCCCCGCCGCCATGTCGCAACCGGGCTCGTCAAGGCGGGCGTAGACGCGCAGGGTGCGCCCCAGGGAGGGCAGCCAGTATTCCTCGGAGTACCTGTCGTCAAAATTGTTCACCAGCCGCAGGTAGGGAATCTTGGTCAGCATCCTGACGGCGCGGTTGAAGTCGCCGCCGGCGAGGAAGTAGCGCAGGGCCTGGTCGACAGCCTCCAGGTCGCTTTCCCGCCAATCGGCATAGGCCTCGTCATAGCTCTCGCCGCCTATCTCAAACAGGAAAGGCTCCACATGATAGCGGTAGTTCCGCTGGGTCCACGCCTCGCTGCGCACCCAGCCCTCAAGCTGCCACACACCGTAATACGGCCCGAAGTCAGCCGCGCTCGCCACGCCGGCAAGGGCGAAAACCAGCCCGACAGCCACAAGCAACTTCCCCAGCCTGTACCTCATGATCTCCCCCCCCAAAAAAAGGGTTACTATTCCTCGTGCTGGGCCGCCCATTCCCTGGCCAGGCGCTGCGCCTCGGCCAGTTGGGACGGCGACATCTTCCTTTCCACTTGTTCGCGGGCCTGGCAGGCGTCTTCATCGCCATTGGCGGCCGCCAGGTTGAACCACATGTGGGCCTGCACGTAGTCCTGCTCCACGCCTCGGCCCTCGTCATACATCATGGCCAGATTGTATTGGGCATTGGCGTCCCCTTGTTCCGCAGCCTTGCGGTACCAGTAAACCGCCTGCTCGTAGTCTTGGGACACCCCCAGGCCATTCTCGTACATCATGCCAAGGTTGTTCTGGGCATCGACGTTGTCCTGTTCCGCAGACTTGCGGTACCAGTAAACCGCCTGCCGGTAGTCACGGCCCACACCATGGCCCTTGTCGTACATCCAGCCCAAGTTGTTCTGGGCATTGGCGTCCCCCTGCTCTGCGGCCTTGCGGTACCAGTAAACCGCCTGCTCGTAGTCTTGGGACACCCCCTGGCCATCGTTGTACAGCACGCCCAGATTGTTCTGTGCTTCAGCGTCCCCCTGCTCCGCGGCCTTGCGGTACCAGTGAGCAGCCTGCTGGTAGTCACGGGCCACGCCCCGGCCATTCTCGTACATCCAACCCACGTTGTATTGGGCATCAACGTCCCCCTGCTCCGCAGCCTTGCGAAACCAATAAACCGCCTGCCGGTAGTCACGGGCCACGCCTTGGCCCTCGGCGTACATCTCGCCCAGGTGGAACTGGGCATCGGCGTCCCCTTGTTCAGCGAGTACCTTGATTTCTTCAAAAGACATGTCCGAGGTGGCGAACAGGACGGCAGCCAACAGCAAGACTACACAGGATACGCCCACGATGATGCGCAATGGAAACGACATGTGACTCCCCCCGATACAGCGTTCTCTCCTCCGTATGCCGGCCGCCCGCAGGGGGCGGGGCCACACGCCGCGCCACCCGTGGCAAACCGCGGAACTACACCACCAGCCTATTCTCCCGCCGCCGAGGGGGCGGTGGGAGGTTGCTCCACTTCAGGTCTTATCTAGCGTGCTGCGCCAACCACTCCCGGGCCAGGCGCTGCGCCTCGGCCAGTTGGGACGATGACAACTTCCTTTCCACTTGGTCGCGGGCCTGGCGGGCGTCTTCATCGCCACTGGCGGCCGCCAAGTTGAACCAGATGTGGGCCTGGACGTAATCCCGCGCCATACCTCGGCCATCGACGCACATCACGCCCAGGTTGTACTGGGCATTGGTGTTCCCTTGTTCCGCGGCCTTGCGGTACCAGTAAACCGCCTCCCCGTAGTCCTGGGACACGCCCAGGCCATTCTCGTACATCACCCCAAGGTTGTTCTGGGCGTTGGCGTTGTCCTGTTCGGCGGCCTTGCGGTACCAGTAAACCGCCTGCCGGTAGTTACGGCCCACCCCCTGGCCCTCTTGATATGTCACGCCAAGGTTGTACTGGGCATCGGCGTCTCCCTGCTCCGCGGCCTTGCGGTACCAGTAAACTGCCTGCCGGTAGTCCTGGGACACTCCCCGGCCATCGTCGTACATCACGCCAAGGTTGTACTGGGCATCGGCGTCTCCCTGCTCCGCGGCCTTGCGGTA
>CAZUHP010000040.1:0-23578 GCA_964620595.1 uncultured Desulfarculaceae bacterium | reverse complement strand
CCAGTAAACTGCCTGCCGGTAGTCACGGGCCACCCCCAGGCCGTGCTCATACATCACCCCAAGGTTGAATTGGCCAGTGGGATTTCCCTGTTCCGCGGCCTTGCGGTACCAATAAACCGCCTGCCGGTAGTCACGGGCCACCCCCCAACCATTCCTGTACAGCACCCCCAGGTCGCTCTGGGCATCGGCGTCTCCCTGCTCGGCGCGGGCCTTGATCTCCTCGAAACTCCCTCCTGCAGGCGCGGGCTGGGCGGCCGCCAGCAAAAAGGCCGCGCACAACACGCTCAGCACGATACGCAGTGGCAATGGCATGAGATTTCCTCCCAGTCAGCGTTTTCTCTTCCGTAGGCCGACCGCCCGCAGGGGGCGGGGCCACACGCCGCACCCTCCAGGCACCGCCGGATTTCAGCCCTGGCTGGCTCTTCGCTTCGGCCTTGCCCCACCCCCCGGCCTCTCAGCCGGCGCTTCCATCTCCTGGCAGGAAACGCCGGCCCGCGAGGCGGGCAGCCTGGCATGGCCTTTGGCCGGCCCCTTTGCCGGAAGCGGCAGCGGGGTCTTGCCACCTGTTTTTGTTGCACTCTCGTCAGACCGGGAAGGCAAGCGGGGGAAACGCGGCTGTCGAGGAAAAATACACGCTAAGCGGCGCTTGCCGCCGGGCGTCTTTGGCCCTGGGGCCTTGATTGGGGGCATTGTAATACGGCCAGGGCGGCCCAGACAAGCGAATCGTGCAACAAGCACCGGGGTTTCCATCCCAGCCGGCCAAGAGCAACCCCAGGTAGACAAGGGGGCGGCAAAGGACCGAACCCCAGAGCGCCGCCGCGCGGCCTCCTTTCTCAATGCCGCAAGCAAAAGAGGTGTGAGGCACTTGTGATGCCAACCAGCCGGATTGGCGCAGAAAAAGCCGCCCGGCCGGGAGTTGGTTTTCCCTGGCCGGGCGGCTCGAACCTTGGAAAAGGCTGATTTTTTGGTGCCGAGGGACGGAGTTGAACCGCCGACACGGGGATTTTCAGTCCCCTGCTCTACCAACTGAGCTACCTCGGCCAGTATGGACTCGGCTTCCAGCCCCCACGTCGCCCCCCCCGGCGTCGCCCTCCGGCGTCACCCCCGGACGGGGCCAAAAGCACAGGCCAAATATATATATGGGCTGGTGCCGGGCGTCAAGGCCCAATGCGGGCCAAAACGCGCGGCCCGCGATTTGCCCCACCCCCTGCTTGTATCCCAGGCCGCCATTTGCTAAACAAGCTTATCTGGGCCCATTGGATTGGGGGGTGTATGCTGGCCCGTCTGACATCCCTGGCCGTGCTGGGCGTGCGCGCCTATCCCGTGCAGGTGGAGGTGGACCTGGCTCCCGGGCTGCCCGCCTTTGCCACGGTGGGGCTTCCCAACGAGGCGGTGCGCGAGTCCAAGGAGCGGGTGCGCTCGGCCCTGGCCAACTCCGGCTATTCCTTTCCCGTAAACCGCATCACCGTGAACCTGGCCCCGGCGGACGTGCGCAAGGAGGGCGCGGGCTTTGACCTGCCCATCGCCCTGGGCATCCTGGCCGCGGCCGGCGCCTTTCCGCCCGAGGCGCTCTCGGGCCTGGGCGTGGTGGGGGAGCTGGCCCTGGACGGCAGCATCCGGCCGGTACGCGGGGTGCTGCCCATGGCCGTGGCCGCCTCGCGGGACGGGTTCAAGGCGCTGGTGGTGCCGGCGGACAACTCCCGGGAGGCCGCAGTGGTGGAGGGCCTGGCCGTGCTGGCCGCCAAGCGGCTGGACCAGGTGGTGGCCCACCTGGGGGGGCGCGAGTCCCTGCCCCGGGTGCGGGCGGACGGGGACCTGTTGGAGCAGGCCCAGGCGGCCGGCGGCCTGGACATGAACGAGGTGCGCGGCCAGGAGCACGTGAAGCGGGCGCTCACCATTGCCGCGGCCGGGGGCCACAATGTGCTCATGGTGGGCCCGCCGGGCTCGGGCAAGACCATGCTCTCCCGCCGCCTGCCCACTATCCTGCCGCCGCTTTCCTTTTCCGAGGCAGTGGAGGTGACCCAGGTGGCCTCGGTGGCCGGCACCCTGCCCGCCGGCCGTTCCCTGGTGGCCCAGCGCCCCTTCCGCGCGCCCCACCACACGGTGAGCGACGTGGGGCTGATCGGCGGGGGCACCGTGCCCCGGCCCGGCGAGGTGAGCCTGGCCCACCACGGGGTGCTGTTCCTGGACGAGCTGCCCGAGTTCAAAAAGAGCGTGCTGGAGGTCCTGCGCCAGCCCATGGAGTCGGGCCGGGTCACCATCACCCGGGCCGCGGCCACGGTGGACTTCCCGGCCCGCTTCATGCTGGTGGCGGCCATGAACCCCTGCCCCTGCGGCTACTACGGCGACCCCAAGCGCCAATGCACCTGCACCCCCCAGCAGATACGCAACTACCTGAGCCGGGTGTCCGGCCCCCTCATGGACCGCATCGACCTCCAGATAGAGGTGCCGGCGGTGCCCTTCCGCGACCTGGCGGCCGATACCGCCGGCCCGCCCTCGGCCGAGCTGCGGGAACAGGTGATCGCCGCCCGCCGGCGTCAGGCCGCGCGGCTGGGGGGCTCCGGCCTCTTTTGCAACGCCCAGATGACCACCCGCCTCACCCGCCGGCACTGCCGGCTCTGCCGGGAGGGCCTCGGCCTCTTGGAGCGGGCCATGGAGCGCTTCCAGCTCTCGGCCCGGGCCTATGGCCGCATCCTCAAGATCGCCCGCACCATCGCCGACCTGGAGGGCCAAGAGGAGATCGGCCTGGACCACCTGAGCGAGGCCATCGGCTACCGCAGCCTGGACCGGGGCCTGGCCTGATCAGGCCACCGGCATTATTGCGTGGAGATTTTTCCGCGGTCTTGCTTTAATAGGCACAGGCAGAAAGTCCAAACTTGGCAGGACGACCCATGCAACGCGCCCCGCGTTTTTCGTCATACGGCCTTTGTTGCCTCCTGGCCCTCCTCCTGGCCGCCCTGGCCTCCGGCTGCGGCTGGTCCCTGTACACGGTGAAGGTGAACGGCTATGCCGAGCCCCTGGCCGGGCAGACCCTGGCCCCGGGCGCCAGCCTGAGCGTGGTACTCGATCCCAAGGCGGCCAATCCCATCCTGGAGCGCCAGGTGGGCACCAAGCTGTCCTTTGCCCTGAACAACAGCGGCTGGTCGGTGGTGAGCGGCGGAAACACCGACCTGAAGCTCACCTTCAGCTACGGCCGGAGGCAGGGCATCGAGACCAAGACCCGGGTGGTGGAGGAGCCGGGCCGGCCGGTGGTGGTGACCAGCCGGGATGAAAAAGGGCGGCTGGTGACCACCGAGGTGGACACCCCGCCCCGCACCCGCTACCTGCAAGAGCAGGTCACGGTGTACGACCTGTGGCTCAAGGTGCGGGTATCCCGGATCGAGGACGGGGAGGTGGTGTGGATCGGCGAGGCAACCACCCGCTCCACCGCCGGCGACCTGCGGCCGGTCCTGAACTATCTCATCGCCGGGCTCATAAAGGTATTCGGCCTGGACACCGGGCACCAGCGGCGTTTCGTCATCAGCACCGACGACCCGGTGGTGCAGCTCCTCTACTCGGCCGACCCTTCCCGAGGATAGCTCCAGGCCCATGACGCCTCCCCCGCCGGACCCCCCCTATGCCCCTGCCGCCTGCAAGCGCGCCCTGCCCAGCCGCCGCCGTCCATCTTCCCGGAGCAAGCCCATGCTGAAGCCCGAGCTGCGCCGGGCCATCCTGGCCCGCATCCAGAAGATCGCCATATTCAAGACCCTGGGCATGGAGGTGCTGGACATGGCCGAGGGCTACTTCGAGGTGCGCATCCCCCGCCAGCGCCGCTACGACGGCATCTTCAACACCCTGCACGGTGGCATCCTGGCCACCCTGGCCGACTCGGTGGCGGCCTTTGCCATCCTCACCGGCACCGGCGCGGACACCCCCATGGCCACCACCGACCTGAACATCCGCTTTCTGGCGCCCTGCCTGACCGGGGTGACCGCCAAGGCCAGGGTGATCAAGTTCGGCCGCACCATGTGCCCGGTGAACGTGGAGATATTCGACGAAGGCGGCGGGCTGGTGGCCGTGGCCCAGGTGAACTACATGCTCATGCCCGAATCCCGCCAGCCCAAGGGCCAGGACCATGCCTGAGTTCGAGATCTACGCCCTCCGCTACGCCGGCCCCCTGGAATCCTCGCAGGCGCTGTTCATGTGGAACCAGGGCTGGGACCAGCGCGTGCAGCGGGCCTATTACATCTGGTGCCTTTTGGGGCCGGGCGGTCCGGTGGTGGTGGACAGCGGGGTGGCGCCGGAGGCGGCGGCCGGCCGCGACCTGCCGGACTACCAGAGCCCGGCCGCCATGCTGGAGCGCCTGGGGGTGGCGGCCGGCGAGGTGAAGCACCTTTTCCTCACCCACCTGCACTGGGACCATGCCTCGGGCATCGGCCTGTTCCCCGGGGCCCGGGTGCATGTGTCGCGGGCGGAGCACGACTTCTGGCTGCGCGACCCCCTGGCCCGGCGGCCCATCTTCCAGGCGGTGTACGACCCGGCCGTCACCCGGGGCCTGGAGGAAGCCCGCGCCCAGGGGCGGCTCCACCTGGTGGAAGGGGACGGCCGGATAATCCCCGGCCTGGAGGCCCTGGCCGCGCCAGGCCACAGCCCAGGGCTCATGGCCGCGGCAGTGCAGACCAGCCGCGGCACCGCGGTGCTGGGCTCGGACTGCGGCCACACCTTCCAGAACTACACCCAGGAATGGCCCAGCATCTTCATCTGCGACCTCAGGGCCTGGCTGCGCTCCTGGGACAAGCTCAAGGCCCGGGTTTCGGCGCCGGAGCTTCTCTTCCCCGGCCACGACCTGGCCCTGGCCCGCGATTTTCCCGAAACCGCGCCCGGGGTGACCCGCCTGGCCTGAGGGGGCTTGACCCGCGGGCTCGGGAGTCTCATCCTTAAATCTAGATGCAACCAGCCAAGGAGCCTTCGTGCAGATAGAGATAACCCCCCAGGCCAGGGAGTACATCCTCCAACGCGGCGGGGCGGTCACCGTGGAGGCCCCCCGGCCCGCCCGGGGCTGAGGCTCGGCCACGCCGGCGCAGGTGGCGCCGGCCGCGCCGCCGGCCCACGCCAAGAGGGCCTACGCCCGCCAGGAGGTGGAGGGGGTGGAGGTGTTCTACAGCCCCGGCCTGGTGCTGAACCAGCGAGCCCTGCAGATCAAGCTGGGCGGATTCTGGCGCTTCCGCTGGCTCAATGTGAGCGGGGTGGGCCTTCCCCGTGCCGCCTGTTGCGGTTGACCAGGGCCGGCAGGGTGATTAGAATTCCGGCGGGGGGGGACAAAAACCGACTACTTAGGAGTGCCGACCATGGATCAAGTCTACCGACAGCCTCAGTACGGAGCCTATTCCGCAGACCAAGCCCTGGCGGTGGTGAACGCCTTCATGCGCCGGGTCTACAACTGGATGGCTGGCGGCCTGGCCCTTTCCGCCCTGACAGCCTGGCTGGTGACCAGCTCCGTATCCGTCTTCGGTATCTTTTTCGACTTGCAGACCGGCGCGCCTACCATGGCCTACTGGGTGGTGCTCATCGCCGTGTTCGGCATGGTGATCGGCCTGAGCTACGGCATCAAGCGCATCCAGGTGGGCACCGCAGCCACCCTGTTCGTGCTCTATGCCGCCCTGAACGGCATCTTCCTGGCGCCCATCCTCTTGATCTACACCCAGGCCAGCGTGTTCAAGGCGTTCCTCATCTGCGCCGGCACCTTTGGCGTCACCAGCGTGTGGGCCTCCACCACCAAGAAAAACCTCTCCTCCTGGGGCTCCTTCCTGTTCATGGGCCTCATCGGCATCATCATCGCCTCGGTGGTGAACCTGTTCCTGCGCTCGCCCATGATGGACTGGATCATCTCCGTCATCGGGGTGGGCGTGTTCGTGGGCCTGACCGCCTATGACACCCAGAAGCTGCGCGCCATGGTGCTGGAGGCGGCCAACGAGGTGACCGTGAGCAAGATGGCCATCTTTGGCGCGCTGAGCTTGTACCTGGACTTCTTGAACCTCTTCCTGATGCTGCTCAGGCTCTTTGGCGAACGCCGCTGAAAAACGCAAAACCGGCCGGGAGGAAGCCTCTTCCTCCCGGCGTTTTACAAAATACTCTTATCGCCAATACAGAATAATATGGCCCTGCCTGCCGGCCCATTACTGAATCGAATTCAGCGCGGGTTGACAGGTACCGGGGCAATCCATAGAATACAAAACTTAATCCTTACTGGCCCTTAATTACCAACTTGCGAGGAGTAACCAATGATTGAGGTTCGCTTCCATGGCCGAGGGGGCCAGGGCGCGGTGACCTCCTGCGAGCTTATGGCGCAGGCCGCCATCGCGGAGGGCAAATACGCCCAGGCCTTCCCGTCCTTTGGACCGGAGCGGCGCGGCGCGCCCCTGCAGGCCTTTCTGCGTATATCGGATGAGCCCATCCGCCTGCGCGAAAAGATCTACGAGCCGGACGTGGTGGTGGTGCTGGACCCGGCGCTGCTGGCCACCGGCAACGTCAAGGAAGGCCTGAAGCCCGAGGGGACCCTGGTGGCCAACAGCTCCAAGAGCATCGCCGACGTGCGCGGCGAGTGCGGCTTCAGCGGCCGCACCGCGGTGGTGGACGCCACCAAGATCGCCGAGGAGGAGCTGGGGGTGCCCATCACCAACACCACCATGCTCGGAGCGCTACTGAAGGCCGTGGGCCTGGTGAAATTGGAATCCCTGAAGGCCCCCCTGGACGCGCGTTTCGGCAAGATCGCGGCCAAAAACCTTAAATCCCTGGAACGGGCCAAGAAAGAGACCCAGATCGAGGAGTAGATCATGGCCGACAGCGGCATGCAATCCTGGAAGACCCTGGCGTTGGGCTGCGCCATGACCGAGCCGGGGAATTCCAAGCAGTTCAATACCGGCGATTGGCGCAGCCGCCGCCGCCCGGTCACCGACCGGGAAACCTGCATCAAGTGCGGCAGGTGCTATATCCTTTGTCCCGACATGTGCTACAGCCCCGACCCCGAGGCCGAGGGCTACTACAACTGGGACGGCTTCTACTGCAAGGGCTGCGGCATCTGCATCGTGGAGTGCCCCAAGGACGCCATCTCCTGGCAGGAAGAGAAAGAGGAGGACAAGTATGGGCCAGCGTGTAGGTCTTGAGGTTTCGCTGGCCTGTTCCGAGGCCGTGAAACTGGCTAACGTAGACGTAATCGCCGCCTACCCCATCACTCCCCAGACCCACATCGTGGAGCATCTGTCGGAGCTGGTGGCGGACGGGCACCTGGATGCGGAGTTCGTGCCGGTGGAGAGCGAGCACAGCGCCATGAGCGCCTGCGTGGGCTCTTCGGCCGCCGGCGCCCGCACCTTCACCTCCACCGCCAGCCAGGGCCTGGCCCTGATGCACGAGATACTGTTCATCGCCTCGGCCCTCCGGCTGCCCATCGTCATGGCGGTGGCCAACCGCTCGCTGTCCGGCCCCATCAGCATCTGGAACGACCACAGCGACGTGATGGCCGAGCGCGACGTGGGCTGGGTGCAGTTCTTCGCCGAGAACGGCCAGGAGGTCATGGACCTGACCATCACCGCCTTCAAGATCGCCGAGGACAAGCGGGTCACCCTGCCGGTGGCGGTGAACCTGGACGGATTCGTCCTGACCCACGTTATCGAGCCGATCGAGATCCCCGACCAGAGCGAGGTGGACGCCTACCTGCCCCCCTTCGAGCCCCAGCAGCGGTTGGACATCGCCAACCCCATCAGCATGGGCATGGTGGGCATGCCCGAGGTGTACACCGAGGCCAAGAAGGCCTGCCTGGTGGCCCTGGAGGAATCCTACGGGGTCATCAAGGAGCACTGGGACGGCTTTGCCAAGCAGTTCGGCCGCCAGTACAAGCCCATCGAGACCTACCGCACCGAGGACGCCGAACTCATCATCGTCACCATGGGCTCGCTGGGCGAGACCTGCATGACCGCCGTGGACCAGATGCGCGAGAAGGGCCTAAAGGTGGGCCAGGCGCGCATCCGCCTGTGGCGCCCCTTCCCGGCCGAGGACTTCCTGGACGCGGTGAAGGGCGCCAAGACCCTCATGGTGCTGGACCGGGCCCTCCAGCCGGGCAGCCCCTCGGGGCCGGTGGCCACCGAGCTGAAATCGCTCCTGTACGACCGCGGCCTGAACCATTACGTATCCAACTTCGTGGCAGGCCTGGGCGGCCGTGACGTTACCCGGGCCGACTTCGCCCAGATGGTGGAGAAGACCATGAAGGCCCAGTCCGCGGGTGAAACCATGACCTGCGAGATGTGGGGGGTGAAGGAATGAACATAGCTACCAAAGCCCTCGAGAACTTCGAAAAGATAACCCCCAAGAAGATGCCGGCCATCGAGCCCGTCTCCCGGGGCCACCGCGCCTGCCAGGGCTGCGGCGAGGTGCTGGCCATGCGCCTGGCGGCCAAGGCGGTGGGCGAGGCCCTGATCGCGGTTAGCGCCACCGGCTGCATGGAGATCATCTCCAGCCCCTATCCCCAGACCGCCTGGGAATGCCCCTGGATCCACGTGGCCTTCGAGAACGCGGCCTCGGTGGCCTCCGGCGTGGCGGCCGGCCGCAAGGCCCTGATCCGCAAGGGGCGCATGAAGGACGACGGCGCCAAGGTGGTGGCCTTTGCCGGCGACGGCGGCACCGCCGACATCGGCTTGCAGGCCCTTTCCGGCGCCCTGGAGCGCGGCCACGACTTCACCTACATCTGCCTGGACAACGAGGCCTACATGAACACGGGCATCCAGCGCTCCAGCTCCACGCCCTACGGCGCCATGACCACCACCAGCCCGCCGGGCAAGCTGAGCAAGGGCCAGGTGACCTGGAAGAAGAACATGCCCATGATCGCCGCGGCCCACAACATCCCCTACGTGGCCACCGCCAGCCCGGCCTGGCACCTGGACCTGATGAACAAGGTCAAAAAGGCGGTCACCGTGCCCGGCCCGGCCTACGTGCACATCTACGCGCCCTGCCCCACCGGCTGGCGCTGCGCGCCCGAGCTTTCCCTGCAAACCGCCCGCCAGGTGGTGGAATGCAAGATGTTCCCCCTCTACGAAGTAATCGACGGGCGTTTCGTATTGACAAAAAACATCAAGAAGCCTATACCTGTAGAAGAATACTTCAAGGTCCAAAGGCGCTTCAGGCACCTGGGGCCTGATGACATAGCCTACATCCAAAAGCGGGTCGACGAGGATTGGGAAAGGTTGCTGGCCCTGGTGAAGGCCACCAATCCCGAGGCCGAGGAGAAGGCTGAGTAAAGAAGGGGGGGAGACCCCACCCTGCGCAGTGCCTAGGGAGGCCGCCAAACGGCCTGCCCATGAAAACGCCCCCCAGCCCTGCGCGCCGTCGCCTTTCGTAATATTTGCGGAGGCGGCGGCGCGTGGGGTTTTTCTTGGCACCAACCCCGGCGGGCAGCCGAGGTATCTGCCCCCCTTTTCAGGGGCCGGCCACGCGGGCAGCCCCCCCCGGGGGTGGGCGGCAAGCACGCCCAACTCGCTGCAATGACTGGCTTTATGCTGGGATGCCTGGCGGGAAGCCAGGCCGGGCGGCTACTCGGCGGGGCGCTTGAAGAACACCCGGTGGCCCACCTCCACCGGCACCACCGCCACCATCTCCCAGCCGTTCTCACCCACCATGTTCAAGAATTCCACGAACTTGGGAAGTTCCTCCAGCTCCAGCTCGCACCCCACCACGGTCTTGACCTCCCAGTTCCGGTCCACCCAGGCGGTCATGTACTCCCACTTCGGCACCAGCACCTCCTTGGGTTCAGGCTCGGGTCACAGGGCCGGGACAAACCCCTCCCTAGCATAGCACAGCCCGCCCCTGCCAGAACAAGCTCCTCCCTCCTTTCCCCGCCATGCCGGCTCTGGTATAAGGTAGCCATGGCTTACCGACCCCAAAGCAACCGGCCCGATTGCTTCAAGTGCCGCCACCTGGTGATCACCTGGGAGAAGCAGCGGGGCTATGCCTGCCGGGCCATGGGGTTCAAGTCACGCATGATCCCCTGGCGGGTGGTGCTCCGGGAGTCCGGCATGCCCTGCCTCATGTTCAGCCCCAAGCCCCGGCCAACGCCCAAGAAGCCGCCCCAGGGGTAGACAGGGCAAAATATGCCCTCCAGATGCAGACCTTGCCCCCGGCCGGGCGAAACCCTGAAAACCAAATCCAATCATATCAAATAGTTAATACGACAAGCCGCCTGGCAAGCATATTGCTTTCTGTGGGACTGGACGTCTCTGCCTGCAAGGAGGCCAGGCTGGGTTTTGCTGAAGTCGCTCTACTATAGCCACCGGGTGATCCCCTACCGCACCCCCTCGGGCGCCACCATCGGCCGCCACCGCACGGGAGGCAGGGATGACTTTGCCTCTTCCCTGACCGCGGCCCTGACCAAGCACTACACCCCCCGCAAGCTCAGCCCCAACTCCCCCCTGCTGCGCCTGGGCCCGCCCCGGGCCTCCCTGCCCCATCCCGGCCTGACGCCGCCGGGCATAAGGCCTCCGGTGGGCCCCACCCCGCCGGTGCCGGACACCGGCGCGCCCCACGAGTTCACCGCCCAGGAGGTGGGCCGGGTGGACCGGGCGCCCATGGCCTTTTTCGAGCACAACGGTGAGCTGGTGATCAGCGGCATCACCCGCAACGGCATCCACGAAACCCCGGTCTGGACCTACAACGACTCCCAGGGCGTGCGCCGGCGCAGCGTGCTGCCCCAGGCCTCGGAGTCCGGCGCCGCGGGCTACAGTTTCGGCAACGGCCTGCACCTCACGCCCGAGTCCTGGGGCGGGGCGGTGGACTACACCGCGCCCAGCCCGGACGGGCCCTGGGAGAAGCACGACTACACCCACCTGATCCCCCACCAGTACAAGAACCTCAAGTGGGGCTTCAGCTACCAGTGCCCGGTGACCGGCCGCGAGTTCATGGGCTTTGGCAACGCCGACCACCCGGGCATGGTGATCAGCAAGCAGAACGGCGAGTGGCAACTGTTCGCCGCGCCCCCGGACATGCGCTTCCCCACCGGGGTGGGGGTGATCAACTCCGGCCCCAATAAGGGCACCACCTTGATATCCTCCTGCACCTATGGCCACACCGTGCTGCACGCGGTGGAACCGGACGGCTCCACCCGCAAGATCATGGAGCTGGGCGACTGGGGCTTTGTCCGGGCCGACCACCGGCAGCGGGTGCTGTACCTGAGCAGCGAGGAAGGCCGGGTGTACTGGGCCTCCTTCGACAACCTGGACCAGTGGAAGGAATGCAAATACCTAAAGCCGGCCGGGCCGGTGGACAAGATAGAGAGGCTGTGCGAGCCCGCCATCCACCCCCAGACCGGCACCATGATCTTCCCGGCCATCGGCAAGGACGGCACCGCCCTGTACGAAGCCCAGCGCAAGGGGAGCGACATAGTGCTCAACGAGGTGCTCTGGCTGCCGGGCATTGGCGAGTGGTCGGTGAAGACCGCCACGGTGAACGGCGAATTCTACCTGGGCACCGGCCTGAAGACCGGCCTGGCGGCGGACCGCACCCCGGGCGTGATCTACAAGATGGACCTGGCAAAGCCGGACCGCATGCTTCCCGGCGCCACCCGCCGGGCCTAGCGGCCGGCCGCCTTCTCCCCTCCCGGACTCCCGCCGGCAAACCCTCCCCCGCCCGCAACTACCGGAAGCGATCAAGCAGCCCCAGTACCCGCCGGGGCTCCACCGGCCGGTCGCGCAAGGGCTGCTCCAGCCCGGCCAGCAGGATGTCGTCGTAGGGAGGACGTTGGTTCTGGTAAATGATTCCCAGGGGATAGCGCTCTCCAGCCGACAAGACCAGCTCCAGGGCCGCCCCCTGGTCGGTGGGGTCGTAGTCGGCCGGCAGGTCGAAGCAGCGCTCTTGGTAATACTCGTAGGTGTGGACCTTGTCCCAACTGACGCAGGGTTGCAGCACATTGACCATGGCGAATCCCCGGTGCCGGATGGCCGCCTTGAGCAATTCCACCAACTGGTCGCCGCGGCCGGAGAATGCCTGGGCCACCAGCGAGCACTTCTGGCTGATGGCCAGGGCCAGGGGGTTCAGCGGGGCCACGGCCAGGCCGCGGGGCTGCAACTTGGCCTTGGTCCCCAACTCCGTGGTGGGCGAGGCCTGGCCCTTGGTCAGGCCATAGACCCGGTTGTCGTGGATAACGTGGGTGAGGTCGATGTTGCGCCGGATGGCGGACAGGAAGTGATTGCCGCCCTCGCCGTAGGCCCCGCCGTCCCCGGAGTGGACCAGGACGGTCAAATCCGGGGCGGCCAGCTTGGCCCCGGTGGCCGATGCCACCTCCCGGCCGTGCAGCCCGTTCAGGAGGTTGCACTTGAGATAGTGGGGCAGCTTGGGGGCCTGGCCGATGCCAGAGCACAGGAGCACCTGGTGGGGGGCCAAATCCAGCTCGGCCAGGGCCGTTTTCACCGCCTTGAGGATGGCGAAGTTGCCGCAGCCAGGGCACCAGGCCGGCTGGCTCTGATTGTCGTAGACTTCCAGGCTCAGGCTCATGGCTTGGCCTCCTCCAGGCGGCCGGCCAGCTCGTCGGCCAACTCGTCCACCACCAGGGGCCGGCCGTCCAGCCGGTTGATGCGCTGGTCCATGGGGTGCAGGGTGATTTCGCGCAGGACCGAGGCAAGCTCGCAACCAACCGAATTCTCTACCACAATCACCAGCCGAGCCTGCTTGACCAGCCCGGTGAGCGGCTCCGGGGGCAAGGGCCACAGCCAGCGCAGGTTCAACAGGGCCGTGTCAATACCTCCCTGGGCCAGGCGTTGCCGGGCCTCGGCCACGGTCTGGTAGCTGGAGCCCCAGGTGATTATCAGCGGCCGGCCGGCCGGGTCGCCCTCCACCTGGGGAGGCCAAGCCGCGGCCTGTATGGTCCGCTCCTTGGCCAAGCGCTTGCGGGCCATCTGCCCGGCCACCTCGGCCGCCTCGGTGATGTGTCCCTCCTGGTCGTGCTCGTCCGAGTCGGCCACCACCAGGTGCCGGCTCACGCCCGGCGCGGCCAGGGGCGAAAGCCCGTCCTCGGCCCACTGGTAGCGGCGGTACTCCGCCAGCTCGTTCAACTGCCCAGCGTCCAGGAAGTGGCGCTGGCGGGGCAGCGCGGCCGTTTCGAACGGCTCCAGGGTGGTGCGGCTGTCCTGCAAGTGCTGATCGGTGAGGATGAAGACCGGGCACTGGTAGCGCTCGGCCAGGTCGAAGGCCCGGGCGGTGAGTTCGAAGCAGTCGCCGATGTCCCGGGGTGCCAGGATTATGCGCGGGAAGAACCCGTGCCCCGCGTGGCGGACCAGGTTCAGGTCGCCCTGGGCCTGGCGGGTGGGCAGGCCGGTGGCCGGGCCGGGGCGCTGGGCGACCACGATCACGGCCGGGGCCTCGATCATGCCCAACAGCGACACCCCCTCACTCATCAGGCAAAAGCCGCCGCCCGAGGTGGCGGTCATGGCCCGGGCCCCGGCGTAGGCCGCGCCGGCCACCATGTTGATCGCCGCGATCTCGTCCTCGGCCTGCTCGGTGACCACGCCCGTCTCGGCCCCCCAGGCCGCCAGGTTGGTGATGATGCTGGTGGAGGGGCTCATGGGATAGGCGGCCATGAACCCCACCCCGCCGGCCACCGCGCCCAGGGCCAGGGACTCGCCGCCACCGAGGTAGAGCCTGCCCCGGCCGGTTTCACCCGCCGGCAGGCGGAAGCGGCCGGCCCCGGCCAAATCAGCGGCCGCCCGGGCTCCCGCCCGTATGGCGGCCAGGTTTACTTGGACCAGCTCGTCCCGGCCGGCAAAGCGCTCCTTGACCGCATCTTCGGCCAGGGACCGGGGCAGGGCCAGCAGCGCGGCCAGGGCGCCGACCGCCACGGTGCCGGCCGCCTTGACCGAGCCGGCCGCCCGGGACAGCTCCTCCAGGGAAAAGGGCGCTGCCCGGGGGTGCTCCCATCGGCCCTGGGTCAAGACCAGGGCGTCCTTGGCCAGCCCACTGCCGAAGCGCGCCAGGGCCTCTTCAGTCTGGGCCACCAGGATGTCGATCCGGCCGCTGACCCCGGCCAGGGGCTGGCCGGCCAGGCGCAGGTGGGAAAAGTTGAGCCCCCCGCGGATACGCGATTCGGCATCGCTGTAGGAAAAAGCGTACAGCCCGGCCCGGGTGACCACCTTGCCGATGAGATCGGCCGTGGTCTGCATACCCTGCCCCGCCGCCCCAGCGATCCTGAGGTTGACTTCCATGGCAACTCCCTTGTCTGGCACCTGGTAAGCGGACAGGCAAGCCAGGGACTTGGGGCGCTCCTCGCGTCAGCCTGGTTTCAAACCTGCTGTATTCAAGGGTACTTCACGGTCATTACCCCCGTCAATCCATGGGAGAGAGGGGATAACCCGACCGGTGGCGGGAAAGGGACGGCCGGCGGGACCTTGGGGAGCGAGCCTTGCCTGGCTTGGCAAGCGCCCCCCTCGCCCCCCGCGCCCCCCGCGGGGCCGGGTCTCAATACCAGAAGGGATCGGTGGTGGTCACGGTGGGGGCCACCATGCCTATCTGCACCAGCAGCCGATAGCGCTGCCACTGGCCCTCGGCCTTGATGGGCAGGATGATGGTGACGTGGTCGTAGTAGTCGTCCGCCACCGGAGTGTGGGCGGTCCTGACCAGGCGCAAGGCGCCGTCCCGCACCCTCCGGTCGGCCGGGCGGAGCAGGTCCCGGATCGTGGCGCCCGCCGGCACCAAGGTGGGCCGCTGCCGGCTCACCGGGTCCAGGTAATGGATCCCCTGGTGGATCATGGAGTGGGGGTTGCCGGCCACGTCCAGGTACTCGATCTGGTTCCAGTCGATGACCAGGGGGCGGTCGGTCTGGTTGAGGACGCTCAGGCCAAAGGAGTAGTCCTGGTCATAGTAGACCGACACCGCGATGTCCACCAATCCCTCGTCGTAGACAAAGCGGTCGGAGTCGGGATTGTAAGTGAGCTGGTAGTTCAGGGAACGGGCCTCGTTCCTCAGTTCCTCGCCGGCATAGTACTGGACGGCCTCCGGGGAGGCGGCGCAGCCGCCGGCCAGGGCAAAGGCCAACATGAAGGCAGCAGACAAAAACGAACGAAGCATGTACATCCCCTTTGGTGTGCGGCGGCCGGCCGCCGCCAGCCTCCCTGGCTGGTGACCACCGCCCGCCTTCTTGCCCCCCGTCGTCCCCTGTCGCCCCCCTCGCCCCCCGCGTCGCCCCCCGTCGCCCCCCTGGCGATCCTGAAGCGGGTGAGTGAGGGTTTGGGCTATAAGCGCTAGCACCCCCTGCCAAAGCCGCAGACCGGGAAGCGGCAGCCGTCCGGGCAGTTCTGGCAATAGCCGCCGTGGCCCAGCTCAGCCATCTTCTGGCGGTCGAACTTTTCGCCGGCCATGACCCTGGGCAGCACCAGGTCCAGCACGGTGGTGGGGTGGAACAGAGCGCAGGCCGGGACGCCCAGGATGGGCACCCGGCCCTGGGGCCCCCGTATCTCGCCCGCCAGGAACATGGCGCCGGGCAGCACCGGCGTGCCGTATACCAGGTCCACGCCGCCCGCGTCGGCGATGGCCATGCGGGTCACGTCGTCCGGGTCCACGCTCATGCCGGCGGTGGTGATGATGATCCCGGCGCCCTGGCCCACCAGCTCGCGGATGGCCGCGGCCACCGCGGCCCTGTCGTCCGGCGCGTAGCGCACCCCCATGACCCCGCCACCCAGGGCGGCCATCTTCTTGGTGATGATGGGTGCGAAGCCGTCCTCGATCAGCCCCGAGGCTACCTCGTTGCCGGTGACCACTACGCCCGCCTGCAAGGGGCGCAGGGGACGCACGGTCAAGATGCCGCCGTCCTTCTCGGCGATGGCCACCGCCCGGGCCACGTTCTCGCGCCGGATCAAAAGGGGTATGGGGCGGGTGCCGGCCAGGGCCTGTCCCTTCTTGACCGGGGTGTGGCGGTGGATGGTGGCGCACATGACCTCGGGCACCAGGTTGAACTGGTGGAGGCGTTCCAGGTCCAGGTCGAAAAGGCCGTCGCGGCTGGCGATGAAGGTGATCTTGCCCTCGGCCGGGGGACCGGCGGGCTCCACCCCCGGTCCGGCCAGGGCCCGGGCCATGAGTTCGGCACCCTCGTTCTCGTGCATGACCTCGGGCGTCATCTCCAGCACGTACAGATGGCGCTTGCCCAGGCGGGCCAGGTGTTCCAGGTCCTGGGCGCTAACCACGTGGCCCTTGCGAAAGGCGGGGCCCTTCTTTTGGCCGGGCACCACCTCGGTTATGTCGTGGGCCAGGACCAGGCCCTCGGCGTCCTCCAGCTTGACCAGGCGGCCGGCCGGGCCGGCGGCGCACTGTTCACCACAGTCGAAATCCATCAGGCATCCTCTTTGGGCATTGGCTTGAAGTAGGCGTCGCCGGCGCACACCGCACACAGGGGCCCGTCCGGGCCGGGGCGGGTCTGGCCGGAGCGGATCAACACCCCACAGGCCGAGCAGGGCACCTTGGGCGGCCGCTGGCCGGGCGCCAGAAAACGGTCCAGGTCCACCCGCACCCAGGTGGCGTCGAACAGCTCGGGGTCGGGCATGAACCGGTAGGCCTCGCTCTGGGTTTCGTGGGCGTTGGACATGCCAGGCGCGTAGTCGCCGGCCTTTTGGCGGGCGTCGTCGCGGCTGAGGATACGCACCGCCCGGCCCGAGGGCATGTCCAGGAAGGTGGCGGCCAACAGGCCCTGGTCCACCAGCTTGAGGGAACCGCGGCCAAAGCGCAGGCCGGTGGCGGTGGCCACCGCGTCGGCCAGGCAGCGTTCGATCTCCACGAAGCCCAGCAGGCTCTTGATCTCGGGGTAGCCCGGCGGGCAGGCGTAACCCAAAAGGCCCAGGCCCAGTATGGCCATGCGCACCCCGATGACCTGTCCCGGGCACAGGTGGCCGTGGGCGCGGGCCGCGGCCTCCACCAGGGCGTCCACCTGCTCCCGGGGCGGGCAGGAGCCGGGAGGCAAGCTTATGCGGCTGGGAGGAGGCGGGGAAAAAGGCAAGGCAGGCCTCACTTGATGCGTTGCAGCACGCCCACCCGGCCGTGGATGGTGGCGGGCCGGGCCGGGCCGGGCCGGGCGGCGCTCTCCACCACCAGCGGCGTGGTCATGAAGCGGGGGGTGACCGCAGCGCACACGCCCACCAGGGGGCTGAAGGGCCAGCGCCCCACCATCACCGCAGGCCAGGCCATGGCTCCGGCCCAGGTCTGGGGAACCGGCCCCAGCACCTCGCGCACCAGGCGCCACAGGGACAAGAGGCTGAGGGGCTGGCCGCGGTGCAGGGGATGACGCGAGCCGGGGCTGCGCCACCAGAGGCCGGCGGGCGAGAAGGAGTTCAGGGAAACGATGCACAGGCGGCTCATGGCCACCCGGGAGGCCTCGGCCAGCACCTGGGCCCGGCGTTCCACCAGCTCCAGGGTGTTGACCAGGATCACCGCGTCAAAGCTGTTGTCCTCATAGGGCAGGTCGTGGGCATCGCCCACGTCCACCTCCACCTTGGGCCCCAGGCGGCGGGCGGCCA
Source organism: uncultured Desulfarculaceae bacterium (assembly GCA_964620595.1). Lineage (GTDB taxonomy): Bacteria > Desulfobacterota > Desulfarculia > Desulfarculales > Desulfarculaceae > Desulfocarbo. The sequence continues at coordinate 6,068 of CAZUHP010000040.1, read as the reverse complement.
GGCCGGCGGCCACCGGGCCGGCCTCCAGGCCGGTGACCAGCATGCCCCGCTCCTGCAGGCGCTTGAGATGCACGCCCAGGCCGCAGCCCACGTCCAGCACGCGCCAATTGGGCCGCCAGTCCAACACCCTGTCCAACAGGGCGAAACTGGCCTCCGCATAGCCGCGGCCGGCCGGGGTTTCCAGCCACTGTTCGTAGCGGCTTATCTCCTCTGCCTCAAACACCTGGTCCATGGGCCTAAGCTTATCGTGGCCCGTCACGGTAGGCAAGGACTAAGCCATTGTGGTCCAGCAGGGCAGCTTGTGCTAAATTGGGGGGGTCTCGGCACAGACGAGGAGAGGCAATGCCGCGCCGCAGGATGACCCATGACGGCCCCCGGGCCCTGGACCGGCCGCTTTCCTTTGAGGAGGTGGTGGAGCACCGCAACCTGGCTTGCGGGCGCTACTCCATCTGTCTGGAGGTGGTGGTGCGGCGCCAGTGGACCAGCTTCTCCTGCCGCTTTTGCAGCCTGTGGCAGGGCCGCTTCCCGGTCAGCCCCCCGGCCGGGGAGCCGGCCCAGGTGCTGTTCATGCCGGCCATGGGCCAGCGCTGAGCCCCCGCAGCCGGGCAATCCCCGCCATATCCACGGTCGGCCGCCGCCATGTCCACGGTCGGCGCGACAGGCAGCGATGAGCTCTCGCGGCCGGGCGATCCCCGCCATGTCCACGGTCAGCCCCCGTCATAATCCACGGTCGGCGCGACAGGCAGCGCCGTGTCCCCGCGGCCGGGCGATCCCCTTTACCGGCGCGGGCTCCTCCCGCTAGAGGATCGGCTGAGCCGCCCGCCTCCCGGCCGGCACAGCCCGCCGCCGGGCGGCCCATCCCGCCGGACGGGCAACAAGCTCAAGTATCGTCCTGGTCCCTGGCGCTGGTTCGTTCCTGGTTCTCCAGGGGGCCGCGGCCCTTTTCCAGGCGGTAGAGCCGCTGGTATATCTTCTCGCGCCAGAAGTACACCGGCAGGATGAAGGCCAGGCTGAGGGCGCCCAGCACGGCGAAGCTCCAGTAGTTCTCGTGGTACACCGCCGCGCCCTGCAAGCTCAGCATCAAGGTGCCCGGCACCCGGCCCAGGGAGCTGACCACCAGGAAGATGCGCCAGCTCATGGGCGAAAGCCCCAGGGCGTAGCAGTAGTAGTCCTTGGGAAAGCCCGGTATCACGAAAAAGATGAAGCTGGCCACCACCCCCTGGCGCTCCATGAGCACCGCGATCTTGGCCAGGTAGGCCGGAGGGATGATGCGCTCCACAAAGCCCTTGCCCACCAGCCGCGCCACGAAGAAGTTGATCCAGGAGCCCAGGGACAGGCCGATGGTGGAGTAGATCAGGGAGGGGAACCAGCCGAACACGTAGCCGCCGGCCGCGCCCACCAGCTCGCCGGGGATGGGCGAGGCCAACACCTGGAACACCTGGAAGACTATGAAGGCCAGGGGCGCCCACACTCCGTAGGCCTCTATGCGGCGGCGGAAGGCCTCCTTGTCCTGGAGCAGCGCCCACAGCTCCTTGCTCCACTCCCACAGCGGCTGCCAGTAGAGCCAGGCCAGAATCCCCAGCACCGCCAGTAGCCCCAGCCCGGCCCACAGGGCCAGGGTTCGCCGCGCCCGGCGCTCCTCCGGGCTCTCCTCGGGTGGTGGGGAAGAAGGCAAGGGGGGGGTGGTCATGAGTTGTCGGCCCCGACAGCCTCCACCAAACGCTCCAAGAAGTCGGGGATGGCGCTCATGACCCGGTTCCAGTTGCTGATCACGCTCTGGCCCCGGGGATCGGCGGTGAACTGCTCTATGGCGCGGGAAAGACCCTGGGCAAAGGTCTCCACGGCCAGGCCCTCGGCATGGCGGTCGAAGGCGAGGCCGTTGATGGCGGCATCGGCCGCGTAGGTGGCGATCATGTCCTCGGCCCGGCGCAGGTAGGACACCTCCAGGGCGCGCAGCATCCCCTTGGACAGCTCCACTCCGTCCGCGGCCAGGGCCCGCAGCATGGTGTGGGCGATGTCGGTGCACATCTTGGCCAGGCCCTTGCTGGGGTCGCCGGGGGAAAGGTCCTGGTGCTTGTGTTCATAGGTGTCCACCAGGTCCACCTGGCACACCCGGCGGGGGCTGGTGTTGCGGTAGACCTCGCCCAGCACCCCCACCTCCAGGCCCCAGTCCCCGGGAATGCGGTTCATGCGGGCCAGCTCCAGGTCCATGGCGAACTCGCCGGCCAGGGGATAGCGGAAGGAGGCCATGAAGTTCAGATAGGGCAAGGACCCCAGGCCCGCCTCCAGGGCCAAGAGCAGGGGGGTGACGAAGAGCCGGGTCACCCGGCCGTAGAGGCGGTGGGTCACCCGGGCGTAGTAGCCCTTGCAGAATTCGTAGCCCAGGTGGGGGCTCATGAGAGGATAGGCCAGGCGTCCCAACAGCTCGCGGTCGTAGTCGATGATGTCGGAGTCGTGCAGGGCCACCACCCGGCTCTGGCCGCGGGCCAGGATGAACCCCAGGGCCAGCCACACCGAGCGGCCCTTGCCCTCCTGGCCGATGCTGATGCCCTCCTCCTCCAGCTCGGCCAGCAGCTTCTGCACCCGCCGGCCGTCGTTCCACACGATGGAGAAGGGCCGCTTCAACGCGGCGAAATACTTGCGGGCCCGGTTGAATTCCTTCTTGCCCGCCTTGCCCAGGGTGACCACGATCTCGTTGATGAACTCGGCCCCGCTGAGTTCCTCCAGCATGGGGGCCAGGGCGGGCCCGTCCATCTCCGAGGCCAGGGCGGGCAGGATCAGGGCCAGGGGGCGCCGCCGGGCGAACCGGACCAACTCCGCCTCCAGGCGCGGCCGGTCTGCCGCGCCCAAGCGGTGCAGGGTGGTGATGACGCCGTTCTGGTGAAAGTCAGCCATTGGCCCCTCTAACCTGCCCGCCGGGGGCCGCCGAGAGTCGCCGGGGGTCGCCGGGGGTCGCCGGGGGTCGCCGGGGGCGACGGGGGGGCACCGGGGGACGACGGGGGAGCACCGGAGGCACCGGGTGCCTAAGGGATGCAGTGGCCCGCGCGGCCCGGCTAGAAAGCCTGCACCCCCGCGTCCACGTCGGGCAGAATCTGGAATATGGCGGTAAAGCCCGCCACCTCGAAGACCTCGTGCACGTAGGGCTTCAGCCCGCAGAGCACCAACTTGCCGCCGGCGCTGCTGAGCTTCTTGGCCGTGGAGAGCAGCACCCTGAGGCCGGCGCTGGAGATATACTCCACCTGGGCCATGTCCACCAGTATCTTCCGGCTGCCTGCCTCCAGCACCGCCTTGAGGGCTTCCTCCGCGTCTCCGGCCGACTGGGCGTCGAAGCGACCGGCCAAGGCCACCACGGCCACGTCGTCTCGTTGGCTCTGGCTAATGTCCATGGGCGAAAAGCCTCCGCTATCGCTGAAAAAGTATCGTCAAGCGATTAGCCTAGCAGGAATCGGACTATCAAGCAAGCCGCCAGCTCGAGCACCGCTCAGGCATCCTCGCTAAGCTCGGCCCACCAGCCCTGCCGCCGGGCCCAGGCCACCAGCATCCTGCCGGTGTGGCGGGCGCGGCGGCGGCGGGCGGCCCGCATCGCCTCCGGGCCGGGGCGCTCCCGGCCGGGCGGAGGCTGGTAGGTGTGGCAATAATGGTAGCGCCAGCCCGGGCGGCCGCCCATGAACTCGGCCCGGCCGGCCAAGGCCATGAGGACCATGTCCGAGGCCAGGTCCACCTCCACCGGGGAGAGCACGTGATAGGCGGCGCCGTCGGGGCTCACTCCCACGAAGCCCACCTGTCCCCACCCGCTGGGCAGGGTGGCCCTCACCAGGTCCTCCAGGGCGAAATGCAGACCCATGGACACCTCCCCCGGCCTCAGTCCTGGTCCGTGTTTCGCAGCAGGGTGGGCTGGCCGGTGGCCTCGCGCACCGCCCGCCACAGGCTGCCGTGGGGGTCCACCCGGGAGCGGTGGGAAATGGCCAGCTCGATGGGCACGTGCACGAAACGGTTGTTCCACAGGCTGACCATCATGCCGGTCTTGCCGGCCAGGCCGGCGTGAACCGCGTGGTGGCCCAGGAAGCCGGTGTAGATGCGGTCGTTGGAGTTGGCCGGCACCGAGCGGATCAGGTAGGACGGATCGATGTACTTGAGGTTTATCTCCATCCGCTTCTCGTGGAAATGGTCGGCGATGCGCTGCTTGAGATGGGTGCCGATGTCGCCCAGCTTGGGATTGCCGGAAGGATCGGTGCCCAGGTCGGTGCCCTCGAAGAACTTCTGGCCCGCGCCCTCGGCCACCACCACCACCGCGTGGCCGCGGCTGCGGAGGCGCTCCTCCAGGGCCTGCAACAGGCCGTGCTCCCCCTCCAGGTCGAAATCCACCTCCGGGATGAGGCAGAAGTTGACCTCGGTGAGCGCCAGGGTGGCATGGGCGGCCACAAACCCGCTCATCCGGCCCATGAGCTTGACCAGGCCGATGCCCCCCGGCGCGCCGGTGGCCTCGTTGTGGGCGCCCAGGATGGCATGGGTGGCCGCCTCCACCGCGGTCTGGAAGCCAAAGGTCTTCTCCACGAAGCAGATGTCGTTGTCAATGGTCTTGGGTATGGCCACCACCGCTATCTTGAGGCCACGCTCGGCGATCACGTCGGTGATGGCCTTGGCCGCGTGCAGGGTGCCGTCGCCGCCGATCATGAACAACAGGCCGATGTTCAGCCGCTCCAGGGCGTCCACCACCTCGTCCATGGGCTGGCTGCCGCGGCTCATGCCCAAAAAGGAGCCGCCCCGGCCGTGCACGTCCTGAACCGTGGTGGGGGTTAGCTCCACCAGCTCGTGGCCGTAGGAGGGTATGAAGCCCTGCAGGCCGTAGCGCACGCCCACCACGTTCCTGACCCCGTAGATGTAGTGCAATTGCAGGACGATGGCCCGCACCAGCGAGTTGATGCCCGGGCACATCCCGCCGCAGGTCACGATGGCCGCCTTGAGCTTGCTGGGGTCGAAGTAGATATGCTCCCGGGGCCCGGCCAGCTCGAAGCAGGGCTGGGCCTGGCCCGCCTCATCCGGGGCGGGAAAAGGGTCCAGCAACACCCGCTGGCTCTCGTCCACGCAACCGCCGAACCCCTTGGAAGCCTTGAGCATGGGATTGGCGATCTTGGCCGGCCCCAGGGAGCGGACCTGGGTCTGTTCAGGAGTCACGGTGGGAAATTCGCTCTGCACGGTTTCCTCCCTTGCGAAAGGCGTTGGCAGCATCCCCTCTCCAGGCCGGGGGCACCTTGAAAACGCTAGCATCGGGCCGGGGCGGGGTCAAGCGCCAAGCCGGCGGAAAAGCCGGGCTGGAGCGCTATTTGGAGGATGTGGCCCGGGGGAGGCAGCGCCCGGGGCGGCCTTTACTTTTGGGGGGGTTGTGTTACCATTTCCCCGCCGGGCCGGCCGTTTTTCAAGGCCCGCGGGCCCGGCGGCGACCCATTGCTGCAAAGGAAACGATCATGATCCCCGAATTCAGTCTGGAAGGGGTGCGGCGCACGGTGTTCGGCCGGGGCGCGGCCGCCAAGCTGGCCCAGGAGGTGGAGCTATTGGGGGGCGGCCCGGCGCTGGTGGTGGTGGACCCCAATCTGCTGGAAGCCGGCGCGGCCCAGCCCGCCCTGGACAGCCTGGGGGCTGCCGGCATCATCTACAAGGTGTTCAGCGACCTCACCCGCGAACCCGAACCGGCCGAGGCCGATGCCGCGGCCGCGCTGGGCCGCGACCTCAAGGCCGAGGTGGTGGTGGGCATCGGCGGCGGCAGCGCCCTGGACCTGGCCAAGGCCGCGGCGGTGTTGATCACCAACCCCGGCTCGGCGGTGGACTATGTGGGCCTGGACCTGGTCAAGGAGCCGGGCAAGCCCAGCATCATGCTGCCCTCCACGGCCGGCACCGGCAGCGAAGTCACCTTCACCGCAGTGTTCACCCGCCGGGCGGACAACTTCAAGGGCGGCATAAACGGCCGGCTGCTGTATCCCCACACCGCGATCCTGGACCCGCTGCTCACGGTGAGCTGCCCGCCCTACATCAGCGCGGTGGTGGGCATGGACGCCCTGACCCACGCCATG
>CAZUHP010000039.1:0-32560 GCA_964620595.1 uncultured Desulfarculaceae bacterium | reverse complement strand
GAATCGAACCCACCTACCGCCTTGCTCAGACGGTACACCGGATTTGAAGTCCGGGGGCCCCACCAGTGAGCCTTCCACTTCCGTCAGGAAATCTAGCACCGGCCTGGATGAGCGTCAACCGCCGGGGGGGCGGGGCGGGCGACGGGGGGGGCGACGGGGGGGGCGATGGAGGGCGGGCGACGGGGGGCGGGCGACGGGGGGGCGACGGGGGGCGGGCGACGGGGGGGGCGGGCGACGGGGGCTCACTATGCCCCGCCGGCCGGCTCCTTCCGGTGCAGGCTGCGGGCCAGGGCCAGGGCCTGCTGCCGGTCGCTCACCTTGCCGTCCAACTGGGCCTCGCGCACCCGCCTCAACAGCCGCCCCACCTCCGGCCCGGAGGCCATGCCCAGCTCGCGCATCAGGTCGTGGCCGTTGAGCAGGGGCGGCGCGGCCAGGGCCGCAGCCAGCTCCCGGTCCCGCAGTTCGGCCACCTGGGCGTAGAGGGCGCGCAGCAGATCCTCTGCCTCGGCGGGCCGCCGGGGGCCCCTGCCGGCCATGGTGTCGGCCAGGGCCAGGGCCATGAGGCCGGGCAGATGGTCGCCCGCAGCCACCAGCAGCCGCCGCACCGCCCGGGTGGTGAGCCGGCCCCGCCGCAGGGCACCCATGAGGAAGAAGGGGCGCATGTGCTCGCGCACCAGCCGGGCCACCAGGCCGGCATCGGCCTTGGTCAAGCCCAGGGCCCGGCAGGCGGCCTGGGCCAGGCGGGAACCCTCCAGGTCGTGGCGGTAGAAGGTGGCCCAGCCCGGCTCCTTTTGCCGGCGGGTGGGCGGCTTGCCCACATCGTGCAGCAGGGCGGCGGTCATGGTGAGCGCCCGGCGGCGGGAGTGGGCCAGGTAGGTGGCCACCTCGGCCCCCTGGGCACCCAGGTGCCAGCCGGGGTCGGCGATGATGGTTTGCAGGCACTCCACCGCAGCCAGGCTGTGGCCCAGCACGTCCAAATGGTGATAGGGGTTCTGCTCCAGCCCCCGGCCCGCCTCCAGGGCCGGCACCAACACCCCCAGCGCCCCCACCTCCTCCAGGCCCACCACGGCCCTGCCCGCCGCCTCGCCGGCGGCCATGAGCAGCCACTCGTAACCCACCCGCTCCCGGGCCACGCGGGCCAGGCCGGGGGCCGCGGCGCGCAGGCGGGGAAACAGCTCCGGCACCGGCTCCAGGTGGTGGGTGGCCTGAAAGCGGAAGGCCCGCAGCACCCGCAGGGGGTCGTCCCGCAACACCCCGGGCCCAGCCGCCCTGAGCCGCCGCGCCTCCAGGTCCTCCAGCCCGCCGGTGGGGTCTATGATCCGGCCGCGGCCGGCCAGGAAATCGGCCAGGTCCCAGGCCAGGGCATTGACCGTGAAGTCGCGGGCCCGCAAGTCCGCCTCCAGCCCCGGCGCGCGCAGCCCGGTCAGGTCCACCCAGCCGCCCTGCCCCACCAGGCGGCAGGTGGCCCGGGCCTCCTTGAGGGCCACGAAACGGGCGCCCGCCGCCTGGGCCGCGGCCCGGCCCAGGGCCAGGGCGTCGCCGGACACGGCCAGGTCCACGTCGGGCGGGGAGACGCCCAGGCAAAGGTCGCGCAAGGTGCCGCCGCAGAGCCACACCTTCTGGCCGCGGTCCCCGGCCAGGCGGGCCACCGTCTCCAGCAGGAGGCGGTGGGGGGCCAGGGCTGCCGGAGCTGGGTTACGCAAGGTCATTTGGTGGTGTAGATGGTGAGCTTTTCGTTGACCCAGAGGTGACGGCGGTTTTGCAGTTTGGGGTTCCAGCGCCGGATGTCATCCACCTTAACCCCGTAACGCCGGGCCAGGCCGTAGAGGGTCTGGCCCCGGCGGACGGTGTGGGTCACCAGCCGGGCCTTGGGCGCGGGCTTGGACGCGGGCCGGGGAGAGGGCCGGGTCACCCGCGGCGGAGGGGGCGCCGAGGCTTGGGAGGCCTGCCGGCCCAGCTTGGCCAGGCGCGCGGCGTTGCGCTTCTGGGCAAGGGCCAGGGCGCCCAGGCGCTGGCTGATCTCCTTCAGCCGCTTGTCCAACTCGCGCAGGCGGGCGGCCTGCTTCCGGCTGGCCGCCCGGCTGGCCGCGGCGCTGGCCTTTTCCAGGCGCTCCAGGCGCAGGCTCAGCTCCGGGTCTGAAACCGGGGCGCGCACCTTGTGCAAGGACTCGGTGGTCTTGGCCAGGGTGGCCTCTATCTTCTGCAGGCGGGTCTCCATCAGGGCCAGGGAGGCGGCGGCCACTCCCGCGGCAGCACCGGCCTTGGGAGCCGAGCGCTCCAGGTTCTGCACCCGGGTCTCCAGGTCGGCCAGGGAGGCGGCGGTGTGGGCCTCGCTGGGCTCCACCTGCTTGGCCATCTTCTCCAGGGCCTTCACCCGACCGGCCAGGCTGCGCACGGCCCGCGCCTCGCCGCCGGCGGTGGCGAGCTTCTTCTCCAGGGCGGCCAGGCGCTTGTCCAGCTTGCCCAACTCGGGCGGCTTGGCGCCGGGCTGGACCTTGGCGAGCTGGGCCAGGCGCTTTTCCAACTTGGCCAGGCGCTGGTCCAGGCTCTCCTTGACCGGCTTTTCGCCCACCTTCTTCTCCAGGAACAGGAGCCGCGCCTCCAGAGGGGTGAGGTCCACCGGCTGGGCAGGCCCGGCCGCGGCCAGCTTGGCCACCTTCTTTTCCAGGGCGCTCACCCTGGCCAGAAGCTTGCGGTTGGGCGCGGCCTTGCCCCTGCCCCTGGCGCTGCCCAGCCGGTCCAGGCGCTGCTCCAGGGAGTTGAGCTTCTTTTCCATGGACAGCAGCCGCGCCTGCACCTTTTCGGTGGCGGCCAGGGCCCGGTCCAGGAGCTGGGCCGGGGCAGAGGGCGGGGGAGACGCCTGGCGGGGAGATTTGAAGGCGCCGGAGAGCCACAGGGAGACCAGGTACAGGACCACCACCACGATCAAGCCCAGCACCAGCATCTCCAAGGGGGAGAGCTTGAAGCTGCGGCGGCTGCCCGGGGAGCGCGGTGGTCTGGGGATGAAGTTCATCGGCCTCTCGCCTGTGATGGAACCGCGCCCACAGTAACAGAGCCCCTGCGGCCGGTCAAGCCGCCCAACCCACGGCGCCCCTGGCCGCACGCCCCTCGTCGCCCTCCCGCCCCCCCGTCGCCCGTTGCCCTCCGCCCCCCGTCGCCCCCCGTCGCCCCCCCGGCTTGACGGCGGGGCAGGCCAGGGCCTATGCTGGGCAAGCACGGCAGCCCGCCGCTGGAGAAGCTTATGAGCGACTACGAAACCCTCTTGGTGGAGGACCAGGGGCCGGTACGGATCCTCACCCTGAACCGGCCCCAGATGTTCAACCCCCTGGACAGGGTGAGCGGCCCCGAGCTGGTGGACGCCCTGGAGCAGGCCGGCCGCGACGAATCGGTACGCGCCCTGGTGCTCACCGGCGCGGGCAAGGCCTTTGCGGCCGGGGGCAACGTGCGCGACATGGGCGAGGGCCTGGCCCGGGGGGACGACCCGGCGGTGTTCTTCTGCGAGGTGGCGGCGGTGCTCAACCGCTCCATCATCACCCTGCGCCGCCATCCCAAGCCCATTGTCTGCGCCATGAACGGGGTGGCCTCGGGCGGGGGCCTGGGCTGGGCGCTCGCTTGCGACCTCATCGTCATGGCCCAAAGCGCCCGCTTCGACCCGGGCTACATCCGCATCGCGGTGAGCCCGGACGGGGGCTCCAGCCTCCTGGTCACCCGGCTCATCGGCCACAAGCGGGCCAGCGAGTTCTTCCTGCGGGGCAAGGCCATAAACAGCCAACAGGCCCTGGCCTGGGGCATGGTCAACCAGGTGGTGCCGGACGAGCGGGTGCTGGCCGAGGCCCTGGCCCTGGCCCAGGAGCTGGCCCAGGGGCCGGCCCAGGCCATGACCGCCACCAAGGCGCTCTTGAACCAGGCCCTGTTCGGCGACCTGGAGACCGTCCTGGAGAACGAGCGGCGCACCATCATGGAGCTGTGCCGCCAGCCCGACTTTGCCGAGGGCATCCGGGCCTTTTTCGACAAACGCAGGCCCAAGTTCACCTAAGCGCAGGAGCGAGCCCATGGCCCAATCCCCTCCCTCCGCCGGCCTGGCCTGGGACCAGGGACCCCTGAGCATCAGCGCCCTGGTGCAAACCTGGGCGCGGGTCACCTTCCACCCGGGCGAGGCCTTCACCCCGCCCCCCCGGGGCGAGTGGAAGCGCTGGCTGCTTTTCGCGGTGATCATAAACGGCGCGGTGATGCTGGGCACCTGGGCCATCATGGCCGGCCGCCTGGCCGGGATGGAGGACGGCGGCGCCAACATCCAGGGGCCGGCCATGGGGGGAAGCCTCTCCCCGGCCGCGGGCCTGGGCCTGGTGCTGCTCATTAGCCTGGTCTACATGGTGTTCCAGGCCGGGTTGATCAATGTGCTCCTCAAGTTCATCACCCGCACCGCCTACAGCTTCCCCCAGGCCCTGCGGGTGGCCTGCTATGCCCAGGCGCCCCATCTGTTCAGCCTGCTCACCCCCATGGTGGGGCCGATGATGGAGATGGTCTACTTTGCCTGGAACCTGGTGATCATGACCCTGGGCATCCAGCGCACCTACCGGGTCAGCATGGGTCGGGCGGTGGCGGTGAACGTGATCTACGCGGTGCTCACCATCTACCTGACCGTAGTGCTCAAGCCGGCCCACCCCTGAGGAGACCAAGCCAGTAAAAGCAGGAGCAGGCGGCGGGATGTGCCCGCCGCCTGCTCTTGTGCCTCGCCGGCTGGTCCAGCCAGACGCTAGGCCTTGGCCCCGGCCTTCCACTTCTGGTGATAGCGGTCCATGGTGGCCACGATGTTGCGGCCCACGGCCAGGCATTCCTCCGCGCTCACATTGGCCAGGGACACCCGGAGCGACCACTTGGGCCCGGCGAAACCCTCGCCGGGCAGGCACACGGTCTGGTGCTCCTCGGCCAGGCGCAGCAAGAAGCCCAGGGGCCAGCGGCCGGCCAGCCAGCGGGCGAAGTCCCGGCCGTGCCGCGCCCGGGCCATGCGCTCCAGGTCGATGAGGGCATAGTAGCGGGTCAGGTTGTCCCCGGTGCGGGGGGGCAGCTCCAGGCCCTGGTAGAGGGCTGCCCAGCGCTTTTGCAACAGGGACATGATGGTCTTCTTGTAGGCGTACTTCTGGTCCATCAGCTCGAACAGGGAGAACAGACACATGGCCACCTGCTGGGGGCCGGAGAGCCCGCCGGTGTGGGCCAGGGCCACGTCGCGGGAGTCTATCTCCAGCCGCTGGTAGAACTTGATCTTGCGGGGGGTGGTGGAGGTGAGCCGGTAGCGCAGGTCCAAGAGGGCCTGGTCCTTGGCCGGCAGCCGGGCGATGATCCGGTCCACCACGCAGTGGTCATGCACCGCCACCACGCCCAGGCGCCAGCCGGTGACCCCGAAGTACTTGGAGTAGGAGTACACGCCGATCGTGTTTTGGGGTATCTCCTCGGCCAGGGTGTGGAACTCGTCCACAAAGGAAGCATACACCGTGTCGTTTATCACGATGAGGTCCGGGTTCTTGGCCTTTACCACCTGGGCCACCTTGCGCACCGTGTCCCTTGACAGGGCCACCGAGGTGGGGTTGGTGGGGTTGACCAGGTAGAGCGCCTTTATGCGGCGGTCGGCCAGCTTGGCTATCTCCGCATCCGGCAGCAGCCAGCCGTGGTCCTCGTCACCCTGCAAGTACAGGCTGCGCAGGTTGTACTCCTTCAGGGCCGGAATCTCCAGGTAAGGCGAGAAGATGGGGGTGAAGATGGCAATGTGGTCCCCGGCCCGGAGCACCTGGTTCTGCTTGAGCGAGTTGAACACATAGACCATGGCCGCGGTGGCGCCCTCGGTGGCAAAGAGGTGGAACTTGCCCGCCGGCGGCTTGCCCCCATACAGCACCCGCTCCAGGTAGCGGTTCACCACCGCCTCGGTCACCGGGAAGATGCGCGGCGGCGAAGGATAGAAGTCGCCCTGCACCCCGTCCACCAGCTCGAAGGCCACCTCGTCCGCATCCAGGCCCAGGCGCTTCTCCGCGTAGTCCACCGCCTGGGCCAGGAAGTCGGCCCCGGGAAGGGCCGCCTGGTCGGCCAGGTACTCGCGCAGGCGGGCGGCCAGCCCCTTCTTGTCCACCCGGAAACCCAAGTGGGGCTGGGAGACGCCCCGGCCCGCTTCCTGGGCGGCGAACAGGGTTAGGACCGCCAGGGCCTGCCGGGCGGTGGTGTTGAGGAAATTGGGGTTGCCCCGGCCCGTGTTTATCATCCTGCAGGAGCGGCCCTGGGCGCGGGCCCGGCCACAGGATTCCTCGGCCTTTTGGATGAGCCGGTTCTTGAGTTCAAAGGGGCTCTCCTGGTCCAGCAGCCGCTCCTGCTCCTTGCTGAGGGCCGCGGCCTCCGGCGGGTGGGGCAGGCCGGCAAGGGCGGCGGCGGCAGTCAGGGAAACGCCCAAGAGCCCCGCCCAACGCAAGAAATCGCGCCGGTCGATACGACCCTGGCGGGCCTCCTCGGCCAGTTCCTGGACCCAGGGATGGACCTTGTTGTCCTGGCTCATGATCGGTCTCCTTTGAAGGTTAGGGGAAAAGGCAAAGCATCTTGCGGGGCGCACAAGGGACGCTACCTGCATCATGCCAGGCAGGGGCAGGCGATACAAGGGCGACGGGGGCGGGGGGGCGACGGGGGCGGGGGGCGACGGGGGGGCGACGGGGGCGGGGGGGGCGACGGGGGCGACGGGGGGGCGACGGGGGCGGGGGGGGCGGGGGGGGGGGGGGGCGGGGGGGGGGGGAGGGGGGGGGGGGGGGGGGCGGGGGGGGGGGGGGCTGCTGCAACGCCATGGGGCGGCCTCCCCACCCGGCTCAACCGGTGGCCATATGAGCGCGAACCGAGGGGAGCCTTTGACGTCTTGTAGGAAGAGCAGGCCAAAAAGCAGGCCTCCCGGCAAGGGGAGGCCTGGGGTTGAATCCTGGGGCGGCGGACCGCCGCCCTTGTTCCTAGCCTGCTCAGGAAAAGCCGCCCGAGCCGCAGCCCCCGGCCGAGGAGGCCGCCGAGGCAAAGGGGCTCTTTTCGCCGCTGGTGGCAAAGGCCGACATCTGGCGCCGGCACTTTTGAGCCCCGCACTTGGGACAGTCGATCTCGCTTTCCTCGTCGCCGCTGAAGACCAGGCGCTCGAACTCCTCGCCGCAGGCATCACACCGGTATTCATAGATGGGCATGCTGGCACCCTCCTGTTATTGATATTCTCTATCAAACATGAGCACAAGCTCCTGCTTTGTCAAGCCCGCGCCCAAGCCCCCCCACCGGTAAACTTGGTATTGCGGCAAGGTCCTATATTTGAAATGATATAAAGCAAACCTGCCCTGTAGGTGTTTCTTAGTGGCTCCCCCGGCGCTAGCCCCAACCGGGGGCGGGGAATCACAAGGTGAGGAATGCTCAACCCCTGGCGGGCGGGGTGTTCACCACAAAAAGACGGAGCGTGTGCAGGTGCGAAAAAAGATCAAGCTTTCGAGCAAGCTGGCAGGTGGATTCGGGATAGTCCTGTTGCTTCTAATCGCCGTGGGGGTGATCGGCTACGCCTATCTCGGCAAGGTCCACACCGTGGTGGCCGACCTCTCTGAAACCCACATGCCTCTGCTCCAGGCAGCTGCAGAGATCGATTCGGCCCTGGCGGGGCAGGAGCTGGCCATCACCAAGTACACCATATACCGCCAGGAAAAATACCTGGCCGAATACCACCAACTCGACAAGGTAGTGGACCGGGCCCTGGCCAAGCTGCAAAAGGTGGTGGCGGCCGACCAGGAGTTGGTGGAGCGGGGATGGCTGAAACATATCAAGGCGATCGCCACCCAGCACGACGCCCTGGTCGTATCGCCGGGGCGGGCCTTGATAAAAGCCCTCAAAGCCAACCAGCCCCAAGAGGTGTGGTCCCCCCTGGCGGACAAGGTGTCCTTGGGCGCCGTTGAGGTCATGAAGCTGATAGACACCTTTTTGAAGGACAACAACCGCGAAGCCGAAAGGGTGGCCAATGCCGCCAAGGACACGGTGGGCCTGGCCGACACCATCATCATCACCGTGGGGCTGGGCGCCCTGCTGGCCGGCATCCTGTTGGCCTACTTCATCACCCGCTCCATAACCAAGCCCATAAAGCGGACCGTGGAGGAACTCACCATCGGGGCCCAGCAGGTGGCCGAGGCCTCGGGCCAGGTGGCGTCTTCCGGCCAAAGCCTGGCCGAGGGGTCTTCCGAGCAGGCCGCCTCCTTGGAGGAAACCTCCTCCTCCCTGGAGGAACTCTCCTCCATGACCACCCAGAACGCGGAAAACGCCCACCAGGCGGATGCCCTGATGAAAGAGGCCGGCCAGATCGTGCAAAAGGCCAATGAGTCCATGGAAAAGCTCCGCGAGGCCATGGACAAGATCGACGCTGCCAGCGACGAGACGGCCAAGATCATCAAGACCATCGACGAAATCGCCTTCCAGACCAACCTGTTGGCCCTAAACGCCGCGGTGGAGGCCGCCCGGGCCGGCGAGGCTGGGGCCGGATTCGCGGTGGTGGCGGACGAGGTGCGCTCCCTGGCCCTGCGGGCGGCCGAGGCGGCCAAGAACACCGCCAGTCTCATAGAAACCAACATCCAGGACATCAAACAAGGCTCCGACCTGGTCACCGCCACGGGCGAGGCCTTCAACGAAGTGCGGGAGAGCGTGGGCAAGGTGGGCGAGCTGGTGGCCGAGATCGCCGCCGCCTCCCAAGAGCAGTCCCAGGGCATAGACCAGATCAACCAGGCCGCCACCCAGATGGACAAGGTTACCCAGCAGATAGCGGCCAATGCCGAGGAGTCGGCCGCAGCCAGCGAAGAGCTGTCGGCCCAGGCCGAAACCATGTTGGGCCAGGTGGGAGAGTTGAAGGTCCTGGTGGAAGGCTCCGCAGGCCAGGGTCCCCGCACCCTGAAGCGGGTGACCAAGGGGGGCAAGGCCCCTGCCCGCCTGCTGCCCGAGCCCCAAAAAGGCGATTCCACCCCCAAGGAGTCCGCCCAACCCGAAAAGGTCATCCCCCTGGACCAGGACGAGGGAGACTTCCAAGACTTCTAGCCTGGGGGTGAGCATAAAGCCAGGGGGGGGCCGGGGGCGGGCGACGGGGGGCGGGCCAAGGCGAAGGCACGGGGAAATAAATATATCCACCGCCTCGAGGAAGTGCCGTGTCCTGAGAGGAGATGGCAGGCTCTAGGCCTTGGGAGGGCCGAGGGGTAGGTTTGCGCCGAGGGCGCTGGGGGTAGGCTTGATATTGCTGAATCCGCCGGGGGGGGCGACGGGGGCAACGGGGACGACGGAAGAACGGTTGGGGCGGCGCATTTACCGCCAGGGGCCCTTTACCACCAGGGGCAAGGACAGATAAAACCGCCGCTTGGCCATTGATCCAAGGGGGCGGCCGGGCGGCGGACTAGGCCTTGGTCTTGTCCTCGGCCTTTTGGTCCTCGATCTGCTCCTTGGGAGCCGCGGCCTCCACTTCGTCTTCCTTCACGCCATGCTTGAAGTTCTTGATGGCCTTACCGATGTTGCCGCCGATCTGGGGGAGCTTGCCAGCCCCGAAGATGACGAGGACGATCACCAGGATGATCAGGAGTTCGGGTATGCCGATGCCTCCTATCATGTCAAACCTCCTTGAGGATCGGGCCGGGACCGCCCCCTGGGGCCTAGTCCTGGTTCTCCTGCATGAGCCTTAGAAACTCGGCCGAGGCGCGGAAGGCTTCGGCGGCCTTCATGTGCTCCAGCCAGCACCGCCACATGTGGGCCCACTCCTCGGTGTGCCAGTAGGCCTCCCGCTCGCGCAGGCCCTCTTCCCATCGCTTGAAGGCCCGGTACTCCTCCTGGCAGCTCTGGCAGAAGGGATAAGGGTCTTCAAAGGGCGGCTGCGGCGGCTCCTCTATGGGCAACCCGCAGTGGGCGCAGCGCCGGGGGCACAGCCCGCACGCCAAGGCGCTGGCCACGGCCTGGGCCCTTCTCCTGGCCCGGCCCTGGCGTATCCTGCGCTCCTTGGCCTGGCGCCTGTTTAGGTCGATGACCTCGGCCATGGGCTTCCCTGGGTTATGGGTCAACAAAACTCTACCAGGGGGCCTGGGCCCAGTCAAGGAGCCCTGTTTTCAGTCTCCTGCCTACCCCCCAGCCCCGCCGTCGCCCGCCCCCCGTCGCCCGCCGTCGCACGCCCCCCGTCGCCCCCATGGCCCGCCTGCAATGCTGGCCTGTACCAGGGATTGCAGGACCGGGCGCGGAACCGCCGGGCTGCTAGAGGTCTTCCGGCTCCCCGGAGCCCGGGGGCAGCTCCAGCCGCCGGTCTTCGGCCTGGCCCTTGGTGCGGAACCTGGCCATGGCCTCGCTCAGGTCGGAGGCCAGGGCCGCCTGCTCCTGGGTCACCTGGTCTATGCGCGAGGTGGCGGAGTTGACCTGTTCTATGCCCTGGGTCTGCTCGGCAGAGGACTTGGCGATCTCCTGCGACAGATGGGCCACCTTTTCTATCTTATCGGCCACATCCTGGAAAACCGACTCCGTGTTTTCCATCAGCCGGTAGCCGTCCTGGATCTTGGTGACTATCTCGTTGATTATGTTGTCGGTCTGCTGGGCGGCCTCGGCGGAGCGGATGGCCAGGGAACGTACCTCGTCCGCCACCACCGCAAAGCCGGCGCCCGCCTCCCCGGCCCGGGCGGCCTCCACCGCGGCGTTTAAGGCCAACAGGTTGGTCTGGAAGGCGATCTCGTCGATGGACTTGATTATCTTGGCAATGCTGTCGCTGGCCGCCGCCGTGTCGGACATGTTGCCGCTCAGGGCCTTCATGGCCTCCTGGGCCCGCTCCAGGGACTGGGTGGTCTCCTCGCTCAACTGCTGGGTGGTAGCGGTGGCATCGGCGTTGCGCTTGAGCATGGAGGTGATCTGTTCTATGGAGGCCGCGGTCTCCTCCATGGCCGCGGCCTGCTGGCTGGAGCCCTGGGCCAGGGTGCCGGCCATGTCCCGCACCTCGCAGACGGCCTTGTGCAGGTTGACGGTGGCCGTGTCTATGGATTCGGCCAGCTTGCCCAGCTCGTCGTCCTTTTGCAGCCCCACCCGCTGGGTCAAGTCACCCTCGGAGAGCCTGAGCGCCACCTTCAGCAAGGTGAACACGGGTTTTAGCACCTGGGTCTTTATCAACAAAAAGACCACCCCCACCGACACCAGGATGCTCGCCAGGCCCATGATGATGTTCTTGTTCAAAAAGGCGTCCTGCCGGGCCAGGATGGCCGAGATATTCCGGTTCACCAGCAGCCCGCCCAGCACCTTGCGGCTGGAGCCGTGGCAGTGGTGGCAGTTCTTGCCGTTGAGCATGGGGCGGATCACCGTGATGTAGGGCACGCCGCCCACCTGGCTGAGGAAATGACCGCGGCCCGCCTTGCCCTCGCTCAACAAGCGGTCCAGCGCCCCCCTCACCTCGCCGCTGCCGAACAAGGCGTCCAGGGAAACCTGCCTGAGCTTGGGCTGGCTGGCAAAGGTCACCTTCTTGTCGATCCCAAAGATCAGAACCTGCACGTCCTGCATGTTCTGGCCATAGCTTTTCATCTGGGCTTCTATGGTTTCCCGGTCGTTTATCTCCATGGGCCGGACGATGCCATGGTAAACCGCGTCGGCCAGCATGTTGGAGCCCTCGATCAATTCGGTCTGGCTCACCTCCCGCAGGTCATTGATGTTGACCGCCACCAGCAAACCAAAGGCCACGATGAGCAGGATGGACAAGCTGCCTATGGTTTTCCCCTGTAAACCACAAAGCATCCGTTTCAGAGACATCAGTGGCCTCCTCCATATATCAAGGGCCGGTAGCGGAAGGCCCCCACCCTCTCCTCGTTGTGACACCCCTGGCAGTCGCTGACCGCGAGCTTGCCCTTGATGTCCTGGGGGTCCTGGCTTTCCACGTGAATGCTGCCCGGGCCGTGGCATACCTCGCAGCCCGCATTCTTGAGCTGGGGGGTCTCTGCCTCGGAGCGAAAGCCGCCGGGCTTCCCATAGCCCGTGGTGTGGCACTTGTAGCACTGCTTGATCTCGGCCGGTGTGAGCTTGGCGGCCATGGCGCGCACGCTCCCAAAGGAGTGGGCCTTGCGCGAGTACTTCTCAAAGCTGGCATATTGTTCTTCGTGGCACTCCTTGCACCGCTGGGACCCCACGTACCTGGCAGCGGCTTCCGCCGCGGCGCCAGCCGGGGCCCAAAGCGCCCAACCCACCAGCCAAGACAAGAGCAGGGCCGCGGCAGCCACGGTCTTTTGCAGACAAGCCTGTCCTGTCATGGCATGATCTCCTCGAACAATTTTGTTGTTTGGTGTAAATCAAAGCTCTATAATACACATCAAAACCTAGCTGTCAACCTGGTGTAAATGTGGGTATTCATATCGATTTAATTTGTGCAGTTTTTAAGTGCAAACGGCCGCCGCCGCAAAGGAATTTCCCGCATAACACTGGAAATTTATTGGATTATGCCTGCTGGACCGGGGGAAGGAGGAAAAAGACTATTCGCCAGGATAGTCTACTGGTTCAGCAGAATAAAGGTAGCCTTTAAAATTTTCATGCTCACTACAAGGCCGGCCATAAGCCCGCACTGAAGTTCATCAATGCGCCTCAGCCGCGGCCAAGCCCTGGGCCAAGCTCTGCACCACCGCCCGGGCCGCGGTCAAGGGGTCGCGGGCAGTGCGGATGGGCCGGCCCACCACGATGTGGCTGGCGCCGGCGGCCATGGCCTTGTCCGGGGTGACAATGCGCTTCTGGTCGTCGGCGCTGATCCCGCCCGCCGGGCGGATGCCCGGGCAGACCACCAGGGCCTCGGGCCCCAGGGCGGCGCGCACCCTGGCCGCCTCCAGGCCGGAGCAGACCACGCCGTGGCAGCCTGCGGCCAGGGCCAGCTCGGCCCGGCGCACCACCAGGGCGGCGGGGTCGCGGAGTTCGGCCGGAAAGCCCATGGCGGCCAGGTCCTCGGGTCCCAGGCTGGTGAGCACGGTGACGCCCAGGAGCTTGGTGCTGCCCAAGTCCAGGTCGGAAAAGATGCCGGCCTGCTCGCAATGGCAGGTGAGCAGGTCCACCCCGTGGGCGGCCGCGCTCTTGGCCGCAGCGCGCATGGTGGCCGGAATGTCGTGCAGCTTCAGGTCCAGGAAGATGGCCCGGGCCCCGGCCCGGCGCAGGCGCGCCAACACCTCCGGCCCCTGGGCCACGAACAGCTCCAGGCCCACCTTGAAGACTCCCACCTCGGCGGCCAGGAGCCGCACCAGGTTTTCGGCCTCGTCGGCGGAGTCCACGTCCAGGGCGAAGATCAGGCGCTCGCGGGCCTTTTGCAGCATGGGTCCCTCACAGGTTCAGGTTGTGGTATTCCCGGGCAAAGGCGGCCAGCTCGCCGTTCTGGGCAAAGCTGTACAGGCTGCCCGCGCCCACGATGATATGGTCCAGGAGTTCCACCCCCACCCCGGCGCAGGCAAAGTACAGCCGCCGGGTGAAGTCGCGGTCCGCCCGGCTGGGCCTGGTGTTGCCGGTGGGGTGGTTGTGGGCGCAGACAATGGCCGCCGCGCCGCCGGCCAAGGCCTTGGCCACCACCTCCCGGGGGTAGACCACCGCCTCGGTCAAGGTGCCGGCGGCCAGGTCCTCCACCCCGCGCACCCGGCGCTCGGCGTCCAGAAGCATCACCCGAAACACCTCGCGGGTCAAGGGCCGCATGGTGAACTCCAGGTAGTCGGCCGCCTGGGCCGCGTCCTCAAAGACCCCGCCATGCATCAGGCGGTCCTCCAGGTAGCGCCGGGCCACCGCGGGCACCAGCTTGAGCCCCAGGATGTTCTTGGGGCCCACGCCCTCCACCCGGGCCAGGTCCCGGGGGTCTGCGTCCAGCACCGCTTGCAGGCTGCCAAAGGTCTTCCAGAGCCGCCGGGCCTGCTGCTTGCAGTCGCGCCGGGGGGTGGCCAGGGTGAGCAGCAGCTCCAAGACCTCCTCGTCAGTGAATTTTTCCAGCCCGTGGGCCAAAAACTTGTCGCGCAGGCGCGCCCGGTGGCCCTCGCCGGGGTGTTTGCCGGCCGGGCTCATGCCCACACCCCGGGCACCGCCGCCCCGCAGCCGGGACACTTGCCCCCTGCCAGGCGGTTGCGGCCCACCGAGAAGAGCCGGCGCTGGATGAGTTCCTCGCCGCAGTCCGCGCACCTGGTGTTCTCCGAGTGGTGACCAGCCAGGTTGCCGGCGTAGAGGTAGCGCAGGCCAGCCTCCCGGCCGATCTCCAGGGCCCGCTCGATGGAGGCCGCCGGGGTGGGGCCGGGGCCCACGCCGCGGTACTTGTAGCGCGGGGTGTAGGCGCTCACGTGCCAGGGCACCTGGGGCGAAAGCTCCTGGACCAGGAACGCGGCCAGGTCCTTGAGCTGGGCCGGGTCGTCGTTCTTGCCCGGGATGAGCAGGGTGGTCACCTCCAGCCAGATGCCGGCCGCGTGCATGCGCCTCAGGGTATCCAGCACCGGTTGCAGCTTGGCCTTGCACTCGCGCTTGTAAAAATCGTCGCTCATGGCCTTGAGGTCCACATTGGCCGCGTCCAGCAGGCCGGTGCAGGCCTCCACGCAGTCGGCCGACTCGTAGCCGTTGGTCACGAACACGTTCTTGAGCCCCTTTTCATGGGCCAGCTTCATGCAATCGTAGGCGTACTCGAAGTAAATGGTGGGCTCGGTGTAGGTGTAGCTGATGGAGGCGCAGCCATAGCGCTCGGCCTGGGCCACGATCTGCTCGGGCGGCACCTCGCCCCCGCTCGGCCCGCCGCCGGGTATGCCGCCGCCGGATTCCCGCAGGTGCTGGCTGATGTCCCAGTTCTGGCAAAAGCCGCACTGGAAGTTGCAGCCGATGGTGGCGATGGAATAGCTGTAGGTGCCGGGCAGGAAGTGGAACAGGGGCTTTTTCTCGATGGGGTCCGGGTTGCCCGCGATGGTCTTGCCATAGACCAGGCTGTACAAGGTGCCGCCCTGGTTCTGGCGCACCATGCAGATGCCCCGCTTGCCCTCGGCGATCAGGCAGCCGTGGGCGCAGAGCCGGCAGCGCACCTCGTCCCCTTCCAGCTTGTCGTAGAGCATGGCTTCGTGCATGGCCCTTCCTCCGTAAGCCCAGGATATCCCGGCCAGGGTCCGGGCACAAGGACCAGGCGCGGATTGGACGCTCCGCCAAGGGGAAGGCGGCAGGGCGCAATGCCTTTTCGCTCTCCCCCGTCAGACAGGCTTGACACAATATCTTGTATGGCTATAATCGGGTAACACTATTTGATGGGGAGGTAAGAGGGTATGCACGCATGGCAAGCCAAGGTCTGCAAGACTTGCAGCCATTGGTCCGAGGCCACCAAGGGCCTTTGCACCCTCACCGAGCGGGCCTGCGGCCAGTTCTACCGCTGCGACTCCTGGAAGGCGCTCCACCCCAGCGCCCAGGAGCAACAGGCCCTGCGCAAGGCTTCCTAGCGGCCGCCGCGCCGCGGGGCGCCAGGGAAAAAACAAAGAGCGGGCCGCCCCCTGTGGCCAGGGGGCGCCCGCTTTTGGTTACCTGGAGGCAGCCCGGCGGAGCCGGCCCTACTCGCCCTCTGGCTTGCTTTCCTCTTTGCTCTCCCCGGACTCCATGGCGGCCAGCTTGGCCTTGAGTTCGGCCACCTCTTGCTTGTACTTTTCCACGTCCTCGTCCTGGGGCTGGAACGGCTCCTGGAATTGCTCCTCCTCGGCCCGGCGCTTGTCCTTCATCTCCTCGGCCCCCAGGTAGGTGGCCAGGGCGCCGCCCAGGAGCAACACCAGGGGAACCACACCTTTGAGAAGCCACAGGAATTCGTCCCACCAGCCGATGAGCCCAATGACACCCAAAACCAACGCGGCCAGGCCGCCGATCAGAGCCACCATCTTTGAACCTCCTTGGGGGATTCTCTTGTGCAACTATCAGACAGCACCCCTTTTCCGCAACCCTTGGAGCCGCGGCTGCAAGTGGGGCGCACTGCCTTAATATCTCAAGACTATTAATTAACGTGTAGCACGGGCCCGGAAGGCCTGTCAATCGCTACCGGCCCGCTCCAGGGGGCGAAAACGCCAAAAATCGCCCCCTTCCGCGCCTTCCAGCTCGTAACCCCTTCCGCCACCGCGCAAAACATATCGCCGCCAGCGCTCGGCCCCGGCCCCGGGCCCCTGCCGCAATTCCTCGGCCACCAGCACCACCTCCACCCAGGCGCCCTCCACCAGAAGCGCGGCCGGGGTCTGGCGGGCCCGGGAGCCCTCCAGCCAGCGCACCCGGGCCGGCCGCCAGGCGGCGCCCACCCTAGCGCCGCCAGGCCCCGGTCACCCGCTCGTCGCTGGCGCCCAGGTCCTTGAGCAGCTCGCGGAACTGCTCCGGCTGGGGCACGCCAAAGAGCCTGACCGCCGGTTCCGACTCCCCTTGCAGGTACAGGCGCACGTGGGCCACGCCCAGGAACCGCTGGATGATCCCCCGGCGCAGGTCGATGCGGCGGATGTCCTTTATGGCCACCTCGCGCAGGCGGTGCTTGGGGAAAGAGGTTTCGTGGACGAACTTGTCCGCGCTCACCCGGTAGAGGTTGGTGAAGCGCTGGATGAGTATGAAGACCACGAAGCAGGTGCCGATCAGCTCGGAGAGCGCCGGCCGGATGGGGGCCTCGGGGTTGACCAAGGGCCCCCCGAAAAAGACCACCGCTCCGAAGATGTAGACCGCAAAGGACTTCCAGGCGGGGCGGAACTCCAGATAGCGGGCCAGGCGCTGGGTATCCATGGCTTGTCACCTCCCACCCGGTTTCTACCCCGGGGCGGAGAGGAAGGCAAGCCCGGAGCGCGGCCCGGCATCAGGAGCCGCCCGGGCGCAGGCCGGGGGCGAGTCCGGGGACCCTGGGGTCGCTGGGCTCGGCCCGGCGCAGAAAGCGGGCGGCCCACTTGTCCCGTACCTGCTGCAAGCGGGCGCAGGAGGGGCAGATATGCTGGTCCACCCGCTGGTGAGGCCGGTCCTCCAGGCGCTGGCTCACCTTGGCGAGCTGCTCCTGGGAGGCATAGGGGCGGCCGCACACCGAGCAGGGAACCAGCTCCGATTCGCCCAGCACGGTGCCGGTCATCACGATGCGGCGCTTGTTGCCCTGGTCCACCACCTGGATGGCGCCGGTGGGGCAGGCATTGGCGCAGGCCCCGCAGGCCATGCAGGCCTTGCCGGAGGTCAGGAAGCTGTTGAAGGCCAGGCGGTCGCCGGCCTCCACGAAGCGGAGGGCCGCCGCGCCCATCTCCGCGCAGGCGGTCTGGCACAGGCCGCAGCCCAGGCAAAGGTCGCAGCGCAGGCAGCGCGCCGCCACCTCGAAGGCCTGCCGGTCGCTCAGCCCCAGCTCCACCGGCTCGAAGTCCTGGCGGCGCTGGTCCGGGGGCCGCATGGACATCTGGGGCCGGCTGGCCCTGGCCCGCTGCTCCACGCTGGCGACAATGGGCTCCACCCGCGCCCTGGGCTGGGGGTTGACCACCACCAGCTCCGGCGGCCGTTCGGACAGGTACAGGTTCATGGCCTTGGCCGCCCGCTTGCCGGCGGCCACCGCCTCCACCACCGTAGCCGGACCGGTAACCGCATCGCCCCCGGAAAAGACCCAATGCCGGCTGGTCTGCAAGGTGGCCGGTTCCACCACCAGCCGCGAGGCGCGGCCCACCTCCAGGCCGGCGTCCTTGTCCATCCAGGCGAGGTCCGGCTGCTGGCCGATGGCCGCGATCACCGCCCCGGCCGGGATGACGAACTCCGAGCCCTCCACCGGCACCGGCCGGCGCCGGCCGGACTCGTCGGGCGGGCCCAGCTTGCCCCGCAGGCAGACCAGGCCGGTCACCCTGCCCTCCTCCACCTGCAAGGACTGGGGTATGGTGAGGAAGTGGAACTCCACCCCCTCGGCCATGGCCTCCTCCACCTCGTGCTCGTGGGCGGGCATCTCGTGGTGGCTGCGGCGGTAGGCCACCGTCACCTTGCGGCAGCCCAGGCGCACGCAGGTGCGGGCCGCGTCCATGGCCGCGTTGCCGCCGCCCACCACCACCACCTCCCGGGCGGGGGGCTCCCGGTCGCCCTGGGCCACCTTCGCCAGGAAGCTCACCCCGTCCAGCACCTGGTCCGGGTACTTTTCCTCGTCAGGCAGGCCCAGGCGGTAGCCGCGGGTGGCGCCGATACCCAAAAACACCGCGTCGTAGCCCTCGGCGCGCAGGCCCTCCAGGGTGAAGTCCCGGCCCAGGGCCTGGCCGGTACGCATCTCCACCCCCAGGTCCAAGATGGCCTGCACCTCGGCCTGGATCACCTCCCGGGGCAGCCGGTAGGCCGGTATGCCGCTGAAGGTGGTGCCGCCGGGCTGGTCCTGGGCCTCGAAGATGGTCACCGCGTGGCCGGCACGGGCCAGGAAGTAGGCGCAGGTGAGCCCGGCCGGCCCGGCCCCGATCACCGCCACCCGCTTGCCGGTGGGCTCGCCCAGGCTGGGGCGGGGATAGCCGCCCTGGGCCAGGGCGTGCTTGGCCGCCACCGCCTTCATGGCCCGGATGCTCACCGGCTGGTCCACCTGGCCCCTTATGCAGATGTCCTCGCAAGGGGCGGGGCACACCAAGCCGCAGATGTAGGGCAGGGGATTGTCCTGGCGGATCACCTCCACCGCCTCCAGGTGGCGCTCCTGGGCCACCAGGGCCATGAAGCTGGGGATGTCGATGCCCGCCGGGCAGGCGGCCTGGCAGGGAGCCACCAGGGGGGTGAGGCAGTCGAAGGCCGCGCAGCTCTGTCCCCGCAGGTGGAGGTGCCATTCCTCGGGGAAGTAATCCAAGGAACTCTTGAGGGCCCAGCCCGCAGCGGCGTTTATCAAAAGGAGCTGGTCCGCTATCCCCTTGAGACCCTCGTAGGTCTGGGGCTCGGCCCGGCGCAGGGCGATCTGGGTGACCAGGCGGATGGCGTTGAGGGTGAGCTGGCGGGCGTTGTTGTCCTGCTCCAGCCCCAGGTTGAGCACCCGGGTCATGGCCCGCCGGGTGAGGTCCACCAGGCAGTCGTTCTGGTCCAGCACCCACAGGGTGCCAAAGGCCGGGCTCAGCTCCCGGCTCATCAGCTCCTCGGGCGCGAGAGGGGTGTCCGCCTGGTCAAGGGGCAGAAAGCCGCCCACGCCCCCCTCCAGGCACAGGGCCTTGGCCTCTTGGGGCCGGCTGAGGCCGCCGGCCGCCTCCAGCACCTGGTCCAGCCCCACGCCCAGGGGCACCTCGCAAAGCCTGGGCCGGGCCACCGCCCCGCCCACGGTCACCAGGCGGGTGCCGGCCTGGTAGGCGCGGCCCAGGGCCTGAAACCCCTCCGGCCCCAGGGCCAGGGCCAGGGCGACCTGATACCAGGTCTCCAGCACGTGGCACAGCTCGGGGGGGGGCTTGACCCCGGGTGGGGGGGTGTCGCCATAGGGGTGCAATGCCAGGGAGATATCCTTCAACAGGCCCTGGGAAACGGCATCCGCCAGGGCCTCGCGCAGGTTGGGCAGGAAACGGCTCAGCTCCGGGGAAAGGCGCAAGCGGGCCTCTTGGGCGCCGGTGGCCCGGGCGGCGATGGCCAGGCCCTCGATCAACCCGTAAGGGCCCTGCTCCAACAGCCGCTGGCCGGCCAGGCTGCGGGGGTCCGCCTCCCGCGCGTCCACCACCAGCACGACCCCCCCAGTCCCCCCCGCGCGCGCCGCGCCCCCCGCGCCCCCCGCGCCCCCCCCGTCCCGCCGCTGGAAGCTCCACCACTTGGCGTAAACCGGTTGGGCGCCGGGTCCCCTGCCCCGCAGGCCCGCATCCCGGAGACTCACCACGATCTGGGCCGGGCTCATCGCCAGGGCTTTCTTGAACCCCGCAAAGCCACCCTGCTCCAGGTATCCCTCCAAGGTGGCGGCGGCAGGCGAAGCCAGGCGGGTCAAAAGTGGCCGCTCCCAACCGGCGGTATCGAGCTGAAGTTCAGGCAAGGCGATCTCCTTGGGCTAGGCTGGCAACTCTAGCATTCTAATCATAAAAACTACAGTTAATACCGCGCATTATCCTATACCCATACCGCCTGGCGGTCAAAGGGAACTTGCAAGCCGCCGCCCCCCAAAAAGAAAACCGCCCCCCCGGTCCGGTTGCCGGTGGGGGCGGCGGTCAAGCCTTGGAGGCCCCTAGGCCTGGCCCACACTGAAGAAGGGCCAGCCGGAAAGCTCCAGCGCGCGTTGTTCCCGGGCGCAACTGGGGCACAGCTTGCGGTCCACGTGGTCCACCGCGGCCGGACCCACCCGGTGCTTGAGGTGGTCCAGGTAGGCCTGGGGCACATAGGGCCGCCGGCAGGAGGTGCAGCGGAGCAGCTCGTGGTCCTGCACCACGGTGCCGGTGATCACGGTCTGGCGGTGGCCCTGGCTGTCGCGCACCTGGATGGCGCCGGTGGGGCACACCTGGGAACAGGCCCCGCAGCCGATACAGCGGGTGGAGGGCCTGGTGAAGTCGTTGAAGGCCAGGCGGTCGGCCTTGGTGTCCCGCAGGCGCAGGGCCTCGGCGCCCACCTCGCTGCACACGAGCTGGCAAAGGCCGCACCCTATGCAGAGGTCGCAGCGCAGGCAGCGGCCGGCCTCGTCGTCGGCCATGTCGTCGTCGAGCCCCAGCTCGATGTGCTGGAAGTTGCCCTTACGGTCTTCCACGTCCACGTAGGGGATCTCGGCCCGGCGCCGGCTGGTGCGTTCCCGGGCCCCCACCGCCAGGGGCTCCACCTCGGCGCGGCGCACCGGGGTGCCCACCCGGGGGTCCACCTTGCCGCCCCGCAGGTAGGCGTCGATGGCAGCCGCGCCCCGCTTGCCGGCCTGGATGGCCATGACCACGGTCTGGGGCCCGTGCACCACGTCGCCGCCGGCGAACACCCCGGGCTCGGCCGTGGCCAGGTCCTGGTCGGTGCAGATCATGCCCCGCTCGGTCTCCACCAGGCTGCCCTGCTCCACGCAGGCCAGGTCGGTGGCCTGGCCGATGGCCAGGATTACGGTGTCGGCCTTGATGGTGTTGAGCCGCTCAGGGTCGAACTGGGGGCTGAAGCGGCCGCGCTCGTCGAACACCCGGGTGCAGCGCTGGAAGATCACCTCGCCTTCGCTGGTGATCTTGACCGGGCCCCAGGAGTTGTTTATGGCCACGCCCTCGGCCAGGGCCTGCTCCACCTCGTGGGAGCTGGCCGGCATCTCGCGGCGCTTCTCCAGGCAGAACATGTCCACCCGGTGGCCGCCCTGGCGGATGGCGGTGAGCGCCACGTCGATGGCCACGTTGCCGCCGCCCACCACCACCACCCGCGGGCCCACCCGGGGGTCCTTGCCGCCGCGCACGTCCTTGAGGAAGTCCAGGCCGCCCAGCACAAAGGGCAGGTCCACGCCCTCGATGGGTATCAGGCGGCTGAGCTGGGTGCCCAGGGCCAAGAAGATGGCATCATAGCCCATGTCCCTGAGCTGCTGGATGCTCTCCACCTCGCTGTAGGTCACCATCTTGATGCCCAGCCGGGTGAGCTGGCCCAGCTCGCTATCCAGCACCTCCCGGGGCAGGCGGTAGGCCGGTATGCCGTAGCGCAGCATGCCGCCGGGCTCGGCCTGGGCCTCGTAGACCACCACCTGGTGACCCTTGAGCGCCAGGTAGTAGGCGCAGGTGATGCCCGCGGGCCCGCTGCCCACCACGGCCACCTTCTTGCCGGTGTCCCTGGCCCGGCGGGGCTTGGGGTAGCCTCCCTCGTCCAGGGCGTGCTTGGCGGCCACCGCCTTCATGGCGCGGATGTGCACCGGCCCGTCCATCTCGCCCCGCAGGCACTGGCCCTCGCAGGGCGCCGGGCAGACCAGGCCGCAGGTGTAGGGCAGGGGGTTGTCCCGGCAGATGGTGCCGGCGGCCTTCTTGTATTGCCGGTGGCCGATCTGGGCCAGGAAGCTGGGGATGTCGATATTGGCCGGACAGGTGTTGTGGCAAGGCGCCGGCGGCCGCGCCAGGCAATTGCCCGAGGGGCAGCGGCGGCCGGCCACGTGGTCCTGCCACTGCCGGGGGAAGTAGCGCAGGCTGCTGGCCAGCGGCCAGGCCGCGGCCAGCCCCTGGGCGGCCAGCTCGGCGGCGGTGCCGGCCAGCTCGTCCAGGTGGGAGGGCCGGCCCTTGCCCCGGACCACCTCGGTGACCAGGCGCAGGGCCCGGGCCAGGAGCCTGCGCTCGGGCGAGGACTCCTCGCCGGAAAGCCGCCACCACCGGTACAGGGCCCGGCGGGTCATGTCCACCATGCAGGCGCCCTTCTCCAGCACCCACATGGTGGCCGGGCTGGGAGTCACCCCCGCCGCGGCCAACTCCTCGGGGGCGAGCGGCACCTCGGCCGCGGCCGGGGTCAGGAATCCGCCCAGCCCGCCGTCCAGGGACAGGGCAAAGGGCTCCGCTCCGGCCGGAACGCCGCCGGCCAGGGTTTCCACCACCTGCCACACGGACCCGCCCAGGGGGACCTCCACCAGGCCGGGGCTGGCCACGGTGCCGCCCACCGTCACCAGCCAGGTGCCCATGTGGCCCTCCAGGCCCAGGGCCCGGTAGCGCTCCGCGCCCAGGGACATGATCAGGGCCACGTGGTACCAGGTCTCCAGGTGGTGGACCAGGGCGGGCTCTTCCGGGTCCCAGGGGATGCCGTGGTCCTGGATGCCGGGACGCCGGTCGCGCCTTATCTCCAGGTGCAGGTCCTTGTCCAGCTCCAAATCGAGCCGGTGGATCATCTCCATGGCGTTGAGCAGGCCCGCCTCGTAGTCGGCCAGCTCCGGCGGCAGGAGCAGCACCGCCCGCTCGGCCTGCAGGGCGTGGGCGGCCACCAAGAGCCCCTCCAGCAGGCCGTAGGGGTTTTGCCGCAAGAGCATGGCGCCGCCCTGGGCACGGGGGTCCAGTTGCACCGCGTCGGCCACCAGCACGCCGGGGGCGTTGCGCCGCGAAAAGCGCTGCCAGCCCAGGTACACCGGCTCCACCGAGGGCCCCCGGTTGCGCAGCCCGGCCGAGCGCAGTTCGGCCACCACCTCCAGGGGAGCGCCGCGCGCGGCGCGGGCCAGGCCCTGGAAGCCTCCGGTCTCCAGGTATCTCTCCGGAGAGGAGGGGGTGAGCTGCTCGCACCAGGCGGTGAGTATCCGCCCGAGCATCAGGGACAGTCCGGTGGGGTATGATTCCATATGTCTAAACCTTGGCCCGGATGAGTGGGTTCCCATTGCCTGCCGGGCGGGCGGAGCCGCCCGGCAGGAATACCTGGCAGGCGGCGCCTAGCCGGTGGTCATGTCCTGCATGCTGAAGGAATCCGCCGCCACCGTCTTGGCGAAACGCTCCCGCCGGTGGCCGGGCAGTTGGACCGCCTCCCCGAAGAACAGGCACTGGGTGAGGCACTTGGTCACGCAGGCCGGCTTGAGGCCCTGGTCCAGCCGGTCCTTGCAGTAGTCGCACTTGACCGCCTTGCTGGTAACCGGGTCCCACTGGCAGGCGCCCCAGGGGCAGGCCGTGATGCAGCTCTTGCAGCCGATGCACAGGGCGGGCTCGATGAACACGATCCCGTCCTTGTCCCGCTTCTTGATGGCGCCCGAGGGGCACACGTTGAGACACCAGGGCTCCTCGCAATGGAAGCAGGGCATGAAGACGAAGCGCACCCGGGGCAGTCCCTTGACCTCCACCGGGCCCACGCTCATGTTCTTGCACAGCGCCGGGCCCACTCCCAGGCCCTTGTTGGTCTTGCAGTGCACCTCGCACGCCTGGCAACCGACGCAACGCTCCGAATCCTGCAGCAGATAGTATTTGCTCATGGTGCCGCTCCTTCCTTAGGCCTTGCGCACGCGGATGGTGCATTCGGTCAGGGCGAGACCGCCGCCCGCCGGGTCGTATACCGTCAGCAGGCCCTTTTGCAGGCGCTGGTCGGCGATGCCTTTCTGGTAGGCCCTGGTCTGCAGGGGTATGGTGCGGCCGAATCCGTGCAGGAGGAAAGCCGCTTCCGGGTGTATCCAGGGGGTCACGGTGACCTTGCCCACCGCGCTGTAGCCGTCGCTGATCACCTCCACCGCCTCGCCGTCGGCCACGCCAAGCTGCTCGGCGCGCTGGGGGTGTATCCACACGGTGTTCTCGGGCACCAGCTCGTGCAGCAGGGGGTTGTTCATGGTGTGGCCGTGGTTGTGGGCCGCGGCCCGGCCGAAGAGCAGGCGGAACTCGTCCTCCTCCAGCTCCGGCGGCGGCTGGAACTCGGCGATGGAGGGCAGGCCCGCCTCCTCCAGCTCCTGGCTGATGAACTCGATCTTGCCCGAGGGGGTCTTGAACTTGAGCCCGTTTTCCCGGTCCCACATGATGGGCTTGTCCGCCAGGGAGACCACGCCCTTTTCGCGCAGCTCCTTGAGGCTGACGCCGGTGCCCTCGAGCTGGTACTCCCAGATCTCCTCGATGCTCTCGAAGTCGAAGTACTCGCCCACGCCCAGGCGCTTGGCCAGCTCGCGGAAGATCCACCAGGCCGGCCGGGAGTCGAAGCGGGGGGCTATGCACTGGTCGCGCATCTGGAAGCTGGGCTTGAGACCGCTCTTGGAGGCGATCAGGTTGGCGCGCTCCAGGTAGGTGCTCTCGGGCAGGATCACGTCCGAGTACCAGCCCGTCTCCGAGTAGTTCACGTCGATGGAGACCAACAGCTTGAGCTTGTCGTAATAGCGTTTCTGCTCCTCGGGGTCGGGCAGGGCGGTCATGGGGTCGTGGCGGTAGACGATGTAGGCGCCCACGGGGTAGGGGTCCCCGCTCTCGATGGCCGGGAACAAGAGCTGGAGCAGGCCCGGACCGTCGTCAAAGTGCTTGTACTTCCAGCCCACCCCGTCGACCCGCTTCTCCTCCACCTCGGGGATGCGCTCGCGCAGGGTCTTGAGGTTCTGCCGGCCCGTGTCGCCCACCTTCTTGGTGAGGCACACTCCGCCGGGAACCTCTATGGCGCCGAACAGGGCGTTCAGGATGTGGCTGGTGCGGCTGGTGTAGAAGCTCTGGCGATGGCGGGCGGTCATCCAGCCGGCGTGGAAGATGATGTTGGGCGCGGCGGCGGCGATCTCGCGCAGGAAGTCCTGCAACTCCCCGGCCGGGATGCCGGTGTGCTGTTCCTGCCACTGGAGGGTGTAGGGCCGGACCGCTTCCCGGAGTTCGTCCAGGCCGGAGCACCAGCGCTCCACGAACTCCGCGTCGTAGAGCTTGTCCTCCAGCACCTGGTGGATCAGGGCCAGGTTCAGGGCGTACTCGGTGTTGGGCCTGATCTGCCAGAAGCGGGTGGCCTTGGCGGCGGTCAGGGTGGCGCGGGGGTCGATGTAGGTGCACTTGGCCCCGTTGGCCAGGGCCTGCATGAACTCCTTGACCTCCTTGACCTGGAGCGACTCGATCATGTTGCGGCCGTAGAGCACGAGGTGCTTGGTGTTCTTGATGTCATAGGTCACGCCCTTGCGCCCCAGGCCGAGCAAGCTCTTGGTGGCGTGGTGGGCGTTGCGGCCGCAGGTGCAGTCGTGGTTGAAGTAGTTGGGCGAGCCCAGGGCCTTGAGGAAGCTCTTGGTGAGGTCGGTGAAGGGACCGCCCCGGTCCGAGAGCACCACCGCCCTGCCGCCGTGCTCGTCGATGACTTCCTTGAGCTTGCCGGCCACATAGTCCAGGGCCTCGTCCCAACTGGCCCGGCGCCACTGGCCCGAGCCCCGCTCCCCGGTGCGGATCAAGGGATGTTGGGGCCGCTCGTCGTCATACTCCATGGCCAGCCCCGCCGCCCCCTTGGGGCACAGGCTGGCCTCCATGGCCTTGTCGTCGGGGTTGCCCTGTATCCACCGCACGCGGCCATCTTCCACCTCCACCTGGATGGGACAGCGCACCGCGCACATGCCGCACAGGCTTTTGACCGTGCGGCGGCCCGGGCTGTCCACTCCGCTGACGTTGGGCGCCTTGTCTGAGGTCATGTCCGTGGTTCCTCCGTGTGTTGGCCTGTTCTGATCTGCCGCCAAGAATAGCGACTCCGCCTGAAATGCGCCACAGCACAAACGCCATGGTCCAGCGGGTTGAAAGAGGCGGCCCCTGAATGCCAGGGGGCGCGGCTGGGCCGCGCCCTCCCCCCCTTTCAATATGCTGACTCGCTACTCCTACTAAAAAAGTATTATTAAGGCATAGAGTATACCACAATCTCGCTTTCGTCCAGACCACCATGCCCCGGTTGGGGCAAAGATGCACAATCCTTGTCCGCCCGGAAGGGAAGGTGCCCTCAAGGCCGCTAAAAGGTTGACGCTTCTGGGGGTGGGTGGTAGATAATGCCGAGGGTCCCGCCGTGGTCCTGCGGCGTTGAGGGCCGTAAAGCCCGCGGGACGCCGAACGGGCCATGCCGGGCCGATCAGCGCGAGGTTGTGCACGCCAGCGCGACGGAGGGATGGCCGAGTGGTCTAAGGCGGCGGTCTTGAAAACCGCTGAGCCGTTTGGCTCCGTGGGTTCGAATCCTACTCCCTCCGCCACCACCCCGCCCCGTCAAGGGGGCCGCGCAGTCCGCAGGCCGGGGGGCTGACCATTCCCGCGCGGCCGGCGGCCAAGCCCAGGAGGGACCGCGCAGCCTGCGAGGCCGGGCGCTGAAAATGCCCACGGGGCCGCTGACCAAGTCCTGGCGGCCGGCGACCATGCCCAGGCGGGGCCGCGCAGCCCGCAGGCCGGGGCGCTGAAAATGCCCACGGGGCCGCTGACCAAGTCCTGGCGGCCGGTGACCATGCCCAGGCGGGGCCACGCGGCCCGCAGGCCGGGGCACTGACAACAAAGATTCGGCACGCGGAGAGATGACCGAGTGGCCGAAGGTGCTCGCCTGCTAAGCGAGTGAGGGGTTAAAAGCCCCTCCGAGGGTTCGAATCCCTCTCTCTCCGCCACAAGCCCATATCCAGGTCAGGGCCCGGGTGGATCATGCCCGGGCCCTGCCTGTTGATACCCCTCTGTTGGGAGTGGTTCTTGCTCTTCGCCCAGATCATAGCCTTCATCCTGGTCATGGTGGTGTGGGAGGCCTACCGGCCGCCGCCGCCCGAGATGGCCGGTTGGGAAAGCCTGCTGGCCTCCTTGAGCGTGATGCTGCTCTTGTGGGTGGTGGCGCGGCTGCGGGTGCTCATGGTGCTGGGCAGGATACTGGGCCCGCGGCCGCCGGCCAACCCCGCCCGCCTAGCCCGGCGGGTGGTGACCGAGCTGCACGCCCTGGCCGTGGCGGTGCTGGCGCTCATGGTCACGGTGTTGGAGGTGAAGGCCCATCTCATGGCCCTAGCGGCGGTGGCCGCCTCGGAGACGATCTCCGGCCTGTGCGCGGTGGGGCTCTACTTCGTGCTGGTGACCCTGGTCTGGGCGGCCACCCATCCCTTGGAGCAGGCGGTCTTCCAGCAGGGCCTGGACCGGTGGCGCTTCGTGTGGGGCCAGGCCCGCTTCGTGGCGCCGGTGGTGTTCCCCTGGCTGGCGGTGGTGGCGCTGCGGGACCTGCTCACCCTGCTTTGGCCCGAGGCCCGGGCCTGGCTGGACACCGGCCTGGGGGACCTGGTGTTCCTGGCCGCCTTTGTGTGCGTGATGGCGGTGTTCTTCCCCTGGCTGGTGCGCCTGTGGTGGGGGTGCCGCCCCTGGCCCGCCGGGCCGGTGCGCGACATCGCCGAACGGGTGTTGGCCCTGGCCGGGGTGCGGGTGGGGGCCATTCTCTCTTGGCCGGTCATGCAGGGCCGGCTCCTGACCGCCGGCATCCTGGGGGTGGCGCCCCGCTTCCGTTACCTGCTGCTCACCCCGGCCCTGGTGGAGGCCATGACTCCGGCCGAGCTGGCCGGGGTGGTGGCCCACGAGGCGGGCCACGTGCGCCACCGCCACCTGGTGTCCTACCTGCTGTTCTTCCTGGGCTTCTTCCTGCTGGCCTATGCCCTGGCCGGCCCCATCGCCCTGGGCATCAACTTCTTCCTGCTGTGGCTGGCCGGCACCGGCTGGGGGGCGACCCTGGCCGACAGCCAGGGCGGCGCCTTGTTCAGCGTGCTCAGCGCGCTGCCCCTGGTGGCGCTGCTCATCGTGTACCTGCGCTTCGTGATGGGCTTTTTCATGCGCCACTTCGAGCGCCAGGCGGATTTCTTCGCGCTCAGGCTGATGGGCACGGCCGAGCCCCTGGCCGCGGCCCTGGAGAAGGTGGCCCGGCTCTCCGGTGACAGCCGCGAGGTGCCCTCCTGGCACCACTTCTCCGTGGCCCAGCGGGTGGAGGCGCTCCGGCGCGCCCAGGCCGACCCCGGGCGGGTCCAGGCCCAGGCCGGGCGCTTGAAAAGGGCCTTTGTCCTGTACCTGGCGGTGCTGATCGGCGCCGGCGGGCTGGGCCTGGCCGGCGGCCAGTTGGAACTGGGGCGGGGCCTGCAACGCAGCCTGGTGCAGCGGGCCCTGGAGCAGCGCCTGGCGCACAACCCCCGGGACGCGGGCCTGCACCTGGGCCTGGGGGTGCTGGCCCTGGAGGAGGGCGCCGAGGACAAGGCGTTCCGCCACCTCTCCCTGGCCGTGGAGCTGGCGCCCGAGGACCCCGAGGCCCTCAATTCCCTGGCCTGGCTCTTTGCCACCGCCAAGAACCCGCGCCTGCGCCGCCCCCGGGAGGCGCTGATCCTGGCCCGGGAGGCGGTCAAGCGCGCCCCCCTGCCCCACATCTGGGACACCCTGGCCGAGGCATACTTTGCCAGCGGCCACCCCCGCCGGGCCGCGGCCGCGGCCCGGGCCGCCCTGGCCGCCGGGCCCAGCGAGCGCCTGCCCTACTACCGCAAGCAGCTCCGGCGCTTCCAAGCGGCGGCAAAGGAGGCCAGGCCATGAAGCACCGGCTCCACCTGGCCATCGGCCTGGCCCTCAGCGCCGCCTGCCTGGCCTGGGTGCTGAAGGAGCTGGACTTCGCCCGGCTGTGGGAACTGGCGCGCCAGGTGAACCTGCTGTATCCCCTGGCGGTGGTCCTGCTGCTGGCCGTGACCTTCTGGCTGCGCTCCCAGCGCTGGCGCATCCTCCTGCGGCCGGTCAAGCAGACCGGCCTGGCCAACCTCTACCAGGCCAACCTGATCGGTTTCGGGGCCAACAACCTGCTGCCCGCCCGCCTGGGCGAGCTGGTGCGGGCCTATGCCGTGGGCCGCCTGGAGGGGGTGGCCGCCTCCAGCGCCCTGGCCACCATCGTGGTGGAGCGGGTGCTGGACGGGCTGATGCTGGTGCTGGTGCTCTTTTTGGCGCTCATGTTCGTGAAGCCGGGGGCCCGGGCCGGGGCCTTTTCGGTGGCCCACCTGCGGGCCGCCGGCCTTGGACTGTTGGCGGTGTACCTGGCGGTGCTGGGGCTGGTGGCCGCCCTGTGGCGCTGGCCAGGGACCACGGTGGACAAGGCGGCGGGCCTGGCCGGGCGGCTCTCGCCGGGCCTGGGCCAAAAGGTCCGGGAGAGCCTGGAGAGCTTTCACCACGGCCTGGCCATCCTGGCCCGGGCGCGCAGCCTGCCCTCCCTGGTGGGCCTGTCGCTTCTGTTGTGGGCCGCGGTGTTGGGCGGGTTCTGGGTGTTCCTGCCCGCAGTGGGGCTGGCGGCCAGCCCGGTGTTGGCCGCCATGGCCCTGGCGGGCAGCAGCGTGGGGGTGGCGGTGCCGGCCGGGCCGGGCTATGCGGGCACCTTCCAACTGGCGGTGACCTGGGCCCTGATGATGGCCGGGGCCGACCAGCAGCGGGCGCTGGCCTACAGCCTGTTGCTCTGGGCGGTCAACTACTTTCCCCTGACCGCCGCGGGGCTGTGGCTCATGTGGAGAAAAGGCATGGCCCTGGGCGGGCTCTCCCGCCAGGGCCGGCGCCTGGCGGAAAAGTCGTCCTGAAAGGGAGGCCGCGCCGGCCGGCCAACAAAGGCGTAGAAGCGAATCGAACCCCGGGCAGCGCGGGAGGCCACCACGGCCGCCGCCTGGCCACCCTTCGCCGTCCCTGCCCCCCGTCGCCCGTCCCCCGTCGCCCTCCGTGGGCGGGGTTACTGGTTCAACTTCGCCTGGTAGTCACCGGCGGACATGAGTTCGGCGGGCAACCCGTCCTCCAGCTTCACCCGCACCAGCCAGCCTTGGCCGTAGGGGTCCTGGTTGACCGGCGAGGGGTCGTCCAGCAGGGACTCGTTCACCGCCAGCACCTCGCCAGTGACCGGGGAGATGAGGTCACTGACGCTCTTGGCGCTCTCCACCGCGCCCATCTCCTGGCCGGCGATCACCTCGTCGCCCTCGTCGGGCAGGTCCACGTAGATCACCTTGCCGAGCTGGTCCTGGGCAAAGTCGGTGATGCCCACCACCACCTCGCCCTGGTCCTCCTGGCGCACCCACAGGTGCTCCTCGCTATAGCTGAGTTCCGGGGGAAACTCCAAGCC
The DNA here is from genome assembly GCA_964620595.1 of uncultured Desulfarculaceae bacterium. GTDB lineage: Bacteria > Desulfobacterota > Desulfarculia > Desulfarculales > Desulfarculaceae > Desulfocarbo. The sequence goes on along the minus strand of CAZUHP010000039.1, from coordinate 2,227 downwards.
GCTGCCTCCTTTCATGGGGTTCTGCGGGACAAATACACCAACATGGCCGCGCTGAACACGGCAAAGCCCAGGGCGAACAGGGCGGTGGGGGTGAGCCCGGCCACCAGGGGCTCGCCCCGCCAGTCGCCGCGGAACTGCTCGATCACCACCCGGGCCACGCCGTGCAGGAAGCCGTAGGCAAAGAACACCTGGCCCGCGAAGCGCCGCCGGCGCCACACCAAGAGGCTGAGGCCGAAGATGACGAACAGGGCGGCCGAGGAATAGAGCTGGGTGGGGTGCAGGGGCAGCCCGGGGGGGGCCAGGGTGTGGGGATCGGTGAAGGTGACCGCGCACCAGCCGCCATCCCAAGGCAGGCCGTAGCAGCAGCCGGCCAGGAAGCAGCCGATGCGGCCGATGGCCTGGCCCAAGGCCAGGGAGGGGGCGAAGCAGTCCAGGAGCTTGAGGAAGGGGATGCCCCAGCGCCGGGCCAGGAGCACGCCGGTGAGCAACCCGCCCGCCAGCCCGCCGTAGAACACCAGGCCCCCTTCCCAAAAGAAGAAGACCCGCCAGGGACGGGCGAGGAAGGAGGCGGGCTCCAGCAGGACGAACACCAGCCGGCTGCCGGCGATGGCCGCCAGGAGCACCCACAGGGCCAGGCTGCTCACCCGGTCCGGGTCCAGGCCGTTGGCCCTGGCCAGGCGGGAAAGGGTTATGAGGCCCAGGCCCGCGCCCAGGGCCAGCATGGCGCCATAGGAGTAGAGGGTGAGGGGGCCCAGTTGAAAGATGATGGGGTGCATGCCTGCCTCGGGTTCGGGTGCCTGGGAAGCGGGCTAGAAAGACCTGGCCCAGATTGTAGCAGACCGCGCCGGAGGCTGCCGCCTCCTGGGCCGCGTCTGCCCGCCGCCCCCCGCCGCCCCCGTCGCCCCCGGCTAGGCCCGGCCCCGCAGGATCAGCCAGCCCAGGTAGACCGCGCCCACGGTTATGCCCGCATCGGCCAGGTTGAACACCGGCCAGTGGAGGGGGCCCAGGTGCCAGTCGATGAAGTCCACCACCCGGCCCATGCGCAGGCGGTCGATGAAGTTGCCCAGCGCCCCGCCGGCGATGAGGCCCAGGCACACCTGGGCCGCCTTGGCCCGGCCGGTCCTGCCGGTGGCCAGCCACAGGGCCAGGGCCACCGCGGCCAGGGAGATGCCCAGGAGCAGCCAGGGCGCATAGGTCCAGCGGGCAAAGGCGCTGAAGGCCGCGCCGGTGTTGAACACCAGGCGCAGGTCAAAGAGCTGGGGGATGATGACCACCGGGCGGCCGGGGGGAAGCCAGGCCAGGGCCGCGGCCTTGGCGGCCTGGTCCAGGGCCACCAGGACCAGGGCCACCCAGGCCAGCCTGACTATGCGGCCTCTCGCCATGGGGCCCTCCTAGGCCAGGGCGGCCTGGCAGTCGTGGCAGATCTCCTGGTCGCCCACCTCGGGCCGGCGCTTCCAGCAGCGGGGGCACTTCTCATAGGCGGTGCGCTCTATGCGATAGAGCGGCATCATCCTCTTTTCCTCGTCCTGGATGGTGGGCTCGGCGATGCTGTCGGCGAACACCAGCTCGCTCACCATGGCTATCTCCTGGAAGGCCTCGGCGTGCTCCTGGAGGAAGCGGCCCTCCTCGCTCTGGGTCTCCACGGTGAGCTTGGCGTCCAGGGAGTTGCCCAGGAGCTTTTCCTTGCGGGCCTTGTCCATGCCCACGTTCACCCAGTCGCGGATGGCCAGGAGCTTTTCCCATTTGTCCTCCAGCTCCAGCTCCTCTTGCGAGAGCTTGCGGGTGGAAGGGAACGACGCCAGGTGCACGCTTTCGCACTGGGCCTTGGCCCCGGGCAGGTGGTCCCAGATCTCCTCGGCGGTGAAGGAGAGGATGGGGGCCATGAGCCGCACCATTTGGGAGGCCATGCGGTGCAGCACGGTTTGAGCCGCCCGGCGGGAGGGTCCGTCGGTCTTGTGGGTATAGAGCCGGTCCTTGATCACGTCCAGGTAGAAGCCGGAGAGGTCCACCACGCAGAAGTGGTGCAGGCGGTGGAAGGCCTTGTGGAAGGCGAACGCCTCATAGGCGGTCAACACCTCGTTCACCAATTCCTGGAGGCGCACCAGGATGTAGCGGTCCATCTCGCCCATGTCGCCGGGGTCCACCGCGTGGCGGTCCGGGTCGAAGTCGAAGAGGTTGCCCAGCAGGAAGCGCATGGTGTTGCGGATGCGGCGGTAGGCCTCGGCCA
>CAZUHP010000038.1:18547-34008 GCA_964620595.1 uncultured Desulfarculaceae bacterium | reverse complement strand
GGGGGGGACGAAGGCGGCCGCTGGGAGGAGATCGCCCGCCTCTGCCGGCGGGCGGGCCGGCCCGAGCTGATGGAGCGGGTGGGGCAGGAGTTGGAGGCCGCCCGCGAGCGGCGGGTGGAGGACTGCGCCCGGCGGGGGCTGGAGCTGGTGGCCCAGGGGCGGTTGCAGGAGGCCCTGGCCGAGTACCACCGTGGGCTGGAGCTGGACCCGGGCGCGGGCCGGCTGCACTTCAACCTGGCCCGCCTGCAACAGCGCCTGGGCCGTGGCCAGGACTCCCTGGCGGCCATGGTCACGGCCGCGCGCCTGGGCCTGGAGCGCGGCGACTGGGAGCTGGTGGTGGAGGCGGCGCGTTTCTTTGCCGGCGAGGGGCGCGGGCAAGAGGCCCTGGGCCTGTTGGAGAGGGTGCCCTCCAGTGCCCCGGCCTATGCCCCGGCCCAGGAGCTGCGGCGACACCTGGAGGCGTCCTCCCCTCCTGCGTCCTTTTCCTCGCTTGGGGAGGGCGCTCCCGAGCCGCCGGCCTGAAGGCGGCCCGCGCCCAGGGCTCTCACCACTGTGTGGACAATAGCAGAGACATTTCCGGCCGGCATGGCGGGCCGGCATCTCCGCCGGAGGCGCCGGCGCCGCGAGCAGGGCGTTTGCATGGGTGCCGAGTCACGTGGCGCAGGCCCCTGACGACTGCACCCGCCGCAAGGCTTGCGGCGGGTGTGCTTGGCTGGCTTGTTGATGGAGCAGGGAGCGAGCCCGCTCCCCCTTATCCTTCTGCCCCCGGCGCTTGCTTGCCCTCGCTCCCCTCCTTGCTGCCCCCCTTTGCTCGCCCCCTATCGCCCCCGTCGCCCCGTCGCCCCCCGTCGCCCTCCGTTGCCCCCGTTGCCCCCTTGGCGCGGGCGGCTAGGAGTTGTTGTCCGCCAGGCGCACGGTCAGGCGGTCGCCCGGGGTGATGCGGCTGGATCTGAGGCCGTTCCAGCGGCGGATGGCGGCGGGGGTGGTCTTGAAGCGGCGGGAGATGTCCCACAGGTTGTCACCCCGTTGCACCACGTAGACCAGGGTGGTGCCGCTGGGCTGCACGGAGTGCAGCTTGGCCTCGGCCTTGGCCTGGGGCACATAGAGCACCAGCTTCTGGCCGGGGTGGAGGCGGCTGGACCTGCGTCCGTTCCAGCGGCGGATGTCCTTGTGGTTGATGCCGTAGGCCTGGGCGATGTCCCACAGGGTGTCGCCGCGCTTGACCACGTGGATGATCTTGCGGGTGTTGTGGTTGCTGGCCGCGTAGGAGCGCACCTTGGCGCGGTTCCTCTGGCCGCGGCTTCGGTTGGCCACGGCGCGGGCGCGGGCGGTGGGCGGCACCAGCACCACCTGGCCGATGCGCAGGCGGCGGGGGTTGAGCCTGGGGTTGAGGGACATGAGTTCCCGCAGGGACACGCGGTAGGTGGCGGCGATGCGCCCCAGGGTGTCGCCGCGCTGCACGCGCACCCGGATGGTGCCGATGCGGGCGCGCCGCTTGTGGGGGGGCAGGGCGGCGTAGGCGGTTTCGAAGGCGGCCTTGGTGCCCGCGGGGATGCGCAGGGTGTAGCGGTTGCGGTTGGGCGGGGTGCACCAGCGCCGCAGTTCGGGGTTCAGGGCGGCCAGCTCTTGGGTCTTGACCCCGGCCAGCTTGGCGGCCACGCCCAGGCTGGTGCCGCCATGCACCTGCACCAGGTCAAAGGTCATGGGCGCCTGGTAGGTGATGTTCTTGAAGCCGTATTTCTCCGGCTCCTTGGCGATGAGCGCGGCGGCGATCATCTTGGGCACGTAGTTCTTGGTTTCCCGCTTCAGGTAGCGCCGCCGCCGGTGGCTGATGGACCAGAAGTCTTCGGCGCGGTAGCGCTTGAGGGCGCGGCGGATCTTGGCCTCGCCGGCGTTGTAGGCGGCGGCGGCCAGGTACCAGGAGCCGAATTCCTGGTAGAGGTCCTTGAGGTAGCGGGCCGCGGCGTGGGTGGATTTGATGGGGTCGCGGCGCTCATCCACCCAGTAGTCTATCCTCAGGCCATAGCGGCGGCCGGTGCCCCGGATGAACTGCCAGGGGCCTGCCGCGCGGGCGCGGGAGTAGGCGTTGCAGGAAAAGCCACTCTCGATCATGGCCAGGTAAAAGAGGTCCTCGGGCAGGCCGTACTGCTTAAGGATGGGGCGCATGATCTTGGCGTAGCGGCCGGAGCGGGCGAGCCATATCTGGAAGCGCTTGGGGATGCGGGTCTGGAAGTAGTCTATCCAGCGCTCCACCTGGGCGTTGATGGTGATGGGGATGTCGTAGGTGACTTCTTCCTTCTGCTCGTTCCGCGCCTCCTCCTCGGCCAGGCCCTTTTCGCCCAACTGCCGCAGCTCCTGGGCCACCTTGGCCTTGATCTCGACGGGGGTCGGCTTGACCGCGGCCTGCTTGGGGGCCTGCGGGGCGGGCGGCTGGCTGGCTTGTTGGCTGAGGCTGCTGCATCCGCCCAGGGTGAGTACGATGAGCGGAAGGAGGATGGCGGTCCTTGGTTTCATATGTCCCCGTTATGTAAAAGCCGCCCGAGGCGGTTTATTCAAGTATTCAAGCTTGCTATCAATTATCAAAAAAAGGCGGGTTTGTAAAGATTAATGTGGTTGATAAAAGTTGTTGGTGCTGATGTTTTGAAAGGGCTGATTGCGAAAAGGGCAGTGCCCAACGGCGGTTTGTGCACAGGGCTTTTTGATTGACCCCCTGTTGGTCTGCCGGTAGATTTATTCTTAGATAGCTGCGGATAACTAGCTGTATTCCTTTTACACTGCGTGTCTGAATGATTCCCAAGCACATTACCAAGGCCTTGGCCTTCTTTTTGTTTGTGGCCCTGGTCCTGGCCTCTCCCCCGCCGGCCCCTGCTGCCGGCGGCGTCTCGGTGAAGCTCATCCCCGCGGTGAGCGGCTACCCGGCGGGCCGGACCACCCCCCTGCTGCTCATGATGCGCTTGCCCGCAGGCGCCAAGCTGCCGCCGGGCCAGGAGCCCCCCCTGGAGGTGGCCTTGGGGCCTGCCGCCGGGGTGAAGGCCGAGAGGGCGCGGGTGGTGGTGCCGCCCAGCATGCCCGGGGTGGCGGTGTTCATCCTGGAGATGAAGGTGGCGGCCGAGGCCAAGCCGGGGCCGCGTGAGCTGAGCGGCGTGGTGGCCTTGAACCTGCCGGGCGCCGAGCCCCGGCGGACTCCCTTCCAGGTGAGGCTGGAGGTCCTGCCCCAGGGGGAGGAGCCCAAGGTGGTCAGCCGGGAGATGCTGGCCGCGCTCCTCAGGCAGGGGGGCCGGGCCGCGGCCCCTCCCTCCTCCCCGGCGGCAGAGACGCCGACCCAGGGCAAGAGCCTCTGGGAAACCATGCGCGGGGTGGTGTCGGCCGCGGTTTCGGGCAAGGGCGGCCTGAACCTCAAGGGGCTACCCCTGTGGATGGTGCTCCTCTTGGCCCTGGGCACCGGCCTGGTGCTCAACGCCACCCCTTGCGTGTATCCTCTCATACCCATCACCATCAGCTACTTTGGGGGCCGGTCCCAGGGCAGGCGGGGGATGCTGGCCGGCCAGGTGCTGGCCTACTGGGCGGGCATGGCCCTGATGTATTCGGGCCTGGGCGCCTTGGCGGCCCTGAGCGGGAGGATGCTGGGCGAGGCGCTCACCAACCCCTTGGTGCTGGTTCTGTTGGCCGCGGTGTTCGTGGCCCTGGCCACCAGCATGTTCGGCTTTTGGGAGATACGCATGCCTTCCAGGCTTACCCAGGCGGCGGCGGCCAACCGGGCCGGCCTGGCGGGCACCTTCCTGATGGGGCTCTTGGTGGGCGTGCTGGCCGCGCCCTGCGTGGGGCCGGTGGTGGTGGCCTTCATCGCCCTGGTGGCCCAGGTGGGGGAGGTGGCCTATGGCCTGGCGGTGTTCTTTGCCCTGGCGGTGGGCCTGGGCCTGCCTCTTTCGATCTTGGCCTTTTTCTCCGGCTCCATCTCGCGCCTTCCCGGCGCGGGGGATTGGATGGTGTGGGTGCGCGCCTTTTTCGGAGTGACTCTGGTCATCATGGCCTGGTTCGTGCTGCGGCCCCTGGTGCCGCCCCAGGCCTTCTTCTGGGTGCTGGCCTTCATCTGCCTGGCCAGCGGCGTGTACCTGGGCTTTGTCAAGCGGGCGGGCGGCCCCGCCTTCCGGGTCTTCAGCCGGCTGGCCGGCATAGCCTTGATCCTGGCCCCGGCCCTGTTCTGGTGGCTGGGCGGCCTCACCCCCACGCCGGCCGGGGGCGTCGAGTGGACCCACTATTCCCAGGCAGCGGTGGACAAGGCGGCGGGCAAGCCCAAGCTGGTGCTCTTCACTGCCGACTGGTGCCCGCCCTGCCGCCGGTTGAAGGCGTATACTTTTCCCGATCCCCGGGTGCAGGAGGCCATGGGCGGGTTCGTCACCCTCAAGGCCGACATGACCACCGGCGGCGACGCCGAGGCCCAGCGCGCGGCCAGGAAATGGGTCGTGCGGGGGGTGCCCACCATGGTGTTCCTGGACCAGAAGGGCCGGCCCCTGCCCGAGTTCCGGGTGGTGGGCTTCATCCCGCCGGCCAGCCTGGTGGACCGCCTCAACACGGTGCTCAGGCAGATCGGCGCCCGGGGAGGAGCCGGCGTCGCGCCGCCTGGCGGGGGCTAGGCCGGTGAGCCGGCCGGGCTGGGCTGGGGGCTGCCCTTTCTGCGGCTCACCGGCAAGGGCCTGGTGGCCGCGCGCCGGCGCGAGTTCGTGGAGGTGGTGCCATGAAACGCAGGCTGTGGATCGCGCTGTTGGTGGCGGCGGTGGTGTCGTGGGCCGCCGCGGCCCAGGCCCTCACCGTGCGCGGGCGGGTGCTGGACCAGAGCGGCCGGGGCCTGGCCGGGGCCATCATCAGCGACGAGGTGAACGCCGTGGCCAGCGGCAAGGACGGCGGCTTCAGCCTCGACACCCGGCCGGGCCGGGTGGTGAGCATCGCCGCGCCGGCCGGGTATGACGCCCCCCGGCGCTGGTGGTGGCCGGCCCGGCAAGCGGCGGCCCGCGAGCTGAAGCTGACCCTGCGGCCGCGCCCCTCCGCCGCCTCGCCCCTGGTGGCCTTGCTGGCCGACCCTCACCTCTTTGACCGGAACAGCGGGCCGGTGAACCACCCCCTGGCTGAGGAGGTGGCGCGCCGGCCCTGGGCCACCTGGGAGCGGGTGGCCGCGGAGCTGGGGGAACTGCACCCCACGCTCACCATCGTGGCCGGCGACCTCTGCGCTGACGCGGACCACGGAGACCTGGACCATGCCCGGGCCCAGATGGCCCTGGCCGCCCGGGCCCTGGCCCTGCTGCCCGCCCCGGCCCGGGCCCTGCCCGGCAACCACGACGCGCGCTACCGGGAGGGCCGGCCGGACCTCGGCCTGTGGCGGCGTACCCTGGGCCCGGCCCGTCAGGTGTTCCTGCTGCCCGGCGGGGCCTTCATCCTCCTGGACAACCTGGGGCGCTGCCGGTCCAACCGGGGCCGGCCGCGCTCCTGCGGCAACCTGCCGGACAGCGCCCTGGCCTGGCTGCGCCGGGTATTGGCCCTGATCCCCGAGACCACCGGGCTGTACTTGGTCACCCACTATCCCCTGCTCTCGCCGATCACCGGCTCCAACCCCCTGCACAAGCGCTCCCTGGTGCGGTCCCAAAGGGACCGCGGCCTAGCCCTGCGTGACGCGGACCAGGCCTTCCGCCGCCTGGCCGGCCTGCTGAAAGGCCGGCGGCTCATGGCCCTCATCAATGGCCACGAACACGCCGGCAACCGCAGTACCGTCTATTGCCGCAACCCCTTCGAGGTTATGGGCCTGCCCGCCCTGTGCGGCGGCTGGTGGCAGGGCGACCGCCCCTGGGATCCCTTTCGCTTTCCTCCGGGCTATGCGCTCTTGCGCTTGAAGAACACCCCCCGGGGCACCCGCCTGGAGCTGGCGTTTCTGAAGGTGCCCTACTGAGCGCCCGCCCCGCCCGGCGACGGGGGGGGCGACGGGGGGGCGACGGGGGGGGGCGACGGGGGGCGACGGGGGCGACGGCGCTGGGCGGGGCGGCCGGCTCAGTCCGCCAGGAGCTGGTCCACGGTCTGCACGGTGAGTACCGGCCGCAGGGGGCTCTTGCGGTACAGGTCCAGGCAGCTTGTGTGCATCTGGTCGGTGGGGGCGGTGGTGGCGTCCTCCACCAGGACCGCGAAGAAGTCGTGGTTGACCGCATCCAGGGCGGTGGTGAGCACGCAATAGGGCGTCATCAGCCCGCAGGCCGCCACCCGCTCCACTCCCCACAAACGCAGGGTCATGTCCAGGTCGGTCTTGAAGAAGGCGCTCATCCGCCGCTTGGGCAGCCAGGTGTCGCCCGGCTCCCGGGTGAGCAGGTCCGACACCTCGGCCCCTTCGCTGCCCCGCAGGGAGTGCTCGGGCATGCGGCCGCGAAAGAGGCCGTCGCCGGGCAGGAAGGAGTCGGTGGCGAAGATCACCGGCCAGCCCCGCTCCCGGGCCGCGGCGGTGAGCCGGTTCACCGCCGGTACGATGGCCTTGCCCCTTTCGGCCAGGTGCTGGTTGTGGGCCAGCTCCAGGTTGTCCTTGACCATGTCCACCACCACCACCGCTGTCTTCATGTCGTGCTCTCCTTCTCGTGGTCTTGCTCGGCCTCGGCCGCGGCGGCGAAGCAGCGGGATATCAGCTCTGCGGCCCGGGCCAGCTCCCGGGGCTCGGGGCCCGGCGCCACCTCCAGCACCTTCAGGCGCGCGGGCAGCAGCAGGGGGCACAGGGCTTCCCAGTCCATGTCGCCCGCGCCGGGCGGGCGGTGGTCGTCGTCGCCCGCCGCGTCATGCAGGTGGCAGCCCAGCAGCACCTGGCCGTAGGCGGTCAGCCACTTTTGCGGAGGGGTCAGCCCGGCCAGGCCGCTCACCCAGGCGTGGCCGGTGTCGTGCCAGTAGCCCAGGGGCGCGCCCGCGAAACGCTGCAAGAGGATGCCGGTTTCGTTGAAGTCCGGCACCTGGTGGGCGTGAAAGCGGTTCTCCAGGCCCAAGCTGACCCCCAGGGCCAGGGCCCGCTCGCACAGCCGCTCCAGGGAGAAGCTCACCGCGTCCAGGTGGCGCGGGGCGACCGCGGCCCGCCGGGCCAGGAGCTGCTCCAGCTCGGGCGTGGTCCCCCCGGCCTGGGCCGCCTGGCGGGTGGTGTGCTTGTCGCCCACGCCCTCCACGAAACCCAGGTGCAGGACCACGGCAGGCGCCTCCAGCTCGGCGGCCAGCTCCAGGCTGCGCACGGTGTGGCGCACCGCCAGCAGGCGTTCCTCCTTGTCCAGCCCGGCCAGGTTGAACAGGTCGCCGCTGGCCTTTTCGCGGGGGAGGCCCTCGGGCAGGGGGCAGAAATTGTGCACGCTGGCCACGCCGAGCCCCCGCGGGCGGAGTTCCTTCTTGATGCCTTCCAACAGGGGCGCGGTGAGGCGGTATTCCAGCTCCAGGCGGCTGAGCCCGCTTTCGGCCATGCGGTCCAAAAGCCAAGCCGCCTCCTGGGCCTGGGCCGAGGCCCAGACCGTGGAGACGGCCAGTTCGTTCTCAGACCATGGCATGGCCGCGGCGCTCAGGGCTCCACGTAGCCGGGGGCTTCACAGGCCGCCTGCCCCTGGCCTTCCTTCTTGGCCTTGGCCCAGAAGGGACTGATGGAGCGCAGCCGCTCGATGATGGCCGGCATGTGCTCCAGCACGTAGTCGATCTCGTCCTCGGTGTTGTAGACCGACAGGGAGAAGCGGATGGAGCCGTGGGCCGCGGTGAAGGGCACGCCCATGGCGCGGAGCACGTGGCTGGGCTCCAGGGAGCCCGAGGTGCAGGCGCTGCCCGAGGAGGCGCAGATGCCCAAGTCCGAGAGCATGAGCAGGATGCTTTCGCCCTCCACGTACTCGAAGCTCACCGAGCAGGTATTGGGCAGGCGGTGCTCACGGTCGCCGTTGACCATGGTGGCCTCTATCTTGAGCAGCCCCTCCTCCAGCTTGTCGCGCAGGGCGCGCACCCGGGTGTTCTCCTCGCCCAGGTTGGCCGCGGCCAGCTCGGCCGCCTTGCCGATTCCCACGATGTAGGGCACGTTCTCGGTGCCGGCCCGGCGGCCGTGCTCCTGGTGGCCGCCCTTGATGTAGGGCACGAAACGGGTTCCCTTGCGTACGTAGAGCACCCCCACCCCCTTGGGCGCGTGCAGCTTGTGCCCGCTGAGGGAGAGCATGTCGATGGCGGTGTCCTTGAGCTTGATGGGCACCTTGCCCACCGCCTGCACCGCGTCGGTGTGGAACACCGCGCCCTTGGCCCGGGCCAGGCGGGCGATCTCCTCCACCGGGAAGATGACCCCGGTCTCGTTGTTGGCCCACATGACGCTCACGATGGCGGTGTCCTCGCGGATGGCCTTGTCCACCCGCTCCAGGTCCAGGTTGCCCTGGTGGTCCACCGGCAGGAAGGTGACCTCGTAGCCGCGCCGGGCCAGGTCCTGGCAGTAGTTGAGCACCGCCGGGTGCTCCACCCGGGTGGTCACCACGTGGCGCTTGTCCGGGTGGCTCATGAGGGCGGCGTTGATGGCGGTGTTGTCGCTCTCGGTGCCGCAGGAGGTGAAGATGATCTCCCCCGGCTCCGCGCCCAACAGCGAGGCCATCTTTTCCCGCGCCTCGTCCAGGTACTTGGCCACCTTTCCGCCGAAGGTGTGCATGGAGCTGGGGTTGCCGTACTTTTCGCCGAAGAAGGGCAGCATGGCCGCCACCACCTCGGCCGCCACCTGGCTGGTGGCGTTGTTGTCCAGGTAGATCACGCGCTGGCTCACGGCTTAACCTCCTCCACCACCAACTCCTCGGTGACGAACTCGCGGAGCTTGCTCTGCACGAACTGGCTCAAGGTGGCCTGGCTGGCCGCGCAGGAGCTGCAGGTGCCCCGCAGGGACACCAGCACCTTATCGCCCTCGATGTCGATCAGTTCGATGTCGCCGCCGTCGGCCTTGAGGGCCGGCCGCACCTCGCGCTCCAGGGTCTCCTCGATGAGCTTCATCTTCTGGATGTTGGTGAGCTTCTTCCTGGCGGGCGGCTTGACCTCCCGCAGGGGCTTGGCCTGCTCCTCGGACCAGATGCGGTCCAGGATGGCCTGGATGTCCTCGTGGCAGCTCTCGCAGCCGCCGCCCGCCTTGGTGTAGTTGGTGATCTCCTCCACCGTGTGCAGGTCGTTGGTCCGGGCCACCCGCTCTATCTCCTTGTCGGTCACCCCGAAGCACTGGCAGACTATCTCGCCCTCGTCGTGCTCGGGAACCGCCTCGCCGCGGTAGTTGGCGATGGCCGCGCGCAGGGCCTCCTCGCCCATCACCGAGCAGTGCATCTTCTCCTTGGGCAGCCCGCCCAGGTAGTCGGCGATGTCCTTGTTGGTGATCTTGGCGGCCTCCTCCAGGGTCTTGCCCTTGATCAGCTCGGTCAGGACCGAGCTGGAGGCGATGGCGCTGGCGCAGCCAAAGGTCTGGAACTTGGCGTCGGCGATGCGGCCGTCCGGGCCCAGCTTGAAGGTGAGCTTCAGGGCGTCGCCGCAGGCCAGGGAGCCCACCTCACCCACCCCGTCGGGGTCTTCGATCTCGCCCACGTTCACCGGGTCGGTGAAGTACTTCTTGACCTTGTCCGTGTACTCCCACATGTGGCTATCCTTCAGTTGAGGGTTTGCTTAGCCGGGGAGCCGCCTGGCCTCCCCGCCACCCCCTCTCATTGATACTTCCTGGTGCCGGGTCCGCCCTTCACCATGGCCCGCCGCAGCGGGCCGGGACGGGCGCCCCGCTCGGCTCAGTGCTCCTCAGGGTACTCGCAAAGCTCGATGAGCACCCCGTGGGTGGCCTTGGGGTGGAGGAACATCACCCGCGCCCCGTGGGCCCCTTGCCAGGGCTTGTCCGCGGTGAGCGGCACGCCCTTGGCCTTCAGCTCCTCCACCGCGGCGTCTATGTCGTCCACCTCAAAGGCGATGTGGTGGATGCCCTCGCCCTTCTTCTCGATGAACTTGGCCATGGTGCCGTCAGGGGTGGTGCTCATGACCAGCTCCACGTTGGTCTCCCCCACCGGAATGAAGCCGGTCCTCAGCTCGCCCACCGGTTCGGTGGAGGTCAGCTCGAGGGGCAAGAGGTCGGTATACACCTTGGCCACCTCGTCTATGCTTTTCACCGCCACCCCGATGTGTGCCAATCGCTTGATCTTCATCTGCCCCTCCCGCAAGAATACCGGCCGCCACCCGCTTGCCGTTGCCCGGGCCCAGCCTTCCCTACTGATATTGTATCGTTACTCTTTCTTATAGAGCCTGGCCGGAGCACGCGCAAGCACTTTGGCTGCCTGCAAAAAAGTGCGGCAGCTTTCCGGTGATTCTAGCGGGGGCGCAGGTCCTGCACCCGCTGGGCCTTGCCCGGCCCGGCCGGCAGGCTGCCCGGCGCCACCAGCTCCACCCGGGGGGTGACCAGTATCTCGTCCTTGAGGGCCCGGGCCAGGCGCGCCTCCAGCCGCCCGAACTCCGCGGTGCTCAGGGTGCGGGCCTGCTCGGTGGTCTCCACCCGCACGGTCATCTGGTCCGAGTCGCCGGCGCTCTCCAGCACGATCAGGTAGTTGTCCCCGGTTTCCCGGAAGCCCATCAGCACCGCCTCCACCTGCATGGGGTATACGTTCACGCCCTTGATGATGAACATGTCGTCCGAGCGGCCGGCGATGCGGCTAAGCCGGCGGTGGCTGCGGCCGCAGGGACAGGGGCCCTCCATGACCGCGGCCAGGTCGCGGGTGCGGTAGCGGATAAGGGGCATGGCCCGGCGGGTGAGGGTGGTGAGCACGATCTCGCCCACCTCGCCCGGCGCCTTGGGCTCCAGGGTCTCCGGGTCCAGCACCTCCAGCAAAAAGGCGTCCTCCCACAGATGCATGCCGTTTTGCCGGCTGCACTCGAAGGCCACCCCCGGCCCGTTCATCTCGGACAGGCCATACGAGTTGATGGCGGTCACCCCGTAGGTTTCCTCTATGCGCCGCCGGGCCTGGTCGGTGTGGGGCTCGGCGCCGATTATCATGAGGCGCAAGCTGGTGTCCCGCTTGGGGTCCAGGCCCAGCTCCCGGAAGGTGCCGGCCAGCTTGAGGGCGTAGCTGGGGATGAGGTGGGCCACGGTGACGCCGAACTGGCGCATGAGGGATATCTGGCGGCGGGAGTTGCCGGTGCCGGCCGGAATGACCAGGGCGCCCAGGCGTTCGGCGCCGTAGTGCATGCCCAGCCCGCCGGTGAAAAGGCCGTAGCCCACCACGTTCTGGAACACGTCGCCCGGCCGCACCCCGGCCATGAACAGGCTCCGGGCCACCAGGTTGGCCCAGGTTTGCAGGTCCCGCTTGGTGTGATACACCGCGGTGGGGGTGCCGGTGGTGCCGCTGCTGGCGTGCAGGCGCACGGCCTGGCTCTTGGCCACGGCCAGGTGGCCGAAGGGGAAGGCGGCGCGCAGGTCTTGTTTAGTGGTGAAGGGCAGGCGCCGCACGTCGTCGGGGCTCTTGATGTCGGCCGGGTCTATGCCGGCCAGGCGTTCCTTGTAGAACGGCGCGGCCTGGGCCCAGGCCACGGTCCGGGCCAGGCGCTCGGTTTGCAGCTTGGCCAGCTCGGCCCGGGGGATGGTTTCCAGCTCCTTTTGCCAGTACATGCTCGCTCCGTAAACAGGGTGCTTCGGGTGCCGGGCCTCAAGCATACCGGCGCCTTGCCCCCGGCGCCAGGCTTGAGGCCCCGCCGGCCTTGTGCTACATAGCTGGTGCCGTCTTTCCTCGAGATACCCGGGAGCAAAGCCATGATCCGCCGCTTGTTGATGCTGGTGGCCGCCTTGTCGGCGGCCTTGTCCCTTGCCGTACCGGCCGCTGCCGGCCGTCCCCTTGCTCCCGGTGCCAAGCCGGGTTGTTCCTCCTGTCCCGGGCGCACCTATCGCCTGGCCGTGGTCACCAAGCCGGGCGCGGCCCAGACCGTGCTGGCCCGGCGCTTTGCCGAGCTGGTGCGCCGGGCCAGCGGCGGCCACAGCAGGGTGGTGGTGTATCATTCCGGCGCCAAGGGCAACGAGAGCCAGATCCTGGAGCAGCTCAGGGCCGGCGAGCTGGACTTTGCGGTGGTGACCAACGGGGTGTTCGACCGCTACGCCCCCCAGACCCGGGTGGTGGAGTTTCCCTTCTTGTTCAGCAGCTATTCCCAGGTGGACCGGGCGCTGCAAGGGCCGGCCGGCCGGGCGGTGCTGGCCAGCCTGGCCCAGGCGGGCCTGAAGGGCCTGGCCTTTGGCGAAAACGGTTTCCGGCACCTGACCAACAACCTGCGGCCGGTGGTGAAGGCCGCGGACCTCAAGGGCCTGCGGGTGCGGGTGATGGAGTCGGAGCTGCAAAAGGAGCTGTGGCGCCGCCTGGGCGCCGTGCCGGTGCCCCACCCCTGGCCTATTACGGAGCTGCTGGCCAGGGGCGGCGTGGACGGCCAGGAGAACCCCCTGTGGGTCATCTGGCTGTACCGCCTGGACAAGCTGCAAAAGCACCTCACCCTGACCGGCCACGTGTACTCGGCCCACATCTGCGCGGCCAACCTGGCCTGGTTCCAGGCCCTGCCCCGGGCCGAGCGGGCCATGCTGGCCGAGGCCATGCGCCAGGCGGCAGCCTACCAGCGGGCCTGGCATCGCGGCCAGGAGAAGGAGACCCTGGCCCGGCTCAAGGCCGCGGGCATGCAGGTGGTGGAAAGCCCCGACCTGGCCTCTTTCCGCGCGCGGGTGGCGGACCTGGCCGGCAGCCCCTTGTTCCAGGAGCCGGGACTCGAGGCGCTTCTCAAGGAGTTCCGCCGCGCGGCCCGGCCCTAGCCGGCGGCGCTTGCCCGGGGGCGGCGGTCTGTTAAGCTATAGGCTGATGAAGCCCGAACGCCGCGCCCCTGGGGCGCGGGTGGGGTGAGGCCATGCTGCCCGTCCGCCGTATCCAGACCACCCGCTTGGTCCAGAGATTCCTTGGTGCCGCCGTTGGGCGCGCCCTGGTCCTGGGCCTTTTGGCCCTGGCCCTGGCCGGCGCCGGGGCGGCGCCGGCGCTGGCCTTTGGCCGCCCGCTCCGGCCCGACGCCGGCGAGCTGAAGGCCCTGGCGGGGCTCAAGGGGCGGCTGGCGGGCGAGATAGTCTTCGCCTCCCGCCGCCGGGGCAACTGGCGGCTCTACCGCATGGACGCCGACGGCGCCAACCTGGTGCTGCTCTCCCGCACCCGGGCCAACCACCGCTGGCCCACCTTTGTCATGGGCGGCCGCAAGCTCATCTTCCACTCCGACCAGGCCGGCCCCATGCAGATCTACCTGGCCGACCCGGATTTGGGCAACGCCCGCCTGCTCTCGCCGCCGGGCCGGGCGGAGCGCTTCCACGGCATGACCGCCGACGGCCGGCTCATGCTGGTGGCCAAGAGCGAGGACCCCCGGGGATATGTATTGCGCCGCCTGGACACGGGCCGCGAGGTGCCGGTGGACTTCTCCGCCCACGGCCTGATCGACGGCTGGCTGGGCGCGGACCTTTCGCCCGACGGACGCAAGATCGCCTATCTGTTCAAGGCCCGGGGCCCCCGCGGCCAGCCCGGCCGAGCGGTGTATATGATGGACCTGGACCCGGCCACCGGGAAGGCCAGCCACCCCCGCCAGGTATCGGACGGCTGCTACACCGTGTGGCGCGCCGACTCCCAGGCCATCCTCACCTGCCGCTTCGCCCTGTTCCGCGGCGCGCCGGGCACCACCATCTGGCTGGCCGGACCCAAGGGGCCGCAGCGCAAGGTGGCGGCCAAGTTCGGCTGGAACTACTTCCCCACCTTCTCGCCGGACGGCAAGTGGCTGGCCTGGGCGGCCAGCCCCATCACCCAGAAGGACGACCACACCGGCAACTACGAGATATATCTCCAGCCCTTGGCCGGCGGCTCGCCCATACGCCTCACCTTTCACAGCGCGCCCGATGTCTCCCCCACCTGGCGGGCCCAGCGGGAGCTGCCCTTTGCCGGCCGGGGCCTGGTGTACCAGGCCGAGGATTACGTCCACCCGCCCGGCACGGTGAAGACCGAGCCGGGGGCCGGCGGCGGCAAGGTGGTGCTGGCCCGGCGCTCGGCTAAAGGGGGGCACCTGGTCTTCGGCCAGTACGACCGCCTGCCCCCGGGCCGCTACCGGGCCCTGTTCAGGCTCAAGGCCGGAGGGGTGAAGGGGGAGGGCCTATTGGCCGAGCTGGATGTGACCGTGGAATTGGGTAAGCGGGTGCTGGCCCGGCGCAAGGTCTTGGCCCGGGAACTGGTGCCCGGCCGCTACCAGGAATTCGAACTCGCCTTCTCAGCCGCCAGGCCCCTGGAGGGCCTGGAGCTGCGGGTGGGCTTCCATCCCGGGGTGGCGGACCTCTACCTGGACCAGATACGCCTGCAGCGCCTGGGAGACGCCCCGCCGGACTAGAGGTGCTGCCGCACCCACTGCACGATGCCTTGGGCGGACATGGCCCCGCTGGTGCGCGCCGCCTCGCGGCCGTTCCTGAAGAGCACCATGGTGGGGATGGACTGGATGCCGAGCTGGGCGGCCACGGCCTGCTCCTCCTCGGTGTTCAGCTTGGCCAGGCGCACCCCGGGCCCCAGGGCCCGGGCCGCCTCGGCAAAGGCCGGGGCCATCATGCGGCAGGGCCCGCACCAGGGCGCCCAGAAATCCACCACCAGGGGCAGGTCGCTCTTTTCCACCTGGCGGCGCAGGGCCTCCCCGCTCAGCTCCAGGGGATGGGCGGGCAAGAGCGCGGCCCCGCACTTGCCGCAGGTGGGGCCCTGGCTGAAGCGGGCGGGGTCCACCCGGTTGACGGCTTGGCAGGCCGGACAGACTACGTGGGCATGCTGGGTCATGGTGCCTATGCCTCCTGCTCTGGCCGGAGTGCTTCCGGCCTCCTACCTCAAAACATAGTCACCAGCGGGGCTTTGTCCAGGAGGGGAGGCGTTTTTGGGGAGGACCGGCAGGAGAGGGGGGTCAGCCCGCCAATCCCACGGAAAAGGCGATGAGAAACTGGCCAAGGTAATACAGGGGCAGGCCCAGGAGGCGGTTCACATAGCCCGGGCGCATGAAGCGGTCCCGGGCCACGAACAGGTCGGAGAGGTAGAAGCAGACCGCGCCGACCAGGATCAGGCGGGCGCCGGCCGGGTTCATCCGGCCCCCCCACAGGGCGGCCCAGGCCGCCCACACCATGAACGTGATCACCACCACGTAGGCCGCCACCGGCACCAGCATGCGCCCCAGGTTGGGCCTCAGCCAGCGGAACACCACCACTGCCGCGGCCCACAGCACCAGCACCCCGGGTTGCAGCCAGTCGCCGGGCCGGGTGTGCAGGCCAAAGGCCGCTACGTAGGCCAAGTGCCCCAGCAGGAAGGCCGCCAGCCCGGCCCGGAAACAGGAGGGGTTCTCCCCCAGGGCCAGGAACACGTCGCCCACCAGGCCCAGCACCAGGCCGATGACCACGCCGTAGTAGTAGGCCCCCCCCG
>CAZUHP010000038.1:13831-18447 GCA_964620595.1 uncultured Desulfarculaceae bacterium | reverse complement strand
GGCTCCAACAGGGCCACCAGCACGAAGAGCAGGGAGAGCGGCGTCTTGAAGGCCAGCACCCGGGAGGGCACCTTGTCCCGCTCGGCCCAGAGCAGGCCCGCAAGCAGGGGTATCCCCAAGGCCAGGACGAACAGCCAGCTCATCGTCCGCCCTTCTCCGGCCCCTTGGCCCGGCCTCCCAGGGGCTCGCGCTTGATCCAGCGGATTTCGCGCAGGGGGCCCTTGTCGCCCTTTTGCAGCACCAGCCGGTCAGGGTGGACCTCCTTGACCTGGAAGCCGCCCAGGCTTTGGCCGGGACGGACCCGTACTATCTTGCCGCTGCCGGCCCGGGCCAGCACCATGGCGCCCTCGGGGCCGATGACCACGCCGTAGACCGTGATGCCGGTTTCGGCCGAGGTGACCGGCAGGCTGGGGGCGGGGGTATGGGCAAAGGGGTTGGCCGTGGTCCGCTTCGCCTGGGGGGCCGGGCCCTGGCCGGGGCCGGAGCCCGCGGCCGTGCCGGCCAGCGGCAGGGGCGGCGAGCCCAGGAAGGGCCACTGGAAAAGCTCCAGCCCCACCAGCACCGCGCCCGCCAGGCACAGGGCCAGGAGCCCCAGGTTCAAGATGCGCTGCAGCCCCGGGGAGATCATGTCCGCCTCCGCACCAGGGTCACCACCTCGCACTCCAGCCGGAGCCGGCCCCCGGCCTGGGGCGAGGGGGCCAGGGTGAAGCTGGCCGGGGCCAGGAAGAGGCCGGGCGCCTTCTGGAAGGCGCGCAAAAAGTCCAGCACTTGCCGGTATGAGCCCTCCGCGCTCAGGCGCAGGGCCACCCGCAGCAAGGACCCCTGGTTCCGTGGCGCCAGGAACAGGCTGCCCACCACCTTGAGGCCGCTGGCCTCGGCTAGCTTGCGCGCCTGGCGGGCCAGATCGTCCTGGGCCCGGCCGAGCTCCAGGGTGGGCAGGGAGGCGGCCAGCTCTTGCAGGGCGCGCTGGTCGGCCTCCAGGGTCTTGAGCCGTTTCGCCTCCCTTTGGGCCATGGCCTCCAGCCCGGCCAGGGCGCGGGCCAGGGTGGCGGCCTGCTGGCGGGTGTCCGCCGCCCATTGGATCAGGGGGGCCGCCACCCTCAGCCACAGCACCAGCACCACGGCCACCACCAGGAGCCAGGACACCAGGGGCCGTTGGGAGAAGTTTTCCTGGATGAACTCCCTCAAGCGCTGGAACAGGGATGGTTCGCCGGCCTCGGCCCGGGAATCATCCCCCGGGGGGGCGACCAGGGGGGCGACCGGTGGTGCTGCCGCCGGTGTTTCCTTGGGAGGGGTGTGGTCCTGGTTCACGGCGTCACCCCCAATAGCCATGCCGTGAGCGGTTGGCGGGCCAGGGCCAGGGCGCCCCCGCCCAGGGCCATAAAGGGCGCAAAGGGCAGCCGGCTCTGCCAGCCCACCCGGCCGGCCGCCTGGAGCGCCAGGTAGAAGATCATCCCCGCGGTCGCTCCCAGGCCCAGGGCCAGGCCCCCGGCAAGGGGGCCCAGGTAGGCGCCCAAGAGCGCGCCCAGCTTCACGTCGCCCAGGCCCAGGCCCTCCACCCCCCGCAGGCGGTGGTAGAGCAGGGCCAGGCCCCACATGCCCCCCCCGATGAAGAGCGCGCCCCCCAGCGCTTCCGCCAGGCCCGGGCCGGGCAGCCAAGGGCTCAGCCCCAGGGCCAGGGCCAGGGCGGGCAGCACCACCACGTCGGGCACCAGCATGCTCTTGATGTCCGTGAGGGCGGCCACCAACAGCACCAGGCAGAACACCAGGGCGGCCAGGCCCTCGGCCGTGGGGCCGAAGCGCCACAGGCAGGCCAGCACGGTGAGCGCGGTGAGGGCTTCGCCCACAGGATAGAGCAGACTCAGGCGCTCCCGGCAGTAGCGGCAGCGCCCCCCCAGGACCGCGAAGCTAAGGAGGGGCAGCAGGTCGAACCAGGCCAGGCGGTGGCCGCAGGCCGGACAGGCCGAGCGCGCCCGCAGGGGCGAGGCCCCGCCGGCCAGGCCCAGGGCCAAGGTGTTCAGGAAGCTGCCCAGGGCCAGCCCTCCCAGCCCGGCCATCCAGGGCCAGGCCCCGGCCGGAAACAGGCTGCTCACGGACCGGTGTCCACTTCCGGCGCCGGCTCGGGACTGGGCGCGGGCTTCTTGGCCGGCGCGGATCTCAGGGTATGCACGGGCATCTGGCCCACGAAGGGCTTACGCAGCCGCTGGAGCTCCTCCTGCATCTCTTGCAGGATCAGCTTGGCGTCGGCCATGTCGTGGATCACGTGGGGGGTGAGGGTTATCACCAGCTCGGTGCGGCGCTTGATCCGCTGGGTGGTCTTGAACAGGTAGCCCAGGATGGGTATCTGGCTCAGGAAGGGGATTCCGGCCTCGCGTTCCTCGATGCGGTTCTTGATGAGCCCCGCGATCACGATGCTCTGGCCGTCGGTGGTGATGACGTTGGTGGTGGCGCTGCGCTTGAAGAAGCTGGGCGACTCAGTCTTGCCAAAGGACTCGGTGCGGATGTCGGTTATCTCCTGCACCACCTGCATCTTGACCAGGCCGGAGTCATTGATGCGCGGGGTGACCGACAGGCTGATGCCGGTGTCGCGATACTTGATGGAACGGTCGGTGATCTTGGTGCCGGTGTCCGGGTTGCTCAGGTCCTGGCTGGTGGTCACGTCGGTGATGATGGGCACCTCCTCGCCCACGTTGATGCGCGACTCCTGGTTCTCCGAGGAGAGCAGAAGCGGGGCGGAGATGACGTTCACCTTGCCCTCGGTGGCCAGGGCCCGCAGGGTGGCCTTGAGCTGGTCGGCCTGGGTGATGGTGTAGACCAGGCCGCTGGTGGGGGTCAGGCCCAGCGCCTTGTCATAGCTCAGCGTGCCTTCCAGTTGGCGCCCGTCCCAGGTGGTCTTGGTCCCCCACTCCACCCCAAGCTGCATGCTGCCGTCCAGGCTCACCTCGGCGATCATGACCTCGATCAGCACCTGGCGGGGGAATACGTCCAGGCGCTTGATGGTGCGCAGCAGGTCCTCGTACTTGCGCCGGGGGGCGCGGATGACCAGGGCGTTGGTGTTGGGCTCCACCACCACCCGCACGCCGCCCTCCAGGGCCACGCCGGTGGGCGCCTGGGGTTCCGGGGCCTGGGAGGTCAGGGTCCGGCGGCTGGTGGTCTCCCCCATCTGGTCCGGCCTGCGCAGGGTGGTGGCAGGGGGCGGACTGGTGGGTTTCCTGGTGGTGGGCCGTGGCCGCTTCCGGCTCTCCGGGCCCTTGGGCCTCTCGCCGTAGAGGCTGGTGAGCACCTCGGCGATGGTGGCGGCGTCTCCGCTCTGGCAGTGGTACACGAACACGCCCACCTCGGCATCGGATATCTGGCGGTCCAGGTCGGCCAGCCATTGCTCCACCCGCTCGAAGGTTTCGCGCACCGAGCTGATGACCGCGATCGAGCTGAGCTGGGGCAGGGGCACGATATCGGCCCACACCCCTGCCTGGGGCTTGGAGGAGATGCCCATCGCCTTGAGGATGCTGGCCAAATCCTTGGCCAGTTCCTTCACCTTCACGTTTTTCACCTGGTAGACCCGCACCACCACCCGGCGGGAGAAGGGCACGTCCAACAGCCGCACCAGGCGGCGTATCTTGTCCAGGTTGGGGCCGGTCTCGGCCACCACCAGGGCGTTGGCCTCGCTGATGCTGGCCATGTCGCCGCCCTTGGACACGAAGCGCCGCAGGGTCTTGAGGGCCCGGCCCGCGGGCAGGTAGGTGAGGTAGAAGACCTCCATGCCGAAGCCGGGCTGGGCCAGGGCCTTTTTCAGGCCCGCCCTGGTGCGGGGCAGCATGGGGGAATACTTGGCCTTTTTCAAGGGCACGATGGAGAACACCCCGTCGTGGTGCACCAGGGCGTACCCGTTCAGCTCCAGCACGGTGACGAACAGGGGCAACACCTCGTCGGCCCGGAGCGGACCACCGCTGTGCAGGGTGACGGTGCCCTTGAGGTCGGGCGGCACCGCCACCTTTATGCCCAGAAGGTCGGCGAACACCGGCACCACCTCGCCCAGGGGGGCGTCCTTGAAGGAGATGACCCGGCCCGCGGCCTCCTTGGCCTTGGTCCTTTCCAGGATGGTCTGGCCCGGACCCACCAGGGGAGGGGCCTCCGGTCCGCTGGCCAGGCGGCGCACCGCCTTTTCCCGGCTGGCGGGGGGTATGGTTTCCTGGGGGGTGGTTCGGGGCCGGCGCTCGCGCGGCAGGCGACCGATGCCCCAGGCGCCGGAGAGCGGAGTCGATTCGGAAACAGGAGGCGGGGGGCTGGCGCAGCCGGCCAGGCCAAGGGCCAGCAACAAAAACGTAACCGCGGCCAGCCAAGCGAACTTGGCCCGCCCGGACCTCTTGCACACATGGGGAGGGGCTTGCATGGCGAAGGTTCTTTCCATACCAAATGGGGGTTGCGTCAGCGACCAGGCCTTCCCATTCGTCCCTGCGGCGACCCCCGCCGGGGCTGACCCCCTGCCAGCCAGTAGCATAGGTGTACCAGGCGCCCATGTCAAGCTGAAGCGGAGCAACCACGCAATTTTGCGAAACAAACTCCGTGAGGTCCCGCAGGGGGATGCCAGGGGCGGCCTTGGCCGGCCACGGGGGGCG
>CAZUHP010000038.1:0-13731 GCA_964620595.1 uncultured Desulfarculaceae bacterium | reverse complement strand
CGACAAGAATTTATCTTGTGATTAGGCGGAGTCGGGTTACAATTGAGCCGGTCGCCGGGGGAGTCTGGGGCCCCGCCGGCGCGCGATCCTTTCTCGGCCCCCAGGCGGGAGACGGCGATATAGCTTTGACCGACGCCCTGAATCCCAAAAAGGCAGGCCTCAAGGCTCCTTTCGGTCCCCACCTGGTGGCCAAGGGACTCATCAAGCCCGCTCAGTGGGAGGAGGCCCGCTCCCGGGGCGGCCATGACTTGGCCGACACCCTGCGGGCCCTGGTGGGTCTGGGCTACCTGGAGGAGGAGACCCTGCTCCGGGAACTCAGCGAGTACACCGGCCTGCCCCCCGCCCCGCCCGAGCGCCTGGGCGCGCCCCTGTCTCCCCTGGAGGGGCTCAGCTACGAGTTCCTCAAGATGAACCGCCTGGTGCCCATCGGCCAGGCCGACGGCCGCCTGGACGTGGCCGTGGCCGACCCCTTCAACCCGGGCGCCCTGGACGCCCTGGCCCAGCTCACCGGCCTTGCCATCCAGCCCTGGCTGGCGGCGGAGGAGCGCATCCTGCGCAAGGTGGAGAGCGACTACGGCCTGGGCAGCCGGGGACTGGAGTCCCTGGCCAACCACCAGTTGGGCGAGCTGGAGGCCGGCGGCCTGGACAGCCTGGACGAGCTGGACTCCGAGGCGCCGGTGATCCGGCTGCTCAACTTCCTGGTGGACCGGGCGGTGAGCCTGGGCGCCAGCGATATCCACGTGGAGCCCCAGGAGAACCACCTGCGGGTGCGCTACCGCATCGACGGCGTGTTGCAGGAGCGCGAGCGCCTGGACAAGAACTTCCACGCCCCGCTCACCAGCCGCATCAAGATCATGGCCCAGCTCAACATCGCCGAGCGGAGGCTGCCCCAGGACGGGCGCATCAACCTCAAGGTGGGCGGCCGCAACCTGGACCTCAGGGTGAGCACCATGCCCACCACCTTTGGCGAGAGCGTGGTGCTGCGCATCCTCTACCGCGACACCCTCTCCTGGGAGCTGAGCGGGGTGGGCGTCTCCCCGGAACAGCTCGAGCGCATCCTGGAGCTGATCGCCCGGCCCTACGGCCTGATCCTGGTCACCGGCCCCACCGGCAGCGGCAAGACCACCACCCTCTACTGCGCCCTCAAGCAGATCAACAGCCCGGACGCCAAGACCATCACCATCGAGGACCCGGTGGAATACCGCCTGCCCGGGGTGAACCAGATCCAGGTCAACGCCTCCATCGGCCTCACCTTTGCCAACGGCCTGCGCTCCATCCTGCGCCAGGACCCGGACATCATCCTGGTGGGCGAAATACGCGACGCCGAGACCGCGGGCATCGCCATCCACGCCGCCCTCACCGGCCACATGGTCTTCTCCACCCTCCACACCAACGACGCTCCCGGTGCGGTCACCCGCCTGCAGGACATGGGGGTGGATTCCTACCTTATCTCCTCGGCGCTCACCACGGTCATGGCCCAGCGCCTGGTGCGCAAGCTCTGCCCCGAGTGCCGCAAGCCGGTGAGCGTGGACCACGAGGTGCTGGCCCGCCACGGCATCCAGGTCGAGCCCGGCCAGTACACCATTTACGCGGGCAACGGCTGCCCCGCCTGCGGCCAGCGGGGCTACAAGGGCCGCACCGGCATCTTCGAGATGATGGAGATCAGCGATTCGCTGCGCGCGCTCATCAACCGCCAGGCCGACACCGAGACCCTGCGGCAAGAGGCCCTCCAGCAAGGCATGCGCACCCTGCGCCAGGACGGATGGCTCAAGGTCCAGGCCGGGGTGACCAGCCTGGAGGAAGTGCTGCGGGTCACCTCGGTATAACCCCCGCCACCCGACGGGGGGCGACGGGGGGCGACGGGGGGCGGGCGACGGGGGGCGACGGCGGGGCGGGCGCCGGCGGTGACGGGGGCCGGGGTGGCCGAAGGGGGCGGGATGCGAGGAGAGGGCCGGGAGGAACGGCAAGGCAGGCATGGCCGGCAAGCTGAAAAACGAGGAGATGCTGGAGTTCACCGAGGGGCTGGCCATACTCATCCAGGCCGGCATCCCCCTGGACTATGCCCTGGAGTCCCTCACCGGGGTGCTGGAGAGCGCCCGCCTGCGCAAGCTCTGCCGTGACCTGGTGCGCCGGGTGCGCGAGGGCGCCAACCTGTCCTTTGCCCTCAGCCAGTCCAAGGCCGGCTTTGGCGAGGCATACGTGGGCATGGTGCGGGTGGGCGAGATGGGCGGCACCCTGGCCACGGTGCTGGACCACCTGGCCCGCATGCTGGCCCGCAACCAGGAGATGAAGCGCAGCCTGGCCTCGGCGGCCTTCTATCCCTTGATGCTCCTGGTCTTCAGCCTGATGGCGGTGGCCTTCATCCTCATCTACGTGCTGCCCTCGTTCGTCTCGGTGTTCCGCGACATGAACCTGCCCCTGCCGCCGGCGGCCGAGGCCCTGATCTGGCTGGGCGAGGTCATGGACCGTTACGGGCTCTTGATACTCGTCTTCTTGGCCGTGGTGGCCCTGTTGGTGGTGGTGGCCCTGCGCTCGCCGGCCAACCGGCTCACCATCTCCCGCCTGGTCATGCGCCTGGGCCCCTTGGGCAAGGTGGTGGCCTCCTGGCAGACCGTGGTGTTCTGCCGCAGCCTGGGGCTCATGCTGGAGAGCGGGGTGCCCATCAACGAGGCCTGCCGCTTCGCCGCGGCGGCGGTGGCCAACCGCGGCTTTCGCCAGGCGCTCTTGCCCCTGGAGAGCGGGCTCAAGGAGGGCTCCTCCCTGGTGGCGGCCCTGGCCCAGGTGCCCTACCTGCCCAAGGTGACCTTGAGGATGGTGGCCCTGGGCGAGCGCACCGGGTCCCTGCCCTCCATGCTGCAACGGGTGGCCGACCTTCTGGAGAGCCGGGTCAAGTTCGTGATGGGCCGCATCCTGGTGTTTGCCGAGCCGGCCGTCATTCTGCTCATGGGCCTGTTGGTGGGCTTTGTGGTGGTCACCATGCTCACCACCATATTCACCCTGACTCAGGGAGGGCTGTAAGACCGATGATCGTGCAACGCAATTCGCCCGACAAGGAACCGCAGGCGTCCCGCCGCCGGCGCCAGGCCGGCTTCACCCTGCTGGAGCTTCTGATCGTGGTCATCATCCTGGGGCTCCTGGCCGCCCTGGTGGGGCCGCGGCTCTTCGGCACCCTGGGCAAGGCCAAGCGCCAGGTGGCCAAGACCCAGATAGAACTCCTGGCCGGGGCCCTGGACCAGTTCCGCCTGGACGTGGGGCGCTACCCCACCACCGACGAGGGCCTGGAGGCCCTGGTCACTCCGCCCGAGGGCCTGGAGCGCTGGAACGGCCCCTACCTGGAAAAGGGAGTGCCCAAGGACCCCTGGGGCCACCCCTATGTGTACAAGAGCCCCGGCGAGCACGGGGAGTACGAAATCATTTCCCTGGGTTTGGACGGCCAGCCTGGTGGCAGCGGTGAGGACGCGGATATCACGAGCTGGCAATAAGGGCTTCGGCCTCATCGAGGTGATGGTGGCCCTGGCCCTGTTGGGCCTGGGCCTGGCCGCGGTGTTCCAGTTGGTGACCGTGCAGGGCCGGGCCCAGACCCAGGCCCGCTTGCACCTGGAGGCCCTGCGCCAGGCCCAGAACCTCCTGGACCAGTGGCTGGACGAGCCCCGGCCGCGCCTGGGCGTGTTCCAGGGCGTGGCCTCCTCGGGCCTGGAGTGGCGGGTGGAGGTGCGCCGGGTGGCCAGCGGCGCCCGCCGCCTGTCCACCGGCGCCGGCCAGGGCCGGACCCTGCCCGGTGCCCGTCCCACCTCCCGCCGGGTGCCGGCGCTGTGGGAGATATCCGTGTGCTGCCGCTACCAGCTCATGGGCCGCTCCCGGCGGGTGTGCCTCGCCAGCCAGCGCCTGGTCCAGGAGACGCTCTAGGCCATGGCTGGGCCGCGCCCCGACTCCGCCGCCTCGGGCCGCCAGGCCGGGGTGACCCTGCTGGAACTTTTGGTGGGGATCACCCTCTTTGCCCTCATCATGGTGCTGCTCGCCCGCAGCGAATCCTTTGTGCTGGGTGCCTGGCGCACCGGCGACCAGGAGGTGTCCCGCCAGCAGCAGTTGAGCGGCTGCCTGGCGGTGATGCTCCGCCAGGTGCGCTCGGCGGTGCCCTTCAAGCCGCCGCCGGGCCGGCGGCTGGTGTATTCCTTTGCGGGCCGGCGCGACCGGCTGAGCTTTGTCAGCGCCGCCTCCCTGGCAGAAGGCGGCGAGCCGGGCCTGTGGCTGGTCACCTACAGCCTGGCCCCGGGCGGCCCGGAGGGCGGGCTGTTGGTGGTGGAACAGCGCCCGGCCCTGGACCGCCGGGTGTGGCAGGGCGAGGCCCGGCCGGTGGAGGGGGTGAGCCTGCTTTCCGGCGTGAACAGCCTGCGCTTCCGCTACCTGGAACTCGACCGCCGGCGCGGACGCCTCCTTCCCCGGGAGACCTGGCTGGCCGGCCGCACGCCCAGGCTGCCCACCGTGGTGCGGGTGGAGATGGTGGTGCAGGGCCGGCGCATCGACTGGTACCTGCCCCTGGCCTGCGGGGTGCGCTGATGGCGGCGGCCGGGCGGGCGAAAGGCGGCTTTGTGCTGGCCACGGTGTTGGGGCTGCTGACCTTGTTCTTCCTGGTGGCCCTGGCCCTGGGCCAGGTGGCCCGCCTCCAGATGAAGGCGGCGGCCCGCCAGGAGGAGCGGTTGAGGGCCTATTACCTGGCCCGCAGCGGCCTGGCCCGGGCCCAGTTCGAGCTGGCCCGGCTCTGGGCCAAGGGCGATCCCTACCGCGCCAACGCCGACGGCAGTTGGCGGAGCTGGCACACGCCCCGGGGAGAGGTGCAGTTCTCGGTGCAGGACGAGAACGGCAAGCTCAACCTGAACCGCATCTCCGCCCCCCAGTTGGAACGCGCCCTGGAAAAGCTGGGGCTCTCCGCCCAGCGGCGGCTGGTGGTGCGCGATTCGCTCCTGGACTGGGTGGACAAGGACGGCCTGCCCCGCCAGGAGGGGGCGGAGGACGAGTATTACCGCAACCGCCAGCCCGGCTACACCCCGCGCAACGCGCCCTTTGCCAGCCCGGCCGAGCTTGCCCTGGTGCGGGGGGTGGACGGGCGGCTGGCCTTTGGCATCGGCGGCGATCCCCGGGCGGCCTTCCCCGCCGGCGAGGGATTGTGGCAGCTCTTTACCATCTACAAGCGCACCACCAAGGTGGACCTCAACTCCGCCCCCCTCAAGGTGCTGCTCACCCTGCCCGGCCTGGACCTGAAGACCGCGCGCCGCCTGCTGGACGCGCGCGCGCGCTACCCTTTCCGCGGCTTCCAGCGGGTGAGCCGCATGGTGGGCGGCATCCGCTTTCGGGAGCTGGCGCCCTGGATCACGGTGGCGCCGGGCCGGGTGTATACCATCGTCAGCCGGGCCAGGCTGCGCGGGAGCCGGGCGCGCCACGCCATCCTGGCCGTGGTGCGCCTGGAGGCCCGGGGGCAAACCCGGAACCTGTTTTGGCTGGACGACGTGGTACAATCCTGGCAACCCTAGGCTGGACAGGGAGGACGACGGGTGCAGCTAGGCGGCGTTAAATTGCGGGTGGGCGTGATCTTCGGCCAGGAGTCCGCGCGGCTCATCGCGGTGCGGCCCGGCGGGACCGAGCCGGTCGGGCGGGCGGTGGCGGCCCTGCCCTGGGCCAAGCGCCGCGAGGCCGAGGCCCGCCAGGCCTTTTTCCAGGCCGCGGCCGACCTCCTGGCCTCCCTGGGCGGCCGCCGCCTGCCGGCCTGGATCTGCCTCCCCAGCCGCGAGGCCGCCCTGCACCAGGTATCCCTGCCCCCCAGCCGCCTGGACTGGCTGTTCCCGCCCACGCCGCCCCCCCTGGAGCGGCTGACCCCCCTGCCGGCGGAGGCGGTGCGCCTCGCCCTGCGCCGGGCCGCCCCGGCCGGCGAGAGCCTGCCGGGCCTGGGCCAGGCCGCGGTGGTGCGGCGGGAGGTGGTGGAGGACGCGGTGGAGCTGGTGCGCGAGGCCGGCTTCCTGCCCCGGGGCCTGGACCTGCGCGCGGGTTACGCCGGCGCCGCCGGGCTCCGCCTGGCCGCGGGCAAGGGCCGGGTCCTGTTCATGCTCCTGCACCAGGCCGGCGCGGAGTGGAGCCTGGTGCTGGGCCAGCGCCTGGGCCTGGTCGGCGGCGCCTTTCGGCAGCCGGGTGAGGACGACGCCGACTTGGCCGCCCGCGCCTGCCAGCAGGCCATCCAGCTTTGCGGCTTGGAGACCGACTTCCAGGTGGCCCTGGCCGGCCCCGGCGCCCAGGCCGCGGCCGAGGCCTTGTCCCAGGCGGGGGACTCCCTGCAGGGACCGCGGCCGGTGCCCGCCATCCTGGCCGGGGACGAGGTGTTGCCGCCCGGTCTGGACTGGGAAGAGCTGCCCATGTTCGTCTTTCTGGCCAACAGCCGCTTGGCCCCCCGCCCGGTCTTCAACCTGCTGCCCCACACCGCCGCCTCCTGGCTGGACAGGCCCGCCGCGGCCAAGCGCCTGGCCTGGACCGCGGCCGGGCTCTTCGCCCTGTGGGCGGTGCTGGGCCTGGGCGGGGCCTGGCTGGGCAAGGCGCGGGTGCAGGGGCGCCTGCAGGACACCCGGGCGCGGCTCAGCGAGCTGCGCGGCCAGGTGCGCCAGGTGCGGGCCAAGCTGGCCGGGATGGAGCCCCTGGTCCGGGCCCGCCAGGCCCGCCGGGAAGCGGCCGAGGTGGTGGTGCGGGTGGCAGCGCTCTTGCCCCCGGCCGCCTGGCTGGAGCGCCTGGAGTACGGCAGGGGGGAAGTGGTGCTCTACGTGGGTGGAGTGGCCAAGGGCCGCCTGGCCGGCCTGCTGCCCAAGACCGGCCGCCTGAAGCCGGTGCAGCCCCTCAAGGAGGTTTCCGCCCCCGGCACCGGCCGGGCGGCGGTGAAGGTGGTGCTGGGTCTGGACGGAGAGGGCAAGGCCGCCTCGCGTACTCGCCCCGCCCCCACCGCCGGCCCCCGCAAGCCTGCTCGTCCCACCTCGCCCCCGTCGCCCCCCCCGTCGCCCTCCACTTCGCCCCCCCGTCGGCCTCTCTACACGCCGGGCTTGGGCGGCCGGCCCTGAGTCGCGGGGGGCGGGGGGGCTAAGGGGGGCGTGGGGGCCAGCAGGTAGGCGGCCCGGCGGTCGGCCCGGCCAGGCCTCGGCTGGTCCCCCCCCATGATTCTTTCCTGCCAAGACATCCCGAGCAGCCGCTTTCCCGGGAAGTGGTCGGGGCGGGTGCCTAGTCCTGGGGCGGCGGCTCCTGCGGAGGCTGGGAGCGCTTTTGGCCCATACGCTGGAAGATGACGTACAAGGTGGGCACCAGGAGCACCCCCAGGACAGTGGCCGCCATCATGCCGCCGAACACCGCGGTGCCCAGCGCCTGGCGGCTGCCCGCGCCGGCCCCGCTGGCGATGACCAGGGGGATCACCCCCAGGATGAAGGAGAAGGCGGTCATGAGGATCGGCCGGAAACGCAGGCGCGAGGCCTCCAGGGCCGCCTCCACCGGGCTCATGCCGTGGTCATACTTGTCCTTGGCGAACTCCACGATCAAGATGGCGTTCTTGGTGGCCAGGCCCACCAGCAGCACCAGGCCGATCTGGGTGTAGACATTGTTGTCCAGCCCCCGCAGCAGAAGCGCCACCACCGCCCCCATCACCGCCAGGGGAACCGACAGCACCACCGGCGCCGGCAGCTTCCAGCTCTCGTACTGGGCGGCCAGCACCAGGAACACGAACACCACCGCGATGACGAACACCGATCCGCCGCTGCCGGCCGCCACCACCTGCTGGTAGGAGAGGCCGGTCCATTCGTATCCCATGGCCGCGGGCAGCTTCTCGTCGGCCAGCTCGGCCATCAGCTCCAGGGCCTGGCCCGAGCTGTAGCCCGGGGCGGCATTGCCCTTTATGGAGGCGGAGGGGTACATGTTGTAGCGGGTGATGATCTGGGGGCCGAAGGCTGGCCGGACGGTCACCAGGGTGGACAGGGGCACCATCTCGCCCCAGGAGTTGCGCACCTCCAGGCGCTCGATGTCCGAGGGCCGGGCCCGGAAGGCGGCGGCGGCCTGGATGTTCACCTGGTAGGTCCTGCCGAACTTGTTGAAGTCGTTTACGTATTGCGAGCCCAGGTAGGCCTGGAGGGTGTTGAACACCGAGTCCAGGGGCACACCCATGGTCTTGACCTTGGTGCGGTCCACATCCACGAACAACTGGGGCACGTTGGCCCGGAAGCTGGTGTACAGGCCGGTCAGGCCCGGTTGGGTGTTGCCGTCCTGCACCATCTCGGTGGCCACCTGCTGCAAGGTGTCCAGCCCCAGGGCGCCCCGGTCCTGCACCTGCATCTCGAACCCGCCGGCCATGCCCAGGCCGGGCAGGGCCGGGGTCAGGAAGGCCACCACGATGGCCTCCTGGATCTGGGCGAAGTTCTTCCGCAGGTGGGCCAGGATGGCATCCTGCTGCTCCTCGGCCTCGCTGCGCTGGTCCCAGGGCTTGAACACCACCACGTTGAAACCCACGTTGGAATTGGCGGTGCCGTCCAGGATGGAGTAGCCGGTGGCCGAGATGTTGTAGCGCACTCCGGGGGTGGACGCTATGATGCGGTCCACTTTCTTCATCACCGCCTGGGTGCGTTGCAGGGAGGCGCCGTCGGGGAGCTGGATGTTGCAGACCAGGTAGCCTTGGTCCTCCTCGGGCACGAAGCCGGTGGGCGTGACGCCCAGGCCGTAGAAGGCGGCGGCCGAGATGGCCACGAAAAGGAGCCCCGTCATCATGGTGCGGCGCACGGTGAGGTTCACTATCTTCATGTAGCCCTTGGTGGAGGCGCGCATGCCCCGGTTGAACCCGTTGAAGAACCAGTTGCGGCGTTCCTTGCTGGGCCGCAGCACCAGGGCGCAGAGGGAGGGGCTCAGGGTCAGGGCGTTGATGGAGCTGAACACGGTGGCCACCGAGATGGTGAGGGCGAACTGCTTGTAGAGGATGCCGGTCATGCCGCCCATGAAGGCGGTGGGCACGAACACGGCCAGGAGCACCAGGGTGGTGGCGATGACCGGGCCGGTCACCTCCTCCATGGCCTTGATGGTGGCCTCCTTGGCGGGGAGCCCGGTTTCGTCTATGTTGCGGGTGGCGTTCTCCACCACCACGATGGCGTCGTCCACCACGATGCCGATGGCCAGCACCAGTCCGAAGAGGGTGAGGGTGTTGATGGAAAAGCCCAGGATGCTCATCACGGTGAAGGTGCCGATCAGGGACACCGGTATGGTCACCGAGGGTATGAGCGTGGCCCGCCAGTCCTGCAGGAACACGAAGACGGTGAGGATCACCAGGATGGCGGCGATGATCAGGGTTTCCACGATTTCGTTGATGGACGCCTTCACCACGTCCGAGGCGTCGTAGGCCACCACGTATTCGACGCTTTCGGGGAAGCGCTGGCTCAGCTCCTTGAGCTTGGCCTTGATCTGGTCGGTGAGCTGGAGGAGGTTGGCGCCGGGAAGCTGGAACACCTGGATCAGGGCGGTGGGCTTGCCGTTGAGCCGGCAGACCACGTTGTAGGTCTGGGCGCCCAACTCCACCCGGGCGATGTCCTTGAGGCGGGTGATGCGTCCGCCCGCGCCGGTCTTGACGATGATGTTCTCGAACTGGGCCACGTCCTCCAGGCGGCCCAACACGCTGACCGAGTACTGGAAGGCCTGGCCCTTGGGCGCCGGGGGCAGGCCGATGGTGCCCGCGGCCACCTGCACGTTCTGCTCGCGCAGGGCGGCGGCCACGTCGGCGGTGGTCAGGTCACGGGCGCGCATCACCTCCGGGTCCAGCCAGATGCGCATGCTGTAATTCCCCGCGCCCAGCACCATCACGTCGCCGGCCCCGTTTATGCGGCTCAATTCGTCGCGGATGTACAAGGTGGCGTAGTTGGCCAGGTATATGTCGTCGTAGCGGCCGTCAGTGGAGAGGATGTTTATCATCATGGCGAAGTCGGTGGACTTCTTCTTGGTGGTCACCCCGATGCGCTTGACTTCCTCGGGCAGCTTGGACATGGCGATGGACACCCGGTTCTGCACCAGGACCGCGGCGATGTCCAGGTCGGTGCCGGTCTCGAAGGTCACCGTGAGGTTGTAGGAGCCGTCGTTGGAGCAGATGGAGGACATGTAGATCATGCCCTCCACCCCGTTCACCTCCTGCTCGATGGGGGCGGCCACGGTGTCGGCCACCACCTTGGCGTTGGCGCCGGGGTAGGTGGTGGAGACGGTGACCGTGGGCGGCGCTATCTGGGGATACTGGGCCACGGGCAGGGAGGTCAGGGTGATGACGCCGGCCAGGACTATGACGATCGAGACTACCGCCGCGAAGATGGGCCGGTTGATGAAGAAGCGCGAAAGCATGGCGGCCTACTTGTCCTTGTCGGCGGGTTGGGCCTTTTGGGCCTGCTTGGCCTTGGCCGCGGCCTCCTGGGCCTTGGCCTCTTCCATGGTCATGGCCCGCACCTTGATGCCCGGCCGCACCCGTTGCAGGCCCTTGACGATGACCCGCTCCCCGGGCTTTACGCCTTTTAGCACCACCCGCATCTCTCCCTCCTGGGGGCCCAGCTTGACCCGGCGGTACTCCACCTGGTCCTTGTCGTTCACCACCAGCAGGTAGCGCCCGCCCTGGTCGGCGCTCAGGGCCGCCTCGGGCACCAGCAGCGCGTTCTCTATGAGGTCCACCGGGAGATGGATGCGTACGAACAGGCCGGCCATGATGACGTGGTCCGGGTTGGGGAAGCGGGCGCGCACCTGGATGGTGCCGGTCTTGGGATCCACCTTGTTGTCCAGGTAGTCCAGGTGTCCCCGGTGGGGAAAGCCCTTCTCGTTGGCCAGGCCCATCAGCACCAGGCCCCGGTCACGCTTGTTGCCCGGGATGTCGCCCGCCCGCTTGCGTTCCAAGAAGTTCAGCAGGTCGCGTTCGGGGATGTTGAAGTAGGCGTAGGCCGGGTCGTCGTTCACCACCGTGGTGAGGAGGGTGGCCTCTCCCCGGCCGATCAGGTTGCCCGCGTCCACCAGGGGACGGCCCACCCGGCCCGAGATGGGGGAGGTGATGCGGGTGTAGCCCAGGTTGATGCGGGCGGTGGCCACCGCCGCCTCGGCGGCCTTGATGGCGGCCTCGGCCTTGGTCTTCTCGGCCCGGGCCTGTATCACCTCCACCTCGCTCACCGCCCGGTCCTTGAAGGCGTTCTCCTTGCGGATGAGGGTGGCCTCGGCCAGCTTGAGTTCGGCCTTGCGGATGGCCAGCTCGGCCAGGGCCTGGTCCAGGAGGGCCTGGTAGGGCTTGGGCTCGATGACAAAGAGCAGGTCGCCTTTCTTCACCAGGCCGCTGGGTATGAAGTGGATGCTGTCCAAGAAGCCCTCCACCCGGGCCCGGATCTCCACCGACTCGAAGGCCTCGGTGCTGCCGGTGTAATCGGCATAGACCGTGACCGTCTTTTGCTCCGGCTGGCTCACGGTCACCGTGGGCGGCGGCGGGGGAGCCTGGCCTTTTTCACTCTGGCAACCGGCCAGGGCCACCAGGGCGGCCAGACAGGCGGCGGCAAGGCTTCTGGAGAGAAACTGGGTCATGGCGTCATCCCAATCAGATTTTCGGGTCGCGGCGGGCCGTGGTGGCTGGCGCCGGCGGCGTCTTGCCGGGGGGATTCGTGCCTTCCGGCCGCCAGCCCCCACCCAGGGCCTGGTAGAGCTTGACCAGGTTTATGGCCAGCTCGCCCTTGGCCTGGGCCAGTTGGTTGTCCACCTCGAAAAGGGAGCGCTGGGCATCCAGCACGCCCTGGAAGTCTCGCAGTCCTTCTTTGTACAGCCTGATGGCCAGCTCCAGGGTGCGGCTGGTGGCCGTGACCGCGCGGCTGAGGGCCTCCACCCGCCGCCTCTGCTGGTAGAAACTGCTGAGCGCGTTGTCCACCTCGCTCAGGGCGGTGAGCACCGTCTGCTCGTAGCGCAAGAGCGCCTGCTCGGTAAGGGCGTCCTGCACCTTGATCTGGTTGCGGATGCGCTCGCCGGCAAAGAGGTTCCAGCGGAAGGAGGGGCCAAAGGAATAGAAGCGGCTGCCCGCGCTGAACAGGCTGCTGGTCTCCGCGGCGGCCAGGCCGATGACCCCGGTCAGGGAGAAGCTGGGGTAGAGGTCGGCGGTGGCCACCCCGATGCGGGCGGTGGCCGCGGCCAGTTGCCGCTCGGCTCCCCGCACGTCGGGCCGCTGGCGCAGCACGTCGGCCGGCACCCCCACCGCCACCCGGGCCGGCGGGGTGGGTATGGGCCGCACCTGGGTCAGCTCCTTTTCCACTTCCCCGGGATGGCGGGCCAGGAGCAGGGCCACCGTGTTGATGGCCTGGTTCAGGCCGGTGCGCAGGGGCGGCAGCTCGGCCTGGGAGTTGGCCAGCACCGTCTCGGCCTGGGACACGTCCAGGGCGGTGGCCAGCCCGTACTTGAAGCGGCTGCGGGTGAGGGCCAGTACCTCCTTTTGGGAGGCTATGTTCTTTTCGGCCGCGGCCAGGCGGGCCTGGAAGGTGCGTACCTGCAGATAGCTTTCAGCCACCTGGGCATACAGCGCCACCATCACCCCGGTCCGCTCCTCCTGGGTGGCCTGGTAGTCGGCCTGGGCCGCCTCCACCGAGCGGTGGATGCGGCCGAACAGATCTATCTCCCAGGACGCCCCCACCGAGCCGGAGTAGGTGTCGTAGGTGAGGCCGCCGGGGGGCGTGGTGTTCTCGCTGGCGAGCTGGCGGGTGGCGCTGCCCTCCATGTCGATCGTGGGCATGAGCTCCCCCCGCACCACCCACAGGCGCGCCCGGGCTTCCTTTACCCGCGCCACCGCCACCTTGAGGTCCAGGTTGCGGGCCGCGGCCTGGTTGATGAGGCTGGTGAGGACAGGATCGTGGAACACTTCCCACCAGTTGCGGATATCGGCCTCGGTGGGCACCACCTCTGCCCCGGAGGGCAGGCGCCACTGCTCCGGCACCTCCACCTGGGGCGGCTGGTAGTCGGGCCCCACTTTGATGCAACCGGCCGTGGCGCTCAAGAAGGCGAGAAGCAGTATGCAGGACAGTGCATTACGCAGAAAGACCATCATGGACATCATTCAATGAGTTGGGCCAGGCGCCATGCAAGGGAATCAGGGCGCGAAGCTGTTTCAGCGGGCGGTCCTACTCAGGGCATAGCCTTGATGTGGGCCTGTAAAGCTGGTTTCAAAAGCTGGGGCAGGGGGGCAGCTTCTATAAATAATGACCAAAAAGGCCAGTGATGTACAGAGGGTTTCTGAATTATTTTACACGGGCGACCCCAGGAGGGCGGCTTCCGCATCCCTGGAATGGGGCCCCTCAAAACACACTTCTTTTGTGGGTAATAATTTTTTTGTTTTTGGCCCCCAGGGAGGTCTTCCGGGCCAACACACTGTAAATAAAGACGAAAAAATGTTACAATCTCGTAAATAATAGCCACATTCCACTGTCTTTTATAGGTGTATTTGTGCGGTTTTTCACTTGCATTCGCTTCCAAATAGAGTGATAATCGCCCGCAACCCACATCCGCTAACGAGGCCCTGCCGGGCGTGCGAGGGGCGCCCGGACCTGCATCTCGGTCGTTTCCAGCCAGCGGACAGCTTGGGTACAAAGGATCAAGGCGGACCATAACGTTGCCCACGTGAAACAAAGGCTCTGGATGTCTCTCCCGATTGAAGTAAGCCGTTATGTACGGTTGGTGCTGCAGCGGAGT
>CAZUHP010000037.1:5465-34751 GCA_964620595.1 uncultured Desulfarculaceae bacterium | reverse complement strand
AGATGGGCACCACCGAGTTCGTGCAGAAGATCAACTACCAGCGCGCCCTGCAAGGCGAGCTGGCCCGCACCATCGCCAGCTTTTCCGAAGTGGACGACGCCCGGGTGCATATCGTGATGCCCCGGGAGTCGCTCTTTGTGGAGGACGAGAAAAAGCCCACCGCCGCGGTGGTGCTGCGCCTGGCCGCGGGACGCACCCTCTCCAAGAGCCAGGTGCAGGGCATCGTGCACCTGGTGGCCAGCAGCGTGCCCGACCTGGACGACGCCCACGTCACCGTGGTGGACACCAACGGCAACCTGCTCTACCGCAAGGAGCCGGACACCACCGATTTCCCCGCCGCCCTCACCGCCAGCCAACTGGAGTACCAGCGCACCACCGAGGCCCAGATCGCCAACAAGGTGCAGACCATGCTGGAGAAGGTGCTGGGCCTGGGCCGGGCGGTGGTGCGGGTGTCGGCCGATATCGACTTCACCCGCACCGAGGAGATAAAGGACCTGTTCGACCCGGACCAGACCGCGGTGCGCTCGGAGACCCGCACCACCGAGAGTTCCAAGAACGCGGGCAACCTGCCCATCGGCGCCCCGGACAACCGCTTCACCCTGGCCCAGCGCAACGCGGCCCCGGGCCTGGAGGAGAGCGGCACCAGCGAGCGCAAGCGCGAGGACGAAACCACCAACTTCGAGATCAGCCGCACCAAGCGCCAGATACTCAAGGCCATCGGGGGCATCAAGCGCCTTTCGGTGGCGGTGATGGTGGACGGGCCTTACAAGGAGACCAAGGGGGCCGAGGGCGAGATAACCCGCACCTTTGTTCCCCGCTCGGCCGAGGAGATGCGCCAACTCACCGAACTGGTGCGCCGCGCGGTGGGTTATGATGAAAAGAGGGGGGACGAGGTGGTGGTGGCCAACGTGCCCTTTGCCCTGCCTCCCGGCGCGGGCCGCATGGCCGGCCCGAGCTGGCAGGACTACCTGGACAAGTATGGACGGCACGTGCTCAACCTTATCCTGGCCATACTGTTCTTCCTGATGGTGGTGCGGCCGCTGATGAAGTCCTTTGCGGCGCGCGCCAAGGCCAGGGAAGCGGCCATCGCGGCCGAGGCCGCCCGGGTGGGGCCGAGCGAGGAGCTGCCCCCCGGCGAGGGCGAGGAGATGGCCAGGCTGGAGGGGGTGGAGGTCGCCCGCAAGATGGGCACCAGGGACATGATCCTGGCCTTGGCCCAGCAGGACCCCGAGCGCACCACCGCGGTGCTGCGGGCCTGGATACACAAAGGCTAGCGTGGCTTAGGGAGGGGCTCACATGGCAGTTAGCACCGACAAGATGAGCGGGTTGCAAAAGGCCGCCATCGTGCTGGCCTCCATGGGCGAACAGTTCACCGCCGAGATGTTCAAGAAGCTCGACCAGGACGAGATAAAGCGGGTCGGGGTGGCCATGAGCAACCTGGACCAGGTGGAGCCGGAGCTGCAGGAGGCCCTGCTCAAGGAGTTCCTGGAGGAACTCAAGAGCGAGATAGGCCCCATGATCTCCGGCGACATGACCGCCCGCCGCGCCCTGGCCCTGGCCCTGGGCGAGGAGGCGGCGGAAGAACTCATGGAGGAGCTGAAGAAGGCCAAGGAGCCGGTGCCCTTCGAGCGGGTCAAGAACGTGGACTCCAAGACCCTGGCCGGCTTCATCAAGAGCGAGCACCCCCAGACCATCGCGGTTATCCTCTCCCACCTGCCCCAGGCCAAGGCGGCCGAGGTGCTTTCCGAGTTCCCCGAGAACCTCAAGTACGATGTGGTGCTCCGGGTGAGCAACCTGGACGTGATCCCCCCCGGCATCGTGGAGGAGATCGACGCGGTGCTGAACCGGGAGATCCTCTCCACCGAGGGCATGGAGGCCAAGCAGTTGGGCGGGGTGGAGGCGGTGGCCGAGCTGATGAACAACGTGGACAAGGCCACCGAGGAACAGATATTCACCCGGCTCGAGGAGGACGACCCCGAGCTGGCCGAGCAGATACGCCAGCTCATGTTCGTGTTCGACGACCTCATCAACGTGGACGACCGCGGCATCCGCAGCCTGCTCAAGGAGGTCCGCAACGAGGACCTCATCGTGGCGCTCAAGACCGCCTCCGAGCAGCTCAAGGAAAAGATACTCAGCAACGTGTCCGAGCGCGCCGCGGCCATGATCCAGGAGGACCTGGAGGTCATGGGCCCGGTGCGGCTGAGCGAGGTGGAGCAGGCCCAGCAGAAGATCATCCAGATCGCGCGGCGCCTGGAAAAGGAAGGCAAGATCGTGATCGGCGGCAAGGGCGGGGAGGACATGCTTGTCTGAGCGCCAGGGCCCCATATTGGAGACCGAGGAGCGGGCCGCCGGCCAGCCGGAGCCGCGGCCCTTCGAGCTGGAGGAACTCTCCCCCGGCCAGGAGCAGGCCCGGCCCCGCGAGGAGGAGGAAGAGGGCGGCTTCCGCCTGTTGGTCTACGGCGGCCGCCAGGAAGACCCCCGCGACCGCGCCCGGCGCCAGGCCAAGGCCCTCATGGCAAAGGCCGAGGAGGAGTCGGCCGCCCTGGTGGAGGAGGCCAAGGGCCAGGCCGAGGGCATCCGCCGCCAGGCCTACGAGGAGGGCTACCAGAAGGGACACGAGGAGGGGCTGAACGCGGCCAAGGCCCTGGTGGAGGCGGCGGCGGACAACCTCGCCCGGGCGCTCACCGCCCTGGACCGGGTGCGGGCGGACATCCTGGCCGGCCTGGAGGGCGAGATCGTCGGCCTGGTGCAGGCGGTGTGCGACCGCGTCTTCGCCACTCCCGGCGCGGTGCCGGCCGGGGTCATCAAGCAGGTGGTCAAGGAGGCGGTGGGCCGCCTCCTGGAGTTCGAGAAGGTCACCGTGCGCCTGAGCCAGAAGGACATGGCCACCATCGAGGAGTTCCGCCCCGAGCTGCTCAAGGCCTTCACCGAGCTGGGCCGGCTCAACCTCCTGGCCGATGCGGAACTCGCCCCCGGCGATTGCGTGGTGGACACCCCCACCGCCCGGGTGGACGCCACCCTGGACACCCGCCGCCGCCGCGTGTTCCAGGCCCTGGAGGAGGCCCTCAAGGGCAACGAGCCCCTGGACCTCAGCCCGGTGCTGGAGGAGGGGGGCGACGAGGGGGGCGACGAGGGGGGCGAGGGCGACGCGGGGGCCGAGGGGGCCGAGGGTGACGCGGCCCCTGAAGGGGCCGGCACGGGCGGGGAGCCCGGCGCGGCCGAGATCGAGGACTGGTGATGAGCGGCCATCTCGCCCGCTATGTCCAGGCCCTGGAGCCGGTGGACCCCTTTCTGGTCATGGGTCGGATTACCCAGGTGGTGGGCCTGGTGGCCGAGGCCCGGGGACTGAACCTGCCGGTGGGCGCGGGCGTGTACCTGCATACCGACGACGGGCTGGTCCTGGCCGAGGTGGTGGGCTTC
This sequence comes from uncultured Desulfarculaceae bacterium, assembly GCA_964620595.1. GTDB lineage: Bacteria > Desulfobacterota > Desulfarculia > Desulfarculales > Desulfarculaceae > Desulfocarbo. The sequence continues at coordinate 31,331 of CAZUHP010000037.1, read as the reverse complement.
AAGGGCGGCGCCATGCTGGTCATGCCCTATGCCGAGACTCGCGGCCTCAGGCCCGGCTGCCCGGTGTCGTCTGCGGGCAGCGAGTCCCTGGTGCGGGTGGGCCCCGCCCTCCTGGGCCGGGTGATCGACGGCCTGGGCCACGCGGCCGACGGCGGCCCGGAGCCGGACTACCAGGCGCTCTATCCCCTGTACAACGACCCCCCGCCTGCGGTGCACCGCCGCCGCATCACCGAGCCGGTGGACGTAGGGGTGCGGGTGATCAACGCCCTGCTCACCCTGGGCAAGGGCCAGCGCATCGGCATCTTCGCCGGCTCGGGCGTGGGCAAGAGTTCGCTCCTGGGCATGATCGCCCGCCACACCGCGGCCGACATCAACGTGATCGCCCTGGTGGGCGAGCGCGGCCGCGAGGTGCGCGAGTTCATGGAGCGCGACCTGGGCGAGGAGGGCATGCGGCGCTCGGTGGTGGTGGTGGCCACCAGCGACCAGCCCGCCCTGGTGCGCATGCGCGCCGCCTACCTGGCCCACAGCGTGGCCGAGTATTTCCGCGACCAGGGCCACGACGTGATGCTCATGATGGACTCGGTGACCCGTTTCGCCCTGGCCGCCCGCGAGGTGGGCCTCAGCGTGGGCGAGCCGCCCACCACCAAGGGCTACACCCCCAGCGTGTTCGCCCAGCTCCCCCGCCTCCTGGAGCGGGCCGGCACCACCGAGCACCAGGGCTCCATCACCGGCATCTACTCGGTCCTGGTGGAGGGCGACGACGTGACCGAGCCGGTGGCCGACGCCATGCGCTCCATCCTGGACGGCCACGTGGTGCTCACCCGCGAGCTGGCCGACCGGGGCCACTACCCGGCGGTGGAACTGATGGGCTCGGTGAGCCGTCTCATGCCCGAGGTCAACCCGCCCGAGGTGCTCAAGGCCGCCCGCCGCCTGGCCGAGCTGGTGGCGGCCTACCGCCGCAACGAGGACCTGATCAACATCGGGGCCTACGCCCAGGGCACCAACCCCACCATCGACCAGGCCATCCGCCTCCTGGACCGCATCAACGCCTTCCTGCGCCAGTCCCTGGACGAGGGGGTGGACCTGGAGACCAGCCGCCGGCAGCTCCTGGAGCTGGTGGGGGAGGAGGGCTAGGCCATGGCCTTCAGGTTCCGCTTGCAGGCGGTGCTGGACCACCGCACCCACCTGGAGGAGTTGGCCCTGCACGAGTTCGCCCGGCGCCTGAAGGCCCAGCGCGAGTGCGAGGAACACATCGCCTGGCTGGAGGCCGAGCACCGCCGGGCCCGGGCCAAGATCAACGACATGGACGTGGAGGGCATGAGCGCCCCGGAATTCCAACTGGCCAACGAGTACGCCACCGTGCTCAGATTGCAGGTCATACGTGAGCAGTCGCGCCTGCCCCTGTTGGAGGCCGAGACCGAAAAGGCCCGCCAAAAGCTCATGGAGGCGCGCAAGAACCGGCTGGTGCTGGAAACCCTGAAGGAACGCTACCGCCGGCGCTACCAGTACGAACAACTGAAGGCCGAACAGCGGATGATCGACGAGGCCGCGGTGGGCGGCTTTCTGCGGAGTCGGATGTCATGACCAGATCCTCGAACCGGGCCCAGACCCTTCTCACCGTGGGGCTGGTGGTGAAAGTGGCCGCCCTGGTGCTGGCCCTGGTGCTGGCCGGGCCCCTGGCCACCCCCGGCCCGGCCCCGGTGCAGGCCCAGGAGGCCAAGGCCGGAGACAAGGCCGCCGACAAGGGCGGGCAAAAGGACAAGGCCGGCACAAAGACGAAAGAGGGCGGCGAGCCCATGGCCGGCGCCGCCTCGGCGGTGTCCAGGCGCCACGGAGGAAAAAAGAAAGAAGAGAAGCCCAAGCAGGAGGAGGTGCAGCCCACCGCCACCAAGGCGCCCGAGTACGACCCCATGCTCATGAAGCTCATCGAGCAGAAGCGGGCCGAGCTGGGCCAGCAGGAGGCCCGCCTGGCCCAGGAGCGCCGGGAGCTGGAAAAGCTCCGCAGCGAGGTCAACCGCCGCATCGCCGAACTCAAGAAGGTGCAGGATGCCCTGAACGAGCTGATCAGCACCGAGAAGAAGCAGCGCCTGGAGCGCATCCAGCGCCTGGTCAAGGTGCTTTCCAACATGCGGGGGCCGGCCGCGGCCGCGGTGGTGGAAAAGCTGGACGACCAGATGGCAGTGGAGATATTCTCACTCATGCAGAGCCGCCAGGCCGGCAAGGTGATGAGCAACCTCAAGCCCGAACAGGCCGCGCGCATCGGCGAACTCTTGGCCCGGCGCAAGGCCGCCGAAAAGGCCGCCGCCGTGGCCAGCCAGGCCGCGGCCGCCGGCGCCCAGCCGCCGCCAGAGGCCGCACCCCAGCCCGGCGCCAAGCAGCCCGGCCCCAGGCGATAGCAGGTGGGCTCCACCCGGCGGCTGGGCATGGGGGTGCTAGAATGAAGGGGGGTGGGCAGGCGCCTGGCGAAAAAACATCGGAGCGGGGAGGATCGAGATGCGAATCGGCAAGCCGGCCGGCGGCAAGTCCCGGCGCGACGAGCGGCGGGAAAAGGAGTACGAGGAGCACCACGGCCCCTTGCCGGTGGACGAATTCCAGGACGAGCCCATAAAGCCCGCCAAGCTCAAGCCCGGGGAGAAGCAGGTGGAGGTGATCCTGCCTCCCATGGAGCTTTTCGAGCGCAACCGGGGCTATGACGAGCCCCTGCCCGACCAGCAGACCTTGATCCGCACCAGCATCCGCCTGCGCCAGCAGGTGGAGCTGATCATGGACACCGACGTCCTGGCCGACCAGATCGAGGTGCGCCACTCCATCATCGAGGACATCGACGAGGGGGGCCGGCTGTACCTGGCCATGCCCTCGCCGCCCATCCTCAAGTCCCAGGTGGGCACCAAGGTGCAGGTCACCATCCTGGCCCGCTACCACGACGTGCCCGGCGGCCGCTGGATCCGGGTGGGCTATCACACCCCCATAAGGGAGGTGATCCGGGATTACGAGCTGGCCGACGGGGTGATCGAGTCGGTGGTGGTGGTGGACCCGCCCCAGCGCCTGGAGCCCACCACGGTGCGCATGGCATACCGCCTGATCCCGCCCGAGGAGCTGGACCTGCGCCTGGTCCTCCGGCCCGATGAGGTGGAGGTGGGGCTCATGGACCTGTCCATCGGCGGGGCCCAGTTCCACCACCCCAGGGACATGGAGTTCGCCCTGGAGCAGTTGGTGCCGCTGAAGCTGGTGAGCGGCGAGATGTCCTTCAACCTGACCGGCCGGGTGGTGCGCCGCGGCAAGACCTATGACGTGCGGGGCCGGGAGCGGGGGGTTACCAGCGTGCAGTTCCGGGAGATGCCCCCTGCCACCAAGAACCAGCTCACCCGGCTCCTCACCGAGACCTACCGCTATCTCTTGGCCCAGCGTTCGGGCATCGCCCTGCGCCGGGAGGACTGAAGCGAAAGACCCATCCCCCCGGCCGGCCAAGGCCGGGTCGCCCTGCCACCCGTTTCAGCGCGCCCCCAAGGCGCGAGGCCGGGCCGGCGGCAGCCCTTGAGGGCCGGGGAAGCGCCCCCTGGAGGGGCCTCCGCTGATTTCGGCCTGCCCAGACGACGAAAATGTATTGCAAAACCCGGCGCGCTCCCCTACAAATGGAAAAGGCGTCGGAATTCTGACGCAGCCAGGGCCTCGGCCAGGCCTTCGGCAGGCTCGCCAAGGAAGGCGGGCCGCGAACCTTGGCGGCGCTTCCCAGGGAAGGGGCCAGTGTCCGCCCGAGGAGCTGAGGGCATTTGCGCATGGAGCCCGATCCCCAGAAAATTCAAGTTCTTTTGGTGGAAAAGGACCCCTCCCTGGTTGAGGCCTGGGGGGAGGCCCTGCGGAGCCGGGACTGCGAGGTTACCCTCTGCGACGGCCTGGAAGAGGCCCTGCGCACCGCCGAGCAGGTCTACTTCGACGTGGTGTTTCTGGCCGAGGACCAGGACCCCGAGCGCCGCGACGAGTTCATCGTGCGGCTCTTGGAGCTGTTTCCCGACACCTTGGTGGTGGTGATGGCGCCCCAGCCCTCGGTGGCCGGCGCGGTGCGGGCGGTCCGCCTGGGCGCCTGGGACTACCTGCCCTCGCCCAACAGCGCCCAAGAGGTGCTGGAGGCCCTGGACCGGGTGCAGGAATACCGCCGCTGGCGCCAGGAGGCCTACCAGCGCCGCCGGGAGCTGACCCAGAAGTACGACGTGCACAACATCGTGGGCAAGAGCGCGCCCATGCAGGAGGTATTCCGCCTGATCCACAAGGTGGCCGCCACCGACGCCACGGTGCTCATCCTGGGCGAGAGCGGCACCGGCAAGGAGCTGGTGGCCCGAGCCATCCACCACCACTCCAGCCGCAGCGGCCGGCCCCTGGTGCCGGTGAACTGCGGCGCCATTCCGGGCGAACTCCTGGAGAGCGAGCTGTTCGGCCACGAAAAGGGCGCCTTCACCGGCGCCATCAAGACCCGCCTGGGCCGCTTCGAGCTGGCCGAGGGCGGCACCGTGTTCCTGGACGAGATCGGCGACATGTCGCCCATGCTCCAGGTCAAGCTGCTTCGGGTTCTGCAGGAGCACCAGTTCGAGCGCATCGGCAGCACCAAGACCGTCAACGTGGACATCCGGGTCATCGCGGCCACCAACCAGGACCTGGAAGCCAAGGTGGCGGACGGCTCTTTCCGGGAGGACCTCTACTACCGCCTCAACGTGGTGCCGGTGCATATCCCGCCCCTGCGCGAGCGCAGGAGCGATATCCCGCTGTTGTGCCAGCACTTTTTGAAGCGGCTCGCCAAGCAGAAGGGCCTGGGCCAAAAGACCATCCACGCCTCGGTCATGGACCGCCTGCTGCGCTACCACTGGCCGGGCAACGTGCGCGAGCTGGAGAACCTCCTGGAGCGCATGGTGATCCTGAGCGACGGGGACGAGCTGATGGCCCACGACCTGCCGCCCCACCTGGCCGGACCCCAGCCCAATGACCTGCCGCCCCTGGAGGAGCCGGTCCCGGCCCAGCCCGAGTTTCCCGAGGAAGGGATAGATTTCAACGCCGCGGTGGACGCCTTTGAGCGCCGCCTGATCCTGGAGGCCCTGGAGCGCACCGGCTGGGTGAAGAACCAGGCCGCCGCCCTTCTCAAGCTGAACCGCACCACCCTGGTGGAAAAGATCAAGAAAAAGGGCCTCAAGCCGCCGTCATGACGGCGCCGCCCCGGGCTCTCACCTCCCCTTCAGCCCCAGGCTCTCCTCCCACTGGCTCAAGGTCATCTCCAGGAGCCGGGCCGGGTTCTTGGGGTCGGGCAGGGCCTTTTGGGCCAGCACCAGGTAGGGCGCGCAGGTGAGCGCGCAGCCCACCATGCCCGCCGGCACCTCCAGGATCTTGTGGCCGATGAAGATCTCCTTGAACTGGACCCCGCTGTCCTGGCCGCAGCGCATGATGCTCTTTACGATGTGCCGCTGCAGCCGCCGGACAAAGGCCTGGCGGGCCTTGCCCGCGGGGGGCGCGTCCTGGCCCACGTCCTCTATGAACAGGTTGGCCGCCAGGTTGCGGTCCTGGGACAGGGCCAGGGCCGCGGCGCACCAGACCGAGCCCGGCCCCTGGACCGTGTGGGACTTCACCGCGCAGATGACCTGGGCCCCGGGCAGGAGGGGAAAGCGCCTGGCCTTGGCGGTGCCCAGGAGCTTGCGGCCCGCCTCCAGGAGAGGGTCCATGGGGTAGACCGGGATCTGCTTGCCGTCCGGCCGCTTGGCCTGGAACAAGGGCTTGAGGGCACCGCTGGCGATGGCATCGGCCTTGGCCAGGTGATAGCCCCACACCGCGCCGTTCAGACCGTTGAACGAGGAGGCGGTGATCATGTTTGTCTGGCCTATGTAGGTCCCCCGGGTCTCGGCCCGGTCATAGGACACGATGCCGGCCAGCACCGGGTCCATGTCCGCGGGCGAAAGCCCCACCTCCAGCTTCAAAAGCGAGATATAACCCAGGCCGCTGGCGCCGGGGTTGCCGTAGCCGTCGCAGTAGCGCGCAAAAGGCCCCACCGCGCCGTTCACCACCTGCTCCAGGGTGAGGGCCGGCCCCGGCCCGGCCGCCGGGCAGGGACCCGCAAGCCCCACCCCGGCCAGCACCAGGCAGATTCCCATGGTGAAAGCCAATACCCGCCTGGAAACACACCAAGTTCCCAACATGGTTCCCCCCTCCTTTTCCTCTTGGCGGGATGCTTCCGCACCCGCGTGGATTCCGCCGGCCCGGCTTCTTGCCGGGTCGCCTTCTTGATTCTCCCACATTCCGCCGGGGCGGCACAAACCGGCCGGATATTTTCGGGGAGGCGACGGGGGACGGGGGGAGCGACGGGCGACGGGGGGCGACGGGCGGGCGACGGGGTGGCGACGGGAGGCGGGCGACGGGGGCGGGCGACGGGGTGGCGACGGGGAGCGGTGGCCGGGAGCGGCGATAGGGGGTGGGCGTCAGGTTTTTGACTGCGGCCCTGTCAGGGGTCAAGGCTTTTTCTTCTTGATTTTCGCTTGGTTATACCTGATATTTAGTCAGGGCGGGCTTGGCACCCATCTTGCCTAAACCTGGGCTGGACCTTTGTGCGCCCGGTTGCCTTTAGCAGGGGAGAGCGCCATCTCGGCTTGCCGCAAATACATCCTGGCCCTGGCCCTGGTGCTGGCCATGCTGGCCGGGGCCCTTCCGGCCCGGGCCGCGGTCATCACCGGCGCCAGCCTGGTGCCCAACCACCAGGCCACCCGGCTGGTGCTTTCGGCCAACGGCCCCCTGGAGTACCAGGTGGACCTGGCCGATCCCCAGACCGTGGTGCTGCACCTTTTGAACACCACCCTGGAGGCGCCCCTGCCCGATCCTTCCGGCGACGCCCTGGTGGCCGAGATCAGCGCCCGGCCCGAGGCGGGCGGCCTGGCGCTCACGGTGCGGACCAGGATGCCGGGGGTCACGGTGCTGCCCCTGTACGAGGCCCAGGCCCGGCGGCTGACCCTGGAGCTGGGCGGCCCGCCCACCCTGGAGGAAAAGGTGGCCCCCAAGCCGGCGGCGCCCGCGCCGGCCCCCGGCTCTGCGGCAAAGGCGGCAAAGGCGAAACCAGCGCCCGCTTCCCCCGCCCCCCCCGCCCCCCCGTCGCCGCCCCCCGCCCCCCCCGCTCCCAAGGCGGCGGCTGAAAAGGCAAAAGCCCCTGCTCCCGCCCCCCCCGCCCCCCCTGCCTCCCAGGCCAAGGCGGCGGCAAAGCCGGCTGCCCAGGGGCCGGTGCCGGTGGTGCTGCGGGTGCGCCTGGGCACCCATGCCGAGTTCACCCGGCTGGTGCTGGACGCCGACGCCGCGCTCACCGGCCTGCTCTACAGCCAGGGCCGGCAGGCGTTGCTCAGCCTGGAGCGGGCCAAGATCGTGCCCGGCCTGAAGCTCCCCTCGAGTGACGAACGGGTGGAGTCCCTGGAGCTGGACCAGGCCGAGCCGCTCAAGCTCAAGCTGCGCCTGGCCCGGCCCCTGGCCAGCCACCGCATCTTCCGGGCCGGGCAGGGCGACAAACTGGTGGTGGACCTGCGGCTGGTCACGCCCGAGGCCTGGGCCAAGCAGCGGGCCGCCGCAAAACCGGAAACCCCGGCCCAGGCCGAGGCCCAGGCCAAGGCCCTGGAGAGGGCCGAGGAGAAGCGGGTGGAGAGCCCCCGGAAGCTCGAGGTCTCGCCCGAGCTGCCGGTGATGGAGCCCGACCAGGTGCCGCCCCCGTCTCCCAGTCCGTCCGGCGACGGCCAGGCCCTGGCTGAAAAGGGCGAGCCTTCGGCAGCAGTGCCGGCCGCGGCCGCACCGGTGCAGGCCTCCCTGGGGCCGGCCGCGGCGCCTGCGCCCCCCGCCCCCCCCGCCCCCCCCGCCCCCCGCCGGGCGGTGGAGCGTTTTCCCGAGATACCCATGGCCTCGCCCGCGGAGCCCGGGCCCCGGCTGAACCTGGCCCGGGGCAAGATACCGCCGGTGCCGCCGCCACCGGTCCTGGCCCATCCCCGGGGCGAGATCAAGGGCCGGCCGGAGACAGGCCCGCCCACCAGCACCAGCCAGGTGATCGGGCGGGTGGCCCAGGCCCAGCGCGCCGCCCGGGGGCGCATACCCCCGCCCGCGGCCCAGGCCCCGGCCCAGCCCCCGGCCCCCCAATCCGCGGCCCCGGCGCCCAGCCCCGGCCCGCCCGAGGAACGGCTGCCCCAGGCCGCCCACCTGGGCCAGAAGGGGCTGGAGGACCGGCAGGCGCGCGAGATGTTCGAGCGGGCCAAGCTGGACCTGGATTCCCGGCGCTATGCCGAGGCGTTGAACGGGTTTGAGCGCTTCCTGCTCAACTACCCCCACCACCCCCTGGCCGCCGAGGCCACCTTCCGGGTGGCGGACGCCTTCTTCTACCTGCACGAGCGGGACATGCCCTACCATTACCTCCAGGCCATGGAGAACTACCAGAAGGGCATAGACCTCTACCCCAAGTCGGACCAGGTGCCCTGGGCGCTTCTGCAGATGGGCCGCATCGCCATGCTCACCGGCGAGGCCTACAAGGCCCTGGGCTATTTCCAACTGGTGATCGAGGACTACCCCAAGAGCGAGTACGTGCCCCTGGCCATGGTCAACCAGGGCCGGGCCTACGTGGCCGAGGGCAAATGGGCCCGGGCCCTGGACATTTTCCGCGAGGTCGCCCGCAAGTACCCCGACAGCCGCTTCCGCAAGGACGCCGACTGGGGCCAGGCCCAGGCCCTGTTCGGCATGGCGCGCTACGAGCGGGCCAGCTACCTCCTCCAGGACATGGACCGGCGCTATCCCAAGCTGCGGCTGGAGGAGCCGGAGCTGCTCTACTACATCGGCGAGGCCGAGTTCCAGCTCAAGCGCTATGCCGAGGCCCGGCGCTACTTCCTCTGGGCGCTCAACATCATGCCCGACATCCAGGACAACGACATCATCCTCACCCGGGTGGGTGACACCTACCAGTTCGAGGGGGCCTACAAGGCGGCCAAGGACATCTACAACCAGGTGGTCAAGCTGTTCCCCGATTCGGACGGCGCCCTGGTGGCCCGTATCCGCCTGGCAGAGTCGCCGGCCAAGGACAAGGACCACCCCTGGGACATCTTCCAGGTGGCGGCCACCACCGACGCGCTCAAGACCTACAAGGAGATACTGGAGAAGTACCCCGACCGGCCGGTGGCCGACCTGGCCCAGCTCAAGCTGGGGGTCTACTACTACAAGAAGGGTGACTACCCCAAGGCCCTGACCGTGCTGGAGAGGATGCTGCAGAGGAACCCGCGGACCCCCTTCCGGCCCGAGGTGGAGTACACCCTGGATCTCACCACCGTGGCCTACCTGAAAAAGCTCAGGAAAGAGAACAAGCCCATCGCCCTCATGGACGCCTACCTGCGCAACCGGGCCTCGCTGCGCCGGCCCAACAGCAACCAGATGCTGGAGATACTGGCCTGGGCCTACGAGCACACCGGGCTGAACATGCGGGCGGCCAAGCTCTACCAGGTGCTCATCAGCCGGGGGCTTGACCGGCTGGACTACCACGTGGCCCTGGCCCGCAACCTCATGACCGAGCGCGACTACGAGGGCGTGCTCAGCGCGCTGCCCGCGGAGATCATACCCAAGCTCACCAAGGAGGCCGCGGTGGAGGGCCGCTCCCTGCGGGGGCGGGCCCTGGCCCGGCTGGGCCGCTGCCGGGAGGCGGAGCCGCTCCTGCGCCATATCCTGAAGCAGCGCTTCGACTACCCCTGGGTGGCCCAGGACTACGCCGCCCTGGGCCGCTGCCTGGTCAAGCTGGACGCCAGGGTGGCCGAGGGCCTGGAGGCCCTGGACCAGGCGGCCGCGCGCTTCGACCCCGGCGACCGCCTGGAGCGCTACCTGGTGGCCATGGAGGCCGGCGCCGCCGCCCGCCGCATCGGCCAACTGGAGCGCTCCCTGAAATACTTCCGCACCGCCGAGTCCCAGGCCGGCGACGACCGCTCCCGGGCCCAGGCCATCTACGAGCAGGCCGCCACCCTGCGCCTGCTCAAGCGCAACGCCGAGGTGGCCAAGGCCTACCAGCGGCTGGCCAAGCTGGAGGTGGAGCCCTGGACCGGCATGGCCAAGCGCCACCTGGAGGACATGAAGCTGGCCCCGCGCCTGGCCACGGTGGGCACCGGGCCCCTGGACGAGGGGCGCTAGCAACCGCCGACGGGGGGGCGGGCGACGGGGGGCGGGCGACGGGGGGCGGGCGACGGGGGGCGACGGGCGACGGGAGCGGGGGGTGGTGGCAGAAGGCATCAACAGGGGGGCGGCAGCGGGGGCGGGGGTTGCTTAATCCCGCCCGGCCAATACAATAGGAGCGGGTCCCCCGGCCGGGACCCGCCGCGAAAGGCAGACGAACGCGAGCACTCATGAACCGAGGCACGGTCAAACGCATACTGGTGGCGGACGCCGACGAGGAGCTTCTCAAGAGCCTGGGAGGCTATCTCTCCCGCCAGGGCTTCGAGGTGAAGGTCAGCGCCTCCGGCGCCGAGGCCCTGGCCTCCCTGGAGGAGGGCGAGGGCTTCGACCTGGTCATAACCGCCATGAACCTGCCCGATGCCGGCGGCATGGAGGTGCTGCGCAAGGTGAAGCGCCGCGACCCGGGCACCCCGGTGGTCATCCTCACCTCGGAGGTTTCGGTGGAAAGCGCCGTGGCCGCTATGAAGGAGGGCGCCGCGGACTTCATCCCCAAGCCCGTCACCCTGGAGCTGATCCAGGACCTGGCCTCGTCCATGCTCGCGCCCCGGCCGGCGGGGGCCGCCGGCCCCAAGGAGCGGAGCATCGTCACCAACGATCCCCGCATGCAAAAGCTCCTGGAGATGGCCCGGGCCGTGGCCGACAGCCGCGCCACCGTGCTGATAAGCGGCGAGAGCGGCACGGGCAAGGAACTCTTCGCCCGCTTCCTGCACGACAACTCCTCCCGCGCCTCGGGACCCTTCGTGGCGGTGAACTGCGCCTCCCTGCCCGAGGGGCTCTTGGAGAGCGAGCTGTTCGGCCACGAGAAGGGCTCCTTCACCGGCGCCGTGGCCCGCAAGCTGGGCAAGTTCGAGCTGGCCCACGGCGGCACCATCCTCTTGGACGAGATATCCGAGATGGCGGTGAGCCTCCAGGCCAAGCTCCTGCGGGTGCTGCAGGAGGGCGAGATAGACCGGGTGGGCGGCAAGAAGCCGGTGCCGGTGGACGTGCGGGTGGTGGCCACCACCAACCGCGACCTCAAGGAACACATCGCGGCCGGCGAGTTCCGCGAGGACCTCTACTACCGCCTCAACGTGATCCCCCTGAAGGTGCCGCCCCTGCGCGAGCGCGGCGGCGACGTGCTGCTCTTGGCCGAGCACTTCCTGGCGCGCTATGCCGCCGAGAACCGCAAGCCGGGCCTCAAGCTGAGCGCCGAGGCCAAGCGCTGCCTGGCCGCCCAGAGGTGGCCCGGCAACGTGCGCGAGCTGCAGAACACCATGGAGCGCGCGGTGCTGTTGGCCACCGGCGACGAGATAACCCCGGACTGCTTCATGTTCGACGACCAGCTCGCCCCTGGCGAGACCACGGCCGCGGCCCAGGTGTTCTCCGGACCGGTCCCCACCCTGCGGGAGCTGGAGCGCAAGGCCATAGACCTGGCCTTAGAGGAGACCTCGGGCAACCGCACCCACGCCGCCAAGATGCTGGGCATCTCGGTGCGCACCCTGCGCAACAAGCTGAACGAGTACAAGGCCGCGGCCAAGGCCTGAGCCGGGCTTGGGTTCTTGGCTGCCTTCGCGGGCGCCGGCCGGCGGGAAGCCGGCCTAGAAGCGCACCGTGATGAGGCCGGGGTTCTGGCTGGTGGCCCGGCCCACCACCGCCCGCACCAGGCCGCGCTCGCCCAACAGGCGGAGCGCCTGGTCCAGGCAGGCCTCGTCTATGCCCATCAGCATGCCGCCCGAGGTCTGGGCGTCGGCCAGAAGGTCCATGACGATGGCCTCGGCCGTTCCTTGGGTCTGCACCGATTTTTCGCAGAAGGTGCGGTTGGCGTGGGAGCCGACCGGCACCATGCCCATGGCGGCCATCTCCCGGGCCTCGGCCAGGATGGGCACCTCCGCGGCCAGGATCTCGATGCCCACCTTTGATGCCCGGGCCATCTCCAGGGCGTGGCCCAAGAGGCCGAAGCCGGTCACGTCGGTGCCGCCGGTCACCTGGCAGGCGCTCATCACCTCCGCGGCCGGCGCGTTCAGGGCCCGCATCAGCTCCACCGCCTCGGCCACCGCCTCCGGGCTGGCCAGGCCGGCCTTCAAGGCGGTGGCGATCACCCCGGTGCCCAGGGGCTTGGTCAGCACCAGGTGTTGACCCGCCTTGAGACCCGCGTTGGTCACCAGGCGCTGGGGATGCACCACTCCACTCACGCTGAGCCCGTACTTCAGCTCCGGGTCCTCCACCGAATGCCCCCCGGCCAGGGCCGCCCCGGCCTCGCGCACCTTTTCCTGGCCCCCGCGCAGGATCTCCCGGAACACCTCGGTGGGCAGGTCCTTGACCGGGAAGCAGCAGATGTTCAGGGCGCAGACCGGCCGCCCGCCCATGGCGTACACGTCGGACAGGGCGTTGGCCGCGGCGATCTGGCCGAAGAGGTAGGGGTCGTTCACGATGGGCGTGAAGAAGTCCACGGTCTGGATCAGGGCGATCTCGTCCGTCAGGCGGTACACCCCCGCGTCGTCGGCGGTGCTCGCGCCCACCAGCAGGTTGGGGTCGCTTTCGGCGGGCAGCCCCTCCAGAATCAGGGCCAGGTCCCCTGGCCCGATCTTGGCGGCTCAACCAGCGGCCCGGGCCTTTTCGGCCAGCTTGACCTCCTGGGTCATGGTTCTCCTCTGGGGAAACGGGGTTTCGGGGGTTTCAGCGCCGCAAGGTGGCGCGTAGCCGGTCCGGCTTCAATAATAGCTGGAGCGCGGCCAGGGAGCCAGGGGCCACCAGGTCGGAGGCCAGGATGGCGGCGGTGGCCGCGCCCTCGGGCCCCAGCACCGCGATGCCCAGGGCTGCGGCCTCGAGCATGGCCGCGTCGTTGGCCCCGTTGCCCAGGGCCACCACCTTGTCCGCGCCCAGCCGCTCCACCAGGGCCAGCTTCTGGGCCCCCTCCCCCCCGGGTTCGATTATCTCCAGGGCCACCACCCCCGGGCCGAACAAGGAGGCGGCGGTGCCAAAGGTGTCGGCGGTTATCAGGTGGCAGACCAGGCTCCGGCCCAGCTCCTCCACCGCCTGGGCCACGCCCGGCGCCAGGGCCCCGTCCAGGGCCAGGGTGCCGTTCAGGTCCAGCACCAGGTGCTCCAGCTCCAGGCGGCGCCAGCCCAGGACCTCGATGACCAGCGACATCTCAGGCCGCCTCGTCGGTTTCTTCGCCGGTCTCGGCCAGGCACAGGCCGATGAAGGCCTTGGCCGCGGGCGAGTGGGTGCGCTCCCGCCGGGTCACCAGGTAGAATTGCCGTTTCAAGTCCAGGCCGTCCACCTGGATCTCCACCAGCCGCCCGGCCGCCACCTCGTCCCTGATGGCCCGGCGGCTCAAAAAACCCACCCCCACCTGGGCGCGCACCGCCTTGAGCACCGCCAGGGAGGAGCCCATCTGGGCCGCCACCTCCAGCTCGCCCAGGCTCAGGCCCGCCTTGACCAGGGCCTTCTCGAAGAAGGTCCGGGTACCGCTGCCCGGCTCGCGCAGAACCATGGGAGTGGCCGTGAGATCGCTGAGAGTGGCCTTGCGCCCGGCCAGGGGGTGGCCCGGCCAGGCGGCCAGGCAAATGGTGTCGTCCATGATGGGGGTGAAGGCCAGGCGCTCGTCCTTAGAGGCCGCGCCCACCAGCCCGGCCTCCAGCCGGCCCGCCAGCACCGCCTGCACTATCTCGCTGGTGTCGCCCACCTCCACCGTGACCCGCACCTCCGGGTGCAGCAGGCGAAAACGTCCCACCATGTCGGGCAGCACGTAGTGGGCCGGAATGGTGGAGCCGCCCACCACCAGGTTTCCCCGCAGCCGGCCCAGAAAGGCGTCCACCGCCGCGGTGGCCTCCTCCACCATCTCCAGGATGCGGGTGGCGTAGTCGTATAGCAGCTCGGCCGCGCGGGTGGGCAGGATCTCCCGGCCCAGCCGGTCGAAGAGCGGCACCCCGATTTCTTCCTCCAGGCTCTTGATATGGCCGCTGACCGTGGGCTGGCTGAGCAGCACCTCCTCCGCGGCCCGGGAGAAAGACTTGCACTCGTACACCTTGGCAAAAACCTGTAAGCGCCGCAGGTCCATGGCAAATCCTCTCGTATAGGTGAAGCCTTGTCTGACCTATTGATTTGGCTGAGAATAGCAAGCCCCACGGCCGCACGTCAAGGGAAAGCTTGGGCCCAGGCGGCGCAAGTTTCTGTAATCACGCCGGAGTGGCGCTTGTGCCCAGGGGGGCGCCAGCCCCAAGCACCGCAGAGCGCACATTGTGCAAACAGCTTGACTGCGGTTGGGCAGTGCGAGTATGGTAAGTGGAGTGCAAAAAGTTGTTATGGTGGGGAATCGCTGGGGGAGACGGCGAGCCGGCCTTTTTTCAAGGCCGGTTTCCCTGTGGAGGGGGCCGCCACACGCCAGTTGCCCTTGATCCTGAACCCGAGGACTTGCACTTTCTGCTCCTCTTTCGGAAGCAAGCCGGCCGCCTCCTGGATCATCGTTGCTCTTTCGTCTTGAGAAGAAGGTGAAGGCCGCCTTTGCAAAGGTGGGGCGGGTTGGGAAACAGCATCACCTATAGCCGCCTTTGGGTAGCCAAGGGGGACCGCCCCAGCGGCCGCAGGTTCAAGGCTCAAAGCAGTAGGGGGCGCCGGCCAGGGGCCCGGGAGGGAACCATGGCCGGGGGCCACGGAGGGATGACCTCGTGAGGCGCGGCCTCTTTTCCTGGCTGAACCGCTTGTCCGTGGGCGTAAAGCTCACCGGTACCCTGGTGCTGGTGGTGCTCCTCACCGCCTCGGTGCTGAGCATCATCCAGAAGAGCCTCACCGTCCAGTTCCTGGACGAGCACGCCACCTTGAACCTGAGGGATCGCGTGGGGGTGGCGGTGAAGGTGATGGGCCTGACCCGCCGCCAATATCCCCAGCCCCACGAGGCCCTGGACCAGGCCTACCGCGAACTCAAGGGCTCCCTGGAAAAGGACGAGATAATCTACGGCCTCGGCCTGGACGGCAGCGTGTTCGTGCCTTTCGCCCTCCAGGACTTTGCCCTGCCCGACCGCGACACCCGCATGCACATGGTGCGGGTGGGCCAGGGCATCCTGAGGATCGAGCTGAACGGCACCCAGACCTGGCTGGGCTTCGACCGCCTGGCCGACGGCAAGCTGGTCCTGGTGGTCCAGGCGCCCCGCTCCTCCCTGGTCGGCCACGCCTCCGAGGCCCTCTGGCGCTCCTTCCTCCTGGCCGCCGTGGGGCTTTCGCTCCTGGTGGGGGTGTTTGCGGTGTGGCTGGCCCGGCGCGAGCTGGTCAACCCCCTCCGGCGCCTGACCGAAGAGGGCGAGCGGGTGGCCGGGGGCGACCTCACCCCGCCCGAGCCCCTGCCCGGCCGCCTGGACGAGGTGGGCCGCCTCTCCCGGGTGCTCAGCGCCATGACCCTGGCCGCCCAGGAGATGATAGAGCAGGCCCGGGCCAGCCAGGCCAGCTTCCAGCAGTTGTTCACCGACAACCGCGACGCCATCATCATCATCGACGACAACGACAAGATAGAGACCGTGAACCCGGCCACCGCCCAGATATTCGGCTTCGCATCGGTGGAGGAGATGCGCAAGCTGGACTCCTCCCACGGCCTTTTCGTCAATCCCTCGGAGCGCCAGTACTACCTGGAGCTGCTGGCCGAGCAGGGCTTCGTGAAGGACTTCCCGGCCCTGATGCGCCGCAAGGACGGCACCCACTTCAACGCGCTCATCACCGCCACCCTCCGGGGCAAGCACGCCCGCTTCGCCCTGGTGCGCGATGTCACCCAGACCCTGGCCGCCCAGCGGGCGCTCCTGGAGAGCGAGGAGCGCTACCGCCGCCTGCTGGAAAACGCGCCGGACATGATCTACCGCTGGAGCATCCCGGACCGCCGCTTCGACTACCTGAGCCCGGCCACCGAGACCATCACCGGCTATTCCGCGGCCGAGGTCATGGCCTCGCCCGACATCCTCTGGCGCATGGTGCATCCCGAGTGGAAAGACCAGGTGCTGCACCATTGGCGCACCCGCACCAAGGGCGAGGGCCCCCACCTCTACGAGCACGAGTTCCTCTTCCTCCACAAGACCGGCCAGACCCGCTGGATACGCGAGCGCAGCCTGCTGGTGCGCGACCAGAACGGCAACCCGGTGGCCATCGAGGGCCTGGCCACCGACATCACCCAGTCCAAGCAACTGGAGGAAGCCCTGCGCAAGGGCCAGATGATGGTGGAGTCCACCCTCCAGGGCCTGCCCGCCGCGGTCATGGTGCTGGACCAGGACCACAAGGTGGTGCACTGGAACAAGGCCATGGAGCGCCTGTCCGGCATCGCGGCCCAGGAGGTGGTGGGCACCAACTTCCATTGGAAGGCCTTCTACACCGAGCCGCGGCCGGTGCTGGCCGACCTCATCATCGACATGGACTGGAACGCCATCAAGCGCCTCTACGGCGACAAGGGCCTCAAGCCCTCGCCGGTCATCGGCGGCGGCCTGGAGTGCGAGGACTTCTTCCCCGGCATGAACGGCGCCGACCGCTACCTCTACTTCCTGGCCGCGCCCATCCTGGACGAGGACGGCCGGGTGGTGCGCGCGGTGGAGACCCTGGTGGACCTGTCCGACAAGCGCGCCCTGGAGGAGGAACTCCGCCGCCTGTCGGTGACCGACGACCTCACCGGCCTCTACAACCAGCGCTTCTTCTACGCCACCTTGAGCCGCGAGGTGGAGGCCGCCCGCCGCTATGGCACCCCCCTGGCCATGCTGCTCCTGGACCTGGACCACTTCAAGCAGTACAACGACACCTACGGCCACCTGGAGGGCGACCGGGTGCTCCGCCGCTTCGCCCTGACCGTGCAGGCCGCGGTGCGGGCCACCGACCTGGCCTGCCGCTACGGCGGCGAGGAGTTCGTGGTGCTGCTGCCCCATACCGACCTGGAAGAGGCCCTGGTGGTGGCCGAGCGCATCCGGGCCGGGGTGGAGGAACTGGAGTTCTACCCCGTGGTGCCGGGCCAGGGCCAGCGCAAGGCCCGCATCACCGTGAGCGTGGGCGCGGCGCTCTTTGCCACCGGCGGCGACATGAACGAGCTGGTGCGCCAGGCCGACGTGGCCATGTATGGCGCCAAGGAGGCCGGCCGCAACCGGGTGGGCTTCTACTGCGGCGAGGGCGAGGTGGAGGTCATCGAGAGGTCCTCCACCAGCACCGCCCACCTCCAGCGCGCCTGACGGGCGACGGGGGGCGACGGGGGCAGGCCACGGAGGCGGGGGGGCGACGGGGGCGGGGGGACTCGAGAAGTGGGAGGCAAGAGGGCGGGAGCGCAGCCCGGCCTGCCGCTGGGGCGCCGCCCGGGGGGAATTCCCGCCGGCATACACCTTGAAAACGGATTGAATCTGACGGAGGGTGAGAAGGGTCTGTTCCCGCCCGGGGCTGCGGGAGGGCCCCCTCGCTGGCAGCGGTCACGGCCTTTGTCGCCCGTTCCCGGGCGGGGCCGCGGCAGGTGGCCGGCGCCTGCCGGCCGGGCTTACTGCCTGGGCCAGCGGAACACTATCTTCTTCACCAGCAGCGGGTCTATCTCGGCCCGCGCCACTTGTCCGGAAACCGGGTCCCGGCTGCGGAAGGCGATCATCTGCTCGCCGCTCACCTGCATGTCACTCACCACGGTGAAGGCCCGGCCCTGGCGGTTCACCAGCTTCACCTCCCCCCTCCCCAGCCAAGTGAGACTCTGCACGTCGCTCAAGGGCACGTCCCGCTCGGCTCCGTTCAGGGTGAAGTAGTAGCGCGGCAGCAGGTTCAAAAACTCCAGCACCTGCACCTTCCGGCCCTGGCTGTCCTCGATGATACCCGCCGGTCCGGCGGCCCAGGCCGCGCCCGCGGCCCAAAGCCAGGCCGCGGCCGCCACCGCCAGAAAGGCCCTCGTCCCCGGGGCTGCTCGCCTCATGGTCCTCACCTCGCTGGACTAGTCCCACTTGAGGGGCAGCTTGGCCGCGCCCGGCGCGCCGGTCATGACCAGGGTCGCCCCGCCCTTGGTCAGAAAGGGCGCGCCCCCCGCCGCTTGCTTGGGAAAGCGCAGCAGGTACAGCCGGCTCCAGGGCCCCCAGAAGTAATACAGGGTTTGGTGCAGGGCCGAACGCTTCTTTATGCGCCGGCGGTCCTTGGGCTCCAGGCGCTGGCCCTGCCCGTTCTGGAGAAAGGCCCGGAAGGTGGGGTTCTGGCCGGCCAGGTCGTTCCACTTGCGCTCGGGCACATAGGCCGCCAGCATCACCTCCAGGCATTGCTCCGCGGCCCGCCGCTGGTCGGCCAGGCGCTTTTGCACCTCGGCCGGGGTCAGGCCAAAGGCCACCGCCTCCCGCTCCACCATGGCCTGCCGCACCTTCTGGTTCAGGGGCAGGGCCACGAAGTGGGCCATGGTGGCCGGACCGTCGTATATGGAGTCGCGGACCAGGTAGGCATCCACCACCTCGCGGTACTTCCGGTCGGCCGGGTTGAGGCGCGGGTCGAAGTCCTGGCCCATCTCCCCGATCGTCTGGCAGCCGCCCAGGAGCAGTACCAGGGCCCACAGCAGGCAGAGCTTGCGTAGTGCATTCATCAGGCGAACTCCTTGGCCTGGCGCGGCCCCCGCGGGCCCCGCGCCGGAGATGCCATCCATTATAGCATCGCCCGCGGCCGCCGTTTCCTTATGCTTCGGCCTGGCCGAACACCTTCTCGAAGATGTAGTCCAGGTTCTTCAAGTGCTCCCGGGGGTCGAACAGGGCCGCCAGCTTCTCCGCCGCCTCCGGGCCCAGGCCGGCCATGACCTCGGGGTCCTGCCGGAGCCGCTCCTGGAAGCTGCCGCCCTCTTTCCAGGTGGCCATGGCGTTCTTCTGCACCAGCCTGTAGGCTTCCTCCCGGCTCAGCCCCGCCTGGGCCAGGGCCAGGAGCACCTGCTGGGAGTGGATCAGCCCGCCGGTCAGGTGGAGGTTGCGCTCCATGTTCTGGGGGTAGACCACCAGGCGCTCTATGAGGCCGGCCAGCCGGTGCAGGCAGTAGTGGGCCAGGATGTTGGCGTCCGGCCCGATGGTGCGCTCCACCGAGGAGTGGCTGATGTCACGCTCGTGCCACAGGGCCATGTCCTCCAGCGCGGCCAGGGCGTAGCCCCGCAGGAGCCTCACCTGGCCGGAGAGGTTCTCGCTGCCAATGGGGTTGCGCTTGTGGGGCATGGCCGAGCTGCCCTTCTGCCCCTCGCTGAAGGGCTCCTCCGCCTCCAGCACTTCGGTGCGCTGCAAGTGGCGGATCTCCACCGCCAGCCGCTCGATGGTGCCGCCCATGACCGCCAGGGTGCAGAAGTACTCGGCAATGCCGTCGCGGGAGACCACCTGGGTGGAGGCCGGCGCCGGCGCGAGCCCCAGCTCGGCCATGACCATCTCCTCCAGCTCGGGCGGCACGTGGGCATAGGTGCCCACCGCTCCGGATATCTTGCCCCGGCCCGCCGCTTGCTTGGCGCGGAGCAGGCGCTCGCGGTCGCGGGTGAACTCGGCGTAGAAGCCGGCCAGCTTGAGCCCGAAGGTCACCGGCTCGGCGTGGATGCCGTGGCTGCGGCCGATCATCAGGGTGTGCTTGTGCTCGAAGGCCCGCTTCTTGAGCGCGGCCAGCAGCCGGTCCAGGGCGGCCAGGATCAGGTCCGCCGAGCGGGTGAGCAAGAGCGCATAGGCCGTGTCCAGCACGTCGGAACTGGTCATGCCTAGGTGGATGAAGCGGCTGGCCGGCCCCACGTGCTCGGCCACGTTGGTGAGGAAGGCGATGACGTCGTGCTTGGTTTCCTTCTCTATCTCCTCCACCCGCTCGGGCTCGAAGGCCGCCCGCTCCTCGATCTCCTTGAGGGCCTCGGCCGGAATGCGCCCCAGCTTGTGCCAGGCCCGGCAGGCGGCCAGCTCCACCTCCAGCCAGGCCTGGTAGCGCGCCTGGTCGGTCCAAAGGCTGCCCATCTCGGGCAGGGTGTATCGCGCGATCATGATGTCCTCCTCCGCAGGTGAGCGGCCAAAGGCGGTACTCGCCGGAAACCACCCAATCCTAGTGCCGGCCGCCCCGGCGGTCAACCGGCCGGGTGGCGCGCCCGCAGGCTAGAATTCTTCAAAGCCGTCCAGCTCGTCCACCTCGAAGAACTCGTCCTCTTCCTGCTTGCGGGGCCTGGACCCGGCCGGGGCCCGGCTCTTCCTTGCCGTCTCCTTGGGCGGGGCGGAGGAGGAGGCGGATGACGGAGGCGTGTCTTGGGAGTCGGGCTTGTCTGCCTGCGGCTCCTCCTGGCGCTCCTCCACCTTGAACCGCTGCACCTGGAAGCGCAGGTCCTCGGCAGCCGCGGCCATCTGCTCGCTGGCGCTGGCCGCCTCCTCCACCAGGGCCGCGTTTTGCTGCACGGACTCGTCCATCTGGATCACCGCCCGGTTGATCTCCTCGATGCCCCGGGCCTGTTCCTGGGAGGAGGCGGTGATCTCGGCCACGGTGTCGGCCACCTCCTGCACGTTCTGGATGATCTCGTGCAGGAGCCGGCCGCTTTCGCTGGCCAGGGCGTTGCTCTGCTCCACCTTGCTCATGCTGTCGTTGATGAGCCCCTGTATCTCCTTGGCCGCCTTGGCCGAGCGGCCGGCCAGGGTGCGGACCTCGCCCGCCACCACCGCGAACCCCCGGCCCGCCTCGCCGGCCCGGGCCGCCTCCACCGCGGCGTTCAGGGCCAGGAGGTTGGTCTGGAAGGCGATCTCGTTCACCACCCTGATGATGTCCGCGATCTTGTTGCTGCTCTCGGTGACCGCCTTCATGGCCTCCACCGTGCGCTCCACCACCTCGCCGCCCTCGCGGGCCATCTGGGCGGTGCTCTTGGCCAGGTCATTGGCCTGGAGCGAGTTCTCCGCGTTTTGCTTGATGGAGGAGGTCATCTCCTCTATGGCGCTGGCCGTCTCCTGTATGGCGCTGGCCTGCTGTTGGGTGCGGTCGGCCAGATCCAGGCTTCCCCGGCTGATCTCCTGGGCGCTGGCGGCCACGGTGTCGGCGGTCAGGGCCACCTCGTGCACCGTGTGGGACAGATATTCGCCCATGGCCTGTACGTTGCGGAGCATCTCGCCCAGCTCGTCGCCGCGCTCCAGGTACTTGGGGTCCACATGGATGCGGAAATCACCCTGGCTGGCCTTGGCCACCGCCTGGGCGGCCGCCAATACCGGCAGGGTGACGCTGCGGGTGGTGAGCACCGCCAGGATGATCCCCAAGAGCAGGGCCGCCGCCAGCCCCCCGATCATCATCACCGTGGCCAGGTTCAACTCGTGCACCGCTGCCAGCCCTTCCTTCTGGGTGTGTTCGAGCCGGTCCTGGGCCGTGGCCTGGGCGATCTCCAGCACTTGGCTGGTGGCTGCCTCGCGTTTTCGGGTGAGTTCCTGCAGGGAGGCCCAATTGCTGAGGATCACGTTCATGGCCTGCCGGTAGGAGTCGGCCGCGTCCTTGATGGTGCCCAGGGCCTCGATCTCCTCCTGCCGCCGGGTGATGGGCCTGAGCTGGTCCAGCTTCTCGCTGATACGGGGGAAGTTCGCCAAGGCCGACCGCACCGGCGCGGCGCGGCGCAGGGCCTGGGCCTTCATGGTGCTGATGCTGGTGGCATTGCCCAGGTCTATTATGTCGTTGATCAGGGTGATCTTGCGGAGGCGCTCCAGGAGCCTGGCCTGGGGCGCGCCGCTGCGCAGCTCCTGGGCCAGGCTGCGGTTCTGGTGCTCCAGCACCTTGTAACAGGCCTCCAGGTACTGGCCGGCGCTGACCTCCAGAAGCTCCCGGGCCGCGGCAATGGCCTGGTAGTGGGACTCGGTCTGGTCGATCAGCTTCTCGTAGTGCGCGACCACCTTTTGCGCCTGGACCACCCGCTGGCGCTGGTCCGCCAGCTCGGGGTGGCCGCTGGTCCGGGCCCGGGCCTCCTTGAGGACCTTTTTCACCAGCTCCAGTTCCCGGCGGCCTTTCTGCAAGAGCGAGCGGTCCTCGGACCAGGCATAGCCCTGAACGGCGTACATGGTGAGCAGGGCGTGGCGCTCCAGTTCATTGGCCAGCTTGACCTCGGGCAGGTATTGCTGGGCCATGCGCTCCGACCCGGCGCTTACCCTGAGCATGCAGGAAATCGCCAGGGCCCCCAGGGCCAAGATGATGAGCACCACCAGTCCATAGGAAGCCCCGATCTTCGTGCCCAGCCTCAAGTTTTTCATGACCGCCAAACCTTGCTTTGGTGGGTGTGAACCTGTGCCCCCCGCGCCCCCCGCGCCCCCCCGCCCCCCCGTCGCCCGCGATGAAGAAGGAGGAGCGGGGCGGAGGAACAGGACGCGGGGGCAGATGGGGCGGGAGCAGGGGAGCCAGCCCGCTGGCAAGGCCAGGGACAGGCGCCCGCACCCAGGCGGCAGGCAGCCCCCGCTGGGGCGCATACTATTTTATTACCGTAGAGCAATGCCTTGGAATCAGTCAACCGCTGGCAAGCCTGGGCGGGAAAATAAAAAATGCGGCGCTGGCTGCCAGTAAAGACTTTACAGTTTAGTAATAGTGTGATTACGTAATTGTAATTTTTTGCCGAGTTTGCTATGGTTCCTGCGCTAGTCCACCTGGGCCCCCCACCAGGACGGAGGAGATAATAACTCGATAATACTAGTCCTCTGTTGCGGAGGCCGTCTCCTTTTGCCGGCATGGCACTTATGTTGCTTTTGCCGGGGGGTACGCCATAGAACCAGGAAGCCCGCTTTTGCCTACCCCCCGGCTGGTGTGCGCCTCATACCAGCCGGAAGCGGGAGCTTGATCTATGAATGGCCGCAGGCGCAGAGGAGGTTGGGCGGTGCAGAGCCAGATCAAACCCAGGCCGGGGGAAGAGGTGGACTATTGCGGTGAGAGGTATATTTCCTCCCGGGTGCTCCAGGGCATCCAGGCCCTGCCCACCCTTCCCCAGGTCTTGACCAGCATACTGAGCACCATGGAGGACGAAAACGCCTCCGCCTCTGACCTGGAAAGGGCCATCCGCCAGGACCAGGCGCTTTCTTCCAAGCTGCTGGCCGTGGCCAACAGCTCCTACTATGGTTGGGCCTCCCAGATCACCACCCTCAAGCGGGCGGTGGTGGTGTTGGGGATGGCCGAGGTGCGCAAGATCTGCCTGGGGGCGGGCATCTTCAACCTGCTCAGCCGCTCGCGGGTGAAGAACTTCAAGCTGGTGGAGGAGCAGTGGGTGCATTCCCTGGCCGTGGCCGAGGGCGCCCGCACCCTGGCCCTGAGCACCAGGAAGGTGGACCCGGAGCAGGCCTTCACCGGCGGGCTCTTGCACGACCTGGGCCGGCTGGCCATGGCCACCTTTTTCCCCGATGAGATGGAAGCCGTGGCCCGCCTGGCCGCGGCCGAGGATATCAGCTTGCACGAGGCGGAAGGGCTCCTGGGGGTGGACCACGAGGACCTGGGCATCTTCCTGGCCGAGCATTGGCGCCTGCCCCCCATGCTCAGCGAGGTCATGGGCCGCCACCACGAGCCCCACCCCGACCTCGCCTTCCTGGAGCTGGTGGCGGTGGTGCACGTGGCCGATTGCCTGGTCCACGGCATATGGTCCCAGGACCAGACCCCCAGGCGGGACCCCTATCCCGAGGCGCTGCGGGCCCTGGACCTGGGGGGGGACGACCTGCAGTTGGTCCGGCTGCGCCTCCGCAAGAGGGCCCAGGCCATCGACTCCCTGCGGCGCAACCTCATGAATCCCGGCCCCTGAGCCCCTGGGCGGGCTCCCCTCCTTTTGGCCCTTGTCCCCGGCCCCGGCCGCCTGCCGGGGCCGGGGAAGGCTTTTGGGCGGGGCGCTTGGGGGTTTATAGTGGGAGGGGGGCTTTCGGCCGGGAGGAACCATGGGTGGCCGGCGGGATTTTGGCAGGGCCCAGGACGCCCCCCAGGACGCCCCCCTGGTCGCCCCCCTGGTCGCCTTGGCGGCGCTGCTGGTGATGCTCTTGGGTGCGGAGGGGTGCGGGGTGGCCTTGGATGGCTTCATCGAGAGCCTGGTCTTCTACCCGGACACCACCATGGTGGCCGAGCCCGGGGACCTGGGCCTGGACTACGAGGACCAATGGCTCCTCACCGAGGACGGGGTGCGGCTCCACGGCTGGTGGCTGCCCGCTCCGGGCGCCGACACGGTGCTGCTCTTCTTTCACGGCAACGCGGGCAACATCTCCCACCGCCTGGACAACCTGCGCCGGTTGCGGGCCATGGGCCTGAGCGTCTTGATCTTCGACTACCGCTCCTACGGGCGCAGCCAGGGCTCCATCAGCGAGCAGGGGATGTATGCCGACAGTCGCGCGGCCTACCAGGCGGGCTTGGCCCGGGCCCGCCAGGGCGGCTGCCGCCTGGTCCTGTTCGGCCGCTCCCTGGGAGGGGTGGCCGCCCTGAGCGTGGCCCACCGGCCCGAGACCGCCGGGGTCATCCTGGAGTCCACCTTCACCCACCTGGGCGACATGGCCCGGGTGCATTTTCCCCTGCCCGGCCTGGGCCGCCTACGAAAGCGCTTCAACTCCCTGGAGCGCATCGGCCGGGTGCGGGCGCCCAAGCTCTTTTTCCACGGCGACCGCGACCAGGTGGTGCCCTTGGCCCTGGGCCGCCGCCTCTATGAGGCCGCGGCCGAGCCCAAGACCTGGCTCACCCTGGCCGGCGCGGGCCACAACGACACCTATGAGAAGGGGGGGCGGGCCTATTTCCAGGCCCTGCGCGACTTTGTGGACCACCTCCCCCGGCCCGGGCTATAATCCCGGGCAAGGCCCCCGGGCCTATTGTCTTTGAGGACCTTGGAGGCTCCTATCTTGAACAGCCAGCCGGACGAGAGCCAGGACAAACTCCGGGCCGGGCGCCGGGTGACCGTGGTGGGCGCGGCGGTCAACCTGGTGCTGGTGGTGTTGAAGTTCCTGGCCGGTGTCTTTGGCCGCAGCTCGGCCATGGTGGCCGACGCGGTGCATTCCCTTTCCGACCTGGCCACCGACGGGGTGGTGCTGGTGGGCCTCAAGCTGGGCCGCGCCCCGGCGGACCAGAAGCACCAGTTCGGCCACGGACGCCTAGAGACCCTCACCGCCGCCCTGGTGGGCTTGGCCCTCATGGCCACGGCCGGATACCTGGGCTACGGGGCGGGGATAGACATCCACCACCACCGCCAGCACTGTCCCACCTGGCTGGCCGTGGCCGGCGCCCTGGTCTCGCTGGTCAGCAAGGAGGCCCTCTACCGCTGGACCATGGCGGTGGGCCGGCGCATCCAAAGCGCGGCGGTGCAGGCCAACGCCTGGCACCACCGCTCCGACGCCATGTCCTCGGTGGCGGTGCTGGTCGGCGCGGGCGCGGCCGTAGTCAACCCCGCCTGGCACATCCTGGACGCCTACGCCGCCCTGGTGGTGTCGCTTTTGGTCCTGAAGGCCGGGGCGGACATCGTGTGGGAGTCGGTCAAGGAGTTCACCGACCACGCCCCGGCCCCGGAGGTGCTGGCGGAGATCCAGGCCTGCGCCAGCGGGGTGGAGGGCGTCAAGGAGATACACGACCTGAAGGTGCGCGCCTCGGGCGGCCGCCTCCAGATGGAGCTGCACGTGGTGGTGGACGGTTCCTTGAGCGTGCACCAGGGCCACGCCATCGCCAAGGAGGTGGAGGCCTGCCTCAAGAAGGACCTGCCCCGGGTGGAGCGGGTCGCCATCCACATAGACCCTTCCTAGGTTGAGAGCGGGGGGCGGGGGCGACGGGGGG
>CAZUHP010000037.1:2740-5365 GCA_964620595.1 uncultured Desulfarculaceae bacterium | reverse complement strand
CGGAACAGGCGGCGCACCAGGGCCAGGTGCTCCCGGCGGGCTCGCTCGGAATCGTGGGCGTGGGGGTCCTTGAGGAACATGATGGGGTCGTGCAGGAGCTTCTTGACCATGGCCCGGGTCAGGTTTTCCAGGGCCGCCTCCTGCTCGGGGGGCAGCCCGCCCAGGTCGCGCAGGGTGCGGGCCAGCTCGGCGGCGCGTATCTCCTCGGCCTTCTTGGTGAGGTCGGCGATGGTGGGCATCACCTCCAGGGACTTGAGCCAGCGGTTGAACTTGACCACCTCCTCGGCCACGATGCGCTCGGCCCGGGCCGCCTCGCCCAGGCGGTTCTGGCGGTTGGTTTCCACCACCCGGCTCAGGTCGTCGATGTCGTAGACAAAGCAGCCGTCCAGCTCGGCCACCCGTTGCTCCACGTCGCGGGGCACCGCGATGTCGATGAAAAAGACCGGCTTGCCCCGGCGGCGCTTAAGGGCGTTTTTGGCCAACTGGTGGGTTATCACGGGCTCTGGGGAGCCGGTGCTGGTGATCACGATGTCCACCTGGCCCAGCACCTCGGCCAGCTCGTCCAGGCCGAAGGCGCGGCCCCCGCCCTCGCCCGCGCCCAGGCGCTGGGCCAGTTCCACCGCCCGCTCCAGGGTGCGGTTGGCCACCAGCACCCGCTCCACGCCGTTGGCCATGAGGTGCTCGGCGGCCAGCTCGGCCATCTCGCCCGCGCCCACCAGAAGCGCGCTGAGTCCGCGCAGCTCGTCGAATATCTTCTTGGCCAGCTCCACCGCGGCATAGGACACGCTCACCGCCGCGCCGCCGATGTTGGTTTCGGTGCGCACCCTCTTGGCCACCTGGAAGGTCTTGTGCAGCAGGCGGTTCAGCACCGTGCGGCTGGTGCCCGCCTCGGCGGCGGCGCGGTAGGCGTCCTTGATCTGGCCCAGGATCTGGGGCTCGCCCACCACCAGGGAGTCCAGGCTGGAGGCCACCCGGAAGAGGTGGCGCACCGCCTCCTCGCCCTGGTGGGTGTAGAGCGATTTGGCCACCAGGCCCGGGTCCAGGGGCTTGTCCCTGCCCAGCCAGTCGGCGATGGCCGCCGCCGCCTCCGCGCCCTCGCTGGCGGCCAGCACCTCCACCCGGTTGCAGGTGGCCACCATCACCGCCTCGCGCACCCCGGGCAGGGCCACCAGCTCCCGCAGCCGCTGGTCCATGGCCTCGGGCGGCGGCGCCAGGCACTCGCGCACCTCCACCGGGGCGGTCTTGTGGTTCAGCCCGATGAGGACCAGGTTCACGGCAGGGTCCCCTCCAGCCTGGGCAGGGTGTCGAAGGCGTGGTAGCCCGGGAAGAGTATCCCCACCCCCACGAAGGTGAAGAGCAGCACCCCGAAAGCCACGGCGCTGAGCCAGGCCCCGCGCCGGCCGCGCCAGCCCTGCACCAGGCGGGTGTGGATCAGGGCGGCGTAGAGGAGCCAGGTGATGAGCGCCCACACCTCCTTGGGGTCCCAGCGCCAGTAGGCGCCCAGCTTCATCTGGGCGTAGATGGCGCCGGTGATGAGCCCCACGGTGAGCAGGGTGAAGCCCGCCACCAGGGCGCTGTGGTTCAGGGCGTCCAGGCGGGACAGCGGCGGCAGGCGCTTGAAGGCCGCGCCCAGGCGCTTGGCCCGGATGAGGCGGTCCTGGGCCAGGTAGAGGACCCCGCCCAGGAAGGTGAGGGCCAAAAGCCCGTAGGCCGCCAGCACCGTGATGACGTGTACCGCCACCCACAGGCTGGTGAGGAGCTTGGAGGGCGGCACCGCCGGCATGGGCAGCACCGAGGCGGCCAGTAGCAGGAGCGCGCAGATGGGCGCGGTGAGGGCGCCCAGGATCATCACCTTGCGCCGCAGGTTGATGACCAGGGCGGCGCCCATCAGGCCCCAGGAGAAAAGGTCCAGGCTCTGGCGCAGGGTGGCGGCGGGCAGGGCCCCGCTCTCCAGCCAGACCGAGCCCAGGGCCAGGCTGTGCAGGGTGAAGCCCGCCCACAACACCACCCGGCCCACCGCGTGCAGCCCCCGCCGCTGCCAGATCACAAAGGCCAGGTACAGGCCGGTGGCCACCAGATAGGCCGCCAGGGTGGCCCAGTGCAGTGCGCTGCTCATGCCCTTGCCTCCAGGTCCTCCGGCCGCCAGCCCAGCTCGGCCAGGGTGAAGCCCGGTCCCAATATGGAGGTGATGATCCGGTCCACCCCGGCGGCATCGGCCGCGGCCACCCGCTGGAAAAGCTCCGAGTCGGCCAGGGCGAAGAACTTGGGCCGGTTCTCCGCGGCCGGCCGGCCCAGGGCGGTCACCCGCCGGCGCAGGGCGCGCATGAGGCGCAGATAGGGCTCCCAGGCGGGCTCGAACTCCCGTTCCAGGCGCTCGCGCAGCCGCCGGGCCACGGCCGGCGAGGCCCCGCCGGTGCTGACCGCCAGGGTCAGCTCGCCCCGGCGCACCACCGCGGGCACGATGAAGCTGCACAGCTCGGGCACGTCCACCACGTTGACGAAGAGCCCCCGCCGGCCGGCCTCGGCGGCCACGGCGCGGTTGAGTTCCTCGTCGTCGGTGGCGCAGACCACCAGGGCCGCGCCTTCCAGGTCCCGGGGCTGGAACTGGCGGCGCACCAGTTCTAC
>CAZUHP010000037.1:0-2640 GCA_964620595.1 uncultured Desulfarculaceae bacterium | reverse complement strand
CGTCGCGGGCCAGGGCCTCGGTCTCCGGCGCCAGCTCGGGAGCCACCACCCGCACCCGGGCCCCGGCCTCCAGGAGCGAGGCCACCTTGCGCCCGGCCACCCGGCCGCCGCCGATCACGGCCACCAGCCGGCCGCGCAGGTCCAGCAATGCGGGGTAATAGCTCAAGATTCAGCACCTCCCCCAAAGCCCGCCCAGCATAGCACCCGCCGCGGGGCCATACAAGCCAGGGCCCCAAGGCGGCGGGGGGGGCTAAAAGGCATTCTCCACCGCCCGGGTCAACTCGGCCAGGTCCACCTTCACCTCCTGGGCGAACACCAGCTTGCCCGCGGGGTCATAGACCAGCACCGTGGGGGTGGCGATCACGTCCAGCTTTTGGCCAAAGGGCATGCTGTCGCCCGGGCCGGCGTCCAGGAGCACGGGCGCGGGCATGCCGTAGCGCTGGGCATAGGCCCTGGCCGCCGGGACCATGGCCGGTCCGTCGCCGTTGATCAGGACCATGACAAAGGGATTGCCGGCCAGGCGCTTGTAGAGTTTCATGAAGTCGGGCATCTGCTGGCGGCACAAGGGGCAGGACACGGACCAGTACACCAACACCGCCACCTTGCCCTTGGCCAGCTCCTGCAACTCGTGTGGCTGGCCGTCCAGGTCGGGCAGGGTGAGGGCGGGCAGGTCGGTGCCGGTCTGCACCAGGGCCGCGGCCGGTGCCGCCAGGGCCAGGACGCCCGCCAGGGCTGCGATCAGGGCGAGGCGATAGCTCATGGGCAGTCCCCTTTGACAGCGGGTTGAAGGAGTCACGGGTTCATGTTACGCAAAACTCTAGCAGAAGCGCCCGCCGCCAACAACGAGGCTTGTGGGCAAGGGCCGCGCCTCTTCCCCTTGCCTGTGCCGGGATATCCGGGTTATGGTGGGCTTCTAGGCCCCGCACGCCTATCCCGGGCCAGTCGGCCCGACTCCAGAGGAGGGATCGTCATGCCCAGAAACAAAGCAGCCGCCTTTTGGGCGGCGGTGGCCCTGTGCCTCGCCCTGGCCTTGGCCGCCTCCACCGCCACTGCAGGGGATTCCGCGGCGCTGGTGCAAGAAGCCGATGCGCTCTATGCCCAGCGCGCGGACCTGGCCAAGGCCAAACAGGCGGCCGAGCTGTATGAAAAGGCCCTGGCCGCGGACCCCAAGAACGAGGAGGCCGCCTGGAAGGCCGCCCGGGTGCTCTACTGGATCGGCAAGAACACCGAAGGGGACGAGGCCAAGGTCAAGGTGTTCGAGCGCGGCATCGAAGACGCCAAGAAGGCGATCGCCATCAACCCCAAGAGCCTGGGCGGCCACTACTGGCTGGGGGTGAGCTACGGGCTCTACGGCAGCGCCAAGGGCGTGACCAAGAGCCTGGCCCTCATCAACCCCATCAAGGAGGAGATGGCCAAGGTCATCGAGATGGACCCCAAGTATGACCAGGGCGGACCCTACCGGGTGCTGGGCCGGCTCTACTTCAAGGTGCCCGGTATCTTCGGCGGGTCCAACTCCCAGGCCATAGAGAACCTGAAGACCGCCATCAAGTACGGACCCACCCGCTGGCTGAACCACCTGTACCTGGCCGAGGTCTATATCGACGAGGGCGAAGACGCCCAGGCCAAGGCGCTGTTGGAGAAAGTGATCAAGGGTCCGGCCCCCAAGGGCCTGGAGCCCGAGTACCGGATGTGGAAGGCCGAGGCCCAGAAGCTGTTGAAGGAACTCGACTAGCCCCGCAAGCGAAGCCCCTGGCCGCCAGCCGCGGCCAGGGGTCTTTTTTTGTCCTGCCGCCCCGCCCCCGTCGCCCCCCCCGTCGCCCGCCCCCGTCGCCCGCCGTCGCCCCCCGTTTGGGGATCAACCCCAGGCGGCGAGCCCCAGGGTATAGGGAGAGGTGAGCTGGGGGTGGTGGGGCACCACCCGCACCGACAGACCGATGCGGCCGTTGAAGCGGCAGGTGAGCCGGCCCGAGAAGTGATACACTCCGTCCGCGCCGCCGGTGTCGCGCATGGGCACGGTGGCCCGGTCGGCGAACTCGCCTTCCGCGTCCAAGGGGCCGTAATACAGGTCGCAGGCCACGTCCGAGGGCAGGAGGCTGCCCAGCCTCACCCGGGCGTGCACCTCCAGCTCCTGGCCGTGGATCAGGGGGCCGCGGGCCGGGCTGGACACCTCCAGCACCTCCACCTGGCTCCAGTGCTCCATGATTCGGCCCACCCAGGCGCCCAGGTCGCGGGCGCGGGCATAGGAGTCGGCCTGGAGGGCGTTGAAGCTCTCGGCCGCGGGCAGGTAGGCCTGGTCGGTGTAGTCTTCCAGCATGCGGTGGGTGTTGAAGGCGGGGCAGAGCCGGGCCAGGGACTTTTTCATGTAGCGTATCCAGCCGCGGGGCAGACCGCCGCTGTCGCGGGAGTAGAAGAGCGGCACTACCTCGCTCTCCAGCAGGCGGTACAGGGCCTGGGCCTCCACCTGGTCTTGCAGGGCGGGGTTGTCGTATTCCTCGCCCGAGCCGATGGCCCAGCCCAGGCCGGGCTCATAGCCCTCGTCCCACCAGCCGTCCAGGATGGAGAGGTTCAGGCATCCGTTGGCCGCGGCCTTCATGCCGCTGGTGCCGCAGGCCTCCAGGGGCCGGCGGGGGGTGTTGAGCC
>CAZUHP010000036.1:0-36601 GCA_964620595.1 uncultured Desulfarculaceae bacterium | reverse complement strand
GAGTGCCATCCTCACACGGTGGAAGTCACGGGTTCAAATCCCGTCGGCCCTACCAAGTCAATAAAGTCGAGCGGCTAGGGGCTTTGCGCTCCCAGCCGCTCGATGCGTTTGGCAGGCGGTCCTTGCCTGCCCTTTTCCTGCCAGCTTGACGAGGTTCTTCTTCTCCGGGCCGATCAAGCCCTGGCGCCGTTCCACCCCGGCCTGGGCATGGCTGCGTTCAGGCGCGCTCCTTGTGGTTGAGCGCGCGTTTCGTCTTTTTGAGGTCGTGCCGCATCGTCCTTTCCACCAGGGAGGGAAACAGGCGCTTGGCCCATACTATCAGCCGGGGCCGCACCCCGGGTATGATGAGGAACTTTTGCCGCGCCATGCCGGCCAGCAGGGCCCGCGCCGTCTTGTCCGGGCTCATCAACCCGGCCCGGGCCGACACGGCCGCCAGCTCGGGGGGCTTGCCCTGGTTCTCCTGGTGATAACCCGGGGTGTCGGTGTCCGGCGGGCAGAGCACTGACACCGTGATGCCCCGGTCCCACAGCTCGGCGCGCAACGCCTCGGAAAACCCGACCACCCCGAACTTGGCCGCGCAATAGTCGCTGTAGCCGTAGAGGCCTAGGAGCCCGGCCAGGGAAGAGACGTTCACGATGTAGCCCGGCGAGGCCAGGTGGGGCAGCAGGGCCGAGGTGGTGTGAATCACGCCGGCCAGGTTGGTATGCAGCGTGGCCTGGATCTGCTGGGGGGAAAGCCCGGCCAAGAGGCCGGGGCGGGCGAAACCAGCGCAGTTGATGAGCACCGCCGGCGGGCCCCATTGCTCCAGGGCCTTGGCCAGCACCTCTCGCACCATGGCGCTGTCGCTCACGTCCAAGGCCATGGCCCCGAAACGCTGGCCTTTGCCGCGGGCGCGGTCCTGAATGGTGGCCAGCCCCTGGGCCAGCCGCTCCTGCCCCCGGGCGAAGATGAACAGGTTCGCCCCCCGGGCCGCGAGCAGCTTGCCCACGGCCAGGCCGATGCCGCTGGAGCCGCCTGTAAGGAAGATGTTCTTGCCGGCGAAATCCTTCATGCCTCACGCCCGGGGTTCTACGGTTTTCTTGAATATCCTTCTTCTTTTGTGAATCTCCGAGTTAAAACGCAGATAAAAGGACGCCACCAGGTTGTTGCTTTCCATGATGGGGTTGGACTCGCTGTACTTGAGCCCCAGTTTGCTGCATTGCTCCAACAGGCTCAGCAGCATCAACAGGACCACGCCCTTGCCCCGGTATTCCTCCTTGACCGCGCCCAGGCAAAGGTCCATGGCTTCATATTTCCGGCAAGCGCGCCAAATGTGAAACCAGCCCCAGGGGAGCAGCCGGCCCCTGGCCTTTTGGAAGGCCCGCGACAGGTTGGGCATGCTGACCAGAAAGCCCACCAGGGTGCCGGATTCGTCGGCCAGGGCCTTGATGAGCCGGGTGTCCATCACGGGCAGGTATTTCTTGAGATAATAGGCGATCTGCCTTTCCGACAAGGGCACTGACCCGTAAACGTGGTCATAGGTTTCGTTCAAGAGGCGGAAGAACTGGTCCAGCCAGGGCTTCATCTCCTTGTTGCGCTTGATCTCCACCAGGTGCACCCGGGTGTTGCCGCGCACCCGTTTGGCCAGCTTCGAGACATTTTCAGGTATATAGTCGGGGTCCTGGCTCCTGATCTCCACATAGTCCACGTCTTTCACGAAACCGTAGCGCTCCAGGTAGCGCGGGTAGAAAGGCGGGTTGTAATTGGTGGCAATGGTGGCCATGCGGTCGAAGCCCTCGATGAGCATGCCCTGGCGGTCGAGGTCGCAGAAGCCATGGGGGCCGGTGATGGTTTCCATGCCCAGTTCGCGGGCCCAGTCCTCCACCGCGCCCAGGAGGGCGCTGGCCGTGTCAAAGTCCTCGATGAATTCCAGCCAGCCGAAGCGCAGGTTCTTGGTCTGGTATTTCTGGTTGGCTATGTGGCTGAGGATGGCTGCCGTCCGGCCCACCAGCCGGCCGCCCTTGTAGGCCAGAAACAGCCTGGCCTCGGCAGTGTCAAAGGCCGGGTTGCGCCTGGGGTCCAAGGTCTCCATCTCGTCCCGGATCAGGGGCGGGACCCAGTTGGGGTGGTCCTGGTAGAGCCGAAAGGGCAGCTTGACAAAGGCCTTGAGATCCTTGCGCGAGGCTACTTCCTTTATGGTGACGTCCATTAGCGCCTCCGCTCCGGCGCCCGGGCAGTGCCCCAGGCGCCGCCCATGGGTTAGAAACTGTACTCCAGCGACAAGGCAACCCGGTCGTTGTGCGACCAGCGCCCGAAGTAGCTGCTGTCTGCGCCTCCGAAAACCTCCGCGGTGAGTTGCAGCCACAAATCCGGATGCAGGCGGTATCTGGTTTCCAATTGACCGACGACGCCTTCTTCCTTTATCTGCCACACCCCGGTCAACTTGAGGCGCAGGTTCTGGTTGACCTCCATGTAGGCCATGGCGATGATGTCGTTCTGGCCGAAGCGGGTCTCCTTGGAGCTGGCCGTGTAATCGGCCGCGGTCTGGCTGTGCAGGACAAGCTCCCCGGCGTAGTCCAGGGTGAGGGCTATCTCCTCCACTGACATCCGCTCGGCCAAATCCACCAGCTTGTAGGTGGCGCCCACCACCGAGCTGAAGTAGTCATCGTCCTCGGCATGCGGCGAATAGCTGTAGACCGTTTCGCCGTGAAACTCCCACTGGCCGCGGGAGGTGGAAAAACCCAGGGCCAGGTTGCCGACCTTCACGTTCTCCTTGATGAGCAGCACGGTGGGCGGGGCCTGGGGGGATTGGGGAGGGATTACCTCCCGGCGCTGGACATACAGGGGGTTCACCCCGTAGTAGAACAAGGCGAACAGGTCCCAGCCCTCCAGGGTGGTTTCGGCCTTGAGGAAATAGGAGAGGTTGTCCCAGGAAACGTCCGGCGTGTCCTCGGTTATGGTGGGCGGATTCTGGCCCGGGGCCAGGCCCGGGAAGTCGAAGTCCAGGGATTTGGACATCCAGCGCGAGGTGTCCGGCGGGGTCTTGGAAGGCTGGAACACCGGCAGCAGCGCCAGGGTGAAGGTCCAGTCCCCCTGGTGGTAGTCCGCCTGGGCCAGCCAGATGCCCAGCTTCTTGGAGTCCGCCGGGTCGATGTAGTCCCGGGGGCAGTAGCGGTCGGCCGGGGAGTATATGGGAGCCACGCCGTTTTTGAATATCTTCTTGCCCAGGGTGAGATCCAGGTTTTCAAAGAACAGCCCCAGGTATATCTCGTTCAGTTCCGCGTGGCGCCTGGTGTGCAGGGCGTCGTCCTGGGGCCACTGGGACACGCCTTTCCATATCCCCGCCTGGGTTCCGGCCTCCAGCCAGCCGGAAAGGCCCAGCCGCCATCTGCTCCCCGAGGCCCAGGTGGAGAGCCGCAGGAGGGCCTCGCCGTCCAGGTCGCTCTGGTCCACCTCCCGGCCCGGCGATTGTTCCGGGTCCTGGAAGAAATAATAGCCCCGCAGGCGCAGGCTCCCGCCCAGGTTGTGGGCGAGCTGGGCCAGGGGACCGGTGGGGGCGGGCTTGGAAGCGGCGGTTGGCACTTGGTCCACTTCCTTCAACAGGTCCGAAACAGGTTCCGCGGCCTTGGCCGCCGGGACGCCAGCGGCAAGAAGAAGCGCCGACAGCAGGCCGGCTGCCCATGGTAAGCCTCTCATTCTCCTCCTCCTGCTGATCTAAGCCCCAGGGGCGCTGCCGGGAGCGGGCGCTGGGCCGGGCTGCCCGTCCTGGATGCCGGCCACGGCCAACCGGTTTGTTTCCCCGAGTCTCTTGCCCAGAATCCTGGCGATGTTCAAAAAGAGCCTGGCGGTTATCCGGGGATAAAGGGGCCGGATGCGATTCAAGGACTTCCAATCCAACTCCAGGTAGGCCACCTCGGAGGCGGCTATCACATCGGCGGTGCGCGGCCCGGGGCTCACCAGGGCGATCTCGCCGAAGATGTCGCCCGGCCCCAGCTCGGCCACCTCCCTGGCCTTGCCGGTCTTCTGGTCCCGGGCCACCACCTTGGCCGAGCCCTCCATCAGGATGAACATGGTGCGGCCCATGTCCCCCTGGCGCACCAACAGCTCGCCGGCCGCGGCCCGGCCCTGCCGGCAGAGCAGGACGATCTTTTTCACCTGCCATTTCTTCAGGCCGTCGAAAAGGCCGGCGCCCCGCAACACCTCGTTGCGCAGCCGCAGGGCCAGCATATCCCACAGGGTTATGAGCTGGGTGGATACCAGCAGGGAGGGGGTGATCAGAAGATCGGCCGCCACTGCGAAGACCATGACCAGGGCCGAGAGCATGCCGAAATGGGCGATGGGCACGAAGTCCGAGTAACCGATGATCCAAAAGCCCAGGCCCAGGGCCAGGGAGGTGCAGAGCACGGGCCGCACCTCTCCCCGGATGGTCTGCTCCATGCCGGCCTTCTGGTCCTGGGCTTTGCGCATGTGCTTGTAATAGGTGGTCATGATGTGCACGGTGTCGTCCACGGCGATGCCCACCGCAACCGCCGCCACCATGCAGGTGCCCGAGTTCAATTTGATGTCCAACAGGTACATGACGCCGAAGTTCAGGCAGATGGGGATCAGGTTGGGGATCAGGGAAAGGAACCCGGCCTTGATGTTCACGAACAGGATGGCCATGAGGACGAAGATCACCAGGAGGATCAGGAGCAGGCTTTCCACCTGGCCGGCCGCGATGGAATCCACCGCTTGGTTGACCAGGATGCCCTCGCCGGTCACGCCCACCTTCATCTCGGGAGGGAATGACTGCTTTATGTGGGCGCGCAGCTTGGCCAGGACCTGGTTCAGCTCCCGGGAGGAGTGTATCTGGTGGCGCACCACGATGTTGATGTGCTGGTAGTCGCCGGTCACATAGGAGGCTATCTCGTCCCGGCGCAGGAACAGGAGATACTCGGCCGCCGTCTTTTCCGAGGAGGGCAGCTTGTAATAGGCGGGATCGCCTTCGTGCATCTCCCGGTTGATCAGTTTCAGGTAGTCGGTGAGCGAGGTGCAGTTGTCGAACCAGGCCTGTTTGCGCAGGTAGGTTTGCAGGGCCTCCACGTAGGCCAAATTGCGGGGTTTCAAAAAGGCGTTGGGCTCGTTGCTGGAGATGCGGATGAAGAACATCCCCACCCCGCACATGTGCTGGTTCATGGTGTTGACCCGCATGATGATGTCCGAGTCGTCCCGGAACATGCCCCAGGCGTCGTTGTCCACCACCACCTTCATCCCCAAGATTCCGCCGGCCAGGCCGGCCATGATCCCCACGGCCAGAAGGAGCCGTCTGCGCCGGTTGATCAAGCCGATGAAGACGCCGGCCAGGGTTGCCAGCCAGCGGTCCACCCGCTTTTCGCCAACGGGTTTCTTGGGCAGGGGCCCCACGTAGCGCAGGTAGATGGGAGAGAGCATCACCGTGATGAGGGGGTTCACGAAAAGCCCGAACCCGGCGGTGAACCCGAACTGGCGCAGGGCGGTCACGTCATTCACCGCGATGGACAGGAACCCCAGGAAGGTGGTGACCGCGGTCAGGGCGGTGGCGGTGGCCACCTTCTTGATCATGATGTCCACGGCCAGGGAGCGGTCCTTGGTTTCGGCCGCCCCGTCCAGGTAGTGGGAGATGATGTGCATGTCCTCGGTGGAGCCGATGACTATGATCAGGGAGGGCACGATGAAGGTGAGCACCGTGAAGGGGATGTCCAGGAAAGCCATGAACCCCAAGGTCCACAGCACGCTGAACGAGGCGGTGATGATGGGCAGCACGGCTCCGCTTATGGAGCCCATGGATGCGGCCAGCATCAGCAGCACGATCAGCGCCGAGAGGGGGATCAGGGTTTCCTGGTCCCGGGTGAGGTGGTCCACCTGGGTCATCACGTTGTAGGGCGAGCCGATCTGGAACACCTGCTGGAACTTGCCCTCATAGGGCTTCACGATGGGCTCGATGGCCCGGGCCAGGTTGGTGGTGAAGTTGGGGTCCTTGGAGTCTGTCTTGAGGTAGAGGGTGATGGTGGTGGACTCTCCGTCCTTGGAGAGGATCTTCCCCCTCAGGATCTCGTTGGCCAGGGCGTCCTTCTTTATGGCATCGGCCTGGGCCTGGGTCTGGGGCACGTCTTCTATGAGGCTGCCCGAGTTGAGCATGCCGTTTTCATATTTGATCCGCCCCACCGTGAACAGGCTCTCCACCCGCAGAACCCCGGGCACGTCCTCCAGGTCATAGGCCAGTTGCTCCAACAGGGCCAGCTTGGCGGGGGTGAACAAGCGCGGGTCGCGCACGAACACGAAGGCCATGCTGTCGGCGCCGAACTTGTCTATGGTGTCCTGGTAGTAGGCGCGGGCGGGGTCGCCTTGGACCATGAGGACCTTGGCGGAGGTGTCTATGCGCAGGTTGTCCAGGTGCAGGCAGGCCAGGGCAGAGATCAGCAGCACGATCAGGATCACCGTCTTGGGGTGGTCCTTGCTCCACAGCATCAATTTTTCCACGGATATTCTCCCAAGGCTTCAAGGGGCCGCCGCCTGCCCGGCCGGAGGCTGTGTTGCGCTGTAGCCGCCCATCCGCCCGGGGCAAAGCGGGGGGGCGGGGGGGGCGAGCCGTTGGGCCGCGTCACTGGAGGTGACGTTCGCTGAGCAGAAAGCGCGCGGTGAAGATGTCGTCGCTCAGCGGCTGGCCGATGACCTGTTGTTGCACCGCCCGCACCGTCTTGTGTTCCCTTTGCTGGTTGTCCATCAGCACCTTCTTGGCCCGCCACATCTTGCCCTTTATCTGGGTCAGGTCATGGCAGGTCTGGACCTTGACCAGCCGGCCCCGGCGGTCGTAGAAGGTGATCTTGGGCGCGAAGAAGATGTCCTTGCGGACCCAAAGCAGCCGCTTGCCGTAGCCGGTCTTCTTGAGCACCTTGCGGTTCAGGGGCTTGGCCTCTATCACCCAGCAATCATGATCCCCGATCTTCTCGGAGCGCAGGATGGTGTAGGTGTAGTCGTCTATGGACTCGGGCTCCAGGTCGCCGTAGGTGAAGTCCGTGCCCATGAAGTAGCCCTGCTTGCTGCCCGAGGCGATGCGCTGCATCTTGCGCATGGAGGGCAGGTAGAGCCATTGGTCGTCGTCGCGGCCCTTCTGCTCCCAGGTCAGCATGGCGGTGCCCCGCACGTTGGCCGGCTCCAAAAAGACCATGAGATGCCGGCTCAGCCCTTGGGGGGTCTTCTTGCTGTAGGACTTCAGGAGCCGCCGCTCGCGGTTCCCTTTCTTGTCCACCAGGAGCATCACCTCGGTGGTGTACTCGCTGGAACTCTCGTGGCGATCCTTCATCTCCTGGATGATCTGCTTGCCGTCCATCTGGGCCCAGGCGGCCGGCGCGGCCAGGCAGATGAAAAGGGCAGAGGCCAATAGACACCTGACTATCCTTGACATGCTTCTATAATCTCCCCGTCCGAGTCTGGGATTTCTTGCAGCCGGGCGCATGGTCCCGGACCATGAAACGCGAGGCCCGGGGCGCCTCAAGCGCCGGAAGCCGCCTCGGGCTCTTGCTCGAGGTCCTGGGAGCGTATCCGGTGCTTGGCGGCCAGCCGGGCCAGGACTTCCAGGACCCGGTCTATCTGCTCCCCGGTATGGGTGCTCATGAAGGCGGTGCGGATCAGGGCCTTTCCCCTGGGCACCGCCGGATAGACCACCGGCAGGGCGAAGATGCCGTTCTCCAACAGTTCCCGCGAGAGGAAACCGGCCTTCACCTCCTCGCCGATGTGAATGGGCAGGATCGGAGTGTCCGCCTCGCCGGTGACCAGGCCGATCTCCTGATAGGCGGCCCGCACCCGGCGGGTTATCCGGTGGAGGCGCTTGATGCGCTCGGGCTCGCGCTGGATTATCTCCAGGGCCGCCAGGACCGCGGCGGTGTTGTAGGCAGGCAGGGCCGCGGAAAAGATCATGGTATTCGAGCGGTGGCGCAGGTAGTCCATTATCAATTCGTCGTCGCCGGCTATGAACCCGCCCACCGAGGCCAGGGCCTTGCTGAAGGTTCCCATGATGAAGTCGATCCGCTCGGTGACCCCAAAGTGGGCGGCCACGCCCCGGCCGCCGGGGCCCATCACCCCGATGCCGTGGGCGTCGTCCAGGTAGACGAAACAGTCGGGGTCGCCTGCCTTCAGCTCCACCAGTTGGTCCACACGGCCCAGGTCGCCCGACATGCTGAACACCCCCTCGGTGACCAGCATCACCATCGCTTGGGGGCTGTCTTTCCTCGCCCGGTCCAGCTTGGCCCTGGCGGAAGAGATGTCATTGTGCGCGAAGGTCCGCAGCTTGGCCCTGGAAGCCTGGCAGCCGCTCAGGATGGAGGCGTGGCTCTCCCGGTCGCAGATCACCGTGTCCCCGGGCTGGAGCACCACCCCCAGGGCGCCCAGGTTGGTGCTGAAGCCGGTGACATGCACCAGGGCGTGGCGCTTGCCCACCCAATCGGCCAGGCGCTCCTCCAGCTCGCGGTGCAGGGACAAGTTGCCGCACAGGAACCGGGAGCCGCCCGCCCCGGATCCCCACTTGCGGGCCGCCTCGCCGGCCTTTTCCAGGACCCAGGGGTGCTGGGTGAGGCCCAGGTAGTCATTGGAGGCCAACATAACGGCCCTTTGCCCCTCCACCTCCACCTCGGTTCCCCTTGAATCCGATATGCAGCGGAAATAGGGATAGATCCCTCCCCGGCGGGCCAGGTGCACAAGGCCCATGAATTCCGAGCAGCGACTGTGGAGGGAGGATTCCGGCATGGGTTGAGCCCCCGATTCCAAACCGCCGCGGCCTTGTTGGCGCGGGGCTGGGCAAAACTTGTAAACAGCCGATCGCAACGCTTGTTCTGGCGGTATCTCAGCGGTGCCGCAGCGGTCGGCCTTCCCCCCGCGTTGCTTGGTTTCTGTCCCGCAAGTGTAGCTGGTCGATCTTTGCCAGGGTGTTCTGCAAAGTGGCCGGGGGCTTCGGCTGCTTTGAGGTCAGAGGCCGCAGATACTGGACCAGCCCATGAAAACAACGGTCCACATGCGCTGGGGGCTACAAATCCTTCCCCATCCGCCGGGACCATGACTTTTTCATACTGGCATAGCCAGGCTGGCTTGGCAAGGATTTCGGGGGCGTTCAGCCAAGGCCCAAGGCGTTCACAAACCGGGACAGGTTGCGCTCGGTCGGATACAGGCGGGGCCAACCGCTTGTCGGGTCGCTTTCCCACCAGCCGGCGATGTCCAATCGGCCCTGTTCGCTTGAGTGGGCGTACCCGGATTCCTTGAGGTGCCGGGCCAGGTATACCTGCTCGAACTGTCCCGGGGTGGGGACCAGGTAGGCTGGTTTGGGGTGTTCGGCCAGGTCCATCACCGTGCTGTACCCGCTGCGGCCCACGATGGCGCGGGCCCGGATGAACAGTTCGCGCAGCAGGGCGCCCTGGGCGTGGGGTATCTCCAGCAGGTTGGGCGACAGGAGCCTGGCGACGGGGGGGGCGGCGACGGGGGGGGCGACGGGGGCGGCGGCAACGGGGGCGGCGACGGGGGGCACGGCGGGGGGGGCGGGGTCGCCGCGCGCGATCACCGCGGGCCGGCCCAGGCGGCGCAGGTCTGCCCGCGCCTTGGCCAGGAAGTCCTGCTTTTGCTTGAGCAGGTATCCTCCGGCCAGGCAGAGTATGTCCGGGCGCCGGGCGATACGGGCCGCCTCCGGGGAGAGCGACTGGAAGGGATCGCCGGAAGCCGGCGCCATCTGGCCCAGGGCGGAGAGATGGCCGGCGAAGGCCAGCCGGCCTGGCGGAAACTGGTCTTCGACCCGGCTCAACCGCCCCGAGAGGATGCCGCCCTGGTGGTCCGGGACCAGGATCCGCCGGAAGCGGGCCAGGCGCCTCACGTTGTCCCGCAGGGCCAGGCCCTCGGCCCACCGGATGAAACCGGGCAGGAGTATCCTGAGCTGGTGGGTGATCAGGTAGCTGGGCACCTCGGAGAGGCCGACCCCATAGCGGGCATCGCTGACGATCAGGTCCGGCCGCCAGGTGCGGGCCAGTTCGGCGGTAAGGGTGTGCTCCCGCCAGAGGGCGGCCTGGAAGGCGGCGGCATCGGCCGCCAGGCGCAGGGGATAGAGCGGGCTGCCCCAGCCCCGCAGGATCGGCGGGTAGGCCGGGCAGGCCAGAAAGGATATCCGGCCGTCCGGGGGGAAGCGGGTTTGCAGGTAGGTCAGGGCGCTCCCCGCGCTCAGGATCAGCAGGCGGTTTCCCGGCCGCAGCCTGTCGATCAGCGGGGCGCTGCGGGTCGCATGTCCCAACCCCTGGTCGCACACCGCGTAAAGTATCCGCAAGATCGTTCCCCTGTGGTTCGCCCGTACCGGGCGCCCGGCCCGGCCGCCTCCCCGCCCCCGCCGCGGGGCACCTCGAGCCGCCGCCCGCCCAAGCGGGACGCGCTCAATGATATGCCACTTTGGGGGAAATAGCCAGAATCCGCGCGGGGCGGGAGGGGGCCGGGTCCGCCAGGCCGCGGTGATCCGGGCGGACGCGCCGGTGAACAGCAGATACCTGCCGGGCCGTCCCTCCCGCCCCATGGGCGGAATGCTATTTGAAATGTCCGTAACAGGCCTTGGTGTGGTTTATGAATATGTCCACGACGGCCGGTATCTCGCTGACCGACCGCAGCACCGGCACCGCCTCTATGCCGTTTTTCGCCATCTGGTTCTTCCAACTGTCAGGCTCGTCGCCGGCCATGTCGTTGGTGGCGTGGTCCCCGGCCACGGTCATGAAGGGCAGCAGGTAGGCCTTCTTGACGCCGCGGGCCTTGAGCCCCGCTATGACATCCGCCAGGGTGGGGTATCCTTCCACCGTGCCCATGAACAGGAGGGGATCATGCTTTTGCAGCAGGTAGGCCAGGGCGGCGTAGACCGTACCCGCCGGGTGGCTGGTGCCGTGCCCCATGAACACCACCGCCTCGTTCTTTCGGCGTTTCGCGGGCAGGTTGTTCAGCAGGGCCTTCACCACCGCCTGCAGGTCTTCCACGGTGGCGCACAGGGGATAGCCCGCCAGGGGGCGGAAATCATGGGTCATTGACTTGAAGCCATGCACCACCCTGACCAGGTCGTGATATTCCCAACCAGGGATGACGTGCAGCGACTGCACGGCCACCTGACTGTAGCCCTCGGCCATCAACTTGGCCAGCGCCTCCTCCGGCGACAGCCACTTCTTGCCCTGCTTCCTGGCCACAATCTTCCGCACCAGGGCCGAGGTGTAGGCCCAGCGCACCTCCACCCCGGGGAACGCTTTCTTGTAGGCCCGCTCGACCTTGGCAAATACCTTCTGGGCCCGGGGCACGCTGGTGCCGAAGGTGACCAGGAGGATGGCCTTGGCGTCCTTCTTGGCATGGCCGTGGCCCTTGGCCGGGCAGGCGGCGGGGAGCGTCAAGGCCAGCAGGGCGGCAAACATGATGGACAATGAAAACAAACCGATTCTTTTCATCGAAATTCTCCTCGGCCTTCCTGGAGGCCTCAAGTTACAGGGTCATGTGTCTGGGGCGCCCACCCTGGCGGGACGCCCCCGGGGTTATTGTCTTCTTCGTCTCCTGGCCAGCCAGGACCATGGGCCGGTCAGGCACAGGAGCGTGC
This sequence comes from uncultured Desulfarculaceae bacterium, assembly GCA_964620595.1. Classification (GTDB taxonomy): domain Bacteria; phylum Desulfobacterota; class Desulfarculia; order Desulfarculales; family Desulfarculaceae; genus Desulfocarbo. Next base: position 25,017 of record CAZUHP010000036.1, on the reverse strand, counting down.
CGCCGGCGAGCAGCGCCAGCATGAGCACCTCGCGCAGCAGGTCGTGGCGGAGCAGCCAGGGCAGGTCCAGGCAGTGCAGGAACTTGTAGAGCCAGCGGTTCAACCGCCTGTTCCTGTCCAGGCGCCTGACCATCTCCGCCCGGGCGGGGTCTAGGTAGAGCCAGGTCTCCGCCGGGTCGTCGTACACCAGGCGCAGGACCGGCCTGGACCAGCCGGGCAGATACAATCCTCCCCGGGCCAGCAGGTCCATTTGGCATGGCTCGTGGCCGGGCAGCAGGTTCTGGGCGGCGGCGGTCAATTCTTTTGTGGTCAACGATTGTTCCGCAGGGGCCTCCGGCCGCCAGGCCGGCAAAAGGCGTGATTTTCCCTCTCCGTCGAGGGCCAGCAGGTAGGGGCGGCCCTGGAAGCTGATCAGGCGCAGCATCTTGACGGAGAATTCCGGCCCCAGGCGCGTCACCACCTGGGCGGGTCGCTGGCGGCACTCTCCGGGCCTGGGCGGCCCGCCGGCCAGGGCGGCGGCGATGGTGGAATCGGGGATGGCTGGTGTGCACCAGTCAAAGGGCTCCATGGACATCATCCCCGAGAAGGTCCAGGCCAGGGCGGGTATCCCGAAGACCAGGCCCAGGTAGTGGTGCCATTTACGCAGGCCGGTGAAGGCGCTCAGGCGGTGATGCCGCCCCTTGCCCCAGCCGGACAGGCGGAAATGCTTGATCCCCACCCACAGGCCGCTCAGGCACAGGAGGCAGCCCACGGCCGCCAGGACGATTATGGTCCAGTGCCACAGCTCGAGGTGTCGGCGCAGGACCGTGAAGTAGAGCCAATGGGGAATCGCGCCCAGCCAGGACCAGAAGCGGCTGCCCGCCGTGGTCAATTGGCACACCTCGCCGGTGCGGGCGGAAACGTATATCTCGGTGCGGTCCTGGTCGCCGGCCGCGAATTTGTGCAAGGGGCGGTATGCGTCCGACACGCTGGCCCCCACGGTCCACTGGTCGTAATCTGCCAGCCCCAGGTAATGCAGGGGAGCCTTGGCGGGCAGGACCCCTTGGGCCGACCGGCGGGCGAGGTCAGGGCCCACCCCGGCCGCCGCCTGGCCGGTGTCCGCCCACACCAGGCGGTATTCTCCTTGCTCGGGCCGGAAGACGAAGGCCGGCCGCCCGGCTATGGAAACCAGCCGCACCTCGGCCAGATTCCCCGGGCAGCCGGCCCTCCGCCAAGCTTCCGTGAAGTCCAGTCTCAAGTCAGGGGCCGCCAGGGCCGGGGCCCTGGCCAGGCGCCCCTCCGCGCTCTTGTACTGGCGGGGAAGGTGCGCATACATCATCACCCCGCCGGACAGGAACCAGATCAACATCAGCCAGCCCAGCCCCAGGCCCAGGCGCCGGTGCCATCTGCGCATTGATAAATGCATGTCAGGCTCTCCTTTGTGCCGGGGGCCGGAGCCGGCCCCCGGCGGGCCGGTCTGCTAGAAGAAGAAGTCGTAGCTCAGCATGGCGTTGAAGGGTATGCCCTTGTAGCCGTATATGAACCGGGCGCCGCTGGTGTCCTTGGTGCGTCCCAGGCGGGAGTAGTAATCCTCGTCAAAGAGGTTCTCCACCCGGAGGGTGAACTGGTGCTGGTGATCCTTGCCGAAGCGGTAGAACATCGAAAGGTCGGCCAGCCAGTAGTTGCCGTAGTTGGTGTTGTATTTCTTGATCTCACCCACGTAGCGGCCGGTCAGGTCCGCGCCCAGCAGGCCGGAGTCCACGCCCTGCCGCCAGCTCAGGATGGCCTTCCAGAAGTACTTGGGCGTGTCGTCCATCTGCTCGCCGGTGTCTCCCCGGGTGGCCTCCACGTTGGTGTAGCTGGCCTTGAGGGAGAACCCGTGGAAGGGACCCACGCCGGCGGTCAGGGTGAAGCCCTTGAACTCGGACTTGCCGCCCACGTTGTCGAAGATTTCGCGGGGGCCGCCGGTGGGTTTGCGCGCGATGAGGTCTTTTATCTCCTGGTAGAAGTAGCCGGCCTCCGCGAAGAAGCGGCCCTGCTTGATGCCCAGGCCCAGGTCCAGGTTGGTGCTCTCCTCGGGCTTCAGGTTCGGGTTGCCCACGTAGTTTTCTTCGTCTGCATAGAGCTGCCAGGCATTTGGCAGGATGAAGGAGGTGCCGGCCACCGCGCGGGCGTAGACGCCGTGGCTGAAGTCGCCCCGGATGCTCGCGTTCCAGATAAGCTTGTCGCTGCCCTTGGTCTTGTTGTAGCGCAGGCCCAGGGCGGGCTTGAGGAAGGGGGCGAAAGACAGATAGGGGCGGTAGTTCACGAAACCGGCCCACACCTCCTCGTGCTCGCCCTTGATGAGCACCACCTCGTCGTCACCAAAGTAGTTCTGGTAGTCCACCCCGAAGAGCAGCTCGTGGCCGCCGCCGAAACGGTAGCTGGCCATGGCGTTGACCCCCCAGTCCTGGTAGCCCCACAGGGCCTCGTCAAATATGTAGGTTCCGTCCAGGCGGCGGCGGGTGTACTTGGTCCACCAGTCGTGGTAGTAGGCCTTGATGTAATAGGAAAAGTTGTGGTTGACATCGTGGTCCCATTTCAGGATGGCGATGTTCTCGATGCGGTCGTTGAGCGCGAACTGCTCGTTGGGGCGGCAGTAGTCGGCCGGGTTGAGGTTGCGCTGATACTGGAAGCGCAACAGGCCGCAGCCCGCTACGTTGAACTCGCGGCGGTACTTGACCCCCAGGTTGGTGCGGTTGTAGCTGCGGGTCTCGTGCCGGGAGTTGCCCACCCGGGCCAAGGTCTGGTCGCTGAAGGGCTGGTAGCCTTTCCAGCCGTCGTTGGAGCCCCAGACCATGAAGCCGTTGCCCGCCACGGTGTCGGTGACGTAGCCATAGAGGTTCCGGTGCTGGTATTGGCCATAACCGGCCCCGAACTCCATCTCCAGCTTCTTGCTCACCGGCTTGGTGATGATGTTGACCACGCCGCTGGCCGCCTCGGTTCCGTAGAACAGGCCCTCGCCGCCGTAGAGGACTTCTATCCGATCGATCATGTTGGGGCTGATGGTGTCCAAATAGCCCTTGGAGTAGAGGCGGTTGTTGATGCGCACGCCGTCCAGCAGCCACAGGATCTCCTTGGAGCCGTGCAGGCTGTAGTTGGCGTAGTCGCCCGGTCCGGCCTTCATGGAGATGAACAGCCCCGGCACCAGGGCCTCGAGCATCTGGAATATCTCGGTGTAGCCGCCTTCCTTGATCTGCTGGGCGGTTATCACGGTGACCGGGTGGCCGTAGTTGGCCAACTCGGCCGACAGGCGCTCTTCGATCTGGCGGGCCTTCACGGTCATGCCGGCTGTCTTGTGGACCTCTGCTTTCTTGACGGTCCCGGCCGAAGCGGGCGAAAAGGCCAACAGACACAAGGCCACTATGATCAAGGTTGCAAGAACAAAGAGGCGGGTGATGGTCGTGACCATGCTTCTTTCCCTTTCCGGCCCCTTTGCGATAAACTGACAAAGGAGCCTCTACAAGTGACGGGGTTCCTGAAGGCAGGCTCGTGAGTTTCGCCGACCGGGAGCCTGCCTTCACTATGTTTTCCACGGGGTTGACCGTGGCTGACCATCAAAAAACCGGACCAACCGCAAAGAGTTGGTCCGGTGTTGCAAACTGGGTATGTAATTACAACAAAACAGAGTGCCGTGCCGCGCGGCCAACTCCTCAATGTCTGATGTGGCAGGTATCCTGGCTCATGGGTTGAACCTACTCGCCGCGCCTTCCCGGAGCGTCCGCTCCAGTGGCATAATGCGGCTTTCGTCCCCAATTACAGTGGCGCGACCGCAGCGGATTTGCACCGCTTTCCCTGTTAGGCCGTCTCCGGCACCACATCGCATGGGCTATTTGCCCGCGCCCTTTATACAAGGGGTTCTAATTCAAGTCAACTGTTTTTGAGCCGATGAACAGGGGGCATATGGCCAGGGGGGGATTGGCGCCGATGATGAGGGGAGGGGTTGGATTCCTTGGGGATGCCGCTGGGTTCCATTGTGCCGCCCAGCCTCGCCGGCTTTCGCCGGCGGGTCGGCGCTTGGTAGTGGTTGAGGCATCGTTGCCTGGCTGGCTGCCCGGCGCGCAGCAGGAGCCTTGCCGCGCTCAAGGCTCTGCACACCGCAGTTTGGATGTGTCGGCGAGGCTGTTCACCGCTCCTTTACCGCCGCCATCATGGCCGCGATATTCTCCAGGGGCGTACCCACCGGCAGGTCGCAGCCGCTGCCCAGGATGAAGTCGGGTACCTGGGCCATCTCCTGGAGCAGCCGCTTCGAAGCGGCGCGCACCTCCTCCGCCGGCTGCATCATCACCTCCACGGGCGAGATGTTTCCGTAGAGGACCACGCCGGGGGGCACCAGCTCCTTGGCCTTTTTGAGGTCAGTGGGCGCGTCCAGGCTCAGGGCCTGGGCCCCGCTCTTGCCCATCAGCTCGACCAGGTGGTTGGCGTTTCCGTAGATGTGCAGGGGCACCGGCCGGGAGAGCCCGGCCACCAGCCGCTGGAGAAAAGGAAGCACGAACCTGGCAAAGCCCCTACCCGAAAGCAGGCTGGCAGTGGGCTCGCCCAGGGCGATCACGTCCGCCCCGGCCTTTATCAAGGCCTTGCTCTGTCTTTGCACCACCTCCAGGGCGAACTCCATGGTCTCCTGCACCAGCTCCGGGTCCTTGTAGGTCTTGCGCGCAATGTCTTCGGCGCCCATGAGTTCTGCGGCCAGGGTGAAGGGGCCCGTGGCCGCGGCTATGGCCAGGAGCTGGAACCGCCGGGAGAAAAGGCGCGTGGCCTCGATGAATACCTTGAGCCGGCCGTCCTGGTATGGATCGGGCAGCCGGAGCGAGGCCAGGTCCTGGCGGGAATGCACCGGGTGGCTGGTCACCGAGGGCAGGGCGTCTTCGGGCATGTTCACCGCGCACCCGCAGGCCTCGGCCTCGGCGCTCAGGTCCGCGAAGTCGCACAGGCAAAGATCAGGCTTGAACTCGGTCACGAACCTCTCGATGGTGCGGAACATCACCCGGCCGTCGCTCCGGTTCTGCCTGACCGTGGCCCCTCCCTGGCTGGCCAGGCAGGCCCCGTAGATGGGCCCGCCCAAACGCCTGCCTGCCAGGGCCACCAGTTGAGAAATGGAGAGCCTCCTCACAAGGCGGTGCAGCACAAACCCCAGGGGCCAGAGAATGCGCCTGCGCCCCACCCAGTTGATCGCGTCGATGGTGCTCATGAGCCCGGACCTGTCTCAGGATTTTTCGGCAAGATGCCTTGCCAGGCGCTTGCCCATGGCTGCCACGGTCAGGGCCGGGGGCAGGCCCCAGGCCTGGGGCAGGATGGAGGTGTCCAAACAGTAGCAGTTGTCCACCGGGGTCTGGCAGTCTTTGTCCAACAGGTTCCCGATGCGCACCGTTCCCCCGGGGTGGGAGGCGATGATCGCGGTCTTGATTATCTTCTCCCGCGCCACCCCGGCCGCCAGCAGGATGTCCTCGGCCAGCACCGCGCCCTGGTTCAGCTTGGCCTTGGTGGCATGGTCGATGGGCTTGGAAAAGGACTCGTCCAGGTTGATCCGGCCCTCCAGCCCGTCCCGCACCTTGATCATGATGGTGAGCATCTTCCTTATGCCGGTCAGCTTGGGCAGGGCGGCCAGGCCCCTGGCCCCGGCCCGGGCCAGCAGGGTGGTGAACATGAGGGGGGGCACCATGAAGTCGGTCATCACGATGCCGTCCTCGGCCAGGTTCACCCCGGCGGTCATGGGAACGTCGTACATGGAGCCCTGGATGTCGGTCACGCCCGACACGAACCACAGGGGGTCCACGAAGAAGCCCTGGCCCGCCTCGAACAGGCCCAGGCGCTGCAGGATGGGCGGCGTGCCCTGGCCCCCGGCCGAGAGCACCACGGTCCGCGCCCTGATGTCCAGCCAGTCCGAGGGGCCCTTTGCCCGCACGCCCACCGCCTTTCCCTGTTCGGTGAGCACCCGGTCCACCGTGGTCTTGACCAGGAGCCGGGCCCCGTTTTGCCGGGCCTCCTCCACGAACTCCCGGGCGGTCCACTTGGCGCCCTCATGGGGGCAGCCCAGGGAGCACTTGCCGCAGTTGGGCCGGCATTTGTCCGGCCGGATCCACTTGTCCAGGGGATTCCAGTCCAGGCCCAGGGAGCGGGCCGAGTCCATGATCCGCCTGGCGGCCGGGCCGATCAGGCGGTCGGGCAGGGGCTGGATGGGAATCTCCTCGTAGAGTTCCCCGACCTCCCGCTCCAGGTCGATGCCGTACTTTTCCTTGAGCCAGGCCGGCGGCTTGACCGCGCTGGCGCTGAACACCAAGCTGGCCCCGCCCACGGTCTTGGGGCGGATGACCCAGGTGCCCTCCTCGGAAAAGGTGAACCCCAGCCGGTCCATCATGTCCAGCATGACCAGGGTGTTGCCAAAGCGCTGGTGGTACTTTCCGCTCTCGCAGATGATCACCTTCTTGCCCCGGCGGCTCAGCTCCCGGGCCACGGTGGCGCCGCCCGGGCCGGAGCCCACCACCACCACTTCGGTTTCCACCACCTTTGCGGGCATGGGCACGCCGTTCCTCCTAAGTTGGGTCGCCCGTGCTGAGGGCAGGTTTGGTTGGGGGCGCAGTCCCCCCATGCATAAGGCCCTTGCCTTGGCGCCAGGCAGCACCTTGGCCGGCCCCAAGCAATATAGCACTTTTGGCATTTGGCTTGGCACTTTTGGTGGCGTTGCCTGCGCGGGCATGGCCGCGGCGGGAACCACGGGGGTGCTCTTGCCGGCGCTCCTCGAAACCGGTTGGCTGGTATTTTTTCAAAAACCTGTAAACGCCCTCCCGCCTTTTGGGGTCTCCCCTTGCAAAAGCCGTTAATCCCAGCCTGCCGCAGTGAGGAGGAGAACCATGAAGATGAGGGGCGTCATAACCTTGGCCGCGGCCCTGGTGGCCGGTCTGCTGTTGGCGGCCCCGGCTGCCCAGGCTGGCATAGGTTTCTGGAGTCTGCTCACCCCCAACCAGCCCAACAGCCGGGTGATAACCGTGGACCCGGCCAACGGCGAGCGCTACAACCTGGGCACTTATGGCACGGGAGTGTATCGCAGCCACGATTCGGGTAGTTCCTGGAGCACCTACAACGACGGCCTGATCGGTCCCCAGGATTACGCGGCCATGTACGTGTATGCCTTTGTGATAGATCCCCAGTGGCCCAACCGGGTGTTCATCGGCACCTATGGCACCGGGGTGTTCCGCTCGGACAATGGGGGCAACTACTGGGACGAGGTCAACGGCGGACTCAACAACCTCTACGTCTATTCCCTGGCCCTGGACCCCGCGCACCCGGGCACCATCTACGCCGGTACTGGCGACGGCGTGTACAAGACCGAGTTCGGCGCTGACGACGGCTGGACCCAGGTGCTGGGCCCCATGGCCGCGGTGCTGGCCCTGGCCATCGACCCCAGCAACACGGACGTGGTCTATGCCGGTTCAGACGGCGACGGCTTGTGGAAGAGTGAGGACCGCGGCCAGAGCTGGAGCCGGATCAACAACCACACGCTCCTGTCCAACTACATCAGCTCCGTGGCCGTGGCGCCCTCGGATTCCCAGGTTGTCTACGCGGGCACCAAGGGCAGGGGCGTGTGGGTGAGCCACAACGGCGGCGCCACCTGGCTGCCCATGTCCTCGGGCATGGGTTCCGGCAAGTACGTCAACGCCCTGGCAGTGGACCCCAACGACTCCAACGTGGTCTATGCCGGCACCGAGAACAATGGCGTGTACAAGTCCAGCGACGGCACCACCTGGGAGGCCTTGGACAGCGGAATGCCGGCCAACGCCCAAATCTACGGCCTGGCCATACACCCCGACACTCCCGCCAAGCTGCTGGCCGCCACCAGCCAGGGCGTCTACGGGATCCTCCAGGTCGGCGACCACCAGCCGAGCATCCCCGCCAACTAGCGGTGGGCGTTACAAGGTCCGTTCACCCTGGCGGCGGCGCGGTGAGGCGCTGCCGCCAGGGTGTTCAACGCCCGATCGGGGCGCGCCAGGGAGACGGCCCCGCTCTCATGGCTTGCAACTCAGGTGGCACACGCCGGTGGGAGTCTCCTGCGCGTAGGGGAAGTACCTGCGTTTCAACCAAAGCGCCACCCTGACCAGGGAGATCAGGACCGGCACCTCCACCAGGGGGCCGATCACCGCGGCAAAGGCCTGGCCCGAGTCGATGCCGAAGACCGCCACCGCCACCGCAATGGCCAGCTCGAAGTTGTTGGAGGCAGCGGTGAAGGAGAGGGTGGTGGCCTGCTCGTAAGTGGCCCGGGCCTTGTAGGACAGGAAGAAGCTCACAAAGAACATCACCGTGAAATACACGCACAGGGGCAGCGCCACCCGCAACACGTCCAGGGGCAGCTCCACGATGTATTCGCCCTTGAGGCTGAACATCACCAGGATGGTGCCCAACAGCGCGATGAGGGTGATGGGGCTGATCTTGGGGATGAAGCGCTCCTCGTACCATTGGCGGCCCTTGGTCTTGAGGCCCACCACCCGGCTGACGATGCCGGCGATGAAGGGGATGCCCAGGTAGATGAACACGCTCTGGGCGATTTGGCCGATGGAGATGTCCACCACCACGCCCTTCATGCCCAGCCACTCGGGCAGCACCGTGATGAAGAACCAGGCATAGAGGCTGAAGAACAGCACCTGGAAGATGCTGTTGAAGGCCACCAGCCCGGCGCAGTATTCGCGGTCGCCGGCGGCCAGGTCGTTCCACACGATCACCATGGCGATGCAGCGGGCCAGGCCGATGAGGATCAGGCCCACCATGTATTCGTGGTAGCCGGCAAGGAAGGTCACGGCCAGCAGGAACATGAGGATGGGGCCGATGACCCAGTTCTGCACCAGGGAGAGCGCCAGCACCTTGAAGTTGCGGAACACCTCGCCCAGTTGCTCATACCTCACCTTGGCCAGGGGGGGATACATCATGAGGATCAGGCCCAGGGCGATGGGCAGGTTGGTGGTGCCCACCGAAAAGTAGGCGAGGGATTCCTTCACCCCGGGGAACAGCCAGCCCCAGCCCACCCCCAGCAGCATGGCCAGGAATATCCACAAGGTCAGCCAGCGGTCCAGAAAACCCAGCCGTCTCGGTTCCGGTTTCATGGCTGGTCCTCCAGGCTGCGGGGCAGGCCCAGCACGAAGGCCTTGATCTCGTCGCGCACCCGGCGGTAGGCGGACAGGGCTTCTTCCTCGTCGGCCGCCTCCCTGGCCAGGAGGGGCGGGTCGTCAAAGCCGCGGTGCACGCTTTTGGCCTGGCCGGGAAACAGGGGGCAGGACTCGCGGGCGTGGTCGCACAGGGTGACCACCCAGTCCCAGGGCTGGCCGATGAACCGCTCCACCTGCTTGCTGTCCTGGCCGCTGATGTCCACTCCCGCCTCGGCCATGACCCTCACTGCCCGGGGATCCACCCCCGTGGGCGACACCCCGGCGCTGAAGGCCTGGAACTCGTCCCCGCGCAGGGCGTTGGTGAAGCCTTCGGCCATCTGGCTGCGGCAGGAGTTGCCGGTGCAAAGATACAGTATGCGCTTCTTGCTGGATGCCATGCTGCTCCTGTTCGCTCGTGGGTATGAGGAGACGCCCGGGCCGGGCGTGGCCGCCCCGGGGCGGGGCCGCTGCCGGCCGCCGGAGTGTTTGGCAATATAACCAATTCACCAAGCTTCGGCAAGATAAATCCCTACCCGCCGGCTGGCAGTATGCGCCGGGGCGGGTGCCGGGACGCCCCGCCGGCAGCGGGGACCCGGCCCCCTTGTCATTGCTGGCGGATGGATTCCTCGTGGATCCGCTGGAAGATTTCTTGCAGGAAATCCTCGGACAGGCCCTTGGCCCTGCCCAACTCGCTGCGGCTGCGAACCACCTCGCTCCACCTGGCGGGCTGGAAGATGGAGATGTTCTTGCTCCGCTTGTGGGCCCCGATCTTGCGGGACAGCTCCATGCGCGCGGCCAGCAGCCCCACGATGTCGCGGTCTATTTCGTCGATCTCCCGGCGCAGCATCTCCATGAGCTCGCGGCTCTGCTTTTCCCCGCTGGCCTGCTGCCTGGGTCGCAGGCGGGAGAGCATGAGGCCCAGGTGCTCGGGCGTCACCTGTTGCTGGCGGTCGCTCAGGGCCTCGGAGGGATTGATGTGGGATTCGAAGACCAGGCCGTCGAACAGCAAGTCCAGCGCCCTCTGGGCCACCTCCTGCAGGCAGTCCACCCGCCCGCAGATGTGGCTAGGGTCGCAGAACAGGGGCATGCCGGGCAGCAGCCGTTTCAGCTCCAGGGGGATGCTCCAAAGGGGCTGGTTGCGGTAGCCAGTGTTCTTGTAGGTGGAAAACCCCCGGTGGATCATGGCCAGGCACTTGACGCCCGCGCTGCTTATCCTTTCGATCGCCCCGATCCACAGCTCCAGGTCCGGGTTCAGGGGGTTCTTGATCATCACCGGGACATCCACCCCCCGCAGGGCCTCGGCCAGCTCCTGCACTGAAAAGGGGTTGGCGGTGGTGCGGGCGCCTATCCAAAGGTACTCCACCCCCTGGGCCAGGCATGCCTCCACGTGCTGGGGCTTGGCCACCTCCACCGCCACCGGCAGGCCCGCGGCCGCACCGGCCCGCTTGAGCCAGGCCAGGCCCTTGCTGCCCACGCCCTCAAAGGAGCCGCCGCGGGTGCGCGCCTTCCAGATGCCCGCCCGCAGCACGTCGATGCCCACCTTGGCCAGCCCCTGGGCGGTACGCATGAGCTGGTCCTCGGACTCGGCGCTGCAGGGGCCGGCCACCACGAAGCTTTGCCGGCGTGGCGCGGGCCAGGGGGCGATTTCCTTTATCTTGGGGGGTTCGCGCATGGTCTGGAACTCAGCGGTATCTCCTGCACCTGGTCAAAGGCGTATCGGGAAACACCCGCACGGGCGACCCTCCCGCCGCCCGGCGCCGGTGCTTCCCGGCCGAGCCAATTAAATCATACTCGCGCCGCCTTCCCCAGCACAAACTTGCCCCCGGGATGCTGGTAAGCCGTGCCGCCGGCCGGGTGGAAGACAGGCGGCCGGGACTGCCGGGTGTTGGGGGGTGTCGCTGCGGTGGGTCAGTCGAGGCGGATGATCTTCACTCTCTTGCCGACCCAGGCCAGGGGCAGGTACACGCGGCCGCAGGTGCCGCTGGCGGTGACGGTTTTCTGGGTCATCTCCGCGCCGTACAGCTCGAACTTCACTTCCCCCCAGGCCGGGGCCCTCACCCGGCGATGCCTTGTCCGCCGCCGGGACGGATTCGCGGGCGCACGCCCGTTTTTGCTCTGGCGCGCGGTGGTCATGGCCGTCGTCCCCCCGTCTCCAGCCCTCCTGTCCCTCCTGGGCTATACCAGGCGCCGGGCGATGGTGAGCTTCTCGGCTTCCTTGGTGCCTTCGTATATCTCCAGTATCTTGGCGTGGCGATAGAAGCGCTGGATGTCGTACTCGTCGATGTAGCCGTAGCCGCCGTGCATCTGCAGCGCCTTGTCGCAGACCCACACCGCCGTCTCGGCGGCATAGTACTTGGCCATGGCGTTCAGCTTGGGGTCCGGCCGGCCCTGGTCCACCAGCCAGGCCGCCTGGTAGCAGGCCAGGCGGGACAGCTCGATGCGGGTGGCCATCTCGGCCAGTTGGAACTGGAGCCCCTGGTTGGCTATGAGGGGCCTGCCAAAGGCCATGCGCTCCTGGGTGTACTTGAGGGCCAGATCCAGGGCGCCCTGGGCCAGGCCCACCCCCTCGGCCGCCACCGTGGTGCGGGTGAGGTCGAAGAAATGCATGAGCTGGTGGAAGCCGCGCCCCGGCTCTCCCACCAGGTTGGCGGCCGGCACCCGCACCTGGTCGAAGCTGACCTCGGCGGTGTCGCTGGCCCGGATGCCCATCTTGCCCCGTATCTTGCGGGCGCCCACCCCCGGCCGGTCCGCCTCCACCAGGATCAGGCTGTGCCTTTGGTGGCGGCCCTCGGCGTCGGGCTCGGTGAGGCAGAATACCAGGTAGTAGTCGCACACGGTGCCGTTGGTGATGAACATCTTGTTGCCGGTGATGACGAACTCCCCGCCCTGCCGCACCGCCTTGGTGCGGGCGGCGGCCAGGTCGGTGCCCGCGTCGGGCTCGGTGAAGGCGCCTGCCGAAACCATCTCTCCCCGGACCAGGGGGGGCAGCCAGCGCTGCTTCTGCTCCTCGCTGCCAAAGAGCTGGATGAGCTGGGAGCCGAAGGCCCGGGCCTCGATGCACTGGCCGATGCCCAGGTCCACCCGGCACAACTGCTCGGTGATGAGGGCCTGCTCCAGAAAGCCGTAGCCCGGGCCGCCGTAGGCCTCGGGAATGGTGGGGGCCACCAGGCCCACCTCCGCCGCCTTTTGGCAGAGCGGGGCGGGGTACTCCTCTCGGCGGTCGTACTCGGCGGCCAGGGGGGCTATCTCCTTCAAGGCGAAGCGGCGGGCGGTCTCCTGGATGAGCCGCTGCTCCTCGCTCAACTGGAAGTCCATGGCCGTGGCCCTCCTATTCCTCGCGGCGCTCGGCTTCCTCGGCGCGTATCTCGCGCCGCAGGAGCTTGCCCACCTTGCTCTTGGGCAGCATGTCGCGGAACTCGATGTACTGGGGCAGCTTGTAGCTCACCAGGCGCTCGCGGCACCACTGGATCAGGTCATAGCCGGTGATGCCCTTGACGTCCTTCTTGAGCACCACGAAGGCCTTGATGCGCTCGCCCACCTTCTCGTCCGGCAGGCCGATCACGCAGGCCTCGATCACCGCGGGGTGCTCCTGCAGGGTGGACTCGATCTCGGTGGCCGAGACCCGGTATCCTTTGTGCTTGATGGTGTCCATGGTGCGGTCCACGAAGTAGAGCCGCCGTTCCTCGTCGATGGCCACGATGTCGCCGGTGCGGTAGAAGAGCTTGCCGTCCAGCTCCACGAAGGACTTGGCGGTTTCCTCCGGCTTGTTCCAGTAGGCGGTGACCATGGGCCGGCTGTGGACCAGAAGCTCGCCGGGCTTGCCGTGGGGCACCTCCTCCAGGGTGACCGGGTCCACCACCCGCACCTCCTTGCTCTCCAGCACGATGCCCATGCAGCCCGGGGGGGTCTTTTGCCCGGCCGGGTTCAGGCCCACCCCGCCCACGGTCTCGGTGGCGCCGTAGCCGATGTACACGGGAGTGCCGAAGCGGCGCTCCCAGCGGCGGGCCACCTCCAGGGGCATCACGTCGCCGCCCGAGAAGCAGTAGCACAGGCTGGAGAGGTCGTACTGGTCCAGGCGGTCGTGCTCCAGGATCATGCGGTAGAGGGCCGGCACCCCGATCAGGGTGCGGCCGCGGTGGCGCTGCACCGCGTCCAGCATGGCGTCCAGGTTCACCCGGGGCTGGAGCACCAGGGTGCCGCCGTGGGTGAACAGGGTGCCCAGGCCGCAGGTCTGGCCCAGCACGTGGAACATGGGGGCGCTGCCCAGGATCACGTTCTGGTCCGGCGGGACCGCGGCGGCGCTGTAGGCGAGCTGCTCGCGGGCGCAGGCGATGAGCAGCTCGTGGGTGATGGGCACTCCCTTGGGGTACTTGGTGGTGCCGCCGGTATAGAGTATCTCCGCCATCTGGCCGGGGTCGGCCGGGGGAGGGGGCGGGGGGGTGCCGCCGGCCTGGCGCAGCAGGCGGCGGAGGGGCACGGTGTGGGCGGCCCGGGCGGTGCGCCCCTTGGGCACCTTGTCGAACAGCCAGCCGAACAAGCGCTTGTAGGCGGGCAGCAGGTCCACCAGGCCGCTGACCACCACCAGCTTGAGATTGGTGTCCGGCATCACCCGGGTGACGTAGCCATAGTTGCGGTCCGCGCAGACCACGGCTTCGGCCTGGGTGTCGCCGGCGATGTAGGCCAGGTCGTAGGGGGTGTAGATGGGGGTGATGGGTACCGCCACCCCGCCCGCCTTCAGGATGCCCAGCCAGGCCACCAGCCACTGCACCGAGTTGGGCATGTAGATGATCACCCGGGAGCCGGGCCCCAGCCCCCTTTGGAGCAGGCCGGCCGCAAAGCGCGCGGAGAGCCGGTCCAGGTGGCGGTAGGTGTAGGCGGTGCCCAGGTAGTACACCGCGGTCTTGTTCGGGTGCCGCCGGGTGACCTCGGCGAAGGCGGCGGGTATGGTTTGCGCTTGGTCTGGATTCATGGTGCCTTCCCCGTCCGGCTAGATGCCGAAGTAGGCGCTCTTGATCTCCGGGTTGTCCATCAGCTCGGCGCCGGTGCCGGTCATGGTCAGCATGCCGTTCTCGATCACGTAGCCCTTGTGGATCAGGGGCAGTATGGGCCGGGCGAACTGCTCGGCGATCACGATGGTGGTGCGGGTGGCGGCCATGACCTTCTTTATGGCCTCCACCACCTTGTGCTGCATGGCCGGCGAGAGGCCCAAGAGCGGCTCGTCCAACAGCAGCAGCTTGGGCTCCAGCATGAGCGCCATGCCAATGGCCAGCATCTGCTGCTCGCCGCCGCTCATGAGCCCCGCCTTGCGCCGGCTGAGCGCCTTCAGGGCGGGGAAGAGTTCCATGGCCAGCTCGATGCCGCGCCGCACCTGGGCATGGCTCTTCAGGTAGCCCGCGATGCGCAGGTTCTCCAGCACGGTGCTGTCCGGGAACACCGGGTGGCGTTCCCGGCAGAGCACGATGCCCTCCCGGGCGCGCTCAAAGGCGGGCAATCGGCTGATATCCCGGCCCTGGTAGGTGATGGTGCCCAGCACGGTGATGCGCTCGCCGCCCCGGCGCTTCTCCTTGAGCTGGATGTCCAGGATCAGGCCGGAGAGGGTGTTGAGCAGGGTGGTCTTGCCCGCGCTGTTGGAGCCGATCACCCCCACGATCTGGTCCTGGCCCACCTCCAGGGAGAGTTCGTTCACCGCCAGGGCGTTCTCGTAGAAAACCATGAGGTTGGCGACGTCTAGCATCAGGCGCCCTCCTCCTCGCTGCCGAGGTAGGCCTCCCTGACCGCGGGCTGGTCCATGACCTCGCGGGGGCTGCCCTCGGCTATCTTCTGGCCGAAGTTCATCACCAGGACCCGATCGGCGATGCGGAAGAGTTCGCGCAGGCGGTGCTCCACCATGATGATGGTCTTGCCCTGCACCTTCAGCTTGTCGATCACCGGCACCAGGGAGGCCACCTCCGCCAGGGAGAGGCCGGAGAACAGCTCGTCGAGTACGATCAGGTCCGGGGCCAGGGCGATGCAGCGGGCCAGCTCCAGGCGCTTCAGGTAGCCGTGGGGCAGCACGCTGGTCTGCTTGAAGATCACCCAGGAGTCGCGCTCGAAGCCCACCTCCTCCAGGAGGTCCTTGGCCACCGCATCCCGGTCGCCGTAGCGCCCGCCGGCCAGGCGCTTGACCCGGGGGGACTTGAGGGGCACCACCAGGTTCTTGTAGGCGGGCAGTTGGTAGAAGGGCTTGACCATCTGGAAGGTGCGGGCCACTCCCAGGTTGGCCACCTTGTAGGGGGGCATGCCCGCCAGATTCCGGCCCCGGAACATCACCCGGCCCCGGTCGGGCCGCACGAACCCGGTGAGCAGGTTGATGAGGGTGGTCTTGCCCGCCCCGTTGGGGCCGATCACCCCCAGCACCTGGTTGGCCGCCAGCTTGAAGCTGACGTCGCGCACCGCCTTGACCCCGCCAAAGGACTTGGAGAGGTTTTCCACCGCGAGGATGGTTTCGCTCACTGGTCCACCTCCACCCACCGCTCGAACTGGGTGTACTTGCGCTTTAGGTAATGGAAGATGCCCTCGGGCAGGCCCACGGTGAACACCACCAGCAGCACCGCGTAGATCACGGTGCGCATGCCGCCCAGCCCCCGCAAGAGCTCGTTCAGGGGCACCAGGATGAACGATCCCACCAGGGGACCGGCCAGGGTGCCCATGCCCCCCACCGCCGCCGCGGCGATGGGCAGGATGGAGTAGTCCAGGGCAAAGACCGGCATGCCCACGAATTGGTAGGCGTGGGTGATGAAGGCGCCGGCAAAGGCGGCCACCCCGGCGGACATGAACAGTGCCTGGGCCTTGTAGAAGTAGATGTTGAGCCCGGCGCTCATCACCGCCCGGTCGTTGTCGTTGATGCCCTTGAGGATGAGCCCGTAGTCGGTGTTCATCATGCGGGTGAAGCTGAACAGGGCCACCCACACCGCGGCCATGGCGGTGATGATCTCCACCAGGTTGTGGGGCAGGGCCTGCAGCCCGCTCAAGCCCTCGGTGCCGCCGAATATCTTGGTGGCCTCTATGATGCGCTCGATCACGAGCGGCATGATGAGGGTGACCATGGAGAAGTAGATGCCCCGCAGGCGGAGCACCGGCATGAGCAGCAAGGTGCACAGCGCCGCGCCCCCCACCGTGGCCAGGGGGATGGTGAGCCAGGGGCTGAGGCCCAGGTAGTGGTCCAGGATGCCCGCGATGTAGGCCCCCACCCCGAAGAACAGGGCCTGGCCCAGGGAGACCATGCCCACCGAGGCCAGCAGGTCCCAGGATATGGCCAGCAGCCCGAACATGCAGGCCTGCATGATGACCCGCTGCCAATAGGGGCTGGCCGCCAGCCCCACGGTGAGCAACAAGAGCACCGGCAACACCCGGGGCGCGATGATGTAGAGCATCTCCCGCCAGGAGGTCAGCGCGAAGATGTCGTCGGAGCGGACTTTTATGCCGCGGTCCAGTCTTTCCAGTCTGCGGGCCATGGCCTAGATGCGCTCCTCCAACTCCTTCTGCTTGCCGAAAAGGCCCGAAGGCTTGATGACCAGGATGATCAACAGGGCCGCCAGGCTCACGATCATCATCCAGTGGGTTTCGCCGTAGGTGGCGGTGAATATCTGGGCGTAGCCGATGAGGAAGCCGGCCACGATGACCCCCAGGGTGCTGCCCAGCCCGCCCACGATGCACACGGCCAGGGCATTTATCAGCACGTCGTAGCCCTGGTTCACCGCGATGGTGCCCAGGGGCAATATCACCAGGGCGGCCAGGGCGGCGTAGCCCGCGCCAAAGGCCACCGCAAAGGCGGCCATCAGGTCGGCGTTGATGCCCAGGGTGAGGGCGGTGCGTTCGTCCTGGGCGATGCCCCGGAAGGCCCGGCCGGTGCGGGTGTAGCGGGTGAAGGCCCATAGGAACAGGGTGAGCAGGGCGCCCATGGCCACGATCAGCAGGCGCTGGCCGTCCAGCACCGTCTCGCCGATATCGAAGGAGGCGTCCAGCCACACGGGCAGGGTGTACTCGAAGCCGATGAAGCCCTGGTAGCGGAACAGCTCCAGGATGGCCAGGCCCACGCCGAAGGTAGCGATCACCTCGCTGATGACCAGGCCCCGCACCCTGAGCAGCACGAAGCGGAACAGGAGCCCGGCCAGCAGGGCGGTGGCCGCCACCGCCAGGGCCGCGGCCAGCCAGTAGGGCAGGCCCAGGCTGTTCAAAAGGCCCCAGCATACGAAGCCGGCCATTATGTACAGGGCGCCGTAGGCGAAGTTGGCCACGCCGCTGATGCCGAAGGTCAGGTTGAAGCCCATGGCCACCAGCACCAGCACCACGCTGTTTACGAAACCGTAGATCAAAACGCCTTGGAGCACGTTGCACCCGCAGGTAAAGGGGGTTGGCAGGGGAAGCCGCCGGCTCCTCCGCCCGGGGGCGGAGGGCCGGCGACCACGGTTGCTACTTCTTGGACTTCATCCAGGAAGGCAGCTTGATCTTGGCCTCGGCGATGGAAGGCGGATACACGATCACCCGCTTGCCATCGTCGGTCCACTGGAACACGCAGCCCAGGGCCTGTTCCTTGGGATTGCTGCCATAGACCACCTGGTGGCCCGGGGTGAACTTCACCCGCCCCATGACCGCGGTGGTGTCGATGGCGGCCAGGGCGCTCACCAAAGCGTCGGCGTCCAGGCTGCCCGCCTTTTCGATGGCCTTCTTCAGCAGGTAGACCGAGGCATAAGAGGGGGCGGGGCCGTGGCCGGCCTGGATGGGCTTGCCGTACTTTTTCTGGTAGGCCTGGTAGAACTTGGCCGCAGGGGGATACTTCTTCACCGGGATGCTGCCTATCTCGAACACGCAGTTGATCATGCCCCCGATCTTGCGGTCAAAGGTGTTCCAGGCGGCCGGACCCACTGCCGGCGAGATGAAGCCCGCCATGATGGCCGGCACCCGCATGGAACGCCACTGCTTGACCAGGGTGCCGCTCTGGGGCATGTCGAAGATGGGCAGGATGATGTCCGCGCCCTTGAGCTTGGCCTTCATCAGGGCCGGCGAGAAGTCGCTGGCGCCGGTGGGAAAGGCTTCCACCCCCAGCACCTTCATCTTCAGCTTCTTGGTCAGGACCCCCGAGACGATCTTGGCGGTGATGCGGGCCCAGGCCACGTCCTGGTTCATGATGAACACCTTGTTGAAGCCGAACTCCTTGTGCAAAAAGGCCATGGTGCCCACCAGGTAACCCACGAAGTACTTGGCGTTGAGGCAGGGGCGGAAGACGTACTTGTACTTGGGGTCGGCGGCGATCTTGCCCTCGGTGCGCGGCGTCATGGCGATGGTGCCCAGGAGGGGCACCTTGTGCTTGGCGATCAGGTCCAGGCTGGCCATGAGCGCCTCGGAGCGGAAGGGACCCACGATCAGGGCGTGGGGCTTCTGCTCCAGGATCAGCTTTTCCACCCCCAACAGCGCCTCGGGCACCGGCACTCCGGGAGCGGCATCACGGATGTCCAGGGTGACCACCTTGAAGGGCAGGCTCTTGCCTCCCACCTTCACTCCGCCGGCGGCGTTTATCTCCGCCACTGCCAGGTTCACCGCGTTGAGGCTTTCCTTGCCTTCCAAAAAGCTCAGCGAGGTGGGCACCCCGATGACTACCTCCTGGGCGGCCACAGCCCTCCCGGTCCATCCCAGGCCCATGGTCACCAGGGCCAGCAGGCAGATAACAAGCTTTTTCATAATGCACCCTCCCGAGGTTTGTGAGATTCGGCCGTGAACGCCAAATCCCGGTGTGACGCCCCTGCTTACAGAGCAAGGCCTGTGCCACGGGAGGTGGCCTGGCCTAAGTATCCAAATTACATGGTAAAACCAAAGACGGCTCCGGGGAGGGGAGGGATGGGCGGGTGTGAGATAAGGTTACATTCCTCGCGGCCGGAAGGATGCTTGGCTCGAGTTTCTGCATGATTGCTTCGATATATCCAGGGGTTATCCCTGGCAAAGCCGGCCAGTGTAACCAATGGTAACAGCGGGGGTGAAAGTGTAAAGAAAGGTAACACAAGCCCGGCTGAGCGAACTAGGGGCCGGGCTTGGCAAAGGGAGGTAGGCTTATCTGGCCATCAGCCAGCAGCTCGGGAAACACGATGCGCCGCTCGCCGCTTCGGGACCACTGCACCACGCAGGCCAGGGCGGAGTCCCGGGGGTCCTGGCCGAACATGGCCTGGTGCCCCCGGTGGAAGCGCACCCGGCCCATGACCCCCCGCCGGTCGGTGGCCTCCAGGGCGGCCACCACCCGGTCCGGGTCCAGGCTGCCGGCCCGCTCCAGGGCTTCGGCCAGGATGTAGACCGATTCGTAGGCCGGGGCCGGGCCATGGCCCGCCTGGATGGGACGGCCGTAGGCGGCCCGGTAGGCGCGGTAAAAGGCGGCGGCCGGGGGGTAGCGGGCCGAGGGCAGGTTGCCCAGCTCGAAGATCACGTTCATCACCCCCCGCAGGCGCCCCCGGAAGGCGGGCCAGGCCCGGGGGCCGGAGGCGGGGGAGATGAAGCCGCAGAGCATGGCTGGCGACTTGAGGTCGTGCCACTGGTCGATCAGGTGGCGGCTGGAGGGCATGTCGAATATGGCCAGGATGACCTGGGCCCCCCGCGCCCTGATCCGCTCCAGGGACGGCCTGAAGTCCGCGGCCCCCTGGGGCAGGTTTTCCTGGCCCAGTATCTGCCAGCCCTTCCGGTCGAAGAAGAGCTTTATCATCAAGTAGGCCGTGGAGCGGGCCCAGGCCACGTCCTGGTTGAGGATGAACACCTTGTGGAAGCCGAAGCGGCGCTGCATCAGCTTCATGGCCCCGATGAGGTAGGACACCAGGTACTTGGTGTTGAGCCCCACCCGGAAGATGTACTTGTACTTGGGGTCGCTGAGGACCTTGGCGTCCACCGCCGGGGACATGGCGATGCAGCCCAGGCTGGGAATCCGGTGTTGGGCCAGCAGGTCCATGGAGGCCAGGAAGACCTCCGAGCGGAAGGGGCCGATCACCAGGGCGTGGGGCTTTTTGGTTTCCAGGAAGCGCCGCAGCCTGGCCACCGCCCGGGCCGGGGAGGCAACGGTCTGGATCTCCCGCAGGTCACAGGTTTCCAGCCGGAACTTCCAGCGCTGGCCGCCGATATTCACCCCGCCGGCGCCGTTTATCTCGGCCATGGCCAGGCGCACCGCCCGCAGGCTCTCCGCTCCCTCCACGGTGGTGAGGGAGGTGGGCGCGCCCAGGACGATCTCCCGCCCTGCCCCGGCGGCAGGGAAGGGCCGGCCCAGAAGGAGGAGCAGGCAAAGGGCCAGGCCCAGCCGGCAGCACCGGGATATGGTTCCGCCGCCTGCCGCCACGGGCTACTTCCTGATTCCCAGGCGCAGCATCTTTTCGTACAGGCCCTTGCGCGAGATGCCCAGCATCTTGGCGGCCAGGGTCTTGTTGCCCTGGCAGCGCTTCAGGGTGCTGGCGATGAGTTCGGCCTCCATGTCCTTGAGGGTGAGGCCCTCCCGCAGCAGGGGAGGCGGGGCCTCCCGGCTGGGCCGCGCCGGGTGCTTTATCTTCTGGGGAAGGTCGGCCAGGGTTAGGCTGGTTCCCTTGGAGAGGATCACCGAGCGGGCCAGGCTGTTCTTCAGCTCCCGCACGTTGCCCGGCCAGGGGTAGTCCATCAGCGCCCGCATGGCGTTGGAGGAGACCCCCTGCACCGGCTTCTTGTATATCTTGGCGTAGTGGGCCAGGAAGTGCTCCACCAGCAGGGGGATGTCCTCGGCCCGCTCGCGCAGGGGGGGCAGGTGGATGGAGATGACCTCGATGCGGTACAGGAGGTCGCTGATGAAGCGGCCGGAGGCGATCTGGGCCTCCAGGTCCGCGTTGGTCGCCGCCACCAGCCGCATGTCCACCTGGCGCGGCTGGGTGGCCCCCACTGGCTCGAAGCTGCCGTCCTGCAAAAAACGCAGGAACTTGGATTGCAGGGCCAGGCTCATGTTGCCGATCTCGTCCAGGAACAGGGTGCCGCCGTTGGCCATCTCCAGGCGGCCCTTCTTGTCGCCCACCGCGCCGGTGAAGGCCCCTTGCACGTAGCCGAACAGCTCCGACTCCAGGAGGCTCTCGGTCAGGGCCGCGCAGTTGATGCACACCAGGGGCTTGTCCCGGCGGTTGGATTCCAGGTGGATGCTGCGGGCCAGCAGCTCCTTGCCGGTGCCGGTTTCACCGGTGATCAACACCGAGGCGTCGGTGGGGCCCACGGTACGCACCATCTCGAAGATGTCCAGCATGAGCGAGCTGGCCCCGATCATGCCGTGGAAGGTGCTCTTGTCCTTGCCCACCTGGCGGCGCAGGGAGGCCAGCTCCCGGCTGAGTTCCACCTCCCGGCAGGCCTTGGCCAGCACTATGGGCAGCTCCTCGAAGTTCAGGGGCTTTATCAGGTAGTCGGTCACGCCCTCCTTGAGGGCCTTCACCGCTGTTTGCACCGAGGCATAGGCGGTCATGATGATGAAAGGCGGTGCCGGCCGGATCTGGTTCAGGCGGCGGTATAGCTCCAGGCCGTTCATGCCCGGCATCTTGAGGTCCGCCAGCACCAGGTCGATGTCCTGGTTGGTGCGGAAGATTTCCAGCGCCTCCTGGCCGCTGGGGGCGCTCAACACCTGGTAGCCGTTGTCGGCCAGGAACAGCATCAGCACCTTCAGGGTGTTGACCCGGTCGTCCACCACCAGGATGGTCTTTTGCGAGCCCATGTCTAGCTACTCCCTGCCGGGCCTTTTGAGGGGAAGGGTGATGACCACCCTGGTCCCCTTGCCCTGCCTGCTCTCCAGCTTCAGGGAACCGCCGTGGCCTTCCACTATGCCCAGGCTGAGGGGAAGGCCCAGGCCGGTGCCGTCCTCCTTGCTGGTGAAGAAGGGGTCGAATACATAAGGCAGGAACTCCTCGCTTATGCCCGAGCCGTCGTCCTCCACCACCAGCCGCAGGTGGCCGGGGTTGTCCTGGTCCAGGCTGGTGGAGAAGTGTATCTCGCCGCCGTCCGAAATGGAATCCATGGCGTTTATGATCAGGTTGAGGAGCACCTGCTCCATCTGTTGGCCGTCCACCATGACCAGGGGCAGGGAGGGGTCCAGCGAGTTGCGGAAGCGCACTCCCCGCTGGGCGGCCTCCTCGGCCAGCAGCTCCTGGGTGCGCAGGACGATGCGGTTCAGGTCCTCCTTTTCCAAGACCGGCGGCGACTGCTTGGAGAAGTAGAGGAACTCGGACACCACCCGGTTGAGGCGGTCTATCTCCTCTGACACCAGTTGGGTGTATTGCTGGATCAAGGGCTCGTCCGCCCAGCGCTGCTGCAAGTGGACCATGGCGCCCTTCATGGCGTTCAGGGGGTTCCTTATCTCGTGGGCCACCCCGGCCGACAGGCGGCCCAGGGAGATCAGCTTTTCGGAGCGCACCAGCTCGCGCTGGATGCGGGAGAGGTTGCGCACCATGCGGTTGAAGGACAGGGTGAGTTCCCCCAGCTCGTCGTGGGACTGCACGGGGATCTCCTGGTTCAGGTCGCCCCCGGCCAGGCGGTTGGTGGCGGCCACCAGGCGGCGCACCGGCCGTATCAGGTTGTAGGAGAGGATGGAGACCACGATCATGGTCAACAGCAGGGTGATGAGCACCGCCTGGATCACCTTGGCCTTGATGGCCTGGGCCTCCCGTTCGAACTCCTCCATGGACACGGTCACCGCCAGGGACCAGTTCATGGTGGGGATGGGGGCAAAGGCGGCCACCTTGCTCTGGCCCTGGAAGCTGTATTCCTGCCACCCCGTGCTGCCGGTCATCATGCTTTGCGCCAGCTTGAGCAGGCTGGGGTCCGGGTAGCTGCTCGGATCATATTTATAAGGAGGGAACCGCGGGTGCACCACGGTGCGGCCCAGGTTGTCCAGCATGAAGGCGTATCCCTTCTGGCCCACCCGGATGGCGCGCACCACCTGGACGATCTTTTCGAAGTCCAGGTCTATCACCACCACCCCCGCCCGCTCCCGCCAGCCGGAGAAGAAAGGCTTGGCGCAATGCATCACCATCCCGCGCCGGTCCTTGTGGTGCACCAGGTCGGAGAAGAAGATCCCCTTGGGGCCCAGGGACATGGCCTTCTTGAAAAAAGTCTCCCCGCCCTGGTCTGCCAGCTTGGGGATGTCCCCGCTGCCTCTGACCTTCACCAACTCCCTGCCCCGCACGTCCAGGAAGCGGATCTGGTAGTAATAGGGGGTCCGCGCCAGAAAGTCCCTGAAGAGCTTGACCAGGTTGCCCTTGTTGAACTCCGCCTCGGCCTCGAGGCGGAACAGCCGGGCCAGGTGCAGATCCTCCAGCACCGGCAGGCGGGTGATGGTTTCCAGGTCGATGCGGCAGTTGTAAAAGACCAGGTTTATCTTGTGGGCCGCTGCCTCCACCTGGGACATTTGTTCCTCCCGCACCAGGCGGTTAACCCGCTCCTCCGAGGCCTGGATCGAGAAGTAGCCCACCACCAGGATGGGTATGCACACCAGGGGTATGATGACCAGGAGCAACTTGACGAATATTGAAAAGCGGAAACGCACTCGCTGCAATATCCCGGAAGGAGGCTGCTTGGGACGAGGGACTTGGCGCGGTTCCCCGGCCGGGCCGACCGGCCCTGTCCCTGCCCCCGGCTCCTGATTGTAGCTTTTCGCAGGGGAGTTCGTAAGGGTTTTTCCAGGGCCCCGGCGCTTCAGGGAGTGGGTGCGTCCCTCCGGCCACGCGATAGGCGACGGGTATCCCTTGTCTGATCTCCAGGCATTGCCGGCCTCTTCTCCATTATTTTGAAGGCCTTTGAAGTACCGCGCCGCGCTTGGTGGCGGCTCTTGATCTGCTCCTATGTATAGTGATAGACTGAGCCGCCGTTAATCGCATGAAGGTGGGCCTTGGCGATCGCTGCAAGCGCTGGATGGACTATCCAGAGGGGCTTGTGAGCGGTAAGAGAGACGGCCTTGGGTCGTGCAAGACCGCTTGTTTGGCTCTGACATGGGGGGGATCTTTGCAAGATTTCATGGCTGCCCGCGAGATCTTGGCCAACAGATATCCTGCCATAATCTAAGCTGAAACACAGTCTGGCCGAAAACCTTCAGGATCGGAAACCACGCTATTTTTGTGGGGGGGTAATCATGCGAAAACAGACTATTACGCTTTTTACCGTCGCGGTGTTGACCTTGGCGCTCATCGCCACCGCCCAGGCGGGCTGGTTTTCATCCGAACCACCCAGCGAATGGGACAAGCTGCCTATCGTTTACCGGAGACAGGATAGCCATATCTTTGCGGCCTACTTCCTGCGGACAAAAAAAGGTAAGAGCCGGCCAATGACCTACGGGGAGTTCATGGCGCGGACGCTGGAAAGCGGAAAGAACGATACCTCCTGGCGGGAGGGCAAGAAGGACGGCAGGTGGATAGTGGATATAGACCATACTGACGAAAACAACAATCGCAGACGCAAGTTCACGGTTGTTTTCCAGCAAGACACCAGCCGAAAAGGCATGAAGGTCGTTTGGCTGAAGAAGGTCTACGTTGACGACAAGCCCATGCCTCCCGCATTCTGTCAATGGTTTCTTGAGATAGCCTACAAGAGTCAGCTTGCATACATGCAAGGCCAAGCAGGCAAGAGGTGAGAGATGGCTGGCCGGCCTCCAGGCCGCGCCAGCCGCTCTCCAGGCCGCGCCAGCCGCTATAGCCTGGGCCTGGGTGTCGGGCAGGGAGGCATTTTTAATGCCTCCCTCGGCCCGTTGGGGTCTCGTTCCTGTAACGGAGTGGTTATCGAAGTGGAGCCGGCGGGCGGATTCGAACCGTCGACCTGCTGATTACGAATCAGCTGCTCTACCCCTGAGCTACGCCGGCTATTTGGCGGAAAT
>CAZUHP010000035.1:33710-37110 GCA_964620595.1 uncultured Desulfarculaceae bacterium | reverse complement strand
GGGGGGGTCGGCATGGGCACCTCTTGCGGGCAAGGAGAGGGTTTGGCGCCCGCCGCCGGCTTGGCAGTGCGGCTCGGCGGGGCAGGAAAGGGACAGGCCAGCCCAATAATGACAAATATGTAAGTGTTTTGGCAAGTCCGGTCGGCAAGAGGATGCGAGATTGACCGGTGCCCGCCGGGATTGTAAATATGTAGCCAGGAAACGAATCGCCCCTTTGGGGAAGGGGCGGGAGGTGAGGGGACGGCCATGAGCGCGGGAGACAGCTTTGGCGGCCTGGAGGCCCAGAGCCTGTTCTGCCCCCAGTGCAACCAGGCCCAGCCGGTGCGCCTGAAGCTCCTTTTGGTGCTGCCCAGCGGCGAGAAGTACGCCTACTACTGCCAGGTGTGCGGGGCGGAGCTGGGCTCCAAGATGGAGAACAACCCCCCGGGCAGCCCTCCCTGGAGCCTGCCCTGAACCGCGGGCGGTCATTGACTTCTACCGGCCCAACTGGTACTTAGCAGGCGTGCTTTGCGGGCCCTTTAGCGAGGAATCACAACCCATGAACCAGCTTTCGCCCAAGCCCCTGCGCGCCCTGATCACCGGCGGCGCCGGCTTCATCGGCTCCCACCTGGCCGAGTACCTGGTGTCCCAGGGCCAGACCGTGCACGTGGTGGACGATCTTTCCACCGGCAGCATCGAGAACCTGGACTCCCTGCGCGACAATCCCCACTTCGCCTATACCATCGCGGACGTGCGCGAGGAGCAGGTCCTGGCCGAGCTGGTGGACCGGGCCGACGTGGTCTATCACCTGGCCGCGGCGGTGGGGGTGCGGCTGATCGTGGAGAGCCCGGTCCGCACCATCCAGACCAACGTGGGCTGCACCGAGGTGGTGCTCAAGATGGCCAACAAGAAGCGCAAGAAGGTCATCGTGGCCTCCACCAGCGAGGTGTACGGCAAGAACGAGACCGTGCCCTTCCGCGAGGACCATGACCTGGTGCTGGGGCCCACCATGAAGGCGCGCTGGTCCTATGCCTGCTCCAAGGCCATAGACGAGTTCCTGGCCCTGGCTTACTGGCGGGCCCGGCGGCTGCCGGTGGTGGTGGCCCGCCTGTTCAACACGGTGGGGCCGCGCCAGACTGGCCGCTACGGCATGGTGCTGCCCAACTTCGTGCGCCAGGCGCTCATGGGCCGGCCCATAACCGTGTTCGGCGACGGCAAGCAGAGCCGCTGCTTCTCCGCGGTGGACGAGGTGGTGCGGGCCCTGGCCGCCCTGGCCGAGACGCCGGAGGCAGTGGGCCAGGTGGTCAACGTGGGCTCGAACCAGGAGATCTCCATCGCCGGGCTGGCCGAGCTGGTCAAGGAAATGGCGGAAAGCGACTCCCCGATTACCTATGTCCCCTATGAGGAGGCCTACGAGGAAGGCTTCGAGGACATGGCCCGCCGGGTGCCCGACGTGAGCAAGCTCGAGGGCCTGGTGGGCTTTGCGCCCCAAAAGAACATCCGGGAGATCGTGGCCTCGGTGATCGAATATTACCGGGGGCGCTGATGGTTTCCTGAAAAAAGGGCCTTATGCACCTCATTTATCCCTTCATCCTGGCTCTGGCCACGGCGGCCCTGGTCACGCCCTTGATCGTCTGGCTGGCCCGCAAAAAGGGCTGGGTGGTGGCCCCGCGCCAGGACCGTTGGCACAAGAAACCCACCGCCATCTACGGCGGGGTGGCCATCTTCGTCGCCTTTGGGGTCAGCTTCCTGCTCACCGGCCCCCACCCCCCCAACCACTGGGTGCTGGCCGCCGGCGGCGGGGCCATGTTCCTGGTGGGGCTGGTTGACGACATCTGGGAGATGAAGCCCCAGGTCAAGTTCCTGGCCCAGCTCATCATAGCCATCGCCGCCGTGAGCATGGGGGTGGACCTGGAGCGCGAGGTCATCCCCTGGGCCTGGCTGGCGGTGCCCCTGGCCGTGTTCTGGCTGGTGGCGGTGACCAACGCGGTCAACATCCTGGACAACATGGACGGGCTCAGCTCGGGGGTGGTGTTCGTGGCCGGCGCCTGCCTGGCGGTGGGCTCGATAGTGAACCACTTCCCCCAGGTGGGGCATCTGGCCGCCATGCTGGCCGGCGCCGCCCTGGGTTTTTTGTTCTACAACTTCAACCCGGCCAAGATTTTCATGGGCGACTGCGGCTCCCTGTTCTTGGGCTTCACCCTGGCCGGGGTCACCATCCTCTCGGCCAACACCACTGCCGGCGCCTCCTCCCTGGCCCTGTCGGTGCTGATTCCCCTCGGCGCCCTGGTGGTGCCCATCTTCGACACCACCCTGGTCACCTTCCAGCGCACCAGCCACGGCCGCTCCATCGCCCAGGGCGGGCGGGACCACTCCAGCCACCGCCTGGTCTTCTTGGGGCTCAGCGAGCGCAAGGCGGTGCTCCTGCTCTTGGGCATCAGCCTGCTGGGCGGCCTGGGCTCCCTGGTCCTGGTGCGCTACGCCTCCCCCCTCACCGCCATGGTGGTGGTGGCCCTGATCGTGGTGGGGCTGGTCTTCTTCGGCCTGTACCTGGGCGAGGTGGAGGTCTACGACGGCCAGGTCCGCCAGCGGCGCTGGCGGCTGCCGGTGCTGGCCGGGCTGGTGATGTACAAGAAGCAGATACTCCAGATCGCGGTGGACACCGCGCTCTTGGCCGCCGCCTACGTGGCGGCCTGGCTCCTGCGCTTCGAGGGCGGGTTGAACCCCTGGCAGGAGCACCTGATCGCCCAGTCCCTGCCCCTTTTGCTGGCGGTGAAGCTGGCCTCCCTGTGGTTCTTTGGCACCTACCGCGGCCAGTGGCGCTACATCTCGGTGCACGACTACCTGCAACTGGTCAAGGCCTGCCTGGCCGGCTCTTTGGTCCTGGTGCTGCTCCTGGTGATCCTGTACCGCTTTGCCGAGTACTCCCGGGCGGTTATGATAATCGACTTCTTCCTGGCCTACCTGTTCCTGGCTGGCTCGCGCTCCCTGATCCGGGTGTTCCGGGAAAAGGTGCGCGGCCACCAGGGCATGCCGGTCCTGATCGTGGGCGCGGGAGACGGGGGCGAGCTGCTCTTGCGCGAACTCAGGAACAACCCTTCCTATCCCTACCTGCCGGTGGGGTTCATCGACGACGACCCCCACAAGCTGGGCCAGGTGATCCACGGCATAAAGGTGCTGGGCAGCCGCCGGGAACTGGAGCGGCTCATCCGCAAGCACGGGGCCCAGCGGGTGTTCATCTCCATCCTCTCCGCGCCGCCGGAAGGCTTCGAGGACGTGTTCGAGACCTGCCGGCGCCTGGGCATCGAGTGCACCCGCATCCAGCCCATCATCAAGCTATAGTGCCTCTTCATCGTTTAGTGTGGATTTCACTCGAATCCGTGTTGCAGGATCTTCGCCGTCAGGGGTGGAGTTCGAACAA
>CAZUHP010000035.1:0-33610 GCA_964620595.1 uncultured Desulfarculaceae bacterium | reverse complement strand
TGCTCCAGGGCCGCGGCCTTGGCCGCCACCTGGCGGTCCGCGGCCGAGGGCTTGGCCGGGGCCAGGGCGGCCTTGCGCACGGTGCGGGCCTTTTGGATGGTCTGCTCGGGGGTGGATGCCTTGGAGGTGTCTATGGGCACCTCGCCGGCCACTGCGTAGCGCCGGCCGTCGGGCCCCATCTTGTAGGTGTAGTGCGCCCCGCCGGCGTAGCGCCCGCCCGCGGCCACGTGGGCCTGCTCGTGGGCGCGCACCTCGCGGTCGCGGGCCTGTAGCTGGCGCACCTGGGCCTGTTCCTGGGGGGATAGCCGGGCCCGGTCCTCGATCCCGGTATCCAGGCCGTAACCTTGCTTTCGGCCTTGCTTTTTCCCGTCCTGCCCCTGGCTCTCCGCCCCGGCTTCCACCGGCCGCTCACCAGCCGGGGCGGTGGCGGTGGTGGGGGCGGGGGCGGCTCCGGTAGGCTCCCCGGGGGCGGCAGCCCCTTTTCCCTTGTCCGCGGACGGGGCGGGCTCCTGGGCCGGGTCCTGGGAGGAGCCCCGGACGGGGGCTTGGCCCCCGTCCGGGGGTAGAAGGGGATAGCTGAGCCCGACAGTTATGGGAGACAGGTTTATGGCCATGACCCCTCGCCCTTGCTCAAAAAACACCACACCCTATAGGGCTTATCGGCCGCGGTCCGCCCAATCTTTAAGGGCTGGTCCGTCCTGGGGCCCAACCAGGCGAGTATATTACCAAAAACGGCGGCCCCCCGGAGGGGGCCGCCGCGCTTGCTTGCTTTTGGGCTGCCAGAGAGCCGGCTATTTCTTCTTGACCTCGCCGGTGGCGGCGCCGTGCAGCTTGATCTCCACCTTCTCTTCCAGGCTCTGGTAGTACTCCTGGAGAATCTTCACCACCTCGGGGCGGGAGAACTCCTTGGGCAGGTCGCCGCCCTCGGAGAGGGTCTTGCGCACCATGGTGCCGGAGAGCAGCAGGCGGTCTTCCTTGCCGTGGGGGCAGGTCTTCATGGAGGCCATGCCTTCGCACCTGCGGCAGTAGAAGGTCCAGTCGATGGGCAGCGGCTGCAGCACCAGGGAGCCCTCGGGGATCTCGTAGAAGATCTTCTGGGCGTCGAAGGGACCGTAGTAGTCGCCCACGCCGGCGTGGTCGCGGCCCACGATCAGATGGGAGCAGCCGAAGTTCTGGCGGAACACGGCGTGCAGCAGGGCCTCGCGGGGACCGCCGTAGCGCATCTCCATGGGGTAGCCCTTGGAGACGATGGTGCCCTTGACGAAGTAGTTGTCGATCAGGGCGTTGATGGCCTTGACCCGCACGTCGGCGGGGATGTCGCCGGCCTTGAGCTTGCCCAGGATCTGGTGGATGATCACGCCGTCCATGACCTCCACCGCGATCTTGGCCAGGAACTCATGGCTGCGGTGCATGGGGTTTCTGGTCTGGAAGGCCGCCACCCGGCTCCAGCCCAGCTTCTCGAACAGGGCGCGGGTCTCGGCGGGCTTGGCGTAGAGGTCGCCGTAGGTCTCGGGGAAGCCGCCCTCGGAGAGCACCTTCACCGGGCCGCCCAGGTTCCACTTCTTCTGCTCCATGACCTTGGCCACGCCGGGGTGCTCGGTGTCGGTGGTGGTGTAGACGTTCTTGCACTCGAACTCTTTGTCGATCTGGTACTTGTCCTGCACCTCCATGGTGGCGACCAGGCCGCCGAACTCGTCGTTGTACAGGGCCACCTTGTCGCCCACCTCGATGCCGTCCTCGTCGCCGGCGCTGACGGTGACCGGCATGGGCCAGAACACACCGTTGGCCAGCTTCATGTCCGCGCACACGCCCTTCCAGTCGGCCTCGGTCATGAAGCCGTCCAGGGGGGTGAAGGCGCCGATGCCCAGCATGAAGCAGTCGCAGGCCTCGCGGGTGGTCACGTTCAGCTTCTTGTAGCCGGCGGCAGCCTTTTTCTCTTCCTCCAGAGCAGCGCCTTCCAGCAACAGGGGCTTAAGATCGCCTCCGCCATGGGGGGGAACCAATGCCATTTGTTATCCTCCTTAACTAGAATTTGAACCGCCCCACTTCAAGGGGCGCCCCGCCCTTGACCAGCGGGGATACTCTTGCTTGACGGTTTCTTGGCCTCATCAGGGACCGGCCTTTGTGCCAAAGGTAACAATGCCGGCCAAACTATAGGGCCCCGGGGTATTGGATCCAGCGGCTTGCTTCAAGCCCAACGGCGGCCCCTCGTCGCAAACCCGAGGCGGCTCCTCCTCGCAAGCCCGAGGTGGCCGCTCGTCGCAAACCCGAGGCGGCCCCTCTTCGCAAGCCCGAGGTGGCCCCTCTTCACGCCGCCACCTCCACCAGACCTGGCCCACCCCTTGGGGCCTTGTGCTGTAGCCCTGGCAGCCTGCATATACCACGCCCCGCGGCCTTTCGGGCCCGGCCGGGGGGTGCCTCGCTACGCTCTGCCTGGTTATGGTCTACCCGGGTAAATTAATGAGACAGCGCCCAAAATGTCAAGCCTAAAGTGGCGCGGCGGCCAGGGGGGTGAAGGCGCCGCTCCCGGGACGCCCGCGGCCTGGGAGCGGGCGCCGGCACGGGGGTGGCCGTTGACTGGGGGGCGCTGGCGGAACATAATGGAATTATAGATGGGATGCAGGGAACAATCTCCTGCGTGCCATCAGGAAGTCGCTCCCCCACCACTTGCATCACCCCTCTCTTTCAGGACTTTCCAGCGTCCCCCGGGCCCGGCCGGCAGCAAAGGGGACCCTGGCGCGCAGCTTTCTCCCCCCTGGCCTCCTCCGGCAAATCGGAACTCTGGATCGGCATCCTGTGTTCACCAAAGCTTCGCGTCCACCCGCGGGTGGGGGCAGCGCCCATTTGCCTGGCAAGGAGGTAAGGATATGCGTAAGGGACGGAAGGAAATAAACTATGAAACCTTGGGGAGGATAAGCAACATAATCAGCTCCTCCAAGCGCCTGGACAAGGTGACCCAACTCATTGTCACCACCCTCAGCGAGGAACTGAGCCTCAAGGGTTGCGCCCTTTGGCTCCTCAACCGGCGCAACAAGAAGCTGGAGGTGGCCGCCGCCCATGGCCTGAGCCAAGAGTACCTGAACAAGGGTCCCTTGAGCGCCGCCCGCTCCATCGCCGAATCCCTGAGCGAGGGCCCGGTGGCCATCTACAACGTGGCGGAGGACCCCCGCCTGCAATACCCCCAGGAAGCGGTCAAGGAGGGCATCAGGTCCATCTTGAGCGTGCCGGTCATGCTGCGGGGCAAGCCGCAGGGCGTGCTGCGCCTCTACACCGCCGAGCCCTGGGAATTCAAGATGCAGGACCTCACCTTCATCCAGGCCGTGGCCGAGATCGTGGCCCTGGTGCTGGACAACATCCGCATGGCCGGGGCCTACAAGACCTCCATCGAGGTGCTCAAGACCCTGCGGGCCGCCTGAGCCTGGCCAGCCATTGCGCTGAATGAAAAGGGGCCCCCGCCCGGGGGCCCCTATTTGGTTCAGGGGTGAGCCGTATGGCTTACTGGTGCTCGGTGTACTCCGCGTCCACCACGTCGTCGTCCTGGGAGCCGGCCTGCTGCTGGGCGCCCTGGGCGCCGGCATCGGCCTGGCCGGCCTGCTGGCCGCTCTGGGCCTGATACAGGGCCTGGGCCATGGCGTGGCTGGCGTTCTGCAGGGCCTCGAACTGGGCGTCCATGGCGGCCCGGTCGTCGCCCGGCTCCAGGGCCTTCTTGGCCTCGGCGATGGCGCTCTCCATGCTGCCCAGGGTGGCGGCGTCCAGCTTGTCCTTGTTCTCGTTCAGCAGCTTCTCGGTCTGGTAGACCAGGGTGTCCAGGCGGTTGCGGCTCTCCACCGTCTTGCGGCGCTCGGCGTCCTCGGCCTGGTAGCGCTTGGCGTCGGCCACCATGCGCTCCACCTCGCTCTCGTCCAGGCCGGAGCTGGCCTTGATCTCGATGGACTGCTCCTTGCCGGTGGCCAGGTCCTTGGCGCTCACGTGCACGATGCCGTTGGCGTCGATGTCAAAGGTGACCTCGATCTGGGGCACCCCCCGGGGCGCCGGCGGGATGCCGGTGAGCTGGAAGTTGCCCAGGGTGCGGTTGTCCTTGGCGAACTCGCGCTCGCCCTGGAGCACGTGGATGTCCACCGTGGTCTGGTTGTCGCTGGCGGTGCTGAACACCTCGCTCTTTTTGGTGGGGATGGTGGTGTTGCGCTCGATGAGCTTGGTCATCACCCCGCCCAGGGTCTCGATGCCCAAGGAGAGCGGGGTCACGTCCAGCAGCAGCACGTCGTCCACCTCGCCGCTCAGCACGCCGCCCTGGATGGCGGCGCCCACCGCCACCACCTCGTCGGGGTTCACGCCCTTGTGAGGCTCCTTGCCGAAGAACTCGCGCACGATCTCCTGCACCTTGGGGATGCGGGTGGAGCCGCCTACCAGCACCACCTCGTCCACCTGGTTGGGCTGGAGGCCGGCGTCCTTGAGGGCCTGGCGGCAGGGCTCCAGGGTGCGCCGCAGCTCGTCCTCCACCAGGGCTTCGAACTTGGCCCGGCTGAGCTTGAGGTTCAGGTGCTTGGGCCCGCTCTGGTCCGCGGTGATGAAGGGCAGGTTGATGTCGGTCTCCTGGCTGGTGGAGAGTTCCATCTTGGCCTTTTCCGCCGCCTCCTTGAGGCGCTGCAGGGCCATGGGGTCGGTGGACAGGTCGATGCCCTGCTCCTTCTTGAACTCGCTGACCAGCCAGTCGATGATGCGCTGGTCCAGGTTGTCGCCGCCCAGGTGGGTGTCGCCGTTGGTGGCTTTCACCTCCACCACGCCGTCGCCCACCTCCAGCACCGAGATGTCGAAGGTACCGCCGCCGAAGTCGAACACCGCGATGGTTTCGTTGGCCTTCTTGTCCAGGCCGTAGGCCAGGGCCGCGGCGGTGGGCTCGTTGATGATGCGCTTCACCTCCAGGCCCGCGATCTTGCCCGCGTCCTTGGTGGCCTGGCGCTGGGAGTCGTTGAAGTAGGCCGGCACGGTGATGACCGCGGCGGTGACCTTCTCGCCCAGATAGTCCTCGGCCGCCTTCTTGAGCTTGCCCAGGATCATGGCGCTTATCTCGGGCGGGGAATAGCGCTTGCCGCGCACCTCCACCTGCACCTGGTCCTGGCCGGTGTCCACCACCTGGTAGGGCACCTGCTTGATCTCCTCGCCCACCTCGGAGAAGCGGCGGCCCATGAAGCGCTTGATGGAGTAGATGGTGTTCTGGGGGTTGGTCACCGCCTGGCGCTTGGCGCTGGCGCCCACCAGGCGCTCGCCTTTTTCAGTGAAGGCCACCACGCTGGGGGTGGTGCGGGCGCCTTCCTCGTTGGTTATGACCTTGGCCTCGGAACCCTCCATGATGGCAACCACGGAGTTGGTGGTACCCAGGTCAATGCCGATGATCTTTTCGTTTGCCATGTTGGTTTTCCTCCTTTATCAACTTTTCCCCGCCCCCTCCCCGTTTGATAAAGGAGGCGGTGGTTTTGTCTCTTTATGCCGGCAGGCCGGGCAGACGGCCTTGCGTTCCGCTGCCGCAGCCTACAGACTTAAGTTAAGCCCGCTTTCTGGCGATGCAAGCCGGGGCCGAAAACTAGTGGGGCGATTGCAGGAGGCCCTTTCCGGTTTATATTCTCCAAAGGGGCCGCGATCTCGGGGCCTCCGGCAAGGGGGAGAGGGTCCCGGACGGCGGGCGGCCCCTTTGGCGTGGATTTACGATGGCTGCACGGAGTTGAGGATTCATGCCCACCTTCATACATCTGGGCGGCAGGCCCCTGGACACACGCATACGCGAGCTGGTGGAGTGCATGTCGCGCTCCAGTGATACAGGCGGCTGGACGCCGGCGGTGGATATATACGAGACCGCGGAGGAGGTGGTGATCGTGGCCGAGCTGGCTGGGGTCAAACGCGAGGACCTGCGGGTGATCCTGGACGGCAACGTGGTGCGTATCTACGGCCACCGCAGCCCTACCTGCCGCGACCAGGGCGCGCGCTTCCACCGCCTGGAGATAGAGACCGGCGGCTTTGCGCGCTCGTTCCGCATCGCGGTGCCCTTCAAGGCCGACCAGGTGGAGGCCCAGACCGAAGACGGCTTTTTGTACGTGCGTCTGCCCAAGGACTCGAGCGAACCCAAGGCCCAGAAAATCACCGTGGAACGCGGTTAGAGGACATACCCCATGACTGAGCACGACAACCTGAGCCCTTCCGGCCCGGTGAACATAAGCGTGGGCACCCCAGAGGGCGAAGGCCCGCGGCCCGGCAGCCGGCGCCCCGAGCTGCCGGCGGTGCTGCCCATCCTGCCGGTCAAGGACATGAGCATGTTCCCCCGCATGGTGCTGCCCATGCTGGTGGGGGAGGAGCGCCACCAGCGCCTGGTGGACGAGGTGCTTTCCGGCGACAAGATAATCGGCCTGGTGGCCCTGAGGCCCGAGCGCAGCGCCGACCAGGTGAAGAGCGCCGAGGACCTCTACGAGGTGGGCGTGGCCGCCCTGGTCATGAAGATGTCCAAGGGCGACGACGGGGTGCGCCTGGTGGCCCAGGGCCTCACTCGCTTCGTCATCCAGGAGATCACCCGCACCGAGCCCTTCCTCCTCGCCAAGGTGAAGGCGGTTTCCGACATACCTTCCAGCGACATGGAGACCCTGGCCCTCATCTCCAACCTGCGCTCCCTGTTCGCCAAGGTGCTGGAGCTGGCGCCCCACCTGCCCGACGAGCTGAACGCCATCGCCGCTGGCCTGGACGACCCCGGCGCCCTGTGCGACATGGTGACCAGCGCCCTCAACCTGAGCCCCGAGGAGCGCCAGAGCGTGGTGGAGGCCCTGGAGGTCAAGGAGCGCCTGCGGGTGGTGACCAACCTCATCAACCGGGAGATACAGGTCCTGGAGCTGGGCTCCAAGATACAGAGCCAGGTCAAGGAGGGCCTGGACAAGACCCAGCGCGAGTTCTATCTGCGCCAGCAGCTCAAGGCCATCCAGAAGGAGCTGGGCGAGGGCGAGGAGGCCGGCTCCAGCGAGGTGGACGAGCTGAGGGAGAAGCTGGAGGCCAAGGACCTGCCCGAGGAGGTGCGGACCGAGGCCGAGCGGGAGCTGAAGCGCCTGGCCAACATGCACCCCTCCTCCAGCGACTACCACGTGATCACCACCTACCTGGACTGGATCATCAACCTGCCCTGGCGCGAGTCCACCCAGGACCAGATGGACATAGGAGAGGCCCGCAAGATCCTGGAGGCGGACCACTATGACCTGGACAAGGTGAAGCGCCGCATCCTGGAGTACCTGGCGGTGCGCAAGCTGAACCCGGACATGAAGGGCCCCATCCTGTGCTTCGTGGGCCCGCCCGGGGTGGGCAAGACCAGCCTGGGCCGCTCCATCGCCCGGGCCCTGGGCCGCAAGTTCAGCCGCATCAGCCTGGGCGGGGTGCGCGACGAGGCCGAGATACGCGGCCACCGCCGCACCTATGTGGGCGCCTTGCCCGGCCGCATCATCCAGAGCCTGCGCCGGGCCGGCTCCAACAACCCGGTGTTCATGCTGGACGAGGTGGACAAGCTGGGCGCCGATTTTCGGGGCGACCCCTCCTCGGCCCTCTTGGAGGTGCTGGACCCGGAGCAGAACAACAGCTTCAGCGACCACTACCTGGACCTGCCCTTTGACCTGTCCAAGGTGATGTTCATCACCACCGCCAACGTGCTGGACACCATCCCTCCGGCGCTGCGGGACCGCATGGAGGTGATCGAGATACCCGGCTACACCGCTGAGGACAAGTTGAGGATCGCCCGGCGCTACCTGGTGCCCCGCCAGCGCAAGGAGCACGGCCTGAACGCCAGGCAGCTCCAGATACGCGACTCGGCCCTCCGGCTGCTCATCAACTCCTACACCCGGGAGGCGGGCCTGCGGAACCTGGAGCGGGAGATCGGCGCCCTGTGCCGCCACGCCGCCCGCCAGGTGGCCGAGGGCGAGGCCCAGCGGGTGAGCATCGGCGCCAAGGAGGTGCCCGAGATCCTGGGCCCGCCGCGCATCATCCCGGACACCAAGCTGCGCACCGCGGTGCCCGGGGTGGCCACCGGGCTGGCCTGGACCCCGGCCGGCGGGGACATCCTTTTCATAGAGGCCACCGCCATGCCCGGCTCGGGCAAGCTGAACCTCACCGGCCAACTGGGCGAGGTGATGAAGGAAAGCGCCCGGGCCGCGGTGAGCTACGTGCGCTCCAAGGCCGGGGAGCTGGGGGTGGACCCCGGCCGCTTCGCCGAGGAGGACCTGCACATCCACATCCCGGCCGGCGCCATCCCCAAGGACGGCCCCTCGGCCGGGGTGACCATGTTCACCGCCCTGGTCAGCCTGTTCACCGGCCGGCCGGTGCGCAGCGAGGTGGCCATGACCGGCGAAATCACCCTGCGCGGCATGGTGCTGCCGGTGGGGGGCATCAAGGAAAAGGTGCTGGCCGCCCACCGGGCGGGCATCAAGACCGTGATCCTGCCCGCCCAGAACCAGCGCGACCTGGAGGAAGTGCCGGACAACGTGAAGAAGGCGCTCAAGTTCAAGTTCGCCGAGCGCATGGACCAGGTGGCGGCCTGGGCCCTGGAGCCGGCCGGGAAGCGGGCCGGGAGTTCTTCCCGCTCCCGCCGCCCCGCCCCCGATGCCACCGACGCCCCCGACGCCCCCCGTCGCCCCCCCCGTCGCCCCCCCCGTCGCTCCTCTCGCGCCACCCGCCGCAAGGCTTCCTAGCCGGCGCGCCGCGCGCGGCCCTGCCGCGCTCTTTCCGTACTTGCCTTGTCTTCCCGCCCCCTTGCCCCCTGGAGCAGAGGGGGGCAAGGGGGGCGCCGTGCCGAGTGGATATGAAATAAATTTCAAAAAAAGTTGACAGCCCCGTTGCGCCGGCATAGTATATGAAATATATTTCATAAGCAAAAGGAGGAGAAACCTTGCCCCGCCCTAGGAAACGCAGAATGGTCCGCGGACGCCCCGTGGCTTCCTTTTACAAGCCCCAGGGCGTGCCCCTGCCCGAGTTGAAGGGAACCGTGCTGCCGGTGGAGGGCCTGGAGGCCCTGCGCCTGGCCGATGCCGAAGGGCTGGACCAGGAGACGGCCGCCGAACAGATGGGGATATCGCGGGCCACCTTTTGCCGGGTGTTGGCCGAGGCGCGCGCCACCGTGGCCCGGGCCCTGGTCAATGGCTGGGCCATACGCATCGAGGGCGGCCATTACCAGATGACCGATTCGCCGCCGCCCGCCCCAAGAGGGCCCCGGCGCGGTCGGCGCGGCTGGCGGGGCGGCAGGTAGCCTTCTTTTGCAACCTAAAGAAAGGAGATCCAAATGCCCAACAGAGATGGAACCGGACCTGACGGACAAGGACCCCGTGGCAGGGGTGCCGGACCCTGTGGTCGCCCGGGCGCTGGCCGCAAGGGCGGTCAAGGCCCAGGCGCTGGCAGGGGCCAGGGCGCTGGCCGCGGCGCTGGCCGAGGCGGCGGGCGAGGCGGGGGGCGAGGCGCTGGCAGGGGCCAGGGGCCCGGCGCCCAGGGCCGCTAGCTGGAGCCCAAAAGGCCCTGCTTGGGGAGATTACCGCTAACTATTGGAAAGGAGGTGAAATCCATGCCTGGTTTCGATCGTACCGGACCCCGTGGTGAAGGACCCATGACCGGAGGCGGCTATGGCTACTGCGTGGGCCGCGTGGCTGAACCCCGTGGCGTGTTCCGCGGCGGGGGGCGTGGCTGGGGCCGCGGCGCTGGGCGCGGCGGCGGGCGAGGCCGTTGCTGGTTTCCCCGGCGCTGGGCTGGGGCCTATGCCCCCCAGGATGAGATAGCCTGGCTGCGCGCCCAGGAGTCGGGCCTGCGCTCCGACCTGGAGTCGGTGCAGCGGCGCCTGGCCGCCCTGGAGGAGAACCAGTCCCCTGAAGACTGAACCGGATACCCCCGGTAAAGGCATTTCCCACTGATTGACCTCGAGGCGGCTCCCAGAGGGGCCGCCTCGCTGTATGGCGAGCGCCCACCGCGCCCAGCGTTATAGTAGGTTTTGCTCCTTGGAGCAAAATAATATTTGACGCCGGCCGCTGCCGGGTATAGATTTTGCTCAAAAGAGCGATTGCGGAGGAAGGCATGCCCCGACCCCGAAAATGCCGTCTGGTAAGCCGCCCGCCCCGAGTGGACTATTTCAAGCCCCGCGGGGTCCCCTTGCTGCAGCTCACCGAGGTCTACCTGTCGGTGGAAGGCTACGAAGCCCTCCGCCTGGTCGAGATCGAGGGCCTGGGCCAGCAGGAGGCGGCCGAACGCATGAACATCTCCCGCCACACCT
Source organism: uncultured Desulfarculaceae bacterium (assembly GCA_964620595.1). Taxonomy (GTDB): domain Bacteria; phylum Desulfobacterota; class Desulfarculia; order Desulfarculales; family Desulfarculaceae; genus Desulfocarbo. The sequence continues at coordinate 23,340 of CAZUHP010000035.1, read as the reverse complement.
TCGGCCGGGTCTTGGCCGAGGCCCGGCGGGTGGTGGCCGAGGCGGTGGTCAACGGCTGGGCCTTGCGCATTGCCGGCGGAGACTATGCCTTGGCGGGGTCGGGGTCGGATGCGGGTGAAGACCACAGCCCCCCAAAAAAGGAGCCATCCATGTCGAAGATAGCGATCAGCAGTGAAGGTCCCAGCCTGGACGAGCAGGTAGACCCCCGTTTCGGCCGGGCGGCCGGTTTCATAGTCATAGACCCGGAGACCATGGAGTTCGAGTACCTGGACAACGGCGCCTCCCAGGCCCGCGCCCAGGGGGCCGGCATCCAGGCCGCGGAGATGGTGGCCAAGTCCGGGGCCGGGGTGGTGCTGACCGGTTTTGTGGGCCCCAAGGCCTTTCAAGCCCTGTCCGCCGCCGGTATCCAGGTGGGCCAGGACCTGGAGGGCATGACCGTGCGCCAGGCCCTGGAGCGCTACCAGAGCGGGCAGGTGAAGCTGGCGGACAAGCCCAACCGCGAAGGTAGCTGGGGGGGCGGCCGAGGGGGCGGCCGAGGGGGCGGACGGTGATCCTGGCTGTAGCCAGCGGCAAGGGCGGCACCGGCAAGACCACGGTATCCGCCTCCCTGGCCCTGGCCTGGCCGGGCCCGGTGACCGCGGTGGATTTGGACGTGGAGGAGCCCAACCTGCACCTCTTGCTCCACCCCGAACTCACCGCCCGGGAGACCGCCACCCTGGAGGTGCCCCTGGCCGACGAGGACCTCTGCACCGCCTGCGGGGCCTGCTCGGATTTGTGCCAGTTCAAGGCCATCTCCGTGCTGGGGGACGTGCTGCTCACCTTTCCCGAGATGTGCCACGGCTGCGGCGGCTGCCTGGCGGTCTGCCCGGAAGGAGCCCTCACCCCGGGCCAGCGGGAGCTGGGCGAGGTCATCTGGGGCCGGGCCGGCTCCCTGGAGTTGTACCAGGGCCGCCTGCGGGTGAGCGAGGCCATGAGCCCGCCCCTGATGCGGGCGGTGATGGCCAGGCTGGAGAGCCACGGGGTGCCCCGGCGGGGCGATATCATCATCGACGCGCCGCCGGGGGTGAGCTGCCCCGCGGTGACCGCGGTGTCCCAGGCCGACGCCGTCCTGCTGGTCACCGAGCCCACCCCCTTTGGCCTGTACGACTTCCGCCTGGCCTGGGAGGCCTTCTCGCCCCTGGGCAAGCCCCTGGCGGCGGTGATCAACCGGGCCGGGGTGGGCGACAGGGAGGTGTACCGCTTCTGCGAGGAGCAGAAGCTGCCCATCCTGGCCGAGATACCCTATGACCGGGCGGTGGCCGAGGCCTACTCCCGCGGGGAACCGGCGGTGAACGCCTCTGAGCAGATGCAGGCCCTCTTCCAGGACCTGGCCCGGCGGGCGCGGGCCCTGGTCCCGGACCAGCGGCCGGCGGGAAGCGAGGTGGCTCATGGCTGAGATCCTGGTGCTGAGCGGCAAGGGCGGCACCGGCAAGACCTCCCTGACCGGGGCCTTCGCCCACCTGGCGGACGACAAGATCATCTGCGACCTGGACGTGGACGCCCCGGACCTCCACCTGTTGCTCGCCCCGGAGCACTTGTCGAGCGAGGAGTTCTACTCCGGGAACCAGGCGGTGATAAACCCCGAACTCTGCGAGCAGTGCGGCGAGTGTATCGAGCGCTGCCGCTACCAGGCGGTGCGGGAGGTGGACGGCCAGCCGGAGATAGACCCCCTGCGTTGCGAGGGCTGCAAGGTCTGCGTCCACTTCTGCCCGGCCGGGGCCATTGATTTCCCCGAGAACCACTGCGGCCGCTGGTATGTGTCCCAGACCCGCTTCGGGCTCATGGTGCATGCCCAGCTCTTCCCCGGCCAGGAGAACTCGGGCCGGCTAGTGGCCCTGCTCCGCCAGAAGGCCCGCGAGCTGGCCGAGGAGAAGGGGATCGGCCTGATCCTGAGCGACGGCCCCCCCGGCATAGGCTGCCCGGTGATCAGCTCCCTGAGCGGCACCGATCTGGCGGTGGCGGTGACCGAGCCCACCCTGTCCGGCCTGCACGACCTGGAGCGGGTGGTGGAGCTCTGCCAGCACTTCCAGGTGCCGGTGGGGGTGATCGTGAACAAGTACGACCTGAACCAGACCCAGACCGCGGCCATAGAGAAGTTCTGCAACCGGCAGGGCCTCAGGCTGGTGGCCCGCCTGCCCCACGACCCGGCCTTCACCGAGGCCATGGTGCAGGCCCGGACCATAACCGAGTACCGGCCGGGTCCCCTGGCGGACGAGCTGGGCCGGGCCTGGCGAGAGATAACCGCCCTGGCCGGGGTGGCCAAGGCGGCGTGACCCGAACCCAAGCAATGTTTTCAGCCCGGCCCCGGCGAGGCGGCCGGAGAAAGATTCCAAGGAGGCTGACATGTCCCAATTGGTAGCTCTACCTTCTGTTCATCCCGGCGGACTGGAAGCTCCGCTGGGGGCCCACTTCGGGCATTGTGACCTCTACACCCTGGTGGAGATCGAGGACGGCCAGATAAAAGATAGCCGGGTGATTCCCAACGTGCCCCACCAGCAGGGCGGCTGCATGGCCCCGGTGAACCACCTGGCCCAGCACGGGGTCAACGTGCTGGTGGCCGGCGGCATGGGCATGCGCCCCCTGATGGGCTTCATGCAGGTGGGTATCCAGGTCTACTACGGTGGCGAACTGGCCACGGTGGGCGAGGCGGTGCAGGCCCTGATCGACGGCCGGCTGCCCCGCTTCGAGCAGGAGCACACCTGTGGCGGTGGAGGCGCCCGTGGGGGAAATGTCGCCTACTAAGGCCGCGGCCGGCTCCGGGGCCTCCCACCATCACCATGAAGAGACCGAGCTTGCGGTAGATGAGCGCTTTCTGGAGCACGTCACCCATCCCCGCAACCTGGGAGTGCTGGAGCACCCCAGCGGCCAGGCCCATGGGGTGGGAGTCTGCGGAGACTCGGTGGAGGTGGCCATAAGGGTGGAGGACGACCGCATCCAGGAGATAAGGGTGCAGCCCCATGGCTGCGTGTACACGGTGGCCTGCGCCAGCGCGGTGAGCGAGCTGGCCCAGGGCCGCAGCATAGACGAGGTCCTGGCGCTCGGCCCGGAGGAGGTGGAGCGCGTGCTGGGAGGCCTGCCGGAAGACCATCTCCACTGCGCCCGCCTGGCGGTCAACACCCTGGGCGAGGCGGTGGAGGACCACTACCGGCGGCTGCACCAGAAGCCGCGCGAGAGCCAGGCCTGAACCAGCGGACCGGTGAGGTCCGGCCCGGGGGGGCGCCCCTCGGGCGGTGGAGAGCGAAGGCCATGCCGTGCTGTGTTTCCCGTGCCGCCAGCCGCCGGCGCCTGCAGGAGAGCCGCGCCGAGCGGGAGCTGGCCCAGCGCCTGCTGGCCGCGCCCGGCCTGTCCTCCGCCCCGGTGGAGCGGGTGGCGGTGGGGCGCCGCTTCGTGGCGGTGCAGGCCGGGGGGCGGGTGGGGCTGGCCTCCACCCTGGGCGCGCGGGCCGGGGAGGGGCCTTGCCCCTGGCGGGAGGCGCCGGGCCGGCCCTTGTCCGCCTGCCTGCCCTGGTTGCTCTCGCCGGAGCCGCTGTTGAGCAGCCTGGGGCTGGCCGCCCTGAATGCGGCCTGCCCGCCGCCTCCCCCCGGGCAGCTCTGGGAGGGCTCCGCCCAACAATGGCTGCTCCAGCGGGCCAGGGGACTGCGGGTGGTGCTGGTGGGCAGCTTCCCCTTTGCGCCGGAGCTGCGGGCGGCGGCGGAGAACCTGGAGGTGCTGGAGCTGGAGGCCGGCGCGCCGCCCCTTCCTCCACCGGAGTGGGACGAGGCCCTCGATGAATGCCATCTGCTGGCCGTGACCGGCACCGCGCTTCTCACCGGCTACCTGGCCTATTTCCTGGGGAAGGCCCCGCAGGCCTTCAAGCTGGTGCTGGGGCCCTCCACCCCCTGGTCGCCGCTGTTGTTCGAGCAGGGGGCCCACATGCTGGCCGGGGCCCTGGTGCGGGAGCCCGAGCCGGTGCTGGCGGCGGTGGAGCAGGGCCTCCCCTATAGAGAGATCAAAAAGGCGGGGATCGAGTCTGTATGTTGGTTTCCCAAGAGCGCCGGCTTCACTCATGCGCTCGACTGACCCTCTGCCGGCGACCCAGCTTCCCGCCAAAACGGCGGGAGGGCGTTTCCACCCCGGGCGGTGCGGAAAACGCCCCCCTGCCCCAAGGAGCTAGTCATGAAGATATTGTTGGTAAGCCCCTCGCCGGCCGGCTCGGCGCCCTTTGCCTCCTCCTTGGCGGCGGAGTTGGGGGCCTCCCTGGCGCGGGCGGCCGGCGGGGAGGAGGCCCTGCGCCTGGTGGCCTCCGAAAAGCCGGCGCTGGTGATCCTGGACGAGCAGATCAGGGACATGGAGGCCCTTGAGTTCATCCGCCGGGTCCTGATGGTGGACGCTTTCATAAACCTGGCGGTCATCACCGCCATGAGCGAAGAGGAGTTCCACCAGGCCTACGAGGGCCTGGGGGTCCTGGCCAAGCTGCCCCCCCGGCCGGGCGCGGGTGAGGCCAAGGAGCTGGCGGAGAAGTTGCGCGGCCTGTCTCCGGCCGCCTGATTGATCAGCACCCTCCCACCCACCCGGCAGGGCCGGGCTTGACTTGCTCTGCCCGGTCCTGCTGGGTGGCGTTGGTTTGCCGGCCCCTCCGCGCACCCCCGCCTTTCCGCCCCAGGCACATTGCCCCTGTGATTTTTCTTGCCTTCCCCTTGCTTTCCCCCGCCCCCGTCGCCCGCCCCCCGTCGCCGCTCCCCGTCGCCCCCCCGCCCCCCGTCGCCCCCCGCCCCCCCCGTCGCCCTTGGGCTGACGAGCAAAAACGGCCAAGGGCAGGCCGTGGTTGCAAATGACCTAATATATATAGGACAATATACTTAACTATGAGACCCTCGAGGGATATTGGTGCCGTGGCGCAAAACACCCGCAATGGGCCGACTGCACTCAAGCTGGCCGTGGTGGGGGGCGGGCGGCGCTGCCTGGCCATCCTTCGCCTTCTGGATTCCAAACGCCTCCGCCGGCTGCGCCCCGAGATCGTGGGGGTGGCAGACATCAACCCCCAGGCGGTGGGCCTGGTGGAGGCCCAGAAGAGGGGCATCTTCACTACCACCGACTACCGCAAGTTGCTGGACCTGCCGGAGCTGGATCTGATCATCGAGCTGACCGGCAACGAGCGGCTCCTGCGCGATCTGGCCGAGCGCAAGCCGGAGTCGGTGGGGGTCATCGACTACACCGCCTCGCTTTTGTTCCACGACATCGCCGCCTTCGGGGTCGAGCTGGAGAGGAAGGAAGACGAGATCAGCATGGAGCGCTCCTTTGCGCGGGCGCTCACCCGGGCCACCAGCGAGGGGGTGATGGTGCTGGACACCGATTACCGCATAATGCGGATCAACCAGGCTGCCTGCCGCTGGGCGGACATCAGCCCGGACAACGCGCAGGGGCGCTTCTGCTTCCAGGTGATGCACCAGAAGCTGAGCCCCTGCCACAGCCCCGAGACCCCCTGTCCCATGCAGGAGACCCTGTCCACCGGTCGTTCGGCCCACGGCATCCACGAGTTCCGCGACTCCCGCGGCGAGGCCCACTACCGCGACGTGAGCACCTATCCCCTGGTGAACCGCAAGGGCCAGATCGTGCAGGTGCTGGAGATATTCCGGGACATCACCCACGAGCTGGCCTCGCGGGTGGAGCTGCGCACCCAGGCCATCAAGAAGGACCTGGCCCGGCTGGTGCAGGAGGACAAGCTGCTGGCCCTGGGCAAGCTGGTGGCCTCGGTGGCCCACGAGATCAACAACCCCATCGCCAGCATCATCAACTTCGGCAAGCTGCTGCTGCGCTGCCTGGAGGAAGGCGCGCCCAAGCCCGAGGAGTTGGAGCAATGGCGGCAGTGGCTGCGGCTCACCGTGCACGAGGCCGAGCGCAGCAGCGCCATAGTGCGCAACCTGCTCTCCTTTGCCCGCCAGCAGAGCATGGAGCCCAAGCGGCTGGACTTGGTGAAGCTCATCGGCCAGATCGTGCAGATCACCCGCCACCGCATGGAGATCAGCGGGGTGGAGCTGGAATGCAGGCTGCCGGAGGAGCCCCTGGAGGTGTGGGGCGACGCCACCCAGATTCAGCAGTGCTTCACCAACCTGGTGTTCAACGCCCTGGAGGCCATGCCCGAGGGGGGCCGGCTCACCATAACCGGCGGGCGCCGCGAGGACGGCCTGGTGTGGGCCGAGGTGACCGACACCGGCAAGGGAATCGCCCCGGAAGTCCTGCCCCGCATCTTCGAGCCCTTCTTTTCCACCAAGAGCGAGGTGCAGGGGGTGGGCCTGGGGCTTTCCATGGTCTACGGCATCATCAGTGAGCACCGGGGCCGCATCGACGTGGACAGCCAGCCCGGCAAGGGCACCACCTTCCGCATCGTGCTTCCTCCCTTCGAGGTGGCGCCCGGCACGGAGAAGATGCAATGAACCATGACTTCCGCGTCATGATCGTGGACGACGAGCTGGCCATGCGCGAGTCCCTGGCCGGCTGGCTGGAGAAGGAGGGCTATCAGGCGGCCTGCGCGGCCAGCGGTCCCGAGGCGCTGGAGCGGCTGGCGCGGGAGGAGTACGACCTGCTGCTGGTGGACATCAAGATGCCGGGCATGGACGGGCTGGAGCTTTTGCAGAAGGTCAGGGAGCGGCATCCCCAGGTGCTGGTGGTGATGATAACCGCCTACGGCTCCATCGAGTCCGCGGTGCAGGCCATGAAGCAGGGCGCCCAGGACTACCTGCTCAAGCCCTTTGAGCCGGAGGGGCTCATGCTGCTCATCGACCGGCTGGTGCAGCACCAGGCCCTGGTGAAGGAGAACCAGGCCCTCAAGGAGCGCCTGCGCGAGCAGGAGCGCTCCGGCTGGGGCGACATGGTGGCGGACTCCCCGGCCATGCGCCGGGTCATGGACCTGATCCAGGAGGTGGCCCCCTCGGACAGCCCGGTGCTCATCACCGGCGAGACCGGCACCGGCAAGGAGATGGTGGCCCGCGCCCTGCACGCTGCCAGCCAGCGGGCCTATGGCCCCTTCATCCCCATCAACTGCGGGGGCCAGAGCGAAAGCCTCTTGGAGAGCGAGCTGTTCGGGCATGAACGGGGGGCCTTCACCGGCGCGGTCAAGACCCGGCGGGGGCGGGTGGAGATGGCCGACGGGGGCACCCTGTTCCTGGACGAGGTGGGCGAGATACCCCCCAAGATGCAGGTGGACCTGCTGCGGGTGCTGGAGGAGAAGAGCTTCACCCGCCTGGGGGGCAGCCGGCCGGTGCGCAGCGACTTCCGGCTAGTGTCCGCCACCCACCGCAACCTGGTGGACATGGTGCGGGCCGGAAAGTTCCGCCAGGACTTCTTCTACCGCATCAACGTGATCTCCATAGAGCTGCCGCCTTTGCGGGAGAGGTCCGAGGACATAGGGCTCCTGGCCCAGTACTTCCTGGAGCGCTACAGCCGGCAGACCGGCAAGCACCTGGAGGGGATCACTCCCGAGGCCCTTCAGCTCCTGGCCGGGTACTCCTGGCCGGGCAACGTGCGGGAGCTGAAGAACGTGATGGAGCGGGCGGTGGTCATCACCCGCGGCCCCTTGATAGAGGCGCGGGAGCTGACCTTCCTCCAGCCCGGGGCGGAGGCCGCTCCCGAGCTGCTCAGCCTGCGGGAGATGGAGAAGCGCCACATCGCGCGCGTCCTGGAGGCGCACCAGGGGAACGTCACCCGCGCGGCCAGGACCCTGGGCATCGACCGGCGCACCCTCACCCGCAAGCTCAAGCGCCACGCCCTGAGGCCCCGTCCATGACTGCCCGGCCCCTTTTGCCCGGCCGCGCTCCAGGAAGATGACCCACCCCGCTTCCGCCTCCTCCCCCCCTCCGCCCGGCCCCAGGGCCGAGGTGATCCCCCTCGGCCGGGTGCATCCCGTGGCCTGCGCGGTGGCCGCCGCCCACCTGCGCATACTCATGGGCCTGCCCGCCCGGGTGGCGGAGCCGGGGCCGGAGCCGGACTTCGCCTACCTCAAGGTGCGGGGCCAGTACGACGCCAAGGCCTTGATGGATTTCCTGGCCAAGGGACGGCCCCGGGAGGTGATCCGGGTGGGGGTGACCGAGGTCGACCTGTGCTTGCCGGTGTTCACCTTCGTGTTCGGCGAGGCCCAGGTGGGCGGCGGGGTGGCGGTGGCCTCCCTTTGCCGCCTGCGCCAGGCGGAAGGCGGCCCGCCGGCCGACCGCTCCCTGGCCTACCAGCGCCTGGCCAAGGTGGCTTGCCACGAGGCGGGCCACGCCCTGGGCCTCACCCACTGCCGCGAGGAGGGCTGTCTCATGCGCTTTGCCGGAGACCTGGCCAGGCTGGACGCCCTGGAGATGTGGTTGTGCCCGGCCTGCGACCGGGAGGTCGGCCGCAGGCGGGCGGAGTTGACTTCTTAGGGGCAGGGCTCAGGTGAGCAGGAAACCTTGCACCAGCTCGTCCCAGTCCAGCCCCTCCACGCTGCCGTAGATGTCCTCCACCACCCGGCCGCCGGTGGCCGCCAGCCGGTAGCCGCTCTCCCGGTCGAGCAGCTCGGCCAGGCGCCCGGCCTCGTGGTCCAGCCAGCCTTCGGTCTGGGTGCCGAACAGGAGGCTGCGCAGGTCGCGGGTCAGGCGGGTGGGCTGCAGGATCAGGCACCAGCCAGAGGCATAGGGCGAGTGGTTGGCCAGGCCGGGCCGGTGCCGCAGGTTGGGGTTCACCGCCACCACGATGCCCTGTACCGGGCTCAGCATGCCGGCCCGGTGGCCGCCGCGCCGGAGTTCGACCCCGGGCTCGCCCTGGTTGAGGGCAGATCCCAGCGCCGGCAGCTCCAGGCCCTCGGGCGGGCCCAGCAGGCGGGCGGCGAAGTCGTCGATGCCCACCCGCACCTGGCCGCCGTACTCCACCCGGGCCCAGGTGTGGCCGCGGTGGTAGTAGTAGCCGGGGGCCAGGGCGAAGCCGGCCACCAGCTCCACCGGGGTTTCCGGGACCTCCTGGGAGCGGATCTCCTCCTCGATGAGCTGGTCGTACTCGCAGGTGGCGCACTCGAAGTTGTGGCTGCAGTACTTCACCGGCACGTACCCGCTCAGCATGTGGCGGCAGCGGTGGCTCTCCAGGCTGCCCCCCTGGCGCGCCTTCTCCCGCCAGGTGGGCCGGGCGGAGGAGCGTCCCAGCGCGGCCCGGCCGCGCTCGCGCTGCATCTTGCGGTCAAAGCTGCAGGTGGTGCAATCAAAGGCGTTGTGGCAAAGGCGGTAGGGCACCACCCCGGCTGCGGACCAGATGCACTGCTGGGAGGTCATGTCATAGACGGCGGGACGCCCGCTGCGGGGCCTTTGGGTGGTAGTTTCGGCCATAAAGCACCTCCCTGCTGAAAAGGATCGGTTGCCCTTACCCATTGCAGTTTGGGGGCCAGGACGGGAGGCAGACCTCAACTAGTGGTTATGATTGGTTTTATGCCCCTAAATCGCCCGGAGGCGCTGCCCGGCCCAGGCCGGCGCACAGGGGCGGAATGGCAGCCCCCCATGGAGGGCAGCACTATTTGAGTTGGCTTTTCAGATAGATGGCCATGGTGGGGCGATATGGCCCTCCCTGCGGCGAAATGCCCTACCTAGACAAGCTCCAGCACCGCGCCCAGGGAGGGCGTGGCGCGCGCCGGGTCGGCGGCCAGGGTGCGGGCAGCTTCCAGCTCGAACCAGCGGCCCTCGCTGATCTCGATCGGGTGGGGCAGGGGCTCTTGGGAGGTGGTGACGCGAAAGACCCGCACGAACTCGTTTTCCGTGCGGGGGCAGGCAGGGATGGCCCCCACTTCCTCCAGGGGGAGCCGCAGGCCCAGCTCCTCCTGGAGTTCGCGGGAGGCCGCCTGTTCATAGTCTTCCCCCGGGTCCACGTGGCCGCTGGCCGAGGTGGTCCACTTGCCGGGGTGGGTGTCCTTGGCCGCCGAGCGCTTCTGGAGGTAGAGTCGGCCCTTCCGGTCGAAGACCAGCACGTGCACCGCCCGGTGCAGGAGCCCCAGGGCGTGGACATCCTCCCGCCGCCGGGTGCCCAGCACCTGGTCGTTCTCGTCCACCACGGGCAGGAGCTCGTCCGCGTCGTTCCCCCCCACCTCCCGGCCCCAGGCGCGCAGGCGTTCCACAAAGGCCGGGGCCAGCTCCAGGGGCAGCAGGCAGTTGCGGCGGTAGGCCAGGCGGGGGTCCTCGATCACCAGGTAGTAGCCGCCTTCCTCCCGGCTGAGGCTCACCCGCACCTCGGGCCGCTGGGAGGCCTGCTCCAGCTCGGCCAGCAGGCTCAGGTAGATGCGGTAGAGCCGGTAGATCCGTTGGCCCTGGGGGCCGCTGAAGCGTTCGAAGTCCTGGTTGCGGCTGGGAGCCTCCTTGTCCAGGAGTAGCTCCAGCACCTGGGAGTGGATGTCGTTGGCCATGGAGTGAAAGCCTTTGGAGAAAGCGGGTGCCTCTACTACTCTATTTTCCCACAACTGCGGCCGCGGGCAGTCGCTTTTTTCGGCCCTCTCCGCCTTGGGGGGGGCGCGGGGGGCGCTTGCCAGGGGTCCGGGCTTGTGGCAGGCTAAGCCGGTGGCTTGATATCGCAAGGAGCCTTGCCGTGAGCCGGCCTTTTGTACGCAGCCAGCGCCGGGGGGCCGTGGCCCTGGTGGTCATGGACAACCCGGCCACCATGAACGCCATGGACCAGGACCTGGGCCCGGAGCTGGCCCGGGCCCTGGAGGCGGTGGGCCTGGACCAGTCGGTGCGGGCGGTGGTGCTCACCGGCGCGGGCGGGGTGTTCTCCGCCGGGGGCAACGTGGTGCGCGCCTGGGAGCACTTGCAGAGCCATTCCGGCGCGGGCGAGGTGTTCGCCGCCTACACCAAGTGGGTGCACCGGGTGCTGGCGGCCCTGGTCCACCTGCCCCAGCCCGTGGTCTGCGCGGTGGAGGGCGCGGCCTCGGGCGCGGGCCTGGGCTGGATGCTGGCCGCGGATTTCGTGGTCTGCGACCAGGGGGCCAAGCTGGTGACCGGCTTTCTGGGCGTGGGCCTGGTGCCCGGGGCGGGGGTGAGCCTCACCCTGCCCCGGCGGGTGGGTCTGGCCCGGGCCGGCGAACTTTTGTACCTGAACCGGCGCCTCGAGCCGGACCGGGCCCTGGCCTGGGGCCTGGTGGACGAGCTGCGGCCCAAGGACGAGGTGCTCTCCCGGGCCCTGGAGCTGGCCGGCGAACTGGCCCGGGGGCCGGCCCGGGCCCTGGCCGCCAGTAAGGCCCTGCTTTGCGCCGCGGACCGGGGAGGGCTCATGACCCAGAGCGAGGACGAGCGCCGGGCGGTCATGGCCGCTGCCGACCACCCCGAGTTCCGGGAGCGGGTGGAGCGTTTCGTGGCCGCCCGCCGCCGCTAGCCGCTCAATCCAAAAAAGGAGGCCAAGGTGGAGTTCAAGGAAGTTCTCAAGGCCCGCTACTCCTGCCGGCGCTACCAGGACAAGCCGGTGCCGGCCGCCCTGATCGGAGAGGTGGTGCAAAGGGCCCAGCGGGTGCCCTCCTGGGGCAACACCCAGCCCTGGCGGGTCTATGCCGCCGGCGGCCAGGTGGCCCGGGACATCCGCCGGGACCTGGTGGCTGCCCACCAATCCGGCCAGGAGGAGGCGCCGGAGATAGAGATGCCCGCCGGCTTCCAGGGCGCCATGATGGACCGCTACCGCGAGTTGGGCCGGGCCCTGTTCAAGGTGTTGGGCATCGGCCGCGAGGACCGGGAGAAACGCGCCGCCCACTACGCCAACAACTTCAACGCCTTTGGCGCGCCGGCCCTGGTCTTCGTCACCGTGCCCGCCGGCCAGACCGCCTATGCGGCCTTTGACGCCGGCGCCTTTGTCGCCTGCCTCTGCCTGGCCGCGGCCGACGAGGGCCTGGCCACCTGCGTGATCGCGGCCCTGGCCCGCTATCCCCACCTGGTGCGCCGGCACCTGCCCCTGGGCGAGGACGAGGCCCTGCTCATCGGCCTGGCCCTGGGTTGGCCGGAGACAGGGGCCGAGGTCAACGCCTTCCGCTCCCCGCGCGAGCCCCTGGACAGGGTGCTGGTCATGCGCGGGCTGGAGTAGGGGCCATGCTGGCGGTATGGCTGGAAGGCGGCCGGGTGGAGGTGCGGGAGCTGCCCCGCCCCCGGCCCGCTCCTGGCGAGGCCCTGGTGCGGGTGCTCCTGGCCGGGATATGCAACACCGACCTGGAGCTTCTGGCCGGGTACTATGGTTTCGCCGGGGTGCCGGGCCATGAGTTCGTGGGCCTGGTGGAGGAGGCGCCCTCCCGGCCCGAGCTGGTGGGCCGGCGGGTGGTGGCGGAGATAAATTTCGGCTGCGGCTCCTGTGCCCGCTGCCTGGCCGGCGACCCCCGCCACTGCCCGGAGCGCCGCGCCCTGGGCATCAAGGACGCGCCCGGCGCCATGGCCGAGTACGTGGCCCTGCCGGCGGAGAACCTCATTCCGATCGACGATTCCCTCGGCGATCGGCAGGCGGTGTTCAGCGAGCCCCTGGCCGCGGCCCTGGAACCCAGTCAGCAGATGCGCCTCACCGCCCGCCAGCGGCTTTTGGTCCTGGGCGACGGCAAGCTGGGCCTCCTCTGCGCCCTGGGGCTCAGGCACTGGGTGCCCTCCCTGGTGCTGGCCGGCCGCCACCCGCACAAGCTCGCCCTGGCCCAGGCCCAGGGCGTGGCCACGGTGCTGAGCAGCGACCCGGCGCTCGGGGACCAGCGCTTCGAGGTGGTGGTGGAGGCCACCGGCCGGCCGGAGGGCCTGGCCCAGGCCCTGGCCCTGGTCCAGCCCGAGGGGGTGGTGGTGGCCAAGACCACCAGCCACCAGCCCTCCACCCTGGACCTGGCCAAGCTGGTGGTGGACGAGGTGACCCTCATGGGTTCGCGCTGCGGCGACATGCGCCTGGCCCTCCACTTTCTCCAGAACCGCCTGCTGGCGGTGGAGCCCTTGATCCAGGCCACCTACCCCCTGGCCCGGGCCGGCGAGGCCCTGGCCGCGGCCGGCAGGCCCGGCGCGCTCAAGGTGCTCCTGGAGGTCGGCTAGGGGCTGCCCCCCCGGCTTGGAGCCCTGGCATGGACTGCATCGACCTGCATACCCACACCACGGCCAGCGACGGCACCCTCTCCCCCCGGGAGCTGGTGGCCGCGGCCCAGGAGGCCGGGCTCGAGGCGGTGGCCATCACCGACCACGACACCGTGGCCGGCCTGGCCGAGGGCCTGGCCGCGGGCCGGGAGCTGGGCCTGGAGGTGGTGCCCGGGGTGGAGATAAGTATGGAGGTGGGGCTCACCGGCGGGGCCCACCTGTTGGGCCTGTGGGTGCGGCCCGCGGACCCCGGCCTTTTGGCCGGCCTGGAGCGCCTCCAGCAGGCCCGCCGCCAGCGCACCCCCCGCCTGCTGGCCCGGCTGAACGAGCTGGGCCTGCCCCTCAGCCTGGAGGAGGTGCTGGCCCAGACCAAGGGCGGGGACGCCCAGGTGGGCCGGCCCCACGTGGCCCGGGCCCTGGTGGCCAAGGGCCTGGCCGGCTCGGTGGGCGAGGCCTTCAACCGCTGGCTGGCCGCCGGCGCCCCGGCCTACGTGCCCAAGGAGCGCCTGCCCGCGGCCCAGGGCATCGCCCTGGTGCGGGGGGCGGGCGGGGTGCCGGTGCTGGCCCATCCCGGGCTCCTGGACCTGGACCGGGCCGGCCTGGAGTCCCTGGTCCTGCGCCTGAGGGGCATGGGCCTGGAGGGCCTGGAGGCCTATTACAGCGAGCACGACAGCGCCACCCAGCGCTACCTGGTCTCCCTGGCCGCCCGGCTGGGGCTGGCGGTGAGCGGGGGCAGCGACTTTCACGGCGGTACCAAGCCCCAGGTGGCCCTGGGCCGGGGCAAGGGCGGCCTGCGGGTGCCCGCCTCGCTCCTTGCCGCCCTCAAGCAGCGACGCGAGCGCATAAGAAGGATGGAGGAAACAGATGCCTGAGGCCATGCGGCTCACGGTGTTGGGTTCGGGCTCCTGCGAATTGCGGCGCGAGCGTTCCTCGCCCGCCTATCTGCTGGAGGCCGGGGAGGCGTTGTTCCTGCTGGACTTGGGCCAGGGCGCCTGGCGCCGCTTCCTGGAGCAGGGCCTCGACCCGGCCGCGGTGCGCGGGGTGCTCCTCAGCCACCACCACCTGGACCACCTCAGCGACTTGTTGCCCCTCTTGTTCGCCCTGAACTTCGACCCAGAGATGCACCGGCACGCCCGCCTCACCCTGGTGGGCCACCAGGGAGTGGCCCGGGTCATGGAGGGCCTGGCCGGGGTGTTCGGCTCCTGGGTGCAGCCGCCGGCGGAAAACCTCCAGACCCTTTGGCTGGAGCCCGGGCAGGAGGCCGGGCTGGCCGGGCTGGCCATCCGCACCGCCCCGGCCCGCCACATGGAGACCTCCCTGGCCTACCGCCTGGAGCGGGGAGGCGCCAGCCTGGTCTACCTGGGCGACAGCGAGTATGACCCCGCCCTGGTCGAGCTGGCCCGGGGCGCGGAGCTTCTGGTGGCCCACTGCGCGGCCACCGACCAGAACCCCAAGCCAGGGCACCTGGGGCCCAGCCAGGCCGGCCGCCTAGCCGCCGAGGCCGGGGTGAAGACCCTGCTGCTCTCCCACCTCTACCGGGAGGTGGATGCGGCGGAGGCGGTGTCTGCGGCGGGTCGGGTATTCGGCGGCCAGGTGCTGGCCGCGGCCGACGGCATGCGCCTGACCCTGTAATCCGCCGCTAGTACCAAAAAGCACAAGCCCTGAAAACAAACAGGCTTTTGGGCCTTGACCTGGAGCCCGTGATTTTGCTAGCCTGCATCACGGGGTTAAACAAAGACCGGCCCTTTCTCTTGCCCAGATCGAGGAAATCGAGGCCTTCCATGGCGCGACTGGAATGGTCGGCGTGATGGTCGCCGGCAGTATGGGGGTCAGCAACATCCCAACGAGTGGTAAGGAAGGGCAGACGGCGGCTACCTCCAGCGAGCGGCCGTTGTTGCTCCCGGCCTGGGGGGAGGGCGCGGCTGCAGGCGCCGGGCCAGGGGGCGGGTTGCTGTTCGCACCTGGAGCCCTGGGCCGCTACAGGGACGTGTCCCCAGCCAGAGCCAGCCGGAACGTTGCTCAAAGATCCACAGGCCCGATTATCCTCTTATCCTTTGCGAACCCGAGCGGGAGGCGCCAGCCCCGGGTACCAGTCTACCCGGAGCGCGGCCCGCTCCACCTCAACCACTGCCGAGGTAGCTCATGAAGACCAAAGTGTTGATCCCGGTGGACACCGCGCGCAATTCTCTGACCGCGGAGGAGTACGCCCTGAAGCTCAACTGGCGCATGCCGCTCAGCGTGACCCTGCTCAACGTAATCAACACCACCCGGTTGGAGGGCCACGGCATCAGCCCGGCTGACCAGGAGCGCATCAAGAAAGCCATGCACCGCCGGGCCGAGGAGGTGATCAAGAAGGCCTCCGAGCCCTTTGCCAAGTCCGAGGTGGAGTTCGAAACCCGTATCGAGGAGGGCAAGCCCGGGGTCACCATCTGCCGCATCGCCGAGAACGAGCACTACGACATGGTGATCATCCCCCAGAGCGGTCTCAGCGAGTGGGAGGAGATCCTGGGGGGCAGCGTGGTGCGTACCGTGCTGAACCAGTGCCAGGTGCCGGTGCTTTTGGTCAAGCACTCGCCCGAACAGTTGGAAAGGCAGCGCAAGCTCAGGGCGGCGCAGGGGCTTTTGCCCAGCTAGGCCCGGGGCGCTCTGCTTCAAGTAGGGAGAAACAAACAAGGAAAGGAGGTGGCCGGCTGCCCGCCGGTCCCCGGGGCGCCCCAAGGGCTCCCGGCAGCAAGGGCCGCCAGGCCCTCGAGGCGGGCATACCGGAATAAGGTAGCAAGGTTAACCGTAGTGTATTTCATGTAAGCGTAAGGGAGGGTATATGCGGATGAGAAAATGGATGTTGGTATTGGCGGTCGCGGTGGCGGCTGTGGCCCTGGTGGTTCCTGCGGCCATGGCCAAGAAGCCCTCGCTGGACAAGTGGAAACCAGCCTTCGATTATTCCAAGGCCAAGTATAAGATCAAAGTCAGTAACGTCAGCCACCCCGCCATCAAGGGCGTGTTCGCGGGCTTTGCCATCCGGGACGCCCTGTGGAAAGCCACCAAGGGCCAGATCTACTTCGAGTATATCCCCTTCAGCATGCTGGGCGGCGAGGTGGAGGTGCTCAACCAGCTCCAGATGGGCGCCATCCAGGGCATGAGCGTCAGCTCGGTGGCCTCCACCAACCTGGGCCCCCGCATGGGCTTGGTTAACCTGCCCTTCTTGGTGAACACCTATGAGAAGCTCGAGAAGTTCGTGGCCAACAAGAAGCTGTTCCAGCACTTCCTGGACGCCATGGAACACCAGGGCATCATGGGCCTGGACATCACCGGTTACGGCCAGTACGGCTGGGCCACCACCATCCCGGTGAAGAACATCGCCGACGCCAAGAAGGTGAAGTTCCGCATCGCCGAGGCGGCGGTGAACAAGATGCTCTACAAGGCCTGGGGCTTCAACCCCGTGGTCATGCCCTGGCCGGACGTGCCCACCGCCCTCAAGCAGGGCGTGATCACCGGCCTGGACCACACCCTTTTGGTGTGCTACCTGACCAAGAAGTTCGAGGTGGCCAAGAACTTCACCCCCATCAACTACGCGCAGGGCCTGTTCATCTGGATCTTCAACAAGGCCTGGTTCAAGAGCCTGCCGGCCGACCTGCAAAAGACCTTCAAGCAGGTGGTCCACGAGCAGTGCGCCATCTACCGCGGCCAGACCAAGATCCAGGAGCAGGGGTGCAAGAAGGGCGCCCTCAAGGCCGGCGTGAAGTTCTGGCAGCTCAGCGAGGCGGACCTGGCCACCCTGAAGAAGCAGGGCGACGTGGTGCACAGGGAGTTCGCCAAGCAGATCGGCCCCGACTACCTCAAGGCGGTCCAGGACTACCTGGGCTACAACAAGTAAAACGAGCTTAAACCCCATCGGCCGGGGGCGCTGCCAGGCGCCCCCGGCCTCACCCAAGCGAGGCTACCGATGTTCGGCCGCATCCTGGACGTTCTGGACAAGGCTCTCACCTGGTTCGAGGAGTGGTTTCTCTACCTGCTGGTGGTGGTGGGACTGATCTCCTTGTTCGTGGGCGTGATCCTGCGCTACGAGTTCTCCTACACCCTGGCCTGGTCCGAGGAGTTGGTCCGCGACGTGATCATCTATACCACCTTCCTGGGCTGCTCCCTGGCCATCAAGAAGAAGTCCATGATCACCATCGACGCCTTGGTGCAGATAGTGCCTCGCCTCAAGACCCCGCTCACCTGGGCCAGCAACATTTCAGTCATGATCTTTTCGGTGCTCATCTTTTATTACGGCATCATTCTATCTATCCAAAAGTACAATACGTTCCAGAAATCGATCATTCTGGAGATCCCCTTTGTGTTTCTCTATTTGATTTTGCCGGTCATGGGTTTTTTGATGTTCACCCGCACCATTCAGAACATCTATAAGGACTACGAGGAAACAAAGCGCAAAAAGCGGGCCGCATAGGGAAAGGCTGATCGCGCATGGAGCTGAGCTACATCGTTATACTGGCGCTGTTGTTGGGGTGCATGGCCGCCACGGTCCCTGTGTTCCTTTGCCTGTTCTTCACCGGGTTCGTGGGGATCTGGCTGTTCACCCCCGCCGATCCTTTGATGATCGCGAGCTCTTTCTACCTTTCCATGGACAAGTTCGCCTTGGTGGTGGTGTTGTTCTTCGTCTTGTGCGGCAACATCATGACCGGCGGCTCCATCGTGGACAAGTTGATCCGCTTTGCCAACGTGGTGGTGGGCTGGCTGCCGGGCGGCCTGGCCATGGCCGGCGTGTTGGCCTGCGGCCTTTTCGGCGCCATCTCGGGGTCCACCGTGGCCACGGTGGTGGCCATCGGCGGGTTCATGATACCCGCCCTCATAGACAACAAGTACGACGAGAACTTTTCCGTCGGCTGCATGACCGCGGCGCCCAACCTGGGCGTGATCATTCCGCCCTCCATCTCCATGATCCTGTACTCCATGATCAGCGCCTGCTCCCTGGAGGGCCTGTTCCTCACCGGCTTCGTGCCCGGCGTCTTGATCATGGCCGGCATGTGCGCCTATGCCTATGTGTGGGCCAAGCGCAACCCCGGCTTCAAGGAGGCGCCCAAGCCCACCTGGGGCCAGGCCTGGGATGCCTTCCGCAAGGGCTTCTGGTCCCTGATGCTGCCGGTGATCATCTTCGGCGGCATCTTTTCCGGCGCCTTCACGGCCAACGAGGCGGCGGTGGTGGCCTGCGTGTATGCCTTTGTGGTGGAGCTTTTCGTCCACCGCACCATGAAGTTCAAGGAAGTCAAGGCGGTCATCGTGAACTCGGCGGTGACCAGCGCCACCCTGCTCATCATCGTGGCCGGCGCCACCTGCTTCGGCCGCTATCTCATCATGGAGGCCATCCCGGCCAAGATCAGCGAGGCGGTGGTCAGCCACATCACCCAGCCCTGGCTGTTCCTGATCACCATCAACCTGCTGCTGCTGGTCATCGGCATGTTCATGGACATCATCAGCGCCACCTTGATCCTGGGTCCCATCTTCCTGCCCATGCTGGACCACTACGGGGTCAACGTGGTGCACTTCGGCCTCTTGATGACCGTGAACCTGGCCATCGGCTACTGTACGCCGCCCATGGGCGTGAGCCTCTACATAACCGGTGCAATGGCCAACCGAGATTTGGTTTACGTGTCCCGGGCGGTGATGCCCTGGATTCTCATACAGATAGCCGTCCTATTGATCATGACCTACCTGCCTGACACCGTGCTCTGGCTGCCCAGGCTGGTGGGTTGGCAGGTGGATTAGATGGCCATGACGTTCAGACCCATCCACGGCGCCAAATAGCTCGCGCGGGGAAGACGGACGATGGAAAACTACGCAGATATGGTCTGGGACAAGATTCTCATCTTCATCGTGTTCAGCATCATTCCCATGATCGTGGGCGGCTGGGTGGCCCGTTACAAGAAGGACTACATCACCCGCGGGGTGGTGATCTCGCTGTTTGCCAGTTGGTTCGGTCCTTTGTTCATGTTCCTCTCCCCGGAGAGCAAGGCCCGCCAGGGCGACCAGGAGGACGAAGACAACTGGCCGGTCAATGGGCCGGCGGCCTGCATGTGCTTCATAGGCTCCCTCATCCTCTATTTCCTGATAAGATACTTAGTAAGCCGTTGAGCGGGCCCCGGCTCCTTGGGGAGCGCGGGGCTTGAGCCAGGGCGGGGGGTGTTTCGCGCCAATGCCCGCCCTGTTTCCTTGTGGCCGGGGAGGGCAGAGGTTGCCAGCCACCCGCCAGCCTGAACCCTGGATGGCCGCGGTCCTGGCCGCCGGCCTGGGCACCCGCTTTGGGGGGGCCAAGCAGAGGGCCCTCTTGGGCGGGCGTCCCTTGATGCTCTGGTCCGTGGAGGCGGCCCTGGCCGCGGAGGTGGAGCGGGTGTTGGTGGTGGTGGCCGCGGGGGCGAAAGAAGCGACGGAACTGCTGCCCCGGGACCGGCGCCTGGAGGTGCTGGCCAATCCCGACCCCCGCCGGGGCATGGGCACCTCCCTGGCCCTGGCTGCGGCCCGGGCGGCGGAGCTGGGGGCGGGGGGGCTGGTGGTGCTGCTGGCGGACATGCCCTTGGTGGAGCCGGAGCTGGTGTCCCGGGTGGCCCGGGCCGCGGAAGAGGCCCCGGCCGGGGTGGCGGCGGCTGCGGCCCAGGGCCGGCGGGGTCATCCGGTGGCCTTTGTGGGGCGCCACCTTGCGGAGTTGGCCACCCTGGGCGGCGACAAGGGCGCCCGGGACATATTGACCAGGCTGGGGGCGGGGGTGGCCCTGGTGCCCGCGCCGGCCTCCAGCCAACTGGACGTGGACCGGCCCGAGGACTTGGCCCGGGCCCAGGAGTTGAGCGAGGCGGCCAAGCGCCGCGATTGATTTATATTCTTGCCAAGCCGAAATTCCAGGAGGGGGGCGTGGAGCCGGTACTAGCTTATTACCGAAGAAAGACGCGCGACATGAGCGAAAAATGTGCGGTGTTCATCGACGGCGGCTACCTGGAGAACCTCCTGGTGGACCTCAAGATATATCGTATTGATTTCAACCGGTTGTCCGAAAAAATGGCGGGCGGCCTCACCCTGCTCAGGACGTACTATTACCATTGCCTCCCCTTTGAGCCTGACGATCCCCAGCCCGAGGACCGGGAGCGCATGGACGGCAAGAAGCGCTTTTTCCACGCCCTCACCAACCTGCCGCGCTACGAGGTGCGCCTGGGCTACGCGGTGCCCCGCGGCCGCGACGAGAACGGCCGCCTGCTGGTGCAGCAAAAGGGGGTGGACGTGCAGCTCGCCGTGGACATGGTGAGGCTCAGCTACCTGCGCTCCATAGGCTACGCCTGCCTCCTGGCCGGCGACGGCGACTACACCCCCATGGTGCAGACCGCCAAGGACGCTGGCGTGGTGGTGAAGCTCTTTCATGGCGACGGCCCCAACAGCCGGGTGGCCGAACGGCTGGTGCAGGTCTGCGACGAACACACCTACATCGACCGCAACTTTTTCGACGACTGCCGCCTGTAGCCCCTTCTCTCCCTGGACCGGGTTTTGCATATCTCATGGCCGGAGCAGGCCGCCTGCGCCGATATTTTGACGTGGGGGCGTCCCCGGCGCCCCGAAGGGTGGGACCATGGCGCAAGACCCCAAGGACAGGTGCCCGGAGCTTTGGGAGGAGAACGCCCGGCTGCGGGCCCTGGTGGAGCTGGGCCGGGCCCTGGCCGATCCCGAACAAAGCCTGGAGCAGAAGCTCTTTGAGTGCGTGAAGGTATTGGCTTCACTCACCAAGGCGGAAAGCTGCTCGCTCATGCTGGTGGAGGGTGAGGAGTTGGTGGTGCGCGCGGCCAACCACCCCGGCCTGGTGGGCATGGCCAGCAAGCTGAGCGAAGATTCCATCTCCACCGAGGTGGTGAAGACCGGCCGGCCGATCTACACCAAGGAGGTGGGCCAAAGCGCCTACGCCGGGGTGCGCCGCCAGGGCGGCAAGCGCTCCTACCGCACCGGCAGCCTGGTCTGCCTGCCGCTTTTGGAAGGAGGCCGGGTGGTGGGGGTGCTGAACCTGGCGGACAAGGCGGGGGCGCCCTTTTTTGACGAGCAGGACGCTGCCATGGCCCAGGACATCGCCCGCGAGGCCAGCCGCCTGATCAACTTCAGCGCCTTGCACGCCCGCCTGGAGATGGCCTACCAGGAACTCTCCGAGGCCCAGCGCGACAAGGAGGATCTGATGTACATGATCTTCCACGACATGAAGGCCCCGGTCACCGGGGTGAAGGAGGTGCTGGGGCTCCTGGGGCCCGAGGGCGGGCTGAGCCCGGAGGAGCAGGCCCAGTGCCTGGCCGCGGCCCAGGACGATTTGGAACTCCTTTGGCGGCGCATCACCAACCTCCTGGACTTGAAGCGCATGGACGCGGGGCAGTTCCCCTTGACCCCCCTGCCCCTGAACCTGGCCCAGTTGGCCCGCGAGGCCGCGGGGCGCATGAAGCCCCTGGGCCGGGCGCGCCGGGTGGAGATCAGCGTGGAGGCCGGGGCCGAGCCCGAGGTGACCGCGGACGAGGACCTGGTGGAGCGCATCCTCATGAACCTTTTGTTCAATGCCCTCAAGTTCTCCACGCCGGAGGAGGGCGGTGGCGGCCGGGTGAGGCTTTGGGTGGGCGCCGGGGACGGCTGGGCCCTGGCCCGGGTGAAGGACAGCGGACCGGGGGTGGACCCGGCCCTGGGCCAAGCCATCTTCGAGCGTTTCGTGCAGGGCCGTGCCAGCCGGGGCTCCACCGGCCTGGGGCTGTACTTCTGCCAGCGGGCGGCCGGGCTTTTGGGCGGCGAGGTGCGGTTTTGCAACCAGCCGGACGGGGCGGAGTTCTTTCTGCGCCTTCCCCTGGATAGCAAGGGGCAAGAGTCATGAGGGTCACTCCCCAGGGCGGCGAGGGCTGGACGCCGGAGGCCGCCGGCCGCGACGAGCAGGGCCTGCTCAAGGAGATCGCCCGCCTGGAGCGGGTGGCGGAGCGCAGCGCGCCGGTGCTGGTGGCCGACGACATGCAGACCATGCGGCTCATCCTGGGCCAGGCGCTCAGGCAGGCCGGGTTCGCCAGGGTGGAGCGCGCGGCCGACGGCGAGGCGGCGCTCAAGACCCTGAAGGAGCGGGGCTGCGACCTGGCCCTGGTGGACTGGAACATGCCGCGCATGGACGGGCTGGAGCTGTTGGGCCGGGTGCGCTCCGACCCCGAGCTGGAGGATTTGGTCTTCATCATGGTCACCGCCGAGACCCTGGACATCAAGGTGATCCGCGCGGCCGAGGAGAGGCAGGACGCCTACCTCACCAAGCCCATCAGCCCCGAGAAGCTGGCCCGTCGCCTGGAGCTGATCCTGGAGCGGCGGCTCACCACTGCCCGGGCGCTCTTGCTGGAGTGCCGGGGGGAGACGGACCGGGCGGTGGAGGCGTTCCTGGCCGCTTCCCAGAACCGGCCCCGGGCGCGCTGGCCCCTGTTCGGCCTGGGTGGGCTCCTGGCCCGGCTGGGACGCTTCGAGGAGGCCGAACGCTGCTACCAGCGGGTGCTGGAGCTGGACCCTTCGGCCAGCGCCGCCCTCTTGGAGATGGGCCGCATCCGCCAGGGCCAGGGCCGTTACGAGGAGGCGCGGGAACTCTTCCAGCAGGCTCTGGCCGACAGCCCCCGTTTTTTCAAGGCCTACGACGCCTTGGCCCGGGCCATGCTGGCCGAGGGTGACGCGGCCGGGGCCTTGCAGGTGCTGTCCCGGGCCATGGCCCAGCAGGGCACCGAGAACGCCGCCCGCCAGGAGCTTCTGGGCCGGCTGCACCTGGAGCTGGGGCATTACCCCGAGGCGGAGAGCGCCTTCCGCAAGGCCCTGGAGCTGAAGCCGGGGCGGAACCGGCTGGAGAACAACCTCCGCCTGGGCCAGGCGCTCCTGGCCCAGGGGCGCTACCAGGAGGCGGCGGAGACCCTGGCCCGGGCGGAGGGTCCGGGCCGGGGCCGGGAGCGCTTGCAGGCCATGCTGCTGGAGGGCATGGCCCACGCCCGCAACCGCGACATCCCCAGGGCCGAACGGGCCTTCAGCCGCATCCTGGACCCCGAGGCCTGGGAGGGACGCCCGCCCTGGGGGAAGGCCCGTTACCACCGCGAGGTGGGCGGGGCCTACCTGGAGTCGGGCTGCGAGGACCAGGCGGTCAGGCACTTTTGCGCCTGCCTGCTGCTGGAGGAGGGGGGCGACGGGGGGGGCGGGGGGGACGAAGGCGGCCGCTGGGAGGAGATCGCCCGCCTCTGCCGGCGGGCGG
>CAZUHP010000034.1:25775-38274 GCA_964620595.1 uncultured Desulfarculaceae bacterium | reverse complement strand
GAGTGCCATCCTCACACGGTGGAAGTCACGGGTTCAAATCCCGTCGGCCCTACCAGATAATAAAATCAAGGGCTTGGAGGTTACAGCCTCTAAGCCCTTGATGCCTTTCTGGGGGTAAAATCGGTATGCAACAGGTATGCAACGTTCGCGTTGCCTACCCTTCCTGGTCCTTGTCCAACCGCTGCACCCTGCCCCTGCCTTGCACTTGCAGTTCCTTTCGCAGCAGGCTCAGGTCATCCGCCATGTAAGTGCCCCGGACGTATTTTGTCGAAGCGTGGCCCAGAAGACGGGCGATAAGCCCCTCATCCCAGCCTTGGAGGCGCTTTTGCGTGCCAGCACTGTGCCTGGTGGCGTTTTTCAGTTGGATGTATTCGAAACCAGCCTCTTCAAGAGCTTCTTTCCAAACGGCGCGCAGGAAGTCTGGCAGGTAAAAACGGGCAGTATTGCGGCAGGGGTCGGCTTCTGGGTTTTGGAAGACGGGCGTCTGATTGATCCCTCGGGGCCGCGAGGTCAGGTAATCCTCAAACCAGCCCACGATGGGCAGGGGATTGTGCCGCCGGGTCTTGGTGGTATCAGACAGGCGCCGGCGGCTGAACGTCCTGGCCAGCACGAAGGCCATATTGTCCAGGTCAACGCAGTCCCAACACAGGGCGCATGCCTCCCCTACCCTGCACCCATACTGCATCAGGAACATGAAGATAGGTCGATGGGGGGCGGGGATGTATTCCATCACCCGGGCCTGCTGGTCCTGGTTCATCCACTTGATGGGCTTCTTGGGGACCACCACCTTGGGCAGGGCCGGGGCCTTCTTGATGTCCTCGCGCAACTCGGCCTGCTTGAAGATGTGCCCCAGCAGCCGGATGAGATCAAGGCGGGTCTTGGACGCCAGTGCAAGCTGAAGGCAGGGCAAGGAGGCGAAGTCCTCAAGGTCGCCGGCCTTGATCTCGCGGATCAGGCGGCCGTTGAACCAGGCCAAATGCCTAGCAAGGGCCCGCTTGCGCGCAAAGCCGGCGGCCGAACATCGCTTCTCTTCCCGCTTCAGGTACGCTGCCAGGTAGTTCTCCCAAAGCAGGCTGTTGGTATTGGGGCCAACCCAAAACTTGGGATCGAACGTTTGCCCCCGGCGGCTGGGGTCCAGGGCGTTCTCGATCTGGTTGTTGATGGTGCCCAGGGCTCGCTCAGCGTGAAGATAATCAGTCAGGGGCCGGCCGTTCTCGTCGCGTCTGATGTGGTATGGCTTGCCGCGCCACTTGATTTGGATATATAGGCGATTCGCGATGAACCGGCCGCATTGGCAGACCAGGGCCCGCCGCCCCCTGCCGAAGTCCTGGAGGGTGTATTTGCCCTGGGCGCCGCAGACGGGGCACCTCTGACGGCTGCGGATGCTACCGCGCATGGAAACGTCCCATGCGGCCAACAGCTCTTGAGGTAAAGAGACGCCGCCCAACCCGGATTGCTCCTAGGGTTGGGCCCGGGGCGTCGAATGTGGATGGCATGTTCAATGTACCTCCCAGCGGAGGCGGTGTCAAGCTCCTACTGCATCTTTTTGAGGGTGAAGTCTATCGTGTACCAATCAAACTGATCGGCGCGGTGGATAGACCCAGTCACCTTGCACTCGCTTTTGTCTTCGTTGCACGTGAGCTTGAAGCTAACACTGTCTTTGACCCAATTGTGCTCCGAGGTTAATAGTCCAGCGACCAGGTCATAGTTTGGATCATTGGTGCGGGCGTAAACGTCTAGAGTGCGCCCCAAGTAGGGAAGCCAACATTCCTCGTAATACCAGGATTCGCCAGGGTGGAGGTCGTCGGTAAAATTATTTACGAGTCGCAGGTAGGGAACCTTGGTTATCATCTCAACGGCGCTGTTGAAGTCGCCGCCATTAATGAAAAAATACAGGGCTTGATAGACGGCGTTCAGGTCACTTTCTTGCCAGTCGGCATAGGCCTCGTCATAGCTTTTGTCGCCCACTTCAAAGAGGAGCGGTTCTACATAATAGCGGTAATTTCGAGTGGCCCAGGTGCCGCCGCGCACCCATCCATCAAGTTGCCATATGCCGTAATATGGCGCGAAGTCCGACGCGCGCGCCACGCCAGCAAGAGCAAGAACAAGCCCGACGACCACGAACAATTTCGTCAAACCAGACTTCATGATTGCCCCCCTCTTCTAGAAACCTTTCCTTTATAGGGTCCGCACCATCTTGACCACCTTAAATATCTTTGCCCCATCACCGTTCTCGGAGTCAAGCACCACTGGTCCGTATTCGCTGTTGTCCGAAGTCAGGACCACCTGGCCGCCAGATTGGCGATAGCGCTTGATGAGTTTTTCGCCGTTGGGCAGACGGGCGAAGACCACATCGCCGCTCACAACGGTGGCGTTTGGATTGACCAGCACGATGTCGCCCTCCCGGAGGGTGGGCTCCATGCTGTCGTTGTGCACCCGCAGGCAGAAGCTGTTCTCGTTTAGCCAGGCTACTGGCAGGTCGATGGTCTCCAGGCCCTCGCCCACTGGCAAGCCGCCATCGCTCCAGACTATCCCGTTGTCGCCGCAGTTGGCGTCAAAGACCGGCACCGGCCGCAGGGGACCGGCAAGGGCCTCCAAAGGGTCGCGCGGCTCCTCGCCCCGTTCCTCGGCCAGCAGGCGGCGGCCCAGGGCCAGGAAGTCCACGATGTCGTAGCCGAAGGCGCGGGCGATGCGAACAAGGGTGGTTTGGCTTCCTTCCCTTTTGCCGTGAATGATTTGATTTAAGAAGGCAGGAGTTACATCAGCTTCAAGAGCAAGAGTCTTTTGTGACCGGCCGCTGTTTTTGAGCAGCTGGGCAAGTGCGGCTCTGAAGGCAGGCATAATTTCTTGCGGTTGGCTCATTTTTTCAAAGTCCCTACTAGTTTACCCAATATTAGCACGCTGCTAACCAGGTAACAAACCAAAAAAATAAACTCAGGGCTAATTTTGTGGTTGACATGCCATTAGCGGAGCGTTAATATGGGCACAAAATTAGCTTGTCGTTAATCTGGAGACCCGGATGAAAAACTATCAAATAGCCCAAAAAGTAGGCATAACACCCGCATTTTACTCAGAGATTATCAACGGCAAGAAGCGCCCAGGTCGTGAAACGGCTGTGCGCTTAGAGCAAATAACCGGGGTGCCCTTCAAGACCTGGATGTTGGGCACTCCAGAGGAGATCAGGGCCGAGTTGGAGGCCGCGCTCGCAGGATCGGACCAGGCGGGGGCGGCCTAGTTTATCCACCAAAACAGGGCCCGGGGCGTCGAATGTGGATGGCACCAGACCGGCCCCCGGGCCCGGGGAGATGATGCACATGGAGAACGCCAACTTGTACATCTGTGCCCGCTGCGGCTGCTGGACTGTGGTCAGCAACGGCGAGCCGCCCGTCCTGTGGGGCAGGGACCGGAACGGCTACTGGTTCTGCTCTGCCTGTCAGCCCGCTATCTCTTGCCCCTGCCCCACCCAGGTGGACCCGCTGGACCGCGGCACCTGGCCGGCGGTGGAGTGCGGGGCATGAGCTTGGGCGCCGTGTGGCACGTGCTGGGGCCCCTGGCCGCGCTGGTGGGGCTCGTGGCGGTCCTGCTCCTGGCCCTGGACCTGGTGGACGCTTGCCGCCGGGCCGACATGCCGCGGCCGCCGTGGGAGAGGCGGCCGTGAGCGAGTGCCCCTACCTGGTGGTGCGTGGCGGCACTACCCACTGGTACGAGTGCAGCCGCCCCGGGGCTGCCTGCGTCAGTTGCTGCGAATGGTGCGCTCTGTCTCGGCCCCGCAAAACCCAGCATATGAAGTTTGAGATACCCGCCTGCCGGCTGCGGTGTGCGCGGGTGAAAGGAGAGAACCGTGGCTGCTGAAGTGGCCGTGAAGTTGACCAAGGACGCCGACCCCGAAGCCTGGCGGCTGGCCCGCCGGCAGGGGCTTGGCGGCTCCGACATGGCCGCCGTCCTGGGGGTGCACCCCTACAAGACGGCGGAGGATGTGTACCTGGACAAGCTGGGCCTGCTGCCCGAACAGCCTCCCTCGCCCGCCATGCGGCGCGGTGAGGTGCTGGAGCCCATCGCAGCGGACGAGTACCAGGCCCGCACCGGCCGCAAGCTCCAACGGGGCCACGCGGGCCTGCCTACCGGCATCCTGGCCCACCCCGAGCACCCTTGGCTCCGGGCCAATATCGACCGGGTGGTGATGCCGGCCGAGGACCGGACCCTGGCCGAGATCAAGGTGCCCGGGCTGCCGGTGTTCGCCAAAATCAAGCGCCAGGGCGTGCCCCCCCATATCCAGGTCCAGGGCCAGCACTACCTGGCCGTGACCGGCTACCAGCGAGTGGTGTTCATCGTCTTCAACGCCGAGCGCTGGGAGCTGGTGGACGCCGAGGTGGAGCGGGACGAAGAGATCATCGGCCACATCATTGAGGCCGGGGCCCGCTTCTGGCGTGATCACGTAGAGCGCCGAGTGCCGCCGGAGCCAGCGACGGACGAGCCCCAGGTGAAGCTGCCTTCCGTCTCCACCAACGACATCATCACCATGGACAGCCCAGAGTGGGCCGAGGCCGTGAGCTTGCTGCGCGAGGCCAAGGAGATCATCGAGGGCGGCAAGGAGCTGGAGGCCGCCGCCAAGACCAGCCTCCAGAAGATCATGGAGCATATGGGGGCCGAGGTGGCCGAAGGCGCGGGGGCCCGCATCTACTGGCGGCCCCAGAAGGGGGCCCGCTACCTGGACGTGAAGTCCCTCCAGGCCGCCCACCCGGAGCTGGACCTGGAGCCCCACTACAAGACCCGGAAGGCCAGCCGGCCGTTCCGGGCGTTTTTCATCGCCAAGGAGGCTACCGCATGAGCAACGAATATCCCCTGACCGTGGGCAACGGCAACGCAGTTCCCGCCCCCGCCCCCCCCAGCGCCATGACGGCGGTGGAGGAGGCCCGGGCCGTCCAGGAAGTCCAGGCCGCCCTGGTGATCGCCAAGCGCTTCCCCAGGGACGAGGTGGCGGCCCTGGACCGCATTGTGGAGGCTTGCCAGCGGCCGGCTCTGGCCGAGCGGGCCATGTACTCCTACCCTCGAGGCGGCACGCGGGTGACCGGCCCGAGCATCCGGTTGGCCGAAACCCTGGCCCGGTTCTGGGGCAACCTGTCCTACGGCATCCGCGAGATCGACCGCAAGCAGGGAGCCTCCACCATGGAGGCGTTCTGCTGGGACCAGGAAACCAACGTCCGGGCCAGCCGCATCTTCGAGGTGCGCCACGTGCGGCACACCAAGAAGGGGGCCTACGACCTCACCGACGAGCGGGACATTTACGAGATGAACGCCAACCAGGGTGCGCGCCGCCTCCGGGCCGCCATCCTGGAGATCATCCCGGGCTACGTGGTGGACGAGGCCATAGCCGCCTGCGAGCGCACCTTGGCCGGGGCCTCGGATGAACCCCTGGCTGACCGCGCCCTGAAACTGGTCCAGGCGTTCAAGCCCCTGGGCGTCACCAAGGAGATGATCGAGCAGCGCCTGGGCCACAAGCTCACGGCCTTGATCGAGGCCGAGCTGGTGGACCTGCGCTCCATCTACAACAGCATCAAGGACGGCATGAGCAAGCGCGAGGACTGGTTCGAGGTGACGGCCGCCGCCACCCAGGAACAGGCCGAGGCCCTGAAGGACAAGCTGGGCCGAGCCAGGAACCGGCAGCAATCCAAGAAGCCCAAGGCCACGGAGTCCCCCGCAGACCCCGGGGCCGACCCCGCCGACCTTCCGCTGTCGGAGGGGGGAGGTGCGGCGTGAGCGAGCGCAAGAAGATTATCTACTGCCCGATAGACAGGGGGCGGCCTTGCCCTGCGAACAGCCCCGACAACGAGGCTTTTGAATTGGTGTGCCCCTGGTGGCTGCACGAGCGTCAATGCTGCGCCGTGGTGGCCATCGCCCAGGACACCGGCGGGGCAGCAATCATTCTGGAGGGCGCCCTAGGGCGCCTCTCGCACGCCTGCCCCCCGAAGACTTCCAGATCATGCTCCGCACCGCGTTCGCGAGCGCCGGCGACCGTGACATCCTGCTGAAACTGGCCGGCAACGTGGTGGACGAGACCGCGGTGACGGCGGCGGACGACGGCGTGAGCCAGGAAACCACGGTCCGCTCCGGGGTGGCCAGCCGCGCCAAGGTCAAGCTCCCCAACCCCGTCACCCTGGCCCCCTATCGCACCTTCCTGGAGGTGGAGCAGGTGGCCAGCCCCTTCCTGTTCCGCATGCACAAGGGCCCCAGCTTCAGCCTGCACGAGGCCGACGGCGGTGCTTGGCGCATGGAGGCCATGGCACGGGTCAAGGACTGGCTGGTCAAGGCCCTGCTTCCCTCGGAACGCATCATCGTGCTGGCCTAGTCGCATGACTCGTTCCTCCTCCCCATCCCCGCAAGCGCTTCCCGGTCCTGGGGCCAACGTCCCCCGGACTCCCGGGACCGGGGAGCGCCCCTCCCTGCGGGTCTTCATCCCCTGGCTGGCGCCCTCGCTCAACAGGGTGTGGGCGGGCATGCATTGGGCGGCCAGAAAGCGGCTGGCTGAGGAGGGGCACCTTATTGTCAAGACCAAGCTGCGCGGGGCCCCTCGGCTGAACGCGCCGGTGATGCTGGTGTTCCAGCCGATTCATCCCCGGGGCCGGCGCTTCGACGCTCTCAACTACGCACTCTCGGCCAAGGTCATCGAGGACGGCCTGGTGGCGGCCGGGGTCATTGAGAACGACTCGGGCCGCTATGTCCAAGGGGTGGTTCTCTGGGCCGCCCGGCGGGGGCCGGAGGCGGGCGTGTGGCTGGAGGTAATGGAGGTGGGGGAGTGAGCCGCAAGAACACCTGGCGAACCAAGACGCCCTCAACCTTCTGCCCCAGCCGTGAACAGCGGGTGCACTGGAAAATGTGCGAGCATCATTCACGGGACGCGGGCAAAGAGTGCCACGGGTGTGTGCGGTGGTGGGCGGCGAAGGAGAGATGCAGGGAGCAGCGATCATGAGCGGTTCGATCATCTACCTGGCGGTCCCCTACACCGCCAGGCGTACGTACACCATGATGCGGCGCGCGGCGGCGGCTGATGCGGCGGCCGCTTACCTGGTGTCTCTGGGGCACCTGGTGTTTTCGCCCATCAGCATGGGCCACTCCATCGCCATGGCCGGCAAGCGGCTCAAGTTGGAGATTCCTCACGATTACAAAGCCTGGAAGGAGTTGGACCGCGCCATGATCCGGGCCGCCGACAAGCTGGTGGTGCTCAAGCTGCCCGGCTGGGAGATGTCCGTGGGGGTGGAGGATGAGGTGGACTATGCCCTGAGCCTGGGCAAGCCGGTGGAGTGCCTGGAGTATCCTGAGGTTCGGGGCGTGGGGATGGAATCGACCAACCCGCAGGCGCGGGGGCGGCGACAATAACGGTACCTCTTTTGCGCCCCTGCGCCTGCGAATCAAGAGGGAGAAAAGGAGAATCAAATGGCCTTGCTGGAAATAAAAGCGTTTTGCTTTCTCTGTGGCGGAGAGCTGGACACCACCCCCGGAGCGGAAGCGCGCAACAACGGCGACATTGCCATTGAGGTGATGCCCTGCCAAGCGTGCATGGAGGAGGCAAAGGATGAAGCCAGGGAAGCTGGATATAGGCAGGCCCTGAGAGACGAGGCGTAAAAATGGTGGATCAATTCGCTATCTACCACCTGACCGAAATTCGCCAGCACATAAAAGCGCTGCTTACCGAGTTTGCCCCCTTAGACATAATGGGAACTGTTGGTCAAATGGTGGCGGCTGAATCAGAGGATGGGTATATGCCCTTCTTCATAATGATACACGGCGGGAAAACGATCCTTACCACGTCAAACATGACAAACAAAGATGCCATCAAATTCTTCCTGGAACCAGTACTGGAGGAATTCAAAAACGAGAAATGAAGCTAGGCCGAAGGACACAAAGGAGCCCAAGAAAGGAAGGCGTAAAAATGAGAAGTCTTGAAGCAGAGTTCCACTGTTCGCAGTGTGACAAACTCCTGGATTGCACCGCCACAATGGATGAGCGCTCCTCTGTAGTCATGGTGAAGGTAGAACCCTGCCCTCACTGCATAAACGTGGCTTACAGAGTGTGCGCATATGAGCGCGAACTTCTCCAGCGCATCAAAACGGTGGCGGACAGCCTGGGAGATATTCTTTGGCAAGAAAAGAGCCGCCAGAGATCGCAGAAGGAAGTCAACCTGTCCCCCAAACAGGACGGCGGATGGGACCCTGAAGCATTCAAACACGAAGAAAAGGAGAGATGATCATGGGCAAGAAGAATGAAATAACCGTTGATCTGGTGGATGCCGCGGAAGCCTTGGATATATTGGAAACTCTTCGGGGGCCGGTGGAAATCGCCCTGGCGGCGCTCGATGACGCCACAGAGAACGAGGGGAAAATGGGCGCCAACGCTCGGCTGCTGCTGGGCGAGTTGCCCGGCATGTGGGATGACGCGATCAACGTTCTGGAACGGCTCTCCGAAGAAATCCATTCCTGCCTGTCCCTGGGGCTCAAGGTGCCGCTATGAGCAAATCAGCTATCGAATGGACGGACTATTCCTGGAACCCCGTAACCGGCTGCACGCCAGTGAGCGAGGGCTGCGCCAACTGCTACGCCCAGCACATGGCCCAGCGGCTCAAGGGGCGCTACGGCTACCCCAAGGACGATCCGTTTCGGCCTGGGACGGTGCACGAGGATCGGATGGAGGAACCGCTGCGGTGGAAGAAACCCAGGCGCGTTTTCGTGTGTAGCATGGGGGATCCGTTTCATGATGCGGTTCGCACAGAAACGATTGATCGCATCCTGGAAGTGATATTGGCGTGCCCTCAACACACATTTATGCTCTTAACCAAACGCCCTCAAAACATCGAACGAAAACTGTACGAGATAACCGAGGCAAACCCCATCCGGGAGTTGGGAGACAATGACTACATCCCCAACCTGTGGTTCGGCGTCTCGGTGGAAAACCAGGCAGCGGCCAATGAGCGCATCCCGGAATTGCTCAAGACCCCGGCGGCGGTGCGGTTCGTCTCCTGCGAGCCGCTGCTGGGGCCGGTGGACCTGGAGCGCTATCTAATAAACTGTGCTGATTGTGGTAATCGGGGGTCGTCTGCATACGTCGGACAGGAACACGACCTGTGCTTCCATGTTTGCCCAAAGAAAGGCGAAGGGCCGAGGCTAGATTGGGTCATCTGCGGAGGCGAAACCGGCCCCGGTGCCCGGCCCATGCACCCCGACTGGGTACGGAGCCTGCGGGACCAATGTTGGGAGGCGGAGGTTCCATTTTTCTTCAAAAGCTGGGGAAACTGGCGAGAATGTCAACCGCCAAACGAATGGATCAACGAAGATCCCAAAAAATATACACTTACCAAAGCACATAATTCTTATTTTGTGCGCCTTAACAGACGTGCCGCCGGACGCGTACTTGATGGGCAAACGTGGAGCCAGTGGCCGGAGGCATAAATGCTTCTCTCTAATACCAGTCTGCGTTTGATTTTACTCCTGTGTTACAACACAAAAGGGAAATTACACAAGCGCGAGGAACATAAAATCATCGCAAAGCTGATACCAGACTGTTTGGAATGGCACGGGGTACATAGTTCGTGGAGGCTTTGGGATGCAATCCGCCGATGGCAGAATGGCGAACCTGTAAGCAACTCTTACAAGTTCGCGCCGCCAAACTCGGGAGGGAACCCAATGGAATATCTCGTAAAAATTAACCGTAAAGGCGTCTGGCATTTTCAAGATCGCCGACTAGCGGGTGGAGGATACACCCTCTGTGAACGATACTATATGGATGACGACGCAACGAGGCGGTGGGTTGGAGACGAAGCACCCCCAGGCCGGCTTTGCAGGTCCTGCCTCGTCAAATGGCTTGAACTCAGCGCCGACATTGAGCGGCTGAGGCGGGAGATGGGGGAATGATAAATCTCGTTCAGATTCGACCTGATGGTGTGTGGCATCTGTTGATTGATCAGGAGCACACGGTCTGCGGGCGGCTTATTAGCCCAGCAACAGTAAGCGGGCGCTTCTGGTGGGGTGATGAGCCGGTGCCTTCGCGCCCCTGCAAGCGGTGTTTTGCGAGCCGGAAAGCGATAGCTGCTTTGAACAATCAAATTGAGATGTGGACATGATCGATCGCAAAGATTGTCTGACCTGCCGCTGGGCCAGGCCGAGAAAGACTGGGGTCCCCGGGGCGTTTTGGCTCTGCATGTTTCCGAAAATTCCCGCTGCGCTGAGGCATAGATGCGCCACCGTGGTGGTCCACGAGGACGAGGTTTTCGGCATAAACCTTGACCGTCGTCATACGTGGTGGCACGAGGGGCCAAATATAACGCAGGACGGCTGCCCGTGCTGGGAGGGGAAAGAATGAGCGAAGAAAAAGGCGTTATCTCGCTCGGGAGAAAGTTACGGATTAGATGCTGGTACTGTGGCAATCTCTTGAAGGTCGCCGTTGATGAAGCATCTCGGTCTGAAGTGTGCATAGTAGTCCAATCGTGTGAGATATGCCACAAAGACTCTTTGGAAAGTCTCGCAGCAACTATCATCAACGGTCTTCCCGGGGCGGTCTCCGATATCCTTACAAAAGTTACCCAAAAAGCGGAGGGGAAAGAATGAAAGCCATCGAAATGATCGCCGCCGAGCGGGAGAGGCAAATAAAGGAAGAGGGCTTTGACGCCGAACACGACACCGACGACTTGCACCAAACTGGCGAACTGGCGATGGCCGCGTGTTACTACGCGTGGCCAGATAATCATATCACATTCGCGCTCCGGTTGAAGGAGCAAAACACCATTGTCCTTTCTGGAGCATTGTCAGTTTCAACAGACGTCCTATTCCCCAGGATTTGGAATCCCTGTTGGGCAAAGCGCGATGGCAAACCCCGCCTCCGCCAGCTCGTGGTGGCCGGCGCCCTCATCGCAGCCGAAATCGACCGGCTACTGAACGAGGGAAAGGAACAATAAATATGGTGGACATAACCAAAGCAACCAAAGAGATGGAAGCCCTGGATCGCCTCGTCGAAGCGGTGGGGGTTTGGCGCCGCATCAAGGCCGGCGAGGTCCTCGCCCAGGCCCGCACCATCCAGGAGGCCGAGAACAACGTGGAGTCCGCCCACGAGCAGGTCCTCTATTACCGTAGGCTGATGGGGTAGGGCGATGACCCTCTTGGATGTTGCCTATGCCCGCCAATACGCGGGGTGTCTCAACTGCCGATGGTTTGAGCCCGACGGTCCTGTGCCCAAAATACGGCCGGGGACCAAGACGCGGGGATCATGTCGCCGCAAGCCAGGAGCAGGGGTTTCGACGGTCTGGCTGGAACATACGCGACCGAATCTCCCAGTCTGCGACCAGTGGGTGCCCCGATGACCGACCTGCTGGTGGACATCCCCACCAACAAGAAACGGTGCTTCGTGATGATCGGCTTCAACGAAACGCTGGAACAGGCAGAAGCTCGACTCGAATGGGTGTATGGCCTGGGCTTCCTGCCCTTTGCCCAGCTCTACCAACCAGAACAGCGCAAGCGGTATCCCCGCGACTGGCGAGCCCTGGCGCGCAAGTGGAGCCGTCCCGCTGCATATCGAAGCGCCGCTAACCAGGCGCAGGGGGTGGCGTGATGACGCCCCAGCGGCCAGGAGCAGATGCCGGAATCGGGCGGATAAAAAAACAAATTGGCCTGTGTTTTTGTTGGGTTGGAATCCAGGATCTATCCTCCCCGGGGCAGGAGGTGGCATGATGACCCGTCGTAAGCCCCCGATCAAAGTCCGACTCCAGGCCGAGTGGGCCGCGCGAGTGGCACGCCACCGAAAGAGGAAGGTGCCCCCCGACCCGCCCCCGCGCTACGACGAGGAATTTTTTGAGATCGGCCGGATCATCGAGGAGCAGGAGGGCGCCATCCCGGACGGCGCAGTGGTCCCCATGATCTCGCTGCCGGCCTTGATCCGGGCCCTCATGAATCGTTACGGAATCGACGCCAGGTTGATGGATGTTTATGCAGAAGTGATCGCGAGCGAATAATGCCAAAGACCAAATTGCCTTACATGCAATTCTACCCAGGCGATTGGATTCAGGACACCCGGGCCCTGTCCCTGGCGGCCAAGGGTGCCTGGATCGACCTGCTCTGCGCGATGTGGAACTCTCAGACCAGGGGGGTTCTAACGTTGCCGTGGGTGGGTTTAGCCCGGTTGATCGGGGCCACGGTGGATCAGACCAAGGCCGTGATCGCCGAGTTGGTAGAGATGGGCGTTTGTGACTGCGAGGTGGCCGGCCGTTCGACCAGCTCGGTTGCGGGGCACTCAGACCAGGGGTGCGCCCGTGCGGACCACGCAGGCTCACAAAGTCACATGGTGGAGGAATTGGTCGGGCCACTTTCCGACGCACCACCACGTAACGGCGATGTAACGCCCCAGGTAACGGGCATGGTAACGCTCATCAGTCGCAGGATGGTGAGGGAGGAAAAAGCCAGGGAAAAGGCGCGGTTGCGGGTGCAGAAGCACCGCGCGAAGAAGGCAGGGGACCCTAGTA
>CAZUHP010000034.1:0-25765 GCA_964620595.1 uncultured Desulfarculaceae bacterium | reverse complement strand
CGGTGGCTGTAACGACGATGTAACGCCGTATATTTCAGAGGCTAGAAGTCAGAAGTCAGAGTCAGAAGAAGAAAGTAAGAGTCCTCCTGACGGAGGACTCTCGTCGCCGGCGGTCGCCGACGACGCCCCAGCGGCCCCCAAATCGGGCAGCAACGGTAAGGGCAAGGCCAAGAAGGCCCCACCCCCATGCCCCCACGACGCCATCATCGCGCTGTACCACGAGGCGCTCCCCGAGCTGCCCCGGGTCAAGACTTGGCCAGACCACCGGCGCAAACTCCTGCGGGCCCGCTGGCGGGAGGACCCTGGGCGCCAAAACCTGGACTGGTGGCGGGAGTACTTCGCCCAGGTTCGAGCCAGCCCGTTCCTCATGGGGCAGACCAAGGACTGGCAAGCAGACCTGGAATGGCTCATCAGGCCCAAGAATATGCCCAAGGTGCTGGAGGGGCGCTATGCAGGCAATGGGCGGCGATCCGGGGGCGAAGACCCCTTTGAGGCCGCAAGGAGGGCGGCGGTAAATGACGCAGATTGAGTTCGTAGACTTCCTGGAACGGGTGGCGGCCTACTTTGGAGCCCGAACCCTCATGAGCGAGCAGCGCATCGCCCTGTTCTACGACCAGGCCCGCCACGTTCCCCGCGAGGCCCTGGACTGGATCGAGCGGCGCCTATACGAGCAACAGGACTCCATGCCGCGCAACTTGCCCAAGGTGGTCAAGGCCTTGTGGCTCCAGTGGCAAGACACCCACCCCGAGCGGATGGTGAGCGAGCACATTGAGTGCGACGCGCCCGGCTGCGAGGGCGGTTATATTTTCGTGCGCCACCGGGAGGGCTGGACCGCCGTTGCCTACTGCGACCGCTGCGCGGTGAGGCGGCGACTGTGCCCAGCCAACAGCCCGGCGCTGAGCAATGTGCAGGTCCTGGAGCGGGAGGGGTACCAGTGGGACTCTTTGGAGGGGGTTGGCGTATGACGAGAAAAATCGCGGCCAAGTGGACCGGCAAGCTGTGGCTGCCGATCAAGATTCCCTGGCGTTATGGCCCGGACCAGCGCCCAGCTCTGAAATTAACAAAGCATAACTCCGATACCGCCGAGATGCTGCGCTGGTGCCAGGAAATGCGCCAGCGTCTGGAGAAATACAAGGCCACTCCACAGGAATGGCCCCAAAAGCCGTTGCCCGTGGTGGTGGAGAAGGAAACTTAATCATGACCTGCCCCAGATGCTTCAGCGACCAAACCCGCGTGCTGCGAACGACCGAAACCAAAAACGGCTACATAAAGCGCCGTCGCGAGTGCATGGCCTGCAAGAAGCGATGGACCACGCTGGAGGTCCAGGCTGTTACCCACGTCGGCCGGAGCGGCGGCACCGAGGCGGCCCAATGACCCGCCGGGAAGTCTTGCAACGCGAAGCCGAGCGGTTCATGGCCACGGGCCAGTGGTCCCTGCTTCAGGCGGTCGCCGCACGCTTGGACCCAGCGTTGAACCCGGATGGCTGGGAAGAGTTTCGGCGGGACTTGTTGGCGGTGTTGGACAAGGCGGATCGCGAGGAAGGACTGCTGATTTCAGTAATCCGGGCCGACCCTGCCGCTTTCGTGGCCGCGGCGCTTCATGGACTGGATGGTGCCCGCTTGCGAAAAATCAAAGCGCTGGCAATGCGGGTGGCAATAGAACTTTTGCCCACCCAGGAGGAAGCTGCCAAATTCCTGGGGATCAACCCTCGAACCCTCCGAAATAATCTTTAACTTAGCGACAAAACAATACATAATGTCAAATCAGGGTCGATAGGGGCCGACATAAAAGGCGCTATATATAGCGCTTTTTACGGTTGTTTTTTTGTGCCAAGCTATAGCAGGCGCAGAACCAGCCGGAAGGGGCGGCCCTTATGGCGGCGACCAAAAAGGCCAAGAAGAAACGTCAAGTCCTCACGGCGAAACAGCGTGCGTTCGTTGAGCATTACCTGATTGAGAGGGACGGCACCGCCGCGGCGATCAAGGCGGGCTACAGTCCCAGAAGCGCCCGCGTCTACGCTTCAATCTTGCTCGCCAAGCCCCACGTTCGAGCCGCGGTAGAAGCAGGCATCGTCAGGATCTCCGAAAAAGCCGAGGTCACCGCAGAGCGCGTGCTCAAGGAGGAGGCGCGTATCGCTTTTTTTGACCCCCGCTGCCTGTTCACCGAAAAAAACACCCTTAAGCCGATCAACGCCCTGGACTCCGACCAAGCCGCCGCTGTGGCGGGCATCGAGGTCATTGAGATTCCCGGCGGCGGGGTGAAGACCAAGGTGCGCCTGTGTTCCAAGGGCGCCAGCTTGGAGCGATTGGGCAAGTACCTGGGCCTGTACAACAAGGTCCAGCACACCGGTGAAGACGGTGGTCCGATCCAGGTTGAGCACAAGATGAGCGCTGCGCTCAAGGAGAAGCTGGATGAGGTTTACCGGCAGGAGTGACGCCCACGCATTCTACGCCGAGATGCTGCGCGAGGCGGAGAGCGCGGGTCCCGAGGAGGTCAAGGCGGCTATGGCGGCGCTTGGCCGGCGGGACTTGTTTTTCTTGTTGGTCTACCTACTCAGCCGCAAGGACGTGGATCGGGAATGGCTGTTTGAGCGTTGCCGCGAGGTCCAGATGGAGCCCAATGGCTACCTGGACCTGTGGGCGCGGGAGCACTACAAGAGCACCATCATCACCTTCGGCAAGACCATCCAGGACATCCTGTGCAATCCCGAGATAACGGTAGGCATATTCAGCCACACCCGACCGATCGCCACGGGATTCCTCCGCCAGATCAAGCGGGAGTTCGAGAGCAACGATCTCCTGAAAGAGGTCTACCCCGATGTGCTCTATGCCGACCCGCGCAAGGAGTCGCCCAAGTGGACCGAGAGCGAGGGCTTCATCGTCCGGCGCAAGGGGAACCCCAAGGAGTCCACGATTGAGGCCTACGGCTTGGTGGACGGCCAGCCCACCAGTCGGCATTACAAGCTGATCGTGTATGACGACGTGGTGACCCGCGAGAGTGTGTACACCCCGGATCAAATACGCCGCACCACCGAGGCGTGGGAGCTGAGCCTCAACTTGGGCTCTGAGGG
This sequence comes from uncultured Desulfarculaceae bacterium, assembly GCA_964620595.1. Lineage (GTDB taxonomy): Bacteria > Desulfobacterota > Desulfarculia > Desulfarculales > Desulfarculaceae > Desulfocarbo. Next base: position 22,695 of record CAZUHP010000034.1, on the reverse strand, counting down.
CGGCGCCAAGCGCTATATAGGCACTCGCTACCACTACAACGACACCTATCGGGAGATAATCGCCCGCGGCGCCGCAAAGCCCCGGATATATCCCGCCACAATCGACGGCCGGGTGGATGGTGAGCCCGTGCTCCTGAGCCGAGAGGTACTGGCCGAGAAGCGGCGCGATATGGGCCCGTACACCTTTGGCTGCCAGATGCTTCAGGACCCCAAGGCCGATGAGGTGCAGGGTTTCAAGCGCGGCTGGCTGCAATTCTGGACTCCCAAGAACTGGGGCGGCTGGAACTTGTACATCCTGGTGGACCCGGCCCGCGAGAAGAAGAAAGAGAACGACTACACCAGCATGTGGGTGGTGGGCTTGGCGCCTGACGGCAATACCTACGTGATTGACGGCGTTCGGGACCGCCTGAACCTCACCGAACGCGCCGACGCGCTGATCGGCCTGCACCGGAAGTATCACACCCAAGAGGCCCGCGTGGTCCGGGTGGGCTATGAGCAGTACGGTATGATGGCCGACATTGAGCACATCAGATATCGCCAGGAACAAGAAAACTACCGCTTTGAGATTGTCGGTTTGGGCGGGCCCATGCCCAAGTTGGACCGTATCCGACGCCTGATCCCGGACTTTGAGCAGGGCAAGCTGTTCCTGCCCGTGCGCTGCCTCTACATCGACCGCGAGAAGCGCCAACACGACCTCACCCAGGAATTCATTGACGAGGAGTATCTCGCATTCCCAGTTGGTGTTCACGATGACATGTTGGATTGCCTGTCCCGGATCAAGGACCCAGAGATGAAGGCCGGGCCGCCCATGCCCAAGGCACCTGTGGCCAAGAGTTTCGCCCGGACCGACTACAACCCGCTGCAGGGGATGCCCCGCCAATGATGTATTCTGGGCCGCCCATACCGCTGAGCTTCAAGGACGCCTGCCTGACGCCGTTTTTGGTGGAGCACATTGGCCCCCTGGTTGAGCTGATGCGATCCTGGCCGTTTGCCATACCTGATGAGTGGCGGCCCCACGCATTTGAGCGCTACATGACTCTGGCTGCAGCCCCAGACAGTCGGTTTTACAGCGTGGAGGGAGATGGCGGCTGGCAGGGGTGTGTGTACCTGACCCAGATCGTGCCGCACCGGAGCGCATGCCGGAGCGCGTGGCTGCATGGGTACTGCAAGCTGAGCAGGCACGTATTCGGCGCAGTGGCGGCCACCAGGGCGTTGATCAACCTGGCTTTTCGCGAGCTGGACCTGGACGTGGTTTACACCGAACATTGTTGCGAGAATCGCGCGATCACCGCGGTGGCCCGCAAGGCCGGGTTCACCGTCACAGGCCGGTTGCCCTTGGCCAAGGTGTTTGACGGCAAGCTTTACGATTCAACCGTTCTCGCGATAACCCGCGATGAATGGGCCGACGGTAACAGGAGGTAGGTTATGGGAGGCGGCGGCCCCTCTGCTCCACCCACCCCGCCCTGGAAAGAGCGGGTGAGATGGATTGATTCGGACTATACCAGTTGGGACCAGGGCCAATCTTGGGCCAAGGACCCCAACTATCACTTCTGGTATGGAGGCACCAACTACTACATCACCAACTATGACGACATCGAGGATCAGAGCAAGTGGCGGATTGACACGGTAGACGAGGGATTCCATCAAAGCGAGGCAGGCTATCAGGCATACCTTGAACAACAGCAGGCCGAGGCTGCGGCTCGGGAAGCCCATGAGGCCCAGATGCGTGCCTACGCTATGCAAGAGGACTACATGCGGCAAATGAAGGAGGCCATGGCCCGGGCCGAGGCGCAGCGCACCGCGTACTACGCCAAGCTCGCCAAGCAGCAGGCCGAGGCTGAGGCTGCGGCCAAGGCCAAGGAGGAGCGCCGGCGCAGACTGGCCAGCCTGGGCCGGTCGAACCTCAACCTGACCGGCGGCCGGGGCGCGGACATGGAGGCGGCCAAGGTCTTGAAACGGAAACTGGGCGGCAGCTCCAAGAGCGGTGCGAGCGCGCGGGCCTGAAGGTAGGTATCGGTGGCAAATCGGCTTGAAAAGCACCTGGACCGGATGAAGGCTCTGGAAACAGAGCAACAGGTCTGGAAAACCGTCTGGAAAGACATCCGCGACTACATCATGCCCATGCGAGGGATGTTCGAGGAAACGGACCAGCCCAACCGAGGCGACCTCCGCATGGACAAGATCGTGGACGCCACCCCCATCTACGCGGCCCGAATACTGGCCAACGGCCTGCGAAGTGGCCTGTGCTCACCCGCCAGGCGATGGTTCAAGCCGGAGTTGGACGACCAGGACCTGTTGGAATGGGGCCCGGCCAAGGAGTTTGTTGGCAAGGTCGAGGAGATCATGTACTCGGCCCTGGACAAGTCCAATTTTTACCAAGCCCAGGCCGGAAAGTACGCCGAGCTGGGCCCGTTCGGCACTGCGTGCACCATCAGCGAGGAGCACCCGCAAAAATACTTCCGCTTTGTCCCCCTGACCATCGGTTCGTACTTCATCTGCGAGGGCCCGGATGGCGCGGTAGATACACTCTACCGCCGGCTATGGATACGGGCCAAGGTGGCCTATCAGCGCTGGGGTGACCGCCTCAGCGAGAACGCCAAGAAGCTGGTCAATCAAAACACTGGCTCCGGCCGCTGGCAGATGATCAAGGTGATTCATGTTATCGAGCCCCGCAAACTGCGGGACCCGGAAAGGATGGACAAGCTCAACATGCCCTGGGCCTCCATCTATTTCGAGGAGGACGAGGCCAGCAAGGGCAACATCCTGGAGGAAAGCGGGTTTCAGGAGAACCCCATCCATTGCGCTCGGTGGGCCACCACCGGCGCCGACGTGTGGGGCCGTGGACCCGGTTATGAGGTCCTGCCCGACTGCAAGATGCTGCAGGAAATGAAAAAGGTCCTGCTCATGCAACTGCACAAGCAGGCCAACCCGCCCATGGCGGTTCCGGGCGGGTACGGCGAAAACCTGAACCTTCTGCCGGGCGGCCAGAATCCCTACGTGGGTGATAAGCCCGGATTGATTCATCCCCTGTTTCAGTCCCAGCCGGACCTGCGGGGTTTCGCCCTCCAGATAGAGGCAGTGCAGCAGCAAATTCGCATAGGCATGTACAACGACCTGTTCATGATGCTGGACCAGTTGGACAACGGCAAGAACGTGACTGCGGAGTTCATCCGCGGCCGCATGCATGAGAAACTGCTCCTGTTGGGGCCGGTGGTTGAGCGGCTGGTGGACGACCTGCAAACCACCCTGGAGCGGGTGTATGCGATCCTAGCGCGGCGCGGCGCGTTTCCACCGCCTCCCCAGGAACTGGAGGGCAAAGAACTGCGCTGGCGGTTCCTGTCCACACTGGCCCAGGCGCAGAAGCTGGCCGCCACCCAGAGCATCGACGCGGTGGCCAACTACGTCAAGGTCATCAGCGAGATAATTCCCGCGGCCGCCGACAAGCTGGACGCCGATCAGAGCATTGATGAGTACGGCGAGGCGGTGCTGGCACCCGTGGGCGTTATCCGTCCGGACGACGAGGTGGCCGAGATACGCAAGCAGCGCGCCCAGGCGGAGGCAGAGGCCCGCCGACAGGAGCAGGCCGCCCTGGCGGCCCAGCAAGCCGAGCAAATGGCCCGCACGGGCCAGACCCTGGCCGAAACGGTGCCCAAAGAGGGCTCGGCGCTTGAGGAGCTTAAAGGGATGCTGGAGGGACTAGGTGGCTGACACCCGCTTGTCGGTTTGCATGATGGTCAAGAACGAGGAGAAAAAACTCCCGCGCTGCCTGAAGTCTCTTGAAGGCGTGGCGGCCCAGCTATGCGTGGTTGACACCGGGTCCACCGACTCAACCCCAGCAATCGTGGAGGAGTGGGCCCGGGAGAACCCGGACGTTGCCGTGGTGATGGAATTTCACCCCTGGGAAAACAACTTCTCCAAGCACCGCAACCAGAGCCTGGCTTTGGCCACGGGCGACTGGATTCTGGTGATCGACGCGGATGAATGGCTGGAGATCTCCTGCGCTCCCGAGATATTCAAGGAATGGCTGGGCAGCGTGAACGAGGCCTGCGTAGGGGTGGCCTGCTGGCTGACCGATGAGCGCGGCGGCAAGGTGGTGTGCGGCAACAACTCCATCCGCTTTTTCCGCACCGGCAAGGGCCGCTACGAGGATATCGTGCATAACCGCCTGGTGCTTGATGGCCAACAGGTGGACTGGTGCCATCTGGTCAAGGTGCGGCACGATGGCTATGACCTGCCCATGGCCGAGCTTCGCAAGAAGATGGAGCCCAGGCGCCAGCTTCTGATGCGCCGGATCAACGAGAACCCGGAAGACAGCGAAGCGCATCTCTACCTGTGCCAGCTTTACGGCATGCTGGGCGAGAACCGTAAGGCGCTGAAGCACGGCGAGGCCTACATCAATGGCGCAGAAGGGACCAGCTCGTTCAACGACAGCGTCTATTTCGCCATGGTCCAGAACGCCTTCAACCTCGAAGACAACGAGTTGATAGAGAAGTGGCTCGAATACGGGCTCAAGAAAAGCCCCAACAACGGCGACCTTGCCCTTGCCCTGAGCGACTACGGGTTCATGAAGAACCGAATGGACCTGTGCCTCAACGGGTCAAAGCTGTTCGTGCGCGTTTTCGAGGCGTTTCTCAAAGACCCCAGGAGCCAGGCGTTCAGGTTCAACTACAACCTGACCTGGGACCGGTACGCGGCCGCCCTGTACCGCATAGCCATGATCCAGATCAAGGAGGGGGCCGCAGCCTGGGCGCTCCTTCGGCATGGCGTGATGGACAAGATCGACCCCAAGTTTCACCAGATGCTGCTGGCCGAGGCGGAAGTCAACCTGCAAGAGGCCGGATTAGCCTGGCGCGAGGAGTCCAGGAGGTTGGAGCTGGCCCATGGCTGATTTTCAGAGCACCCTGCTGCTGGAAGAAACCAAGCAGGCCGAGGAAATCCGGGCCCTGCGCGAGGAGATGGACGCGGAACTCCTGCGGGACATCAAGACCGTATTCAGCACCCCGGAAGGCGAGCGGGTGTTTTACTGGCTCATGCAGAGAACCGGCGTGCTGCTGGAAGTGTTCCACGGCAACAGCCGGGACATCTGGATGAAGGGCCGGCGCAGCGTGGGCATCGAACTTCTGGAGCTCATGGACATGGCCACCATGAAGGGCCTGCGCCAGCTGGAAATTCAGGGGATAAGGAAGGTGCTGCGGATGAAAAAGGCCGCCTTGCAGCAATCCTAGGCGGTCGGACAAATACAGGCTCCAAGGGACCACCTCTTTGACTGATCACCAAAGAGGCCCCGAGGCAACGCCGGACGAAAAGGCCCTTTCCGTGTGCACACGGGCGGAAGGGGCCTTTTTGCCTGGCGCCAAAGACCAAGACATGGAGGAACCAAAATGACCGAGGACGCCGAAAGGCAGCAAGCCGTAGCCGAGGGTCAGGGTGACACCGCAACCTCGGAAGACACCACTGCCGCCGGCTCCACCTCCGAGGAGAGCGGAGAGCGGAAAGGCTTTTTCTCCGGCGAACCGGCGGAAAAGGCCAAGGAGCCCCCTGCCGATGAAGGGCAGGCCAGCGAGAACGGCGAGGGAGACAGCGGAGAGGGTGAGGGTGAGGCCGAAACCGCCGAAACCCTGGACCTGTCTTTCTTGCCCGAGGACCTGAGGGATCGCGAGGAGTTTCAGGGCTACAAGTCCATGGATGAAATCCTGGCAGACCTCAAACAAGGGCGCACCCAGCGCGAGGGAGTTCCCGAGAAGCCCGAAGACTACAAGGTTTTCATACCCGAGGGCGTGCCTGCGGACGAGAAGGTGGTCAAGGGCTTTCAGGCTGTCGCAAAGGACCTGGGACTCACCCAGGCCCAGGTGGACAAGCTGGTGGACTTCCACAACGCCAACATTCTGCGCGGGCTGGAGGCCCAAAAAGCCATGGCCGAGGAGGGACGGAAGTTCCTCAAGAAGACCTGGGGCGATCAGTACGAGGCCAACCTGGCCTTGGCAGACCGCGGGTTTGAGGCCTTTGGCACCAAGGCCCTTGTGGATGTTCTCACCCAGACCGGCCTCAAGGATCATCCGGCGATGGTTCACGCCTTCGCCAACATCGGCAAGGCCATCTCCGAAGACGCTCTGGTTCTCCCCGAAGAAGCACCCAAAGACATACTGCGGACCGCTGGCGGAGAGCCCATGTTTCGCCGCCAAAAGTCCGCCTAGAGGAGGACTAGCACATGAGCACTCTCGCTACCACTTCCCAGCTTACCCTGCTGGAGTTGGCCAAGCGACGCGACCCCAACGGCAACCTTGCCGTCATCGCCGAGGTTTTGGCCCGCACCAACGATATGCTGCTGCACATGCCCATGATCGAGGCCAACGACACCTTCAGCCACAAGATCGTGCGCCGCTCCAGCCTGCCCACCGGTTCCTGGCGCAAGATCAATGACGGTGTGGCCAAGAGCGCGAGCACCACGGACCAGGCCTTTGAGCAGATGGGCATGTTGGAAGACTACGCCGTGGTGGACAAGGCCTTGTACCAGGCCGCGTCCAACCCGGAGGAGTTCCGCCAGGCCGAGGTCAACGCCTTCCTGGAGGGCATGAGCCAGACCATCGCCTCCACCCTCATCTACGGCAACAGCACCACCGATCCCGAGAAGTTCACGGGGCTGGCGCCCAGGCTGAACAGCACCAGCTACGACAACGTGTACAGCGCTGGCGGCTCCACCAGCACCCTCACCTCCATCTACGTCGTCCAATGGGGCGAAACCAAGGCGCACGGCATCTATCCCAAGGGCAACAAGAACATCGGGGTGGACCACGAGGACCTGGGCGAGCAGACCTGGGCTGGCGAAACCGCCAACACCTGGTTCCAGGCCATGGTGGATCACTTCAAGATTTCCATGGGGCTGGCGGTCAAGGACCCGCGGAGCATCGTCAGGATATGCAACATCGACATGTCCACCGTGGCCACTGCGGCCGGGTTCGTGGACACCGTGATCCAGGCTCTCAACGCCATGCCGCAGCGGGGCCAGGGCGCCTACCTGTACTGCAACTCCGACGTGTTCACGCAGTTGGACATCTACGCCAAGGACAAGACCAACGTCAACTACAACTTCACGGACGCTTTCGGGCGGCCGGTCATGACCTTCCGCGGTCATCCGGTGTCTCAGATGGACGCCATCTTGAACACCGAATCCGCGGTCAGCTAAAGGAGGGCGCCATGGCTATTCAGGACTACCACCTGATGCTTTCCGAGGACCAGGCCCTTACCGCGGCCACCGCCACCGCGTCCACCAACGTGCTGGACCTGGGGGCGGCCAAGGACGCGTTCGGGAACACCGCCTACAACTCCCAGGGCGGGAGTTTGTGGCTGAACATCGTCTGCACCACCAGCTTCACCATGACCACCAGCACCGGCACCATCACCCCCAAAGTCTACTGCGGGGCGTCCAACCCGCCCACCGACCTGATCCTGACCGGGCCGGCCGTCACTCAGCCCAGCGCTGGCGACTCGCTGCTCAAGGTGAAGCTGCCGGACGATGTGGACGCTCGGTACCTCTACGTCACCTACACCCTTTCCACCGCAGCCTCTGCTGGCAAGGTCAGCGCCTGGCTCGGTATGGACGCGCAGATCAACGTGCCGTGACACGGCGAAGATGAGTGACATCCCGGGCCCGCGAGGGCCCGGGGTAATCGAAAGGAGTCACAGATGCCCAAATACCGGGTTTTGCGAGACTGCTACGAGTCCAACACCGGCACCTTTCTGGCCGCTGGTGACGAGATCGAGATAACCAGCGGGGACCGGGACCACCCGCTCAAGGCCTTGATGGGGCACATGGAACGCATTGACGAAGACCCGGAGCCCGTGGAGGTTCCCAGCGCCTACGACTGGGCCAACAAGCATAGCCGGGACGCTCTTCTGGCCGCGTGCAAGGCCCTTGACATCGAGGGGATCACCGCCAGGAGCGCGAAGGGCGACATGGCCGCGGCCCTGGCGGAGCGGTTCTCGTCTCCTGAGGACCTGCCGGAACCGGTTGCCGCCAGGCTGGTCCTTTCGGACGAGTAAGCCATGGGCGAGGTCAGTTGGACCAGCATATGCAACGGCGCTCTGATCGCCCTGGGCAGCGATCCCATCATGGACATCGACAACGATGATGATCCGATGGCCGTGGCCTGCAAGTGGAGGCTGGAACGGGTGCGGGATGCAGTTCTGCGGATGCACCCATGGCGATGCGCCAAGGAAATCCAGAAGCTGCAACGGGACGCCACTGCGCCTGTAGTGGGCTACTCCTACCGCTATGTGCTGCCAACAGACCCCAAATGCCTCAAGGTCCGTAAGGTCACCAGCGACGGCTCCACCGTGGTGGAGTACGAGAAGGTGGGCCGCTACATTCACACCGACGAGGAAACCGTCTACCTCGAATATACCGCCAGGATCACAGACCCCACGGTCCTTGATGCACTGTGCGCCGAGGCCATAAGCGCGGCTCTGGCCTTTGATCTGTGCAAGAAGATAACCGCGTCCAGCAAGGAACGTGAACGCTTGTTTGCAGAGTTCCACAACAAGCTGTCCGAGGCCCAGTTGGCCGACGCCCAGGAAGCATATAAGGCGGAGGCGTACAAGACCGAAGACTACCAAGCGCCCATGGTGAGCGACCCGCTGCTTGACGTGAGGGGTTGATGGCGAAGTTCACCGGCATATGGACAAACTTCACCGCGGGCGAGTTGAGCCCGCGGCTCGAAGGGCGCGTTGACCTCGAAAAGTATTACAACGGGGCCCGCACTTTGCTCAACGTCCTGGTGCATGCCCACGGCGGGGCCTCAAGCCGGCCGGGAACGTACTTTGTTTGCGAAGTGAAGGATTCCTCAAAGCCGGTCAAGCTGCTGCCCTTTGTGTTCTCGGAGGAACAGGCCTATGTGATAGAGGCCGGCGACCAGTACATGCGCTTTATCACCAGCCGTGGCCAGCTGTACACCGGCTCCACACCTACCGAGATAGCCACCCCCTGGCGGTCCACGGCCGCAACGCCTCAAATGGCCTCGGTCCGGTTCGCACAGACAGCGGACATCGCCTATTTCACCCATCCCGAGGTGGAGCCCCAGAAACTCAGCCGACTCAGCGCCGCCACCTTCACCTTGGCCAGCGTCAGCTTTACCGGCGCCACCAGCGCCTGGCATGCGGCTTCCGGCGCCACCCTGGCCAATTGGCCCAGCGCCGTGGGGTTTTTCGAACAAAGGAGCGTGTGGGCCGGCGCGCCGGATCAACCCCAGACTCTACGGTTCAGCGTGTCCGGCGACTACGAGGACCTGACCCTGGGGACCGGCGACGACGACGCCATGGAGTACACCATTGCCGCGGACTACATCAACCGTATCCGCTGGCTGGCCTCCAAGCAGCGCCTCATCATCGGGACCGTGGGCGCCGAGTGGGCCTGTGGGGCCCGGAGTTCCTTGGACCCGGTGACTCCCTCCAACATCAGGTTTGACCGCGAAACCACCTTCGGCTCGGCGGACATAGGCGCTCGGGTGATCAACCACAGCGTCATCTTTGTCCGGCTGCACGGCAAGAAGCTGGTTGAATACGGCTACGACTACAACACGGACGGATATATAGGCCGCGATTTAACCCTGCTGGCCGAGCATATCACCGGCACCGGGATAACTGGGTTCGACTGGGCCCAGGACCCAGACGCGATCCTGTGGGCGTGCCGTGAAGACGGCTACGCAATCAGCGGAACCTACTACCCCCCAGAGAACGTTATGGCGTGGACCCGGCACGATTTCGGCGGGGAGGTGGAGGATATCTGTTGCGTTCCCAATGCCGCCGTGGGCCGGGATGACGTGTACTTTCTGGTGAAGCGCACCATCAACGGGGCGACCAAGCGTTATATTGAGTACCTAGCGGACGATTTCGGGACCGATGTAACCGACGCCTTTTTCGTTGACTGCGGCCTCACCTACCACGATCCGCACACCATCACCGCGGCCGACAACTCAAATCCGGTGCAGCTCACCCTGGACGCGGCCCATGGCTGGAGCCCGGGCGACAGGGTCTATTTGAGCAACCCCACCGGCACAACTCCGATCTCGGCGGGCAAATACACCCTTACCACCGGCACCACCGGCATTACCGCCACCCTCGCTGGCGTGGACGGCGCGGCCTACTCCATGACCGGCGGCACCCTGGAAAAACGGGTGAACAGCGTTTCCGGGCTGGATCACCTGGAGGGTGAGGAGGTCCAGATACTGGCGGACGGCGCGGTGCATCCTACCAGGACCGTAACCTCCGGCGCGGTGAGTCTGGACGACTATTACCGCAAGGTGCACGTGGGCCTGGGCTTCAACGTGGATATCGAGCCCATGCGGATAGAGGGAGGAGCACGGGACGGAACCGCACAGGGACGCAAGAAACGAATCCACAAGGCCGTGGTGCGATTCTACCGCACCGTGCAATGCAAGGTCGGCACCAGTGAGGACGACCTGAAGACGGTCACCTTCCGCACCACTGCTGACGCCATGGATGCGCCCGTGCCCTTGCTCAGCGAGGACAAGGAAATCACTCTGGCGTCCGACTGGGAACGTGCCGGCCGGGTGTTCATCCGCCAGGACCTGCCGTTGCCTATTACGGTCTTGGCGATCATGCCCAGTCTGGTGGTTAGCGATGAATAGGAGTGCAGCGTAATGGGTGCTTCCGTAGCCATAGCAGCAGTAGGCTTGGGCCTGAGCGCTGCCGGAATGTACCAGTCTTACGAGGCGTCCCAGGCGCAGAGTGACTATTACTCGGGCCTTCAGAACTACTACAGCCAGATGGCCGCCGACTACAAGAGCGGCATGGACTACTGGAACCGCCGCCGCCGCGATAGCGAGTTTGCGGCTGCCATGGACCAGGCCGAGGCGGCCCGGCTGAATGCCGAGGCCATGCTGCGCGAGGCCAACCTGGCCGAGTTTACCGGCCAGGTGAACCTGCAGGCCGCCAGGATGGACGCCCGCGAGATAGAAGAGCGCGCAAAGCAGGCCGCCCACATGGTGCGCATGGAGGCCGATCGCCTGGCCGGTACCCAGGTGGCCACCTATCACGCTTCAGGGGTGGCGATGAGCGGCACTCCGGCCCTGGTGATGATGGAGGACATGGACAAGGCCGAGCAGGACATCGCCGACATTCTGGCCGCCGGAGAGTACGACGCGACCATGGCCCTTGCCGGCGGGCTGATGGATGCCGCCACCGCGGAATCTGCGGTTGACCGGGCCCTGACCGGTGCTATCAACAGCTTCGCCCAGGCCCGCGGGGCGCTGAAGGGAGCTGGCTGGATAGATACGCTCAGGAGCCTAGATGCCTGGCAGACCAACATGAAGACCTGGGAGATGCGGACTACCGCCCGCATGGCCGGCATGCAGAGCGACCTAGCCGAGTACAGCGGAAGGGCTGGTTTGGCCATGGGCCTAGGCAGCACTTTCCTACAGCTCGGGATGATGAACTGGGGCCATACCGTCCCGCGCAGGTATGGCTGGGGTTATAGCGGGCTGCGGGGCTTGGGAAGGGTCTGAGCATGGCGACTATTCAGCGGTATCAAGAAAAGGCCCCTCCCCAGGTTAATGCCGCTGTGCGGGCGCCTGCGGCAATCGCCAGCCTAGGCCGGCGGGACCCGGCCGCCGCCGCCTTTGCCAACAACCAGAGTGCGGCCGCAATCCGGGAAGCCCTCCAGATTCAGGAACAGGGCCACCGCTCGATTGAAGCCGCCGCCGCCAAGCAGATGAGCCTGGGCCAGGCCTTTGATACCGTGGCCCAGGTTGGAGACAAGTTTTTCAAGCTGGGCTTGCGCCTGGTTGATGCCCAGCAGGAAACCACCCAGCGGGCCAACAGGGCGGCCGCGGCCAAGGAACTGCAAGAGGTTCTCACCAATCTGCAACATGAGCCCGACTTTACCAAACTGGAGGAGACGTACCGCCAGAAGGCCCAGGAGATAAAAGAAAAGTATGGCCAGGGGCTCATAGGCGGCTATGCCGCGGAATGGGAAGCCGACTTTACCACCATGGCGCTCAGCGGCCAGCGACAGGTGCGCAAGTTGGCTTGGAACAAGTCGGTGGACGCCAGGGCCGCAACTCGCCTGCAACTGCGACAGGCCGGTATGCAGGCCATCATCAACGACCCCAGCCAGCGCAACCAGGAGCAGCAAACCGACGCGTTCCTCAAAGCCCTCAATGAGGACATCAACGCCGGTGTCCTGGACCGCAAGGCTGCGGCCAAGGAATTTCTGGACTGGCAACACGACCTCAGCCTGTTTAACGTGAAACGACTCATTGAAACCCAGCCCATGACCGCCTATGGGCTGCTTACCGGACAGCAGAAGTACGGCAAAGGCCATCCCAAAGAGGGTGAAACCGTACCTCTCCCCGTGGGCCTAAAGCTCTCCGAGGTAAACGAGCTGACCAAGCAAGCCAAGGCCAAGGCCGAGGATTGGGCCGTTGATAGGGCTTATGCGCTCCTTAACCAGCAATTCGGAGAGGGCAACTTCAACGCCAAGCTGGCCGCAGCCAAGAAAATGGAAGGGCTGCCCTTTGATGCGCGCCGCAAGCTCATAACCGCCATGCGCACCGACCAGCGCATAATCAATGACGCCCAGAAAAAGGCCAAGGAGAACGCCCTAGACAAGGGACTCACCCTGTTCTGGCAGTCCTTCAACGAAGGCGACCTACAGACCGCCCGAGCCACCATTGATCTGCTGGAGCAGAAAGGGATCATTGACCCCGACAAGGCCCAGGCCAAACGCAAGCTGCTCCTGGAACAGGTCCACGAGACGGACCCGAAAGTCTACACCGACACCCTCAAGAACCTGGAAAACCTGAGCCGCGTCCAGATACTCGACTTAGCCGGCCGCGGGTTGAGCCCCAAGGACGCCGAGCATCTGGCGGAAAAACGGGACAAGTGGCTGAAGGGAAAAGGACCGGTCAACTACCTGACCAAGGCGGCTGCCGACTTCAAGAAGGTGTTCAAGGGCAAGGACTACGCCAAGCAGGAAAGCGACTTCATCGCCCGCCTCGAAGATGAGATGAAGGCCGAAGGCCTTACCCCCTATAACGCCAAGGTGGCGGACCTGGCCCGCGGGCTCATGGAAAAGATCGACGTGCCCGGCTGGAGCGATGAACCGGCCTTTGTGGAGAAAACTCGCCGGCGCAGACAGGGCCAACCCTACATAGGCATGATTCGGGACGTTGAGGGCAGGCCGGCATTTGATCCCCAACTTCCAGGACTCAAGCCAAAAGAGCTTCAAGAGGTCTACGAGATTCTGGAAAAGCGCGGGGTAGAGAATCCCACCGCCCAAGACAAGCAAATGGCCCTGGTGGAGATGGAACTCGGCCCCAAGGCCTACGAGGCCGCGTATAAGACGCTGGCCGAAGGCGGCAAGATGATTACTCCCGAAACCATCCGCGGGGTGTGGAAGCTTTACGGCAAAAAGCTGCTGGAGAAGTGATGGCCGAGATAGACCTCAGCATGTTCCCTGATGCTCCCAGGGCGAAGCCCCGCAAGGAGCCGGAGCCCGCCGAGCCGCAGGGCCGCAGGGACTTGGACCTCAGCATGTTCCCCGACGCTCCCAAGCGGCCTGGGCAAACACTCTACCAGGCTCATGACGCCACCGTGGGCATGGCACCGGACCAGGCCGCAAAGGTGCTGGACTTTTCCAGCCGAACCGGTGTAGACCCCAAATTCGTCCAGGAGCGGCCGGACCTCCAGCGGGCCGCAGTAGACCCTCCGGCCGTTGACTTGGACGCATACGCGCAAAGGCACCCCGCTGCGGCCCGCTTTCTTACCTCCCCCGCCAATTACGCCAAGGCGAAGGACGACCTGGAGACCCTGGGCAGGGCTGAACGGGTCATAAGCGCTTGGGGCCAGAGACACAAGGATGTTATTCCGCTGCTGGGCTGGTGGCTACAGAAGGGCTCCGATGCGATTGATTACCTCCTGCATGGCCCCGAGGACAAAGACAGGGCGGACGCCAGATTGTTCCGGTCGTTCAATGTGGGCGCGTTGCAGCCCACGGCTAGCACCCTGGACTTCTTGGATCGAGTGCTGGGGATCGAGAGCGTTAGACCCTGGGCCGACAGGTTAAACGAAGTACTCAAAGAAACCGCGGTCAAGGACCCGACCTTTGTTGAAAAGTTCGTCTCTGGCGCGGGGTCCATGGCCTCCTTTATGGCTCAAACCCTGGCAACCGGCGGACTGGCCGGCTGGGCTGACGCTGCGCCAGCGGTGGCCCGGTTCCTGGCCCTGGGTACGTCCGTGGCGTCCGAGGCCATGGCGGAAGGTGGCAGTGTTTCCCGCCAGGTGCTGGAGATGGGCGGCACCCCGAGCGAGGCGCAGGCGGCGGGCCTGCGAACAGCGCTGTGGAACCTGCCGGCTATCGCCATAACAAACAAGTTTGGCTGGCTGGCCGAAACAGGGGGCAGCCTGTTGCGCCGCGTAGGCGCCAGTGCACTCACGGAAGGCGCGCAGGAGGGCATACAGGAAATAATTTCGGATATCGCCACCGCCAAGGGCGTTGCTCCCGAGAACGTTACCTTTGGCCAGCTGATGGAGGCCATAGACCCGGGGCGCGTCTTTGAGAGCTTTCTCATTGGCGCCCTGCTGGGCGGCGCTGCGGGCGGGTTCACCGGCGCTGCGGAGCTGGAGCAATTGCAGCCCGGCCAGGTGGAGGCTACCGCCGAGGTGGGACCGCCGGCGACCCAGATGAACCCAGCGGCCGAGGTCGCAATAAAAGAGGGCCTGGAAAAGGTTCAAGTGGCAGCCAAGGCGAAAGCCGGCGCCCAAGCGTTCGTGGCCAAGCTGGAGGAGGTGATTGGTGAAAGCAAGCTGGCCCAGCGGGACCTGAAGGCGTTCGAGGACTTTCTCGACCAGGCAGCGCAAGAATACGATTTGCCAGAACAGGTGTATGCACCCGCCCGCGAGTTGGCCATGGCGTTCCAAAAGGCCCAGGAGGCCGGGATGGCTCCCATGGAGGTCGAAGACTTCATGGCCGAGGCCGAAATTCCCATGGACAAGTTCGAGGAGGCCGTGCAGCTGGACCTTCCGGTCGGCATCCCCACCAGTCTGCTACCCACCCTCATACAGACTCCCGCCTGGGAGGACGTGCGGCCAGCCCTCAGCTTCTCGCCGGCGGACCTCGAAAGCCTGGAGCTTCCCAGCCTGGACATCTTGATGCAGGACCCGCCCAGGACTGCGACCAAGGAAGCCCAAAAGTTCAAAGACGACCTGATCACCATAGGGGGATACTCCCAGGAGGAGGCCGAGGTCATAGCGGCGCTGGTCGAGGCCCGGGCGAACCGTTGGGCGGCTGACACCGGACGCCCGCCGTCCGAGTGGTTCAAAGAGCGGGGCCTGCAGGTTGAACGGCCCAGTGAGCCGGCCGCGGTGACAGAGGAGAAGGCGCCCGAAAGGGAAGCCGAGGCCAGGGCGGCAGAAGAAGCTCGAGCCCAAACTTCAACCTATTTCGAGCCCACGGACACAAGCAAGCCGGTTCCCCTGCAGAAACTGGAGCCCCGCGGCACTCCCGTGGATACGGAGAAGCGGGCCCGCGCCGCTGAGCTTATGAACGCGGCCGAGGCCGGCCAGGGGGCCAAGAGAAAACCGCTGCTTGCCGTGGACCTGGGGGATGGCCGCCATAAGATCCTGGACGGCAACACCACCTTGCTTGAGCTTGCCGAGCGCGGCGCGCCTGCGGCCGAGGTTGAGGTCCTTGCCAGCCCAAGACAGCGCACGGGCGACGTTGAGCAGCTGGTGGCAATGGCCGAACCGGCCGGCAACGAGCTCAAGGCCTGGATGGAAGCCTTTGCCGCCGAGCACGGCGGGGAGATTTACGGACCAAGGATCAAGAGCGCTGACTCCATCGAGCGCAAGCTGAACGATGAACTGAATGGCGATGCAACCCGCCTCCTGGACGTGGTGGCCGGGACCCTGATCTACGACTCCATGGAGGACTTGCAAAAAGCCGCAAAGGCCCTGGGTGCAGCGGTTGAGCGGATCGGTCCCATGAAGGACCGGTTTGAAAAGCCGATATGGGGCGGCTATAGGGACATAGCCACCCACCTGATCATGCCTTCGGGCCTGGTGGTGGAGGTGCAGCTACACCTCCGGCCCATTCTGGAAGCCAAGAAAAGCCTTGGGCATCAGATCTATGAAGTGGTTAGGGAACTAGGCGCCGGCCTGATTAAAGAGCAGGGACTTACGGTTGAGGAGCGGAAGGCTGCGGAGGGTGCCATTCGGGATATGGGGCGGCTGTCCAATATTCTTTACAATAACGCTTTTATGCAAGTGCATTATCCGGCCTTGGCAGCCAACTCCAGAGCCCTCTCCCTGGAAATCTCCCAAGATTTGAACAGAATCTTGGCGAAGCTGTCAGGGTGGTCCAGGCTGATGAGCTTGTCACCTTCCATACGGAACATGCGGCCGGAATCGGCCTTGACCACAAAAGGATCGCCGGTTTCGGAGTTCTCGAAAAAGGTATCCTTCTCGAACAGCATAGACGAACCTCCTTCCACCTCCAATATACAACCGAGAAGGGAGCGAGGCAAACCAAAAGTCGTTGTTGGAGCCAAGGACAAGCTATATCGCCAAGGCGAGGCCCACACCTGCCATTATGCCCTGGTCGAGGCCGCGGACCTGTTGGCGTCCCACGATCCGAACAAGGGCTTTGCCTGGACCAAGGGATATCCCAAGGATGTTCAGGAGCGCCGGTACGACCTGGACAAGAACGAACAACTCAAGGTTGAGCAGCACGCCAAGAAACTGACCACACCCTTTGTGCTCAAGCCCAGCCCCGACGCTACCAACGGCCCGCCCATCGTCACCCCGGACCTCGTGGTTCTGGGCGGCAACTCCAGGGCGATGTCCATCAAACTGGCCTATGGTAAGTACAAGGCCAAGGGCAAAAAGTACAAGACCCACCTCGCCCGATTCGCCCCCACCTACGGCCTGAGCGAGGAACAGGTCAACAGCATGAAGCGGCCTGTTCTGGTGCGGATCGTGGACCCGGGCACCACGGATATTCAGGAGCTTCACCGCTGGGCTACAGACCTCAACTATGTGCCCACCGAAGGTCTGGGCGAGGAGGCCGAAGCCGCCAGCCGGGGCCGCAACGTAAGCCGAGAAACCCTGGAGCGGGTAGGCTCCCTGCTGGCGACCGAAGACGCCACCATCCGCAAGCTGATGGACAAGCCCCAGGTAGCCCGGCAAATCTTGGAATGGCTGGTCAAGGATGGCGTTATCAGCCAAACCGACCGCGCCAAGTACTGGAACAACAAGTACAAGAAGGCCACGGACGCCGGCAAGCGGGCCATTGAGGCCACCCTGCTGGGCTCCGTGATTCCCGATGCCGAGCTCCTCCAGGTGGCGCCGCGTTGGCTCTTGCAGCAAGTGGGCCGCAACCTGGACAGCCTGGCCAAGATTCAGGCTCTTGAAGGCGGGTGGAACATCGCGCCAGAAGTCCGCGAGGCCGTTGAACTCTTGACCACCATGGACGCCATGGGGTTCAAGAACCTGGGCGAGTTCTTACGCCAGGACACGCTGCCCGGCATGAAAGAAAGGGAGTGGAGCGTAAAGGCCCGGGCCTTGGCCAATGCCTTCTTGACCAAAAAACCCAACCAGCTTCGGGACGCCTTCAAGGGCTATACCCAGGACGCCAAGATGGGTGCCGGCGGGCAGACCACCCTGGTCAATCTGGACCCAGGAGAAACGTTTAACCACTGGTTCGGCATCGGAAGTGACCTGGGCCCGCAAACGCTTTTCCAGGGAGACGCCCACGGCCCCAAGGGCTACACCCGCTTTGACCAGGACAACAAGGCCGTTTTCGGCTTCTTGCAGGCCAAGGACGTATCAACCGCGATCCACGAGATAGGCCACCTGCTGCGCCGGGACCTCCAGCTCCTGGCCGAGGACAAGTATGCACCCGCCCAGGTCAAGGCCGATTGGCAAGCCGTAAAGGACTGGCTGGGAGTGCACCCTGGCCAGGCGGCCCTCACCCGGGAGCAGGAGGAAAAATTCGCCCGGGGCTTTGAGGCCTACATCATGGAGGGCAGGGCTCCATCGTCGGCTCTGGTCCGGGCGTTTGAGCGCCTGCGCTCCTGGCTGGTGCAGATATACCAGAGCGTCAAAGGGCTCAACGTCAACATGACTCAGGAGGTGCGGGCAGTATTCGACCGCCTCTTAGCCACGGACCAGGACATCCGCACCGCCCAGGCCGAGCTGATTAAGCCCTTGTGGGACATCAAGAGCGAGACGGCGCCAGAGGGAATAGACCAAGACGCATGGAACGAGTACCGGACCCTGGCCCAGAAAGCCCTGGATGCGGCGGCGGCGGCCATACAAGCAAAGGAAATGGAGGAGCGGGCCAGGCTCGAAAAAGAATGGCGCAAAGAGGCCAGAGACCAGGCCAAAAACCATCCCGGACAGGTGCTCATTCGCAAGGTGATGGACGCCGGCGGGCTGGACCTCGACGAGCTTGGCCAAGAATACGACAACGCCACCATGGCCATTCTGCGCCAGAAGCGGCCTGGGTTGATCAAGCGGGGTGGAGCAAGCCCCGCCGCCCTGGCGGCCCAGATGAATATGACCTTGGACCAGCTGGTGGAAACGCTCAAGGCCGCACCCACCCAGAAGGAGCTGGTTGACAAGTACGTGGAGGAACAACTGGCCGAGTGGACCCAGTCGTGGATTCCCGAAGATGCGGCCATTACCACTGAGTACCTGGACTTCCTTGATCACGAGGAGCTGCTCCTGTCCATGCTGTCTGGGGGCCTGGGCTTGCGGAAGCTGGACCCGGCCACGGTGCGGGCCCGGGCGCGCCAGAGCGTGGGCCAAACCCGGGTGCAGAGCATCCTACAGGACCGCGAGGCGTTCAAGACCGCCCAGGCCAAGGCGGAGCGCGAGATCAAGGAGGCGCGGAAGGCGGCCAAGACGGAGGAGCGGGCCCGCGCCGCCGCCAAGGCCGCCGAGGCCGCTCGGCGCCGACGCGAGGCCGCGGCCAGGCGCAAAGAACGGGCCGAAGCCCGGGAGTTTTTGGCCAAGACCGCCCGGTACTTCAAGCGCGTGGTCCAGGCCAAGAACATCGACCCGGAATACTTGGACCAGATTCGCCAACTGCTGGCGTCTTACGATCCGGCGGTTAGAACCCCAAAAACTCTGGCCCGGCGCAAGAGCCTGCGCGAGTTCGTGGAAGCCAAAAAAGCCGCTGGCGAGGCCATAAATGTTCCTGACCGCGTGCTCGACAAGGCCTATCAAACCAGTTTCTCCGAAATGACCATGGAGGAGGTCCAAGAGCTTCGCCGAGCCGTTGAAAACCTGGAGCACCTGGGCAAGACCAAAAAGCGGCTGTTGGCCAGTAAGCGTAAGCGGGAGATAGATCAGGCCGTCCAGGAGATGGTCGAAAGTATCTACGCGAACAAGAAAGTCAAGTACCGCAAGACCTTTGAACAAGCCACCGGAGAAAAGGGCTGGCTGACCAAGCTCGCCGATGCCGGCCGCGGGTTCAAGGCGGACCTGCTCAAGATGGAGTTTATCGCCTACGCGTTGGACGGCTTCCAGGAAAACGGCCCAGTGTACCGCTACATATTCGAGCCTTTCAAACAGGCCGAGGACCGGGCGCTGAAACTGGGGGCGGAGATACAAAAGGACCTTGAAAAAGCCTTTGAGCGTATTCCGAAGGCTGAGCGGCGCAAGTGGACCAGGAAACGGTACTCAATTCCCGGCAGCAAGATCAGCCTCACCCGCGAACAAATGATCATGGTGGGCCTGAACAGCGGCAACAAGGGCAATTGGACCGCGCTACGCGAGGGATTCAAGGATCAAGGGTGGACCGATGAAACGATCCAATACGTCCTGGATCAGCTGACGGCCGATGAGTGGGCGCTGATCCAGGACGTGTGGACAACCATAAATGGCTTGTACCCGCTGCTTGATGACGCCCACTATCTCCTGACCGGCAACCACATGGTCAAGGTGGAAGGCCACGAGGTCAAGGCCGCGAACCTGCCTGGCCCCATCATGGGCCAGTATTTTCCCTTGAAGTTCGACCCAGGCCTCAGCTGGAAGGCGGAAAAGCACCAAGCGGAGGAGGCCGCAGATATTGCGGGCATGTTCAAGAATTTCTACTACCCGCCGTCCATGGCCAAAGGGTTCACCATCGAGCGCAAGGGGGGCAAATTGCCCGTGCTGCTGAATACCAGCGTAATCACCAAGCATATTCACGACACGGTTTTGTTTGCCACCCATGCTGCGGCCTTCAGGGATGCAGTGATCCTATCCAAAAATCCCGCTTTCCGCCAGGCGGTCGAGGACACCATGGGCCGGGAGGTGTACAAGCAGATTCAGCCCTGGATGCAGGCGATCGCCAGGCCTCAGCAAGCGCCCGAGACTTACGGTGAGGCCCTGGTGGGGGCCATCCGCCGGAACACTACTCTGGTCATGCTGGGCCTCAAGGCTACGGTGAGCGCCAAGCAGTTTCTAAGCTACACCCAAACCATCGACAAGCTTGGGGTCAAGGCCGCCGGGGACGGACTCAGGCGCTTTTTCGCCAATCCCTGGGAAACGATCGAGTTCGTTGACCAGCGCAGCGAGGCCATGCGCCAGCGCCGGAACGCATGGGACCGAGAGGTCAAGGTCGTCATGGCCCAGATCAAGCCCGGGCGAAAGAGCGCCCGCCAAGTGATGGGCCGGGTGTTCATGTGGCCTATCGGCATGATGGACGCCGTAGCCACCTATCCCACCTGGGTCGCCGCCTACACCAAGGCGATGAAAGACTTTGGCTGGAACGAGGAAAAGGCGATCAACTATGCGGACCGGATTGTGCGCACCACCCAGCCCACCGCCAGGACCAAGGACTTGGCCCGTATACAGCGGGGCTCCGAGTACCAGAAGCTGATGACCATGTTCTACACCTTCTTCTCCGTGCAGTTCAATCACCTATGGAGCAGGACCGCTGCGTGGAAAGAGGGCAAGATTACCACCATGCAACTGGCGAGGTCCTACTTCTGGAGCGTCATCATCCCCGCCTACCTAGCCCAAATGATCGCCGACTATGAACCCCCGGACGCCAAGGAAACCGGCAAGGCATTGCTCAACTATATCGCCGGCGGGATTCCCTACCTGCGGGACATCGTGAACGCAGCCACGTCCGGATACGACTACACCATCAGCCCCACTGCGGAATTCGGACGAGCGGTAACGCGGTTGAGCCGGTCCATAACCGCCGAGGAGGTGGACCCAGTCAAGGTGGCCAAGGGCGCCATCGAGGTGGGGGGCTACTTGTTCGGGATTCCCAGCAAGCAGGCCGTGATCACCATGCAGGGGGCTTTGGACCTGGCAAACGATGAAACCGACAACCCCTTGCGGCTCATCTTCCCCGAGAAAAAGGAGAAGAAATAATGACCGTAAACTCCACCACCATCAAGATGACGTACACCGGCACCACCGGCACCACCTTTCCATACACGTTCGCCATTTACGACGAGTCCGATCTGCAGGTGGTGAAACGGGACGCCACTGGTGGCGAGACAACGCTGAGCTTGACCGGTGGAGACTATACCGTCACGGGCGCTGGTGAAGACTCGGGCGGCAACGTGGTCCTGGCCACTGCGCTTGAGGCCACCGAGACGCTGGTTATCAAATCCAACATCCCCATGTTGCAGCTCCTGGACTACGAGGAAGGCGGCTCCTTCCCGGCCGCCAGCCACGAGAAGGGCCTGGACAAGCTCACGAAACTTGTTCAGCAGCTGGCCGAACAGCTGGACCGTACATTCCGCACCAGTATTAGCGACACCACTACGACCAGTTGGGAGGTGCCGGAGCCCCGGGACGGCTACGCCCTGGGCTGGAGCGGTACCGAATTGACGAATCTCGCCAGCGTCGATGGCATCCCTGTAAGCACGTTCGGGGAGAGCCTGGTTGCCGCAGATGACGCAGCTGCGGCTCGAACCCTGCTTGACGTGCCGAGCAATGATGAATCTTTTCTTCGCCGCCGCTTTCTTTTGTAAGGAGAAGAAGCCATGGCATTCGCCTACTCTCGCCTGACCGAAATAACCACCATCGGGACCAGCGCCGCTGCGGTCTTGACCAATGCTTCCGGCAACACCACCTATGTCCGCCTGATCGTCATCCACAACGGCAACACCTCTGCCGAGGCGGTGAAGCTCTACAACGTGCCTGATTCCAGCGGGTCGGTGGGTACCGCCGCCGCAGCCAACCTGTTCCACCAAGGTGATGGGACAGGCGGCGATCTGTCCGCCGGCGCCACCATTCAGTTGGAGTATGCCGCCCCGGGGCTCATCTTAACGGATGCCAACGACACCATCCAGGCGGTAACAGACACGGCGGACAAGGTCACCATTCAGATTTTCGGAGCCGTTGAGTAATGCCTATTCGTAACCCCGGCCCCCTGAACGGCTATAACCCGCTGGCCATCGTCGGCGGCCTTCAGGTCATAGACGAGGGGCAGGATGTGCTCACCTGGTCCAGCGGCGCGGCCACCATTCCGCTGACGGCTCCGGTGGATTTGGACCACCACCTACTGCGCCTGGAAAGCGAAGGCGCAGCCATACACCCAAGCGGTTGGTATGCGTGGCTGGAAGGGTCCCAAATACAAGTGCGCAGTGTTAGTGGCTCTGATGGAAACTCAACCCCACTGTCCTGGCAGGTGGTGCGGGTGCCCTCGGGAAAGGTCCAGCGGGGGCGGGACAC
>CAZUHP010000033.1:11205-40331 GCA_964620595.1 uncultured Desulfarculaceae bacterium | reverse complement strand
AGCTTTTCCAGGGCCTTGCCCAGGGTGTAGCTGGTGGCCCAGGTGTCGGCCCCGGCGAAGTTGCGGTCCGTGAGGACCACCCCCTGGTCCGCGCCCATGGCCAGGGCCTCGGTGATTACGTCCACCGCCTGGGGCGGCCCCATGGTGAGCACCGTCACCTTGGCACCGTGGGCGTCCTTCAAAAGGAGCGCCATCTCCAGGCCCAGGCGGTCGTCCGGGTTCATGATGCTCTCCACACCCTCGCGGATCAGGGTGCCGGTCTTGGGATCCAGCTTGATCTCGTGGGTGTCGGGCACCTGTTTGATGAGCACCGCGATGTTCATCTGATTCTCCATGTGTCCGGCAGGCGCTTGGCTGCCTGTCGGCGCATTCGTAGCCTGGGCCGCGGGCGCAGCCGTGTTGCGGCTGGCCGCGCCGCCGCCGCCCGGTATCGGCTGAATCGCAATCCCGGCCCGAGCCACGGCAGGAGCCGCGGCGCCCTCCCGGGCCAGGCCGACGCCGATGGTTTTAAATCACGCCTTGGTTTTTCAGCTCCGCCAGGTCGGAATCAGTCAGGTTCAAGCGGCCGAACACCTCTGCGTTGTGTTCGCCGAACCGCGGCGGGAAGCTGAGTTCCCGGCCCTGCTCCTCCAGAAACGGCGTGGAGTAGGGCGGCGGGGCCAGGGTCAGCTCCAAACCGCTTTTAGGGTCTTTGCTCTTCAAAAGGTTGGGCCGCACCAAAGGATCGGCCGCCACCTCGGGAATGGTCTGTATCTTGCTCACCGGCAGGCGAATCTCCTTGAGCTTTGCGATAAGCTCCTCGCTCTGCATGCGGCTGGTCACCTCGGCCAGGGCCATGTTCAGGTTTGCCACGTCGTGGATGCGGCCCAGGTTCTTTTGGTATTCCGGCCGGTCCAGGTGGCTGAACTCGGGAATCTTCACCAACTCGGCCCACTGGCGGTCGTTGCCCACCGCCAGGTAGATGAAGCCGTCCTGGGTGGGGTACACGCTCACCGGCGCGAAGAACTGGTGGGTGTTGCCCCGGCGGCTGACCGGCACCCCGAAGGTCTGGCTCAAGGTGATGGGCACCGTGAGCCAGCTAACCGTGGAGGCGAACATGGACAGGTGCAGGGTGGCGCCCTGGCCGGTGCGTTCGCGCAGGTACAAGGCTTTCATGAGCGCGCCGTAGGCATGCTCGCTGGCGCCCATGTCCGGCAGGGGGATGCCCATGACCTGGGGCTCGCCCCCGGCCTCGCCGGTCATCTCCATGAGCCCGCCCCGGGCCTGGAGGATGGGATCGTAGGCCGCCTCCACGTGCTCCGGGCCGAATCCGGTCACCCCCAGCCAGATCAGCTCCGGCTTGAGGCCCCGCAGGGTGTCGGGGTCGATGCCCAGCTTGGCATAGGAGTGCGGGAGCTGGTTGGTGGCAAAGATGTCCACCTCCAGTTCCAGGATCAGGCGCTTCAAAAGCTCCCGCCCCTTGGCCTCGCCCAGGTTGAGGGTTATGGCCTTCTTGCCCGCGTTGATGGGCAGGAAGTATTGGTTCATGCGTTCCTCGCCAGGCAGGGGCTCGCCCACCAGACGGTTGGGGTCGCCGAACTTGGGGTGCTCCAGGCGGATCACCTGGGCCCCGTCCATAGCAAGGCGATAGGTCAGATAGGGCAGAACCGTGGCCTGTTCGAGGCTGAGCACGGTAAGGTCGGCAAAAGGGTTCATCAATCTTTCCTGGGGTGCCGGCGGAAGCTGCTGTTGACTGGCAATCCGCGCCGGTTTATGATGCTCCGCGTTGAAGGGCTGTATACAGTATGCAGTGATTATAGGTTGGCCCAAATCGCCGTGTCAAGCGCCCAAGGCAAAGAAAATCGCTTCCCGGGCCCTTGAAAACACACATACGGGAGATTGCGCCCTGCGGCGGCTCTAAAAAATGTGCCCGGGCGACATCCCCTAACTTGGCGATTTGCCGCGATTGTGCAATTCTGGCCCTGGCGGGGAAGCCGCCAAAAGGCAGGGGCGGGCCGGCCGAAAAAATTTTTTTGGGGAGAAAAGGTCGCGGCCGGCGCGCCGTGACATGAGTTGACGGAGCCCTGAGGGGCGGCCCTACGTCATAGACCGCAACATTTCGGCCTTTGGCCGTTCAGAGAGGGAGTGGAGCATGAACCAAGCACGCAAGCTGTATCCTACGGTATTCAACCCCCTGCTGCTAAAGCCCAGCCGGCCCCTGCCCCAGGAGATGGCGGTGATCGGGGCCGGGACCATTGGCCCGGACATCGGCTACTACCTCAAGAGCGCCCTGCCCAACACCACCCTGCACCTGGTGGACATCGCCGAAAAGGCCCTCCAGCAGGCCGCGCAGCGCCTGAACGCCTATGCCAAGAAGGCGGTGGACCGGGGCAAGATGAAGCCGGAGCAGGCCCAGGCGGTGTTGGAGAACATCAACTACACCAGCGATTACGGCGCCATCAAGAACGCCGGCCTGGTCATCGAGGCCGCCACCGAGGCCATCCCCCTCAAGCAGAAGATATTCGCCCAGGTGGAGGAGATCGTGAGCCCCGAGGCCATAATCACCTCCAACACCAGCTCCATACCGGCGGACCGCATCTTCGGGGCCATGAAGAATCCCCAGCGCACCACGGTGACCCACTTCTTCGCCCCGGCCTGGCGCAGCCTGCCGGTGGAGGTGATCGAATGGGAGGGGGCAGACCGCGAGGTGGTGGACTATCTTTGCTGGTTCTTCGCCCATACCGGCAAGGTGCCCATCATGACGGCCAATGCCATTTGCTTCATGCTGGACCGCATATTCGACAACTGGTGCAACGAGTCGGCCTATCTGCTGGAGGGGGCCACCGCGGCCCAGATAGACAAGGTGGCCGAGGAGTTCGTGTTTGCCGGGCCGTTTTTCGTGCTCAACATGGCCAACGGCAACCCCATCATCATCGAGACCAACACCCTGCAGATGGAGGAGGGTGCCCACTACCGGCCCGCCTCCATCCTGGCCTCGGTGGCCCGCTGGCAGACCCCCCGGCCGGGAAGCAAGGTGGAGGTGCCGCCGGAGATCAAGGACACGGTGCGTGACCGGCTGCTGGGCATTCTCTTTTCCCAGTCCTTTGACATCCTGGACCGGGAGATCGGCACCCGGGCGGACCTCAACTTCGGCTGCCAGGTGGCCCTGGGCTTCCGCCAGGGTCCCCTGGACGTGATGAGCCGCTTGGGCCAGGCCGAGGTGGAGCGGGTCATGGCCGAGTTCCAGCGCACCCGGCCCGGATTCCCCCAGCCTTCCCGGCCCCTGGCCGAGTACCTGGACTTCAAGCGGCACATCCTGGTGGACGATCTGGACGGGGTCAAGGTCATCACCATCCGCCGGCCCCAGGCCATGAACGCCCTGAGCGACGAGGTGACCGACGAGATGCTCTCGGTGCTGGAGGCCCACGCCTCGGACCCGGCGGTGAAGGGCTTTGTCATCACCGGCTACGGCAACCAGGCCTTTTCCGCGGGCGCGGACATCGGCAAGTTCCCCTCCATGCTGGGCGACGCCCAGGCCGCGGCCCAGTATGCCCGGGATTGCGCCAAGGTGCAGGTGTTCATGGACCGCATGGACAAGCCGGTGGTGGCGGCGGTCAACGGGGTGGCCCTGGGCGGCGGGCTGGAGGTGGCCCTGCGCTGCCACAGCATGGTGGCCCTGCCCCATGCCCGCTTCGGCCTGCCCGAGATAACCCTGGGCATCCTGCCCGGCATCGGCGGCTGCGTGGTGCCTTACCGCAAGTGGCCCCAGGGCGCGCAGACCTTCCACCAGATGCTCTGCCTGGGCAAGCAGATCACGGCCAAGGAGGCGGCCGAGATCGGCATGGTCTCCCGCCTGGCGGACGACTACGCGGGGCTCATCCAGGCGGCGGTGGAAGAGGTGGACCGCCTGGCCGGGAACCTGCCCCGCATCCATGAGGAGCCGGTGACCCTGCCCGAGTTCGACCTGCCCGATCCGCCCATGTGCGGCAAGCTCCAGCTCAGCCGCGAGGCGGTGGAGATGGTCAAGGAGACCATCAAGGCCGGGGCTGCGGCGGCCAGCCTGGAGGAGGCCCTGGAGATCGGCTACCGCGGTTTCGGCCAGACCGCCTGCGGCGCGGCCGCCAAGGAGGGCATTGCCGCCTTTTTGGAGAAGAGAAAGCCCGTTTTTGACAAGTAAGACGTCTCTGGGGGGCGTGGCGGGGCCCGTTTGGCCCGGAGACAGCCCCCACCGCAGCCTCGACCCTCCCCAGCCAGGGCCTTCCCGGCTGGGGAGGGTTTTTACGCCTGGTGCAAATGCCTTGCAAAAAAAATCACTATGTCGGCTTGGGGGTTGACCCGGAGGAAAGGGGTATAGCATTTATATTAACTACCCACATATAAGGATGTTGAACACCATCTGTGAAATAGAGCAATCCCAAGTGAACAAGGCTCGGCGCCGGAGCCGGGCGGAAGGGACGGCCGCGGGGGGAGCAGGCCTGCGGCGGAGTGCTCCTGTTTTCGCCCAGCGGGCCTGGCCTCCTGTCCTTTTCCCGGCCCGCGCCAGTGGATTGCCCGCAAACCCTGTCGCGCCTGGTTGTCCTCTCCTTTCCAGAGCCCCTTTTTTCTCATTTGCTAGGGGGCGGTTCTCTATCACCCGGCGGCTGCCGGCCAGCGGTACCGGGGATAGGGGCGGCGCACAGGGCCTGCCATCCAGGAAAACGAACGGCGTTTTGCCGAGGTATGCATGCGGCCCCGATTGCTTGCCCCAAGGCTGGGACCATTGCGCGGGCAAGCCAGCCCGGCAGGGCGAAGGGGCCTGCTGACCAAGGCGGAACACCCCATTACCCGGTTCTCTTGCGGCGGCGACGCCGGGGAGGCCTGGCGCTTCTCGATAAGGAGCCACGAATCTTGGCCGTGCTCAGCGTGGAGAACCTAAGCCTGTCCTTTGGCGGCCTGGCGGTGCTCGATGACGTGAGCTTCGCAGTGGAGGAGGGCGACATCTTCGCCATCATCGGTCCCAACGGGGCGGGCAAGACCTCCATCCTCAACTGCCTGGGCGGTTTCTACAAGCCCGACCGGGGGAAGGTGTTCTTTGACGGCCGCGACGTCTCCCGGCTTTCACCCGACCGCCGCGCCGCCCTGGGCCTGGCCCGCACCTTCCAGAACATCGCGCTGTTCCGCGGCATGACCGTGCTGGACAACATCAAGCTGGGCGCCCACGCCCACCTGAACACTGGCCTTTTGGCTGCCTTTGCCTACTGGGGCAAGGCCCACCGGGAGGAGATGCAGCTCCGCCGCAAGGTGGAGGAGGAGATCGTGGACTTTCTGGAGATCGAGCACATCCGCAAGTCCCCGGTGGGCGCCCTGGCCTATGGCCTGCAAAAGCGGGTGGAGCTGGCCCGGGCCCTGGCCATGCGGCCCCGGGTGCTGCTCATGGACGAGCCGGTGGCGGGCATGAACGCCGAGGAGACCGAGGACATGGCCCGCTTCATCCTGGACATCAAGGAGGAGCGCGGGGTCACCATCGTTTTGATCGAGCACGACATGAACGTGATCATGGATATCAGCGACCGGGTGATGGTGCTGAACTTCGGCCGCAAGCTGGCCGAGGGCCCGCCGGAGGAGGTGCAGCACCACCCCGAAGTGATCAAGGCCTACCTGGGGGAGAAGAAGGGCTAGCATGGACCTGTTGGGCCAGTTGGTGGTCAGCGGCATCGCGGTGGGCGGCATGTACGCGCTCATCGCCCTGGGCTTTGTGCTCATCTACAAGGCCACCAGCATCATCAACTTCGCCACCGGCGAATTCATGATGATCGGCGCCTACTTCTTCTACACCTTCATGGTCATGGCCGGGCTGCCCCCGGTGCCTTCCTTCATCCTGGTCATGTTCTGCGCCGCGCTGTTGGGCTTTTTGGTGGAGCGCACCATCCTGCGCCACATGCTGGGCCAGCCCGTGATCAGCATCATCATGGTGACCATCGGGCTGTCCTCCATCCTCATGGGCCTGGCCGAGATCATCTGGTCCACCGACTTCAAGAGCTTCCCGGCCCTGTTCCCCCGCGCGCCGATCATCATCGGCGGGATCATCGTGCGCTCCAACCTGTTCTGGGGTTTCGTGACGGCCATGCTGGCGGTGGCGGTGTTCGCGCTGCTGTTCAAGTACGCCAAGGTGGGGGTGGCCATGCGCGCCACTGCCGACGACCAGATGGCCTCCTTTTCCATGGGCATCAACGTGCGCTCCATGTTCACCCTGGCCTGGGCCATGGGCGCGGTGGCCGCCTCCCTGGGCGGCATCATCATCGGCAACATCGGCGGCATCCAGCCCACCCTGGGCCAGGTGGGGCTCAAGATATTCCCGGTGGTCATCCTGGGCGGGCTGGATTCCATTGCCGGCGCGGTGGTGGGCGGCTTCATCGTGGGCCTGGTGGAGAACATCGCCGGCGGCTACCTGGATCCCTATGTGGGCGGCGGTGTCAAGGACGTGGCCCCCTTCGTGGTGCTGGTGCTCATTCTCTTGTTCAAGCCCTATGGCCTGTTCGGCAAGGAGGAGATAGAGCGCCTGTGAGGAAGGAAGCCGGAAGCAACAGAGGCGGCAAGGTGCAGCGCGGCGGCCCGCAGGGAGGACGTGAGGCGGGCTCAAAGGAAAAGCCATGCACATAGGAAACTTCAAGGAAACCTATGCTGCGGACGAGGCGGTCTTCCGCACGCCCACGGCACGCTTTTGGCTGGGCCTGTTGCTGGTGGGACTGGCGGTGTTCCCCTTTGTGGCCGGGGACTACCTGTTGTACATGGCCAACCTCTCTGGCGCGGCGGTGATCGCGGCGGTGGGCCTGAACATCCTCACCGGCGCAGCGGGGCAGATATCCCTGGGCCACGCCGCCTTCGTGGGCATCGGCGCCTACACCACGGCCATCCTGGCCACGCGGCTGGGCCTGCCCTTTTGGATCTGCCTGCCCCTCTCGGGCCTGTCGGCGGCCTTGTTCGGGGTGGTGGTGGGCGCCCCTTCCATGCGCATGAAGGGGCTGTACCTGTGTATCGCCACCTTGGCCGCGCAGATGATCTTCATGTTTTTGTTCATACACTGGGAGTCCCTCACCGGGGGCATCCGGGGCATCAACGTGCCTCCGGCCGAGATTTTCGGCATAAGCCTGCACAACGAGTTCCGGCTCTACTTCGTCACCGCGCCCCTGGTGGTGATCATGGTGACCGCGGCGCGCAACCTGTTCCGCACCCGGGTGGGCCGGGCCTTCATCGCCATCCGCGACCGCGACATCTCGGCCGAGCTCATGGGTATCAACCTGTTCCGCTACAAGCTCTACGCCTTTGCGGCCAGCTCCTTTTACGCCGGGGTGGCGGGCTGCCTGAACGCCTACCTGGTGAAGGTGGTGACGCCGGAGCACTTCCCCCTGCACGAGAGCGTGCGCTATCTGGCCATGATCATCGTGGGCGGCCTGGGCTCGGTGCTGGGCGCCATCTTCGGGGCCATATTCATGACCATGGTGCCCGAGGTGCTGCAAAGCATGCTGGGCATGTTCCAGGGCTTGAGCGAGCGGGTGATGAGCTATCTCTTTCCCTTGCAGACGGTGGTGTTCGGCCTGTTGATCGTCTTGTTCCTGGTGTTCGAACCCCACGGCCTGGCCGAGATGTGGCGCCGGCTCAAGGACTACTTCCGGCTTTGGCCGTTCGAGTATTAGCCGGCCGGCTGCCCTGGGGGCAGCGGCTTGGGCGGGTCCCATACAGGTGCCGCCCGCAGCGTTTCTAGCAAAAGGGAGGGTCTGATGAAACGCAGAGCGTTGTTAACCGGTTTGATCGCGGCCTTGTGCCTGGCCCTGGGGGCAGGCGCGGCCTTTGCGGCCGATACCATCAAGGTGACGGCCCAGCAGCCCATCACCGGCCGCTTCTCCTTTGCGGGCAAGCACATCCACCAGGGCCTGGCCGACTCTCTGGCCTATGCCAACGAGCAGGGCGGCGTGGGCGGCATGAAGTTCGAGTACATCTACGAGGACACCGGCTATAACCTCAAACGGGCGGTGGCTTCCTTCAAGAAGATGATGGCCAAGTACAACCCGCCCATGGATTACGGCGAGTCCACCGGCCAGGGCAAGGCGCTGGCCCCGGAGATCAACAGCCGCTACCATGTGCTCTATGGCTCCACCTCCTTTTCCCAGGAACTGGCCGACCGCAAGAAGAATCCCTACATATTCGTGAGCGGCCCCACCTATGCCCAGCAGTTCGGCATCCTGCTCAAGTACATCGCCGCCCACCCCAAGAAGAAGGGCCAAAAGCCCCGGGTGGCCTTCTTCTACAGCGACACCGAGTTCGGCCGCGACCCCATTCCCTATGCCCGCCAGATGGCCAAGAAGCTGGGCGTCGAGGTGGTGGCCGAGGAGGTGACTGCGGTGGGCGCGGTGGACATCACCAGCCAGCTCCTGGACCTGGTAAAGGCCAAGCCCGACTATTGCATCTTCCAGGGCTATGTGGTGCCGCCCATCCCAGCGGTGATCCGCGGGGCCCGGGACTACGGCCTGGACACCACCTTCATGGGCACCTTCTGGGCCATGAGCAAGATGCTCCTGGACAAGCTGGGCAAGGACGGCGATGGCTACATGGGCGTCAATCCCTATGCCTACTGGTATCACAAGGACGTGCCCATGATTAAGATCATCCGCGCCTACAACAAGAAGCATCACCCCAAGATGGCCTACCGGCCCAGCTCCTACATGCAGGGCTGGTTCACCGGCATGATCTTCGTGAAGCTGGCCAAGATGTGCCACGCCAAGGGGCTTCCCATCACCGGCGAGAACCTGAAGAACATGATCCCCCAGCTCAAGGATTGGGACACCGGTGACTTTGCCGGCAAGATCAGCTTCAAGAACAGCAACGCCACTGCGGTGGGCCGCGTGTGGCTGGCCAAGAACGGCAAGTTCGAGCCCGCCTCGAACTGGATCTACCTGGACGAGTAGCACCCGGCCGGAGGGGGGCCCCCAGGGCTCCCCTCCGCCCCATCCCCCCAAGGGCAGAGGGTCATGAGCGAGGCACAGGGCAAGCCGCCCATCCTGAGCGTGAACAACCTGGAGGTGGTGTACAACCACGTGGTGCTGGTGCTCAAGGGCATGTCCCTGCAAGTGGACGAGGGCAGCATCGTGGCGCTTTTGGGCTCCAACGGCGCGGGCAAGAGCACCACCCTGAAGGCCATCAGCGGCTTTTTGCCCCTGGAGGACGGCGAGGTCACCGACGGCCGCATCGAGTTCGCCGGGAAGGACCTGGCCGGCCTGGAGCCCCACCATGTGGTGCGCCGGGGGATCTTCCAGGTGATGGAGGGCCGCCGCATCTTCGAGGACCTCACCGTGGAGGAGAACCTGGCCTGCGGGGCCTACACCCGCAAGGACAAAAAGGGCGTGGCCGACGACCTGGACAAGTGCTTTGCTTATTTCCCGGTGCTCAAGAAGCGGCTCAAGCAGACCGCGGGCTATCTCTCCGGCGGGGAGCAGCAGATGCTGGCCATCAGCCGGGCCCTACTGGCCCGGCCCCGGCTCATGATGCTGGACGAGCCCTCCCTGGGCCTGGCGCCGCTGTTGGTGGAGGAGATATTCGCCATCATCCAGCAGATAAACCAGCAGGAGGGCACCACGATTCTGCTGGTGGAGCAGAACGCCCAGGCGGCGCTTTCGGTGAGTTCCTATGGCTACATCATGGAGAACGGCAGGGTGGTGCTGGACGGGCCGGTGGAGCGGCTGTTGAGCGACCAGGACGTGCAGGAGTTCTACCTGGGCCTGGGCCAGCACGGACGGCGCAAGAGCTACCGCGAGGTGAAGCACTACAAGCGCCGCAAGCGCTGGCTGAGCTAGAGGCAGGGGGCCAAGGCCCGGCCGCCCCTTGGCCCTTCTTCTTGCCACGGCGGCCCATTCCCCCGCCGGGGGGCGGGGGGACGGGGGGGCGGGGCGCCCCGGCTGGGCGGGCGGGAGGTGTTACTCCACCCAGCCGAGGGTCCGCTCCACCGCCTTTTTCCAACCCTGGTAGCCCTTGGCCCTTTGCTCCTCGGAGATGCCGGGCTGCCAGATCTTGTCCGGTTCCCAGTTGCGGCGCAGCTCGTCCAGGCCGTTCCAGTATCCCACCGCCAGACCGGCGGCATAGGCCGCGCCCAGGCAGGTGGTTTCCGACACCTTGGGCCGGATGACGGGCACGTTCAGCACGTCCGCCTGCATCTGCATGAAAAGCTCGTTGTGCACCATGCCGCCGTCCACCTTGAGCTGGCCCAGGGCCACGCCCGAGTCCTGGCTCATGGCCTCCACGATGTCCCTGGTCTGGTAGGCGTTGGCCTCCAGCACCGCCCGGGCCAGGTGGTGCTTGTTGGCAAAGCGGGTGAGGCCCACGATCACCCCGCGGGCATCGGGCCGCCAGTAGGGGGCGAACAGCCCCTGGAAGGCGGGCACCACGTACACCCCGCCGTTGTCCTCCACCGCCGCTGCCAGTTCCTCTACCTCCGGGGCGGTTTTGATGAGCCCCAGGTTGTCGCGCAGCCATTGCACCAGGGCGCCGGCAATGGCGATGGAGCCCTCCAGGGCGAAGCAGGGCGCCTGGCCCCTTACCTGGTAGGCCACGGTGGTTATCAGGCCGTGGCGGGAGACCACCGGCTTGTCGCCGGTGTTCATCAGCAGGAAGCAGCCGGTGCCGTAGGTGTTCTTGGCGTCCCCCTGGTTGAAGCAGGCCTGGCCCACCAAGGCCGCCTGCTGGTCGCCCAGGGCGCCGCACACGGGCACCCTGGCGCCCACCGGGCCGTCCTCCTCGGTGGGGCCCCAGGACTCCGAGTCGCTGGAAGGCACGATGCGGGGCAGGCCCTGCCGCGGTATGCCCAGGATATCCAGGATCTCCTGGTCCCAGTCCAGGGTGGCGAGGTTCAATAGCATGGTGCGGCTGGCGTTGCTCACGTCGGTGACATGGGCGCCGCCCCGGGGGCCGCCGGTCAGCCACCAGATGATCCAGGACTCCATGGTGCCGATGAGGGCCCGGCCCCCGTCCAGGTCCTGCCGCAGCCCGTCCACGTTGTCCAGGAGCCACTTGATTTTGGGGCCGCTGAAATAGGTGGCCACCGGCAGGCCGGTCTTCTGGCGGAAGCGGTCCTGGCCCTCTTGGGCCATGAGTTCCTTGCAGATGTCGTGGGTGCGGGTGCATTGCCAGACTATGGCGTTGTAATAGGGCTTGCCCGTGTCCCGGTCCCAGACCACGGTGGTTTCCCGCTGGTTGGTGATGCCGATGGCAGCCAGGTCAGAGCCGCTGAGGCCGGCCTTGGCCAAGGCTCCCTGGATCACCTCCTGGGTGTTGCGCCATATCTCCAGAGGGTCGTGCTCCACCCAGCCCGGCTGGGGGAATATCTGCCGGTGCTCCTTCTGGTCCGAGGATACGATGCGCCCTTTCTTGTCGAAGATGATGAAGCGGCTGCTGGTAGTGCCCTGGTCCACCGCGCCCACGTATTGAGCCATGCTCCCCTCCTTGCCAGGTCAAGCGTCTTCGACTCGTTTTTCCGCCCCCCCGTCGCCCCCCGTCGCCCCCCGCCCCCTGCCCATACAACAAAAGCGGCCGGAGGCCAATGCTTTTAACGCGGCGAGTCGCAAAAGGCGTCCACCGCTGCGCGGGCAGTGGCGATGGCCAGGCCGGCCCCGCATTTCTCGCGCATCCAGTCCTGGTGGGCCAGGATGGTTCCGGCGGCGAACAGGCGGGCAAAGGCCGGCCGACCGGGGGCGGCCAGGGGGCGGAAGCTGTCGTCTATCTCCAGGCCCGCCCGGTTGATGCCATGGCCGGCGGGGTGCCAGAAGTCCGGCCGGTGCCAGAGGCCGCGCCCGTCGGGTTGGGTCACGGGCAGGCCGAAGAGCGGTTCGGTTATGTGGTGGCGGTCCGCCACCAGGCCTTGGCCCAGGAACCTGCCGCCGGCCAGCAGCGCGCCCCGGGCCGAGACCTTCCACTGGGGCGAGTTCACCCCCACCTGGAAACGGAAGCCGCCGCTGGGCAGGGTTTCCACGGCCAGCACCCGTTTTTGCCAATGGAAGCTCACCGGCTTGGCGGCGAAGATGCGCTGGAAGGCTTCCCGCAGGCGCAGCCCGGCCAACGACGGCGGCGGCATGGGTACCTCGAAGACCGGCACCCCCAGCATTTCGGCCAGGTGGCCCTGGACGAGCATGGTCTGGTCCACCCCCAACAGGGCCGGGAAGCCCACCGCCCGGGCATCGCCCAGCAGCGGCTTGATCTCCTGGGCCAGGCGTTGCCTGGTTTCCGGGCGGTGCAGTGCCCAGGCCGCGTTTTCCGGGTACAACTCGCCCCGTTCCGCGGGAAACTCCACCCGGGCGGAGCGCAGGCCCGGCCACTTGTCCCCCAGGACCTCCACCATTTGGCGGGCGCTGTAGTCCTTGAGCCGGGGGAAGTCCACCAGCAGGCAGGGCTGCTTTTGCCGGCAGGCCAGCACCCCGGGCCAGATGGTGTGGGGAACCAGGTAGGTGGTCTTCAGGGTGCCGGCAAAGGTGGGCACTTCCAGGTTGCGTTCCCAGAGCCCCACATAGGGCAGGCCGGCCGTCCCCAGGCGGCTGGCCATTTGCTCCAGGGCCTGGCGGATGTAGGCCGGGCGCAGGCGGGCGTAGGGGTGTTGGGGGCGGTAGCGGGCCAGCTCCGCCATGGCCTGCCAGGGGTCTTGCCGGCGGGCTCCTTCTGCCGGGGGATATACGCCCAACAGGTCGAAGAGGCCGGAGCTGAAGTCCAGGCCGCCGCCGCCGCCCACCAGGACCACTGACAGGCCGCGCTCGGCGGCAAAGGAGGCCGCGGCCAGCCCGGCCAGGCCGGCCCCGATGACCATGAGGTCGCAAGAGGTGTCGCCGGCCGGCACGTTCTTGATCCCCTCTCCGCCCTGGGCAAGCTCAGCAGGCATCCTCAAGCTCCAGGCCCAGCAGGCCGCAGTGCAGCGCCTCTTGCAGCTCCGCCTGTACCAAGGTGGCGCCCCATGACACCGGCCGCACTCCGCGCCAGCGCTGGGCCAGGAAGGTCTTGAGCCCGGCCAGGCCGTCCCGTCCGGCCAGGAGGTCCTGGTCGTACAGGTGGCCGGTGATGCGGAGGCTGCACAGGGAGCCCTGGCAGGAGCCCTTGCCCACCCGGCTGCGCAGGGACAAGGCTTGCAGGATCTGCCGGCTGGGCACTCCGGCCAGCTCTGACACTATGCTGTCTATGATTCGGCGGGAGACCACCTCGCACTCGCACAGGGCCACCTTGTCGCTGTCCAGGCCGGGCTCCTTGGCCAGCGCCCAGGCCCGGGCCGAGGCGGCGGGCTGGGTCCAGGGCTTTCTGGCCGAGGAGGGCAGAAGCTCCGTCCTGGTGAGGCAGGGGGCCTTCACCCCCAGCTTGCGGCAGACCAGGTCCGAGGTTTCCTCGGCCATGAGCCGGTAGGTGGTCAGCTTGCCGCCGGTGATGGTTATGAGGTTGTGGATACCCTCCCGGGCGTGGTCCAAGAGGGCCATGCCGCGGGAGACGCTGCGGTCGTCGTCGCTGCCGTTGCCGCCGAAGAGCGGCCGCACCCCGGCGTAGGCCCGGATGTAGCGGGTGTGCTGCAGCTCGGGGATCATGGCCGCGGCGTCTTGGATCAGGCAGTCGGCCTCCTCCACGGTGGGCCGGTGGAGGTCGGGGTCGTCGATGCGCTGGCTGGTGGTGCCCAGGATGGAGACCGTGCCGCCCGGCACCAGGATGTCCGCGTCGGTGGGCCGGCGCAGGCGGTTGACCACCCTTTGGGTCAAGCGGCGCTGGGTGACCAGCAGGCTGCCCTTGGAGCACAGCAGGTCCATCTCCACCCCGGCCAGGCCCAACACCTTGCCCGCCCAGGCGCCGGTGGCGTTCACCACCACCTCCGGCTCCACCGCCAGGCTGCGCCCGGTGGCGTGGTCCACCAGGATCACCTGGCGGATGCGCCCCTCGTCCAATACAAAGGATTCGACCTCGGTGTTGACCCTTATCTCCGCCCCCAGGCTCTGGGCGTGGGCCGCGGTTTCCAGGGTGAGCATGAAGGGGTCGATGGTGGCGTCGCGCACCGCAAAGGCCGCGATCACCTGTTCGGACAGGGCGGGCTCCATCTCCCTGGCCTGGCGGGGGTCCAGCTCTTCCACTATTACGCCGCTTTGGGCGCACAGGGCGGGGAAGTCGGCTATGTAATGTTCGTCGTCTCCGGCCACCGCCACGAACAGGCCCCCTGTGTCCTCGATGCACTGGGGGACTACCTGCCGCAGTATTTCGCCTTCAGAGGCACATTGCCGGGCGGCCGGCGGGTCGGAAGCGGCGTAGCGCGCCCCGCTGTGCAAGAGGCCGTGGTTGCCGCCCGAGGCCCCGGCCACCAGGTCCCGCCTCTCCACCAGCAGGCAGGGGACGCCCCGCAAGGCCAGGTCCCGGGCCACGCCCACGCCGGTTATCCCGCCGCCGATTATGAGCACTTGGGTCTGCAAGGAGGCATCCTCGCTGTCCAACAGGCGGGCCGGTTGCCGGCCGCCATGTTCGTTTAACAACCCCCCGTTTTCGCCGCCCATGGCCCTGGTGTCGCTCAGCGGTGCGGCCTGGCGGGGCGGTTTGGGCCCCAGCGGCCCTGGGCACGGTGGTCGTTTTTGGTTGTGCCCACTGGGTTACACTGCTAGGCTGATTGGCGAAAACGAAACGGCTCTTGGAGCCGTCCCTAGTCACCATGATATTAGCAAACATGCAGGGGCCCGGTCACTAAAAAATTTCGTAGTCGAACAAAAAAATGGGTTGATTTTCGCATACGAAAGATATTAGGGTGAAGCCATGACGAAAAAGACCCTTCCCGAGACCACGGGAAAGCCGGTACGTAGGCCGCAACTGGCTGGCCAAACTAAGAAAAGAAAGCAAGCCTCGGTGAGTGAAAGACACGGCCAGATAGTTGAGCTGATAAGGGAGCACGGGTTCGCCACCATCCAGACCCTTGCCGAGCGCTTTGGGGTTACTCCCCAGACTATCAGGAGAGATATTAACGCCTTGCGTGAAGAGGGCATCCTCAACCGCTTCCACGGCGGCGCGGGTCTGGCGGTCAGCACCGAGAACGTGGATTACGACAACCGCAAGGTGCTGTGCCTGGCCGAAAAGCAGCGCATCGCCAAGATGGTGGCCTCCATGATTCCCACCCGCAGTTCCCTGTTCATAAACATCGGCACCACCACCGAGGAGGTGGCCAGGGCCTTGCGCAACCATGACCGGCTGAAGGTGATAACCAACAACCTGAACGTTGCTCAGATACTTTGTAAAAACAAAGGGATAGATGTCATAGTCGCCGGAGGGCAGGTGCGGCCGCACGATTGCGGCATCGTGGGGGAGTCGGCCACGGACTTCATCAAGCAGTTCAAGGTGGATTTCGGCATCATAGGCATCAGTGGCATAGACCTGGACGGAACCTTGTTGGACTTCGATTACCGCGAGGTTCGCACCGCCCGGGCCATCATCGACAACTCCCGCAATGTCTTCATGGTGGCCGACCACACCAAGTTCGGCCGCAATGCCATGGTCAGGCTGGGTAACATAAGTGAAATCGACGTGTTGTTCACTGACAGCCCGCCGCCGCCACCCCTGAGGGAGATCCTGGACAGCGTGGAGACCGAGCTGGTGGTGGCCCAGGGCGATTGAACGCAAGGGCTTGGTTTTGTTGTAAGTTGATTTACCATTTATTACTTTTTTTGTTTTAGATTTGCTTAAACGAAAACAAATGTGCAAAAATTAGAGTTGGCGTGCTCGTTTGGAGCGGCCGTTCCCGGTTTTGAATACTCGCCTTGGGGGCTGCCCAATGGGGCTTGAGCTGAAAAACGTCGATAAAACAGTGGATGGCATAGTCCACTTGAAGGATATCAACCTGGAGTTGGACTCTGGGTCCCGTTATGTGGTCTTGGGCCGTACTTTGGCGGGAAAAACCTCTCTTTTGAGGATCATGGCGGGCCTGGACCGCCCCAGCTCGGGTTCGATCCTGGTGGACGGCAAGGACGTCACCGGCGTTTCGGTCCGCAAGCGCAGCGTGGCCATGGTCTACCAGCAGTTCATCAACTATCCTTCCATGACCGTTTACGACAACATAGCTTCACCTTTGAAAGTAAGCGGCCACCGGAAGCAGGATATAGACCGGCGGGTCAGGAAGACCGCCGCCCTGCTGCACATCGACTCCCTGTTGGATCGGATGCCCGCCGAACTCAGCGGCGGCCAGCAGCAGCGCACCGCCATAGCCAGGGCCCTGGTGAAGGAATCCCACCTGCTGTTGCTGGACGAGCCCCTGGTCAACCTGGACTACAAGCTGCGCGAGGAGCTGCGGGACGAGTTGCTCCAGCTTTTCGAGCAGCGCCAATCCATCGTGGTCTACACCACCACCGAGCCCCTGGAGGCCCTGATGCTGGGCGGGAACGTGATCGTGCTGCACGAGGGCCGCGTGTTGCAGGCCGGCCCCACCGCCCAGGTCTACCTCAACCCGGTCAACACCACCGTGGCCGAGGTGTTCAGCGATCCACCCTTCAACTTCATGGGGGCGGTGGTGGCGGGGGACAAGGCGCGCCTGGGGATCGGCCTGGAGGTCGACTTGCTGAGCCATCTGGCCGCGCTGGCGGAAGGCGAATACACCTTTGGGGTGCGTTCCAACCACTTCCACATGAACCGGCGGAGCGAGGACGACATCGCCATCCATTCCCAGGTGGTGCTGGCGGAGATCAATGGCTCGGAGACCTTCATCCACTTCACTTACGGCGACCGTTCGCTGGTGATGCAGGAGAACGGGGTGCATCCCCAGCGGATCGGCCAGGACATCACCGTGTACCTGAATCCCGCCGACTTCTACGTGTTCGACACTTCGGGACAACTTATCGTATCGCCGGTGCAGGCCGGGGCCCAACCAGCCCGGCCTGCGGCCTTGGGAAGCTGACATGGCCCGTATCGAGTTGGAGCACATCGCCCATTCCTACTATCCCGACCCCAAGGGGCCGGAGGATTACGCCCTGAAGCACATCCACACCACCTGGGACGACGGGGGGGCCTATGCCCTGCTCGGTCCCTCGGGCTGCGGCAAGACCACCATGCTCAACATCATCTCCGGCCTGCTCACCCCCAGCGAGGGCAGGGTGCTTTTCGACGGCCGGGATGTCACCGACCTCTCGCCCAAGGAACGCAACATAGCCCAGGTGTTCCAGTTCCCGGTGCTCTACGACACCATGACCGTGTACGGCAACCTGGCCTTTCCCCTCCGGAACCGGGGGGTGCCCGAGCCCGAGATCAAGAAGCGGGTGCAGGAGGTGGCCGAGGTGCTGGGGCTCACCGAGTTTCTGGACAAGAGGGCCGCCGGCCTGGCCGCAGACGCCAAGCAGAAGATATCCCTGGGCCGGGGGCTGGTGCGCTCCGACGTGGCGGCCATCCTTTTCGACGAGCCCCTCACGGTGATCGACCCCCAGCTCAAGTGGCACCTGCGCCACAAGCTCAAGGAGATCCAGCAGCAGTTCCACCTCACCCTCATCTACGTGACCCACGACCAGACCGAGGCCCTGACCCTGGCCGACCAGGTGATGGTCATGTACGAGGGCGAGATCGTGCAGGTGGGCGCGCCCCATGAGCTTTTCGAGGAGCCCACCCACAAGTTCGTGGGCTATTTCATCGGCAGCCCGGGCATGAATTTTCTGCCCTGCACCCTGCAAGGGGACTTGGCCCTGGTGGACGGGGCCCGGATTCCCTTGCCCAGCCAGGTGGCGGCCCGGGGGCGGCAGGCCCAGGGCAAGCTGGAGCTGGGCATAAGGCCCATCTACCTGGAGGTGTATGACCGGCCGGTGGATGGCGGGGTGCCGGTCAAGGTCAAGAAGGTGGAAGACCAAGGCAGCGCCAAGATCGTGACCATGACCCTGGCCGGCCATGTGTTGCGGGCGCGGCTGCCCGATTCCCAGCCGGTTCCGGCCGAGGAGGCCTGGCTCAGATTTCCGCCGGAGCGGACCAAGCTGTTCGCTGACGAGAGATTAGTGAAGTAGGAGGAGCGGCGCCATGGAGAAGCTGGAAGACAACCGGGCCTGGTTTCTAGTCCTGCCGGTCCTGGTCATAGTCGCCTTCAGCGCCATCATTCCGTTGATGACCGTGGTCAACTACTCGGTGCAGGACATCTTCGGGCCGGGCCAGCGGGTCTTCGTGGGCTCCGAATGGTTCAAGCAGGTGCTCAACGACTACCGCCTGCACGACGCCTTGTGGCGCCAGTTCCTGTTTTCCGGCCTGGTGCTGCTCATCGAGATGCCCCTGGGCATAATGATCGCGCTCATGATGCCCAAGAAGGGGTGGGGAGTCTCCCTCAGCCTGGTCACCCTCACCCTGCCCCTGCTCATTCCCTGGAACGTGATCGGCACCATCTGGATCGTGTTCACCCGGCCGGACATCGGCCTTTTGGGCGCGGCGGTCAACGGCATGGGCATACATTTCGACCACACCGCCTCGCCCGGGGACGCCTGGATCACCCTGATGCTGATGGAGGTCTGGCACTGGACGCCGCTGGTGGCGCTGCTGGCCTATGCTGGCCTGCGGGCCATTCCCGAGGCCTACTACCAGGCGGCCAAGATCGACGGCGCCTCGGCCTGGGCC
The DNA here is from genome assembly GCA_964620595.1 of uncultured Desulfarculaceae bacterium. Classification (GTDB taxonomy): domain Bacteria; phylum Desulfobacterota; class Desulfarculia; order Desulfarculales; family Desulfarculaceae; genus Desulfocarbo. The sequence goes on along the minus strand of CAZUHP010000033.1, from coordinate 21,761 downwards.
ACCTTCCGCTACATCCAGCTTCCCAAGATGCGCGGCGTGCTCACCATCGCGGTGCTGCTCCGCTTCATGGACAGCTTCCTCATCTATGCCGAGCCCTTCGTGCTCACCGGCGGCGGCCCCGGCAACTCCACCACCTTCCTTTCCATATATCTGGTCAAGATCGCGGTGGGGCAGTTCGACCTGGGCCCGGCCGCGGCCTTCTCATTGGTCTACTTCCTGATCGTGCTGCTGTTCAGTTGGCTGTTCTACCAGGCGCTGCAAAACGTCGGAAAGGGGGCCTAGCGATGAAGATAAGGTGGCGGACCATAGGCCTGGCCTTCTACTTCCTCTTGCTTCTGTTGCCCATCTACTGGATGTTCAACATGTCCTTGCGGACCAACGCCGACATCCTGGGCTACTTCGCCCTGTACCCCAAGAACCCCACCTTTGCCAACTACCTGAGGATATTCACGGACAAGGCCTGGTACTCCGGCTATATCAACTCCATCATCTACGTGAGCATGAACACCGTGATCTCGCTGGCGACCGCCCTGCCGGCGGCCTATGCCTTCTCCCGCTTCCGCTTCATGGGCGACAAGCACTTCTTCTTCTGGCTGCTCACCAACCGCATGGCGCCGCCGGCCGTGTTCCTGCTGCCCTTTTTCCAGCTCTACTCCACCTTCGGCCTGATAGACACCCATATCGCGGTGGCCCTGGCCCATTGCCTGTTCAACGTGCCCTTGGCGGTGTGGATCCTGGAAGGCTTCATGTCGGGCATACCGCGCGAGATCGACGAGACCGCCTTTTTGGACGGCTATTCCTTTCCGAGCTTCTTCATAAAGATATTCATGCCCTTGATCCGGGCCGGGGTGGGAGTCACCGCCTTCTTCTGCTTCATGTTCTCCTGGGTGGAGCTTTTGTTGGCCCGGACCTTGACCACCACCGAGGCCAAGCCGATTGCGGCCACCATGACCCGCACGGTCAGCGCCACGGGGCTGGATTGGGGACTTTTGGCCGCGGCCGGCATCTTGACCATCATCCCGGGGGCCCTGGTGATCTGGTTCGTGCGCAACCACCTGGCCAAGGGTTTCGCCCTGGGGCGGGTGTAGGGGGCAGAGACCATGACTCTGGAATGGATGGCGTGGACCCCGGTTACAGCCGGCATATTCATTGCGATCTTCCTGATCCTCATCGGCATGGGCGTCTGGCAGACAGTGTCTCCCACCATCGAGCGCCGGGGATTTTTGCCCATGAAGACCACCCGGGGCGACCGCCTGTTCATCGGGCTCTTGGGGTGCGCCTACATCACCGTAGCCTGGATCGGCCTGACCGAATGGAACCTATGGTTGCTTTTGCCTGTCCTCATCGTCTTTTTGGTGCTCGTCATGCGCTATGGCTAGGCCCGTGGCCGGGCGTGGCCGCCGGGGCAAGGCGCTTGGCGGGCGTGAGATGCATCAGGGGAGGGTGAAGCATGAAAGCTAAGGTGAACCAACAGAAGGGAGTGAGAGATGTGTAACATGTTCAAAAAAAGGATAATTTTCAGGCTTGTGCCCATATGGATCCTGTGTATGGTGTTCACCTTAGTTGGCACGGCGAGTTGGGCGGGGGATTCCTACCGGGCGGCTGCCAAGAAGTGGATCGAGAAGGAGTTCCAGCCCTCCACCTTGACCAAAGAGCAGCAGATGAAGGAGATGGAATGGTTCATCGAGGCCTCGAAACCATTCCGGGGGATGAAGATCAGGGTCGTCTCCGAGACCATCCCCACCCACGAGTACGAGTCAAAGGTGCTGACCAAGGCCTTTGAGGAGATCACCGGGATCAAGGTCACCCACGACCTGATTCAGGAAGGCGACGTGATCGAGAAGCTGCAGACCCAGATGCAGTCCGGCAAGAACGTCTACGACGCCTACATCAACGATTCGGACCTCATCGGCACCCATTTCCGCTACGGTTACGTGGTCAACCTGACCGACTGGATGAAGGGCGAGGGCAAGTCGGTGACCCTGCCCACCCTGGACATCGACGACTTCATGGGCAAGTCCTTCACCACCGGCCCCGACGGCAAGCTCTACCAGCTCCCGGACCAGCAGTTCGCCAACCTCTACTGGTTCCGCTATGACTGGTTCCAGCGGCCCGACTTCAAGAAGAAGTTCAAGGAGATCTACGGCTACGAGCTGGGCGTGCCGGTGAACTGGTCGGCCTACGAGGACATCGCCGAGTTCTTCACCGTGCATATCAAGGAGATCGACGGCAAGGCCATCTACGGCCACAACGACTACGGCAAGAAGGCACCGGATCTGGGCTGGCGTTTCACCGACGCCTGGCTGTCCATGGCCGGTACCGGCGACAAGGGCCTGCCCAACGGCAAGCCGGTGGACGAGTGGGGCATCCGGGTGAAGGGCTGCCGTCCGGTGGGCGCCAGCGTCAGCCGCGGTGGCGCCACCAACGGCCCCGCTGCCAAGTACGCCCTGCGCAAGTACATGGAGTGGCTCCGCAAGTACGCTCCTCCCGGCGCCCTGGGCATGGACTTCTACCAGTACCTGCCCTTCCTGGCCAAGGGCAACGTGGCCCAGCAGATATTCTGGTACACGGCCTTCACCGCGGACATGGTGAAGCCCGGCCCCACCGTCAACCCGGACGGCACTCCCAAGTGGCGCATGGCTCCCTCTCCCCACGGCCCCTACTGGGAAGAGGGCATGAAGCTGGGCTACCAGGACTGCGGTTCCTGGACCCTGCTCAAGAGCACTCCGCTCAAGCGCCGCCAGGCTGCCTGGCTGTTCGCCCAGTTCGCGGTGTGCAAGACGGTGTCCCTGAAGAAGACCCACGTGGGCCTGACTCCCATCCGCAACAGCGACATCTGGCACGAGTCCTTCACCAAGCGGGCGCCCAAGCTGGGCGGCCTGGTGGAGTTCTACCGCAGCCCGGCGCGGGTGGCCTGGACCCCCACCGGCACCAACGTGCCTGACTATCCCAAGCTGGCCCAGCTCTGGTGGCAGAACATCGGTGAGGCCGTTTCCGGCGAGGTCACCGTGGACAAGGCCATGGACAACCTGGCCCGCGAGCAGGACCGCGTGATGGAGCGCATCGCCCGGGCTGGCGTGCAGGGCAAGTGCGGTCCCAAGCTGAACCCCAAGCGGGACCCGGAGTACTGGCTCAACAAGCCCGGTGCGCCCAAGAAGAAGCTGGCCAACGAGAAGCCCAAGGGCCAGACCGTGGACTACGACCAGCTCATCAAGGCCTGGCGCGAGGGGCGGGTCAGGTAACATAACAAACAAGCTCGACAAGGACGTCTAGCGGCTAGATCACAAGGGGCGCTTTTGTTAACACAAGGGCGCCCCTTGTGTTTCTAGCGCCATGCGCGCCCCTGCCTGGGTGAGAAACCTTTTGCCGCGACGAACCACCACGCTCTCTTGAGCGGCCGGGGCCGCACCGGCCCGCTTCCTCCACCTCCAGTCGCGCCAGACACCAAGCCCACTTGCCAACCAGGGAGGAGTATCATGGCCAATGGAATCGGGGTCACCGTCACCCAGCACCTTTTGAGCCAGCAGGAAAAGCACCAGGGCGCCACCGGCGCCTTCACCCGCATGCTCAACGAGCTGATCCTCTCGGCCAAGATCATCAGCCGCGAGGTGAACAAGGCCGGGCTGATGGACACGCTGGGCTTCACCGGCCAGTCCGACTCCCAGCAGGAGCAGGTACGCAAGCTGGACGAGTATGCCCACGAGGTGATACGCCACCGCATGGCCCACAGCCGCTACCTGTGTGTCATGGGCTCCCAGGGGGACGCCGACCCGGTGGAGATGCCCGACGGCGCGGAGAAGGGGGACTACGTGCTCCTGTTCGACCCCCTGGACGCCTCATCCAACATCGACGCCAACGTGACCATCGGCACCATCTTCTCCATCCTGCGCAAGCAGTCGGAGGGGGTGGACTACCAGATGAGCGACCTCCTGCAGCCGGGCTACAAGCAGGTGGCCGCGGGCTATTTCCTCTACGGCTCCTCCACCATGATGGTCTACACCACCGGCAACGGCGTGTCCGGCTTCACCCTGGCCCCCTCGGTGGGCGAGTTCCTGCTGAGCCACCCGGACATCAGGATTCCCCGGCGGGGCAAGATATTCAGCGTCAACGCCGGCTACTGGGACTACTGGGACGAGCCCACCAAGAGCTACATCGACTACCTGCGCAAGCCCAGCGAGGACAAGCCGATCTATTCCCTGCGCTACATCGGGGCCCTGGTTTCGGACTTCCACCGGATTCTTTTCCACGGCGGGGTGTTCCTCTACCCGGCCGACACCAAGGACCCCAAGAAGTCCCAGGGCAAGCTGCGCCTGTTGTACGAGGCCAACCCGCTCTCCTTTGTGTGCGAGCAGGCCGGCGGCGCCGCCAGCACCGGCACCCAGCGCGTCCTGGAGGTGGAGCCCGAGCACCTGCACCAGCGGGTGCCGCTGATCATCGGCAGCAAGCACGAGGTGGAGCTGGCCGAGAAGTTCTATCGCGGCCAGATGTGAGCCGGCCGCGGCCGGCGGCCGGGTGATGCTGTTCCAGGGGGCGCGGCGGGACCGCGGGGCGATTCCCGGCGCGGTTCCTCCTGTTGTCTTGCCTGCGGCTCCACAAGGCTGTCTTTCCATCCGGGCCCTATGCTAAATTGAATGGCGGAGCTTTGGTTCGGGGGGAGAAGGAATCCTCTCTCCGGGCAAAGCTTCCCTTGCAATACACCTGGGAATCTCTCTTGGAGCGGCTGGTGGAGCTTTCGGGTAAGACCTTGGGTCAATTGTTTTTGGAGCGGGTGGCCGAGCGCGGCGACCTGGTGGCGCTCAGGGAAAAGGACTTCGGCATCTGGCAGAAGGTGACCTGGCGCCAGTACCTGGAGCACGTGAAGCACTTCGCCCTGGGGCTGTACTGCCTGGGCTTCAGGCGGGGCGACCACTTGGCCATTGTCAGCGAGAACTGCCGGGAGTGGCTGTATGCCGACCTGGCCGCCATCTGCCTGGGCGGGGTGTCGGTGGGGGTGTATCCCACCAGCCCCTATCCCGAGGTGCATTACGTGGTGCACCATTCGGACAGCAAGCTGGTGGTGTGCGAGGACCAGGAGCAGACCGACAAGATATTGGAGGTGTGGGACCAACTGCCCCAGGTGGAGAGAATCATCGTAAAGGACATGAAGGGCCTGCGCCGCTATCCCAAGGACATCATCCTTTCCTTTGCCCAGGTGGAGGAGATGGGGCGCGAGTTGGAGCGGGAAGAGCCCCGGCTCTTTTTCGACCAGGTGGCCCAGGGCCGGCCCGAGGAGGTGTGCATCATGGTCTACACCTCGGGCACCACCGGAAAGCCCAAGGGCGCCATGATCAACCACCTCAACGTGGAGTCCATGACCCTGGGCACCATCGAGGCCATCGGCGCCAGCGAGCGCGACTCGGTGGTTTCCTACCTGCCCTTGTGCCACGTGGCCGAGAAGATATTCAGCCTGTTCCTGCCCCTGTTCGTGGGCTATCCGGTCAACTTCGCCGAAAGCATCAATACCATCCAGTCCGACCTGCGCGAGATAGCGCCCACGGTTTTCCTGGGAGTGCCGCGCATCTGGGAGAAGCTGCAATCGGCCATTTTGATAAAGATCAAGGATGCCTCGCGCCTACGGCAGTGGCTGTTCTGGCGCTGCCTGGCGGCGGGGCATGACATGGCCGAATGCCGCCTGGCCTCGCGGCCGGCCGGCCTGCTCCTGAAGCTGCGCTGGTGGGCGGCCTACTGGCTCATGCTGCGGGCCCTGCAGAACTACATCGGGCTGCGCAAGGTGCGTTTCTGCTTCTCGGCCGCGGCCAAGGTGAGCCCCGAGGTGTTGCGTTTCTTCCACGATCTGGGGGTGCGGGTGAAGGAAGGCTACGGCATGACCGAGAGCACCGGGCTCTCCTTCATCCACCTGGGCGAGGACATCAAGATCGGCACCGTGGGCAAGCCGATCTCCTGCATCGAGTTCGCCCTGGCCCCGGACGGCGAACTCCTGAAAAAAGGTCCGCCCGTGTTCGTGGGCTACTACAAGAACGAGGAGGCCACCCGCGAGGCGGTGAAGGACGGCTGGCTGCACACCGGCGACATCGCCCAACTGGACCAGGACGGCCACCTGGTCATCGTGGACCGCAAGAAGGACATCATCATCACCTCGGGCGGCAAGAACATCGCGCCTTCGGAGATAGAGAACGCGCTCAAGGTGAGCCCCTACATCAAGGAGGCCATCGTGGTGGGCGAGGGGCGCAACTACCTGGCCGCCCTCATCCAGATCGATTTCGAGAACGTGGGCAAGTGGGCCACCGACCGCCGCTTGGCCTACACCAACTTCAAGAACCTCTCCTCCAATCCCGAGGTGTACCGGCTCATCCAGGCCGAGGTGGACCAGGTCAACCAGCAGTTCGCCCGGGTGGAGAACGTGCGCCGCTTCAAGCTGCTCACCAAGGAGCTGGACCACGACGACGACGAACTCACCGCCACCATGAAGGTGCGGCGGGCCAACATCTACCAGAAGTTCGCCGCGGACATCGAGGAGGTGTATGCCAAGGACTTCAGGCCGCCGGCGGGGTAGGCGGGGTCAGGACGGCCCTTGCCGGCCGGCAGGGCGGGAGCCGCCGGGCAAGCCCCATATATGAGGGGTGTGGCTGGAAGGTGCCCCCCCGACCTCACGTCGCCCCGCGCCAAAACCGAGCCGGGCGGATGGTGCCGGTGCTCTCCCGCTCCCCCCGCCCCCCGTCGCCCCCGCCCCCCCTGGTGGCGAGGGGTGGTCCTTTTTGCCCGGCCGGGCTCAGGCCTTGGTGGCGCTGGTTTGCAGGGCCTGTTCCAGGAGGAGGAACTTACGCACCTTGCCCAGCGGCGTGCGGGGGAACTCCTCCACAAAGGCGATGCGCCGGGGCACCTTGTAGGAGGCCAGTTGCCGGCGGCAGTGCTCGTACAGCTCCTCGACCTCCAGCCGGGCGCCGGCCGCCGCGATCACGAAGGCGTGTCCCGCCTCGCCCCACTTGGGGTCCGGCACCCCCACCACCGCGGCCTCGGCCACCAGCGGGTGCTGCCGGAGCACCCGCTCCACCTCGGCCGGGTACACGTTTTCGCCCCCGCTGATGAACATGTCCCGCGCCCGGTCCACCAGGTAGTAGTAGCCGTCCTGGTCGCAGCGGCCCAGGTCGCCGGTGTGCAGCCAGCCGCCGCTCATGGCCGCCTCGGTCAGCTCGGGGTCGCGCCAGTACTCCTTCATGACCACCGGACCCCGGGCCACGATCTCGCCCACCTGGCCCGGCTCCACCGGCTCGCCGTCCTCGGACAGCAGGCGCACCTCGGCGTGGAACACCGGCCGGCCCACGGTGCCGGGCTTGGCCAGGCTCTCCTCCTCCGAGGCCCACAGCAGGATCGAGGTCTCGGTCTGGCCCATGATCTGGCGGCAGGCGAAACCCGCGTCCCGGCAGGCCTCCAGGAGTTCCGGGGTGACCTGTTCCCCCCCGATGGCGCAGACCTTGAGCGAGCCCAGCTCGCTGCGCTCGGCCGGGGGCACCTCCAAGAGGGCGCGGTAGATGGTGGGCACCCCCAGGAACTTGGTCACCCGGTGGCGTTCGATGTCCGCATAGACCCGGGCCGGGTCGAAGCGCGGGTGCAGCACGATGGTGCCGCCGTGGTAGAGCATGGGGGTGAGCTGGATGAAGAGCCCGCCCGAGTGGAACAGGGGCAGGATCAGGAGCATGATGTCGTCGTAGTTGACCTTGAAGAAGATGTTGGCGTTGAGGCAGTTGAAAAAGGTCTTCTTGTAGGTCAGCACCGCGCCCTTGGGATGGCCGGTGGTGCCCGAGGTGTACATGATGACCTGGGGCTCCTCCGGGTCGGCCGGGCCGGTGGAGGGGGTGACAAAGGGCCTCTCTCCCCTGAAGCGGGCGGTGGTGTGGCCGTAGTCCATCACCCGGCCGTTCAGTTTCTTCTCTCCCACCACCGCCGCGGCCAGGGGGGGCTGGTAGCCCCCCAGGTTCAGGGGCGTCACCTTATCGGCCAGGGAGTCGCGGAACACGAACAGCCGCGGCCGGCAGTTCACCAGAAGGTAGTCGATCTCGGGCGTGGCCAGGCGGAAGTTGAAGGGCACGAAGATGGCGCCCAGGCGGGCGCAGGCCAGGTACAGCTCGATGAATTCCGGGCAGTTGTCCAGAAGCACCGCCACCCGGTCGCCCTTTTCGATGCCCAGGGACTGGAGCCAGCAGGCCACCGCCTCGGCCCGGGCGTGCAACTCGGCATAGGTCGTGGACCGGCCCTGGAAGCATACAGCCGGCTTTTGGGGGTGCAGCTCGCTCCAGCGCTGGACCCACCAGGCTACGTTCATGGAGTTGATCATGTTTCCCCTCTTTGGTCTGTCCCTTTATTACCTGAAAGTACGGGGGGGTCAAGCCGCGGGGTGTGTACGGCGGCCCTTTGCGATGCTATGTTAGGGACGTGACCGCCTGGAAGGAGGTGAACCCGTGAACTACAAGCAGCACTTTCAGGACTGGAGCAAGGAGGACCTCCTGGAGTACCTGGAGTTCCTCCTGCACAACTACCGGGTCATGGACGCCTTCTGGTTCCTCAACCTGGAGAACCGCCACGGCCACCAGGAAGCCTGCCTGGTCAACGAGCTGGTCTGGGGCAAGACCGCCCAGCTCGCCGCCCGCGACCTGAAAAAACGCTTCGGCTTCAATCAGGGCGGCCTCAAGTGCTTTCTGGAGGCCCAGCGCCTCTTTCCCTGGGCCATCCTGGTGGGCTATGAGTTCGAGGACCACGGCGACCATCTCAGCCTCAAGGTGCCCGACTGCCCGGCCCAGACCGCCCGGCTCCAGCGCGGCCTGGGCGAGTACGACTGCAAGGCCATGCACCTGGCCGAGTTCCAGGGATTTGCCCGGGAGATAGACCCGAACATCCAGGTGGAGTGCCTGTACGCCCCGCCGGACGAGCACCCCCCTGACCATTTCTGCCAGTGGCGCTTCAGCTTGGGAAAGGAACCGGATTGAAAGATGCCCTTGGGATTTCAGAGCCTCAGCCACGGCGTGGTGGCCTTTGGCTTTTTCAACATAGAAACCGACCTGCTTCTCTTGGACCGCCAGGTGTTCTGGTGCCGCGATTTCTGCGAACTGGCCAGCGACCTGGCCCGCACGGCGCCTGACAGGCTGTTCCAGGCCCAGCTGAGGGCCTGGGCCATGCCCGGCCCGGCCGAACTGGGCGACCTTCACGGGGCCATAGCCGGGGTGGCCCATCACGGACTCATCGGCGAGCTGTACCGGCGCTGGCCTTTTCCGGCCGATCCGGCCGGCTTCCGCCAGAAACCCGCGGGCGCGGCCCCGCGCCAGGAGGTGCAGGCCTTGGTGGAGCGCTTCGGCCAGCCCCGCAAGCTGGAGGTGTGGGCCGACCCGGAGCGCGACGAGATGGCCCTGGGCGAGCTGCGTTTCAGCCCGGACGGGGTGCGCGCCCTGCTGGACTACGTGTGGCGGGGCGGCATGCCCGGCTGGCTGGACGGCCAGCGGCCGGACTACCTCTGGGAGGCGGCTGCCGCTTGGCGCGAGTCGCGGAACCCCTTCGTGGCGGGCCTCGGCCTGGACCCCCGCCAGGTGGGAGTCCGGGTATAGGCGCACAAAAAACATGGCCTTTTGTCTTTTTTTTGGTAACATCAAAGTGATACCAGGAGTTGCCTGCCCCCCAGGTACTTGAAATGGAGAATAGTCATGTCATTCTGGGGGCAAAAGCGTGGGCGTATCTTTTTCGTGGCCGGCGCTATGATGGCGGCTCTGTTGTTGTTCGCTTGGGCAGGACCTGCCCAGGCGGCTCTCATCGACTTTTCAGGCGCACCCTACAGCTCCTGGAGACCCGGACCCCATAGCTATACCACCAACCTGGGTGACGCCCAGATGACCATCTCGGCGTGGACCACCTGGGGCAAGAGGCGCAGGCTGGGCTACAAGCACCAGGTGCGTAACGTGGGCGGCAACCCGGTGGAGGCCGTGGGTATCGGCGTGTGGGGCGGCCCCGCCAAGGGCGAGATCGATCCGCGCGAGGAGTTGCGCTTCAACTTCGACCGGGGCGTCACCCTGAGTTCCCTGGTCACCAACTTCCAATACTACGAATACACCAACCGCCCGCCCCATACCCGCTTCTTCGAAGGCGGGCAGTACCGCCTGTTCGACGGCGTGTCCTGGGGCTCCTGGGTGGACTTCAGCCAGACCGACAACATGCAGACCTTCCCCAATCCCTTCACCCCCGGCGCGGTGACCATCACCTTTGGACCGGGCACCGTTGCCTGGGGGCTGGCGATCCGCAGCTCGGGCTTGCGTGACCATGACTTCACGGTGAAGCAGATCAGCACCGCTGCCACCCCGGAGCCGGCGTCATTGCTGCTCCTGGTCTCGGCTTTGGGCAGCATGGGCCTGGTGGGCTGGCGGTTACGGGCCGTAACGCCCATATCGCGGGGGTAGGCGCTTTCCTTGCGGTGGGGGTGGTGTTCGCCCCTCGGTGGAGCGCTTTCAGGAATAGGTAGCCAGGTTACGGGCCGTAACGCCCATATCGCGGGGGTAGGCGCTTTCCTTGCGGTGGGG